>DATDLJ010000093.1:0-37534 GCA_036519395.1 Solirubrobacterales bacterium | reverse complement strand
CGCCGCTCGTACGACGGGTACCTCGACCCCTCCAACGAGTGGCTCTTGCGATCCGTCCCTCGCACGTCAGCGATCTGCGGCTTCGTGTCGTGTGGAGGGTGGGACATCCTCCGTACGAGCGGCGTTAGCTATTCGCCCCAGCGCACGTTCTAGGACTGCTGAAGTTGTCACCAGGCGAATAGCCCAGCGAAGGTAGGAGGATGTCCCACCCTCCCTCGCGGCTCGAGGTCCCCTCAGGCTTCGGCCGCCGGGCAGATCAGGCGGTAGTCGCACCAGCTGCAGACGCTGGGGGAGGGGCGGGGCTCGAAGTCTTGACTGAGGATGCCCTCGCCGACTTGGAGGACGGTGCGCTCGACCCGCTCGGCGTCGTCGGGCTTGGTCGGGGCCGCGACTTTGTCGCCATCGAGGACGTAGTAGTAGCTGCCGGTGCTGGCCTCGATGCCCCAGGCCTCGCGCGCCGCCATTCGGTAGAGCGCCAGCTGCAGATCGTCGTCGAGATCCTCCGCGCTCTTGCGCTCGCCGGTCTTGTAATCGATCAGCTCGTAGTCGCCGTTGGGGAGGCGGTCGACGCGGTCGACGCGGCCACGGACATGGTGGTCGCCGACCTTGAAGTCGAACTTTTTCTCCAGCCAGAGCGGCTCGCCTTCCGACTCGCGCTCGTTTTCCCAGTAGAGCCGCAGCGCCTCGCGGGCGCGGTCGCGGAACTGCAACTCGTCGTCGCTGGAGCCGAAGCCGGTCCGCCGCCAGCCGGCCTCGAAGAGCCGGTTTAGCTCTCGCAGCCCGTCCTCTGGATTCTCCGGCGGTTCCTTGTGGAAGCGTTCGAGGACGTTGTGGAAGAGGATCCCGAAGCGCTGGTTGATCGTCGGTTCCTGCGGGATCCCGAAGACGCGGGCGAACTTGTACTTGAGCGGGCAGGTGAGGTAGAGCGTCAGGTCCGAGGCCGAGAGGCTGAGCATGCCGTCGCCTCGCCGCGGCAGGAAGGCCGCCAGCGAGGGCTCCTCGCGCGCTGCGACCAGCTCCAACCGGCGTCCGCGCTCGCGCTCGGAGTCCAAGAGGTAGGCGTCGAGTGAAGAGGCGTCGAACTCGGCCTGCTGCTCCGGGGTCGACACCTGCCGCAGCAGTCCGTTCACCGCCTCGATCGCCTCCACCGTCGGCTCGTCCCCGGGCCGCTGCGCCAGCGCCGCCAGCTTCAGCAGCTCGAGGTAGCGGGCGATTGCCCGGTTGACGTCGACCGCGGTATCGAGCCGCGGCTCTGAGAGCTCCCGTCCCGCCTGCCAGGAGTCCTCGAGCACCTGCTCGCGCAGCGCCCGATAGGTCGCGTGCAGGCCCTCGGCCGGGCCAAACAACTCCTCCTCGTGGATTTCCTCCTCGGCGCCCGCCGTCGCCAGGGTTTGCTCGTAGTAGCGCGACGGTTGCGACCCCTCGCCCTCCTGGCTGTGCTCAAGCCTTGAGAGGACGAGCCCACGGCGCGCCGGCCAACCCATCTCGCCCCAGTCCCGCTCCTCCTCCAGGCCGAGCGCGAAGACGTGGTCGAAGCCAAGCCCCTTGACGGCGGCTGCCGCCATCACGTTGACCGCGCCGGGCGAGTGCGAGTGCTCGGCCTCCTCCTCTTCGACCCCCGCCTCGGCGACGGCGCTGAGGTAGGCGACGAAGCCGCGGGTCGAGCCGTGCGGCTCGCGTCGGGTCCAAGCCGTCGCCAGCTCGGCCAGGCGGGAGAGGCCCAGGAGTCGCTCGGCCACCTCTGGTTGGGCGGCGAAGAGGCGTTGCCGACGCAGCCCGACCTGCTCGATCAGCCGCCGCACGAAGACATCGGCCCGCCGTTCCTCCATCACCGCTGCTGCGCCGTTGTAGAGCTTGAGGAAGGCGCCGATCCGCTCTCGCGCCTCGGGCTGAAACTGGGGACTGTCGAGGGCGGCTTCGCAGGCAGCGACGAGGTCGAGCTTGCGCCGCCGGGCGATCGTCGTCAACCGCGCCAGGTCGCCGGAGCGGAGTTCGACCGGCGGCCGGGTCAGCGCTCGCGCCGCCGCCGCTGAGTCGTCGGGGTCGGCGAGCACCCGCAGCCAGGCGATCGCGTCGCGCACCTCCGGCCGTTGGAACAGTGCTGCCGGTCCGGCCAGGTGGAAGGGGATCCCGCGTTCTTCCATCGCCGCCGCCATCGAGCCTCCCTGCTTGGCGGGATCGGCGACGAGGATGCAGATCTCATCCGCCGCCGAGCCAGCGGCGACCAGGTGCTCGATCGCGCGCGCCACCGCCTGGGCCTGGGCGCGCTCGTTCGTGCAGCGCCAGAAGCTCAGCTGCGGATCGCGGAAGCGCTCCTTCAGAGGAACCCGCTCGCCACCCGGGTGCTGTTTGGCGAACCACCGCTCGGCCCCGGCGTCCTCATCCTCGCCGCCGGTCTCGAGCGTGAAGACTTGATTCGGGTTGTCGGCGGCAAGCGATTCCACCACGGCCCGTTGCGCCGGCGAAGCCTCCTCCAGTTCGTCGACCATCAGGTAGGTGAACCGCGCGACGATCCTCTCCCGCACGTCGGGGCGCTCGACCAGCAGGCAGTCGAGGGCGAGGAAGACGTCGCCATGGTCGAGGCTGCCCGACTCGGCGAGGATGCGGTCGTGGGCGGCGTAGAGCTCGGCGAACTCGAGCTCGCGGCGAACCGCCTCGCGCCCGGCCTCACCGGCGGCGCTGCCCTCTTGTTCCTGCGCCCGCTCGGAGAGGGTGGTCGGGCCCACCCGTTCGGCCTTCAGCCCGTCGATCCGCGCCAGCAGACGGGCCAGCAACCCGGCTGGGTTGCCGCGGATCTCGTGCCGGCGCAGCGGCAGCTGGTCGAGGCGGTCGAGCAGCATCGCCAGGCGCTCGCCCCGGCCGAGGACGTCGAAGAAGGGGTCGAGCCCAGCCTCCTCGGGATACTCGCGGAGGATGCGCTCGCCGATCGCATCCCAGCTGCCGATCCAGAGCTCCTCGAAGGAGCTGTCGAGGAGCGCCTCGCAGCGTTCGCGCAGGCGCGCCGCGGTGGCCTGCCGCGAGGCGATCGTCAGCACCTCCTCTGGCCGCGCTCCGGTGGCGACGAGACGGGCGAGGCGACGGGCGAGGAGGTCGGTCTTACCGGTCCCCGGGGGCCCGACGATCAGCAACGGCCCCGTGGTGTGGGCAATCGCGTGCTGGCGCTCCGAGGCGGGGGTATCCGTCGTCGAGTGGTCCTCGCGCATCGCCCCAAAGCTAGATCATCGGCTCTGTGGTGAGGTGCGCCTACCGCAGCATCTCTAGCATCTGGCCGATGGACGTCCTCTCCGCCGACTGGCCGGCGATCTGCCGCCGCATCGTCGCTGCCCAGCGCCCGATCTTCGACGCGGCGCGGACGAGCGAGGAGCGGACCGTCTACGAGGGCGTCGGCGAGGGTGGCGATCGCACCCTGGTGATCGACCGGCTCTGCGAGGACGTGGTCTTCGCCGAGCTCGACCAGCTCGCCGCCAACGGCGCCTCTTTCATCGCCGTCTCCGAGGAGCGCGGCGAAGTCAGCTTCGGTTCCGGTGGGGCCGCGCGGGTGGTGATCGACCCGATCGACGGCTCGCTCAACGCCCGCCGCACGATCCCCTCCTTCGCCGTCTCGATCGCCGTCGCTTCCGGCCCCTCGATGGCCGACGTCGAGTTCGGCTTCGTCCACGACTTCGGCGCCGATGATGAGTTCCTCGCCAGCCGCGGCGCCGGCGCCGAGCTGAATGGGTTTCCGATTCAGGTCTCCCCGGAGGCGGATCGCCTTGAGGTGGTCGGCATCGAGTCGGCTGAGCCCGAATGGTCGTTGCCGGCGTTCGAGGCCCTCGCGGGGAGGGTCTTTCGGTTGCGGGTGGTCGGCGCGATCGCGATCACTGCTGCCTACGTTGGCGCCGGCCGCTTCGACGCGATGCTGAGCCTGCGTCCCTGCCGCTCGGTTGACGCCGCCGCCGCGCAGCTGATCGTCCGCGAGGCTGGCGGCGCGGTTGCCTTCGGTGATGGTGAGCTTGCCGAGGCGATGCTCGACCTCGATGCGCGTTATCCGGTCGCCGCCGCCAACGGCGACGAGGGTCTGGCGACGGTGCGCGCCGCGCAACTCGCGAAGACCGCGTAACCGAAACGCCAAACGGGTTTAAGAACGTGTGTTCCTACGAACTTATGTTCGCTACACTCGGGCTTCCCCCAGCCCCCAACCCCTGATCAAAGAGGTGTTTTCTTCAAATGGCAGAGAGTAAAAACGGCAGCAAAGCTAAAACGCAGGCGAAACGCGCCACCACCGAAGCGAAAAAATCTGCGGTGAAAACGGCGAAAGCCTCCAAACGCGCCGCCACCAAGACCGCGGTCGCTGAGAAAAACCAGGTCCAGACCGTGGTCGAGACCGCCGTTGACTTCCCCGTCGGCGCCGTCCTCGCCGTCAGCGACCGTGTCTCCGATCTCGTCGAGCCTTGGACCGACCGCAGCAAAGCGGAGAAACAGGTCAAGGGCTACCGCAGCTCGCTGCGGAAATCGCTGAAACGGACCGAGCGTCGTGGCACCACCGCCCGTCGTAAGGCGATCACCGAGGCGCGCAAGACCCGCAACCAGGTCGAGCGCCAGGCCCGCAAGCGTCAGCGCGAGGTCGAGACCACGATCAAGCGCAACCGCAACGAAGTTGAGCAGCGCGTCCGCAAGGCGATCGAGGAGCAGGCTTCCCGCGCCCGGGGCCTGGTCGGCACCGTCAGCGACCAGCTCGCCGCGCTCCGCTAGTCCGCTAGCGACCAGTTATCAGTACAGGCCGCGAGGCGCTTGGCTCATAGGGCCAGCCCTCGCGGTCTTTTATGTAGGCGCGGAACTGGAAGCGGATGCCGCGGCTGTCGTCGTCGCTGAACCGGTAGCGGTAGTGGAAGCGGCCGCGGCGATCGGTCTCGAGCGTGCGGAACTCGCGCCAGCCGCTGCCGCGGAAGCGGAACTGCAGCTCGACCGGGAGGCCGGCGCGGGCGGTGGGCTCGACCCGATCGCCCGCGAGCATGCCGCTAAAGACGATCGGGGCACCGCCGATCCGGGCGCTGCCCGCGGAGGTGCGCAATCGGACCGCAGCCGGAACAAGAAGTCGGGCGGGTTCGCTGTTGGCACAAGTGAGTAAGCGGTTGCCGGCAAAACTGGCGGTCACCTCGCGGCTTGGGCCAGGGGCCAGCCCTGCCGAGAAGGTGCCATCGGCACGGGTCTGGATGAGGGTGATCCGCCGCGCCGGCTTCGCACCCGCCGCGAAGTTCTCGGTGATCACGATCGGCAGCCCGGCGGTGAGCGGACCATTGCGGGTGCGTAGTTGTCCCGAGAACTTGACTCGGCCGCCGCTGCGAATCCGCTTCGCCTGCTTCGAACCTTTGCCAAAGCCCGCCGCGATCGCCGTCGCGATCTTCAGCGGGTTAATGAGGACCATCCTGCCGCCGCCGGTTCGGTTGGCGCCGCCGCCGACGTTGCCGGCGAGGTCATAGCCAGTGGCGCTGAACTCGTACTTCCCCTCCGGATAGGAGTCGGAGTCCCAGCGGGCGATCAGGTGCCCGTCCCCGACCTGCGTCGGCAGCTGCTCGAAGCGGGCGCGGGTGCCGGCGAGGCGGACGCCGATCGACCCTCGGGTATCGCTCGGTCCGGAGAGGTCATCGCTGACGATCGCCTCGATTCGCTCGGGGTCAGCTGGGTCCTGCGTGGCGACGAACGCGACCCGCGGCGGCTCGGCGTCGATCCGGACCGTCGCCGAACCAGCTGCGCGGCCGTCGGCAACGTTGCCCGCCGCGTCCCGCGCGAAGTACTCGACCCGGTGGATGCCGCTGCCGGTGACCCAGGCGGTGACCGCGTTGCCGGGTGCGCTGGTCGCGGCTGCGCCATCGATCGTGATCGCGGTGAAAGGGCCAAGCGGCCCCGCCGCCGCCATCCCGGAGAGCTGATCGCTCGCCACCGCGGTTAGCGCCAGCGGTCCACTGCTCCAGCTCGCAGATGCACCCTGCAGGGAGACGATCGGGGCGCTGCCGTCGATGCGGACCTCGGCGGTGATGGGCGCCGAGGCGACTCCCGCGCCGGAGACCGCCAGCACCCGGACAAAGCTGATCCCCTCGGGCAAGGTGCCTAGCGAGACCGCGCCTCCCGCTGCCCCGGCGAGGTCGATCTCCGCCGGCTCGCACTGGCTGGGGTGGCCACAGGGCGAGCTGCCGGAACCACGGTCGACCGAGAGCGCGTAGCCGCGAATCCCCGAGGGTGGCGGCGGATCCGGGGAAGGCCCGATGCTGACCTCGGCATCATCCGCACTCAGCGCCCACCCGGCCAGTTGCGAGACCGCAGGCATCGCCGGGACGGTGTCGTCAAAGCGAAGGGTGGCGCTGGAGTGGGCCCCCTCGACGCCGGCGCCGTTCTCGAGCCAGGCCTCCAGCCGGTAGACCCCGGGAGCAGCTGGAGCTTCTATCGGCTCCGTCGCCTGGTGCAGCGGCCGGCGGAAAGCCAGCGCCAGCTGCTCCTGAGCGTCAAAGATCCGGTAGACCGCTTCGGTCGGGTTGGGCGGCGGAATCGGGTCCCAGGCGATCGCAAAGGTGGGATCGGCGTGCCAGGTGGCTTCCGCTTCGACGCTGAGGTTGCCGCTGGCGGCGCGGACTTCATCGGCAACTGCGATGAATGCGATCGCCGCCAGGATCGCTAAAGCCGATCTCAACTGGATCATGGCCCGAACTCCCCCGCTGGGCTGCCGCCTCCGCCAGAGCTCGCGGCCACCGGCGCCGGTTCGGTCACCGGTTCGGGCGGGGGCGTGTATTCGACCGCGCTGCCGCTGACTGGGGCGGTTTCGGCGGGGACGGGTTCGCTCTGCGCGGGCGCCTGCTGGCGATCCGGTTTGCGGTTCCGCTTGGGCCGCGGCTCGTCCTTTGGCGCCACGGGAGCTGGCTCGTAGGTGACGGGTGGAGGTGCCGCGGGGTCGGGAGTGCCGACGATCTGACGCTCCAGCCGCGGCCGGTCCTGCTCACCGCCGAGGTCGAGTGGCGCCGGGACGAGGCCGGCGCCGATGCACGCCGCCGCGCCCCCGGCGGCGCCGACACAGACCGCGGCCACCTTCGCCGCGGCGGCCACGCCGGCTCCGCTCGCCCCACCGCCGGCCACCTGCGAGACGCCATCGGCCCCGCCCCCGAAGCGGGCGGCGACTCCCTCGAAGGCGTCCTGCGCCCGTTCCCAGAGCGAGCGGTGGAGGGGGAGGGTGGGGGCCAGGGCCGCCGCCGTTGCCGGCGCCGCCCGGTAGGCGCGCAAGGTCGCGCGGCAGCTGGCGCAGGCGCGCAGGTGCTCGCGCAGGACCGTGACCTCCTCCGCGCTCGCCTCGCCGTCGCAGAAGGCGGAGAGCAGGGGGCGCAGCTCCGCGCAACGGCTGCCGTCCTCGCTGCGGGCGATCAGCATGCGGAAGCGCTCCCGCCCCTCGGCCAGGGATCGGTTGATCTTGGTCCGGCTCCAGTTGGTGATCTCGCCGATCTCCGCGTAGGAGTAGCCCTCGGCGAGCAGGGTCAGGGCGCGCAGCTCCTGGGGCTTCAGCGCCTGCAGCGCCTCGCGGCTGCGGGCGATCTCTTCCCGGCGCTCCGTTCTCTCCTCCGGCCCGGCCGAACCGCTGGGGAGAAGGGCGACCCAGTCCTCGGTTCCGAAGGCATCGGCGACCGCCGGCCCAGCGAGGATCTCCTCTCGCTCCCTGCGGACCGCCAGCGCCTCGCGTTTGACGACCGTCTGCGTCCACTTGATCAGTTCGCGCGGATCGGAGGTCGGCGCTTTGCGCAGGAGGATCTCTAGCCCTCGCTGCAGGGCTTCTTCAGCGTCCTCTGTACAGAGCGAGAAGCGCCGCGCCGTCCGCAGCAATGTCGTTTCGTTCTGCGCATAAGTCTCGACAGCGGCGCGCTTGCGCGCCGCATCGTCTCCTGGTCCAAGCCGCGGCTCATTGGCCTCGGCGCTAACAGTCTCCACCGCTCAATTCCCCCCTGCCGCTTCAGTTCTTCGCCTCGGACATTGGCAGCGCTAAGTACGAGAGCGGCCGAGTTCTCCCCCCGTTTGGACGGATTCCTCAAACCAACATTGCGGAAATTGCGAGGGCACCCGGAGGAATGTCCAGTTGGTGCCAGCCCGCTAGGATCGCCCCCGTGAGCACCTGCGTAGTCACCGGCGGCGCCGGCTTCCTCGGATCCCACCTCTGCGAGCGACTGCTCGGAGACGGGCATCGGGTGATCTGCATCGACAACCTCGAGACGGGGTCGTTGGAGAACATCGCCCACATCCGTGACGATCGGTTCGAGTTCCGCAACATCGACATCATCGAGAAGGTCGATATCCCCGAGGACATCGACTTCGTCTACCACCTCGCCTCGCCCGCGAGTCCGATCGATTACCTGCGGCTGCCGCTGCACACGCTCAAGGTCGGTTCCCACGGGACCCACCACATGCTCGGCGTCGCCAAGTTCAAGCGCGCCCGCTTCCTGATCGCCTCGACCAGCGAGGTCTACGGCGATCCAGAGGTGCACCCGCAGAAAGAGGACTACTGGGGGCACGTCAACCCGATCGGACCGCGCGGCGTCTACGACGAGGCGAAGCGCTACGCCGAGGCGATGACGATGGCCTACCACCGCCAGCAGGGCGTCGACACCGCGATCGTCCGCATCTTCAACACCTATGGGCCGCGGATGCGGGCGATGGACGGGCGGGCGATCCCGACCTTCCTGCGCCAGGCGCTGCAGGACCGGCCGCTGACCGTCTTTGGCGACGGCAGCCAGACGCGCAGCTTCTGTTACGTCGACGACCTGATCGACGGCATCGTCAAGCTCGCCGAGTCGGATATCCACATGCCGGTCAATATCGGCAACCCGAACGAGTTCACCCTGCTGGAACTGGCCAAGGCAGTGATCGAGGTGACCGATTCGCGCTCGGAGATCATCTACGAGCCGCTCCCCACCGACGACCCCCAGCAGCGCCAGCCCGATATCGGTCGCGCCCGCGACCTGCTCGGCTGGGAGCCGAAGATCGAGCTGACCGAAGGGCTGCGGCGGACGATCGAGCAGAGCGGCGTCGAGCGCCTGGTCGGCGCCTCGGACTGAGCCGCCTCAATATCCTTCCGGCAGATGTCTGCAGCTGACGGATCCGGGGCCTCCGAGGCCCACCGCACGATCGCGCCGCTGGTCGGCCCCGACGACGAGCGCATCTTCACCGACTCCGGGATCGAGATCGATCCCCTCTACGACGAGAGCGATGTCGCTCCCGGCCTCGAGGAGCGCCTCGGCGAGCCCGGGGCGCCGCCGTTCACCCGTGGCATCCACGAGCGGATGTACCGGGACCGGCTCTGGACGATGCGCCAGTACGCTGGCTTCGCTTCGCCGGAGGACACCAACGAGCGCTACCGCTACCTGATTGAGCACGGCTCGACCGGCCTCTCGATGGCCTTCGACCTGCCCACCCAGCTCGGCCGCGACTCCGATGACCCGCTCTGCCACGGCGAGGTTGGCCGCACCGGGGTCCCGATCGACACGATCGAGGACATGCGGATCTGCTTCGACCAGATCCCGCTCGACGGCGTCTCCACCTCGATGACGATCAACGCCCCGGCGGCGATCCTGCTGCTGCTCTACGAGCTGGTCGGCGAGGAACAGGGCGTTCCCTCCGAGAAGCTGCGCGGCACCGTCCAGAACGACGTGCTGAAGGAGTACATGGCCCGCGGCAACTACATCTACCCGGCCGAGCCGACCATGCGGCTGACCACCGACATCTTCGAGTACTGCAACGAGAACGTGCCCAAATGGAACACGATCTCGATCTCCGGGTACCACATCCGCGAGAAGGGCTGCTCGGCCGTGCAGGAGGTCGCCTTCACGCTCTCCAATGCGATTGCCTACGTTGAAGCGGCGCTGGCGCGGGGTCTGAAGATCGACGAATTCGCGCCGCGTCTTGCCTTCTTCTTCAACGGTCACAACAACGTCTTCCAGGAGATCGCCAAGTTCCGGGCGGTGCGGCGGATGTGGGCCGAGATCGTGAAGGAGCGGTTCGGGGCGGAGAACCCGAAATCGATGCAGATCCGCTTCCACACCCAGACCGGCGGCGTCACGCTGCAGGCCCAGCAGCCGGAGGTCAACATCATCCGCGTCGCCCTGCAGGGTTTCGCCGCCGTCTGCGGCGGCACCCAGTCACTGCACACCAACGGCTTCGACGAGGCGCTGGCACTGCCGACCGAGCGCTCGGCCCGGATCGCCCTGCGCACCCAGCAGGTGATCGCGCATGAGTCCGGCGCCGCCGACACCGTCGACCCTTTTGCTGGCTCCTACTTCGTCGAGTCGCTGACCGACGAGATCGAACTTCGCGCCAAGGAGCTGATGGAGAAGGTCGAAGAGCTCGGCGGCTCGGTCGAGGCGCTGGAGTTCATGCAGCGCGAGATCGAGGAGTCGGCTCACAGCTACCACGAGCGCTACAAGAGCGGCCAGGACATCATCGTCGGGGTCAACAAATACGTCACCGACCAGGTCGACGACGTCGACATCCTCAAGGTCGACCCCGAGGCCGAGCAGCGCCAGCTGGCGCGCCTCAAAGCCTTCAAGGAGAACCGCGACCAGGCCGAGGTCGAGGCCAAGCTGGAGGCCTTGCGCGACGTCGCCCGCGGCGACGGCAACCTCCTCCACCCGATCCGCGCCGCGCTCAAAGCCGAAGCCTCGATCGGCGAGGTCTGCGGCGCGATGCGCGAGGTCTTCGGCGAATACAAGGGCGGCGCCTTCTTCTAGGCGCCATTGGTGAGTTAACCCGCCTATAGCGGGGTTAACTCACCACCCGTGATCTGAACGGTTCATCCCATCTCCCGGCGCGGGGAGGAACCCGGCGAGGCTGGTGGAAGCGGCCAGCATGATCGAGGTCTCGAGGACGCTGATGAAGTCCGAACCCGAGTTGGCGGAGCTGATCGCGACCGTCGAAGGGGTCGAGGTGACGATGGCCGAGAAAGGCTTTGGCACCCGGGTCGAGATCCGCGCCGCGGAGGAGAGCGGCCTCGTCGAGGCCGATCTCGAAGCCGTGCTCGACCGCCTTGCGGAGCCGCAGCGGCGGCCGTTCAGCTGAGCGAGAAAGAGCTTTGAACCCATCCCAAAGTGGCCGGCTGGGGTCGGCCTAGAAAGCGAGTCCAACCAGTGAGCAAGTTGAAGCGGCACCTCTCGGTGGCCAATGTCTTGTCCTGCGTCGCCCTCTTCGTCGCCCTCGGCGGCACCGCCTTCGCGGCCGTGAAACTCGGCGCCGGTCAGGTGAAGACGGTCAACATCGCCCCTCAGGCGGTCAACAACGCGAAAATTAAGACCCAAGCCGTCACCTCCGGGAAAATCAAAAATGGCGGTGTCAACGCGCTCGACATCGGCACCGGTCAGGTGACCAACACGAAGATCGCCACCGGTGCGGTCACCGGCAAAAAGATCGGTAAAAAAGCGGTCAGCCAGCGGACCCTCGCTAACGAAGCGGTGACGACGGCCAAACTCGGCAACGAATCGATCGTCGCCTCAAAGATCTCCGCTTCGCTCTACGGCCAGCTGCTCCGCAACATCGCCTACGAGAACTCCAGCAGCGTCACCAACAACGAACAGAACAAGACCGCGACCGTCAACTGCCCCTCCGGCAAGCAGGCGCTCGGCGGCGGCGTCCGCCTCGAAGGCGAACTCGCCAACGTCGCGGTGACCGGCTCCTTCCCCGTCACCAGCGGCGGCGCCCGCACTGGTTGGGAGGCAATTGCCCACGAGACTGGCGCCGGTCCCTACGGGGATTGGTCGGTCGTCTCGTTCGTGATCTGCGCGGAAATCTAATATTCAACGCGCATCGTGGAATCGAAGGGCCCGCTTCGGCGGGCCCTTCGTGTATCTGGGGGCACCGCGGAGCCGGCGCAAATAGAATGCCGCGGCCCGCCCCAAGGTCCCCAAGCGGGCCCCTCACCACCGATGCGCGAGAGAAACCCGGAAACCCACGACGAGAAGCTCGCCTACCTGCGCGAGCTGCGCGAGGCGGCGGTCAACTCTGCCTCCGAGGCCGCGGTTGAGAAGCAGCACGCGAAGGGGAAGCTGACCGCGCGCGAGCGGATCGAGAAGCTGCTTGATCCCGGCTCTTTCGAGGAGCTCGACACCTTCGTCCGCCACCGCACCTACGACTTCGAGATGCAGAAGAACCGGCCCTGGGGCGATGCCGTCGTCACCGGGCACGGCACGATCGATGGCCGCACCGTCTTCGTCTTCTCCCAGGACTTCACCGTCTTCGGTGGCAGCCTTGGCGAGGTGATGGCGGAGAAGATGTGCAAGGTGATGGACCTGGCCGCCCAGGTCGGGGCGCCGGTGATCGGGATCAACGACTCCGGCGGGGCCCGGATCCAAGAGGGTGTCGTCTCGCTCGGCGCTTACGGCGACGTCTTCGTCCGCAACGTCCAGTGCTCGGGGGTGATCCCGCAGATCAGCCTGATCATGGGCCCCTGCGCCGGCGGCGCCGTCTACTCGCCGGCGATGACCGACTTCATCTTCATGGTCAAAGAGACCTCGCACATGTTCATCACCGGCCCGGAAGTGATCAAAACGGTGACCGGCGAGGAAGTCGAGTTCGAGGAACTGGGTGGGGCGATGAGCCACAACTCGAAGTCGGGGGTGGCGCACTTCGCCTCCGAGGACGAGGAGAGCTGTCTCGAAGACGTCCGCTACCTGATGAGCTTCCTGCCCTCGAACAACCTCGAGGCGCCGCCCCGGTTTGAGCCCTCGGACGACCCCGAGCGCGAAAGCGAGGAGCTGGACACGGTCGTCCCCGACGATCCCCAGAAGCCGTACGACATGCGGAACGTGATCTCCCTCGTCGTCGACGACGAGGAGTTCTTCGAGGTCCACGAGCACTTCGCGAAAAACATCGTCTGCGGCTTCTCCCGCCTCGACGGCTATCCGGTCGGGATCGTCGGCAACCAGCCCGCTTTCCTCGCCGGCGTGCTCGACATCGAGGCCTCCGAGAAGGCGGCCCGGTTCGTGCGCACCTGCGATTGCTACAACATTCCGATCCTGACTTTCACCGACGTCCCCGGCTTCCTTCCCGGCACCGACCAGGAGTGGAACGGGATCATCCGCCACGGCGCCAAGCTCCTCTATGCCTTCACCGAGGCGACGGTGCCGAAGCTCACGGTCGTCACCCGCAAGGCCTACGGCGGCGCCTACGACGTGATGAACTCCAAGCACATGCTGGCCGACTACAACGTCGCCTGGCCGACGGCGGAGGTTGCGGTGATGGGTCCCGAGGGCGCGGTCAACATCATCTACCGCAAAGACATCGCCAACTCGCCGACTCCCGACGAGCGGCGCCAGAAACTGATCGACGATTACAAAGCCCACTTCGCCAACCCCTACTCGGCGGCGGAGCGCGGCTACATCGACGACGTGATCGAGCCCCGCCAGACCCGCCCAAAGCTGATCCGGGCCCTGCGGATGCTGCAGACCAAGCGCGTCGACCAGCCGAAGCGCAAGCACGGCAACATCCCGCTTTAAGCGCTCGGCGAGAGGAGCGTCTGGAGCGGATCTTCCTAGCTGACCGTCGAGCGGCGCCAGATTTGGAAGGCGATCAGGGCCAGGGCGCCGGCGATGATGACGAGGTTGGCCTCGGCGATGCCCGCCACGACGAGGACGGCGGCGATGACGATGCCGGCCGTGCTGCTGCCGCGAACCGTCCAACGGTTCATCTGTTCCAGCGACTCTTCCGGGTTAATGCCCTGGCTCTCGTCGCGCTTCAATCGCCAGTAGAGAAGGGGGAAGGCGACGGCGAATATGCCCACGGCCATGAGCAGGCGGGTCAGGTCCATGCCCGTCTATCGGCATCCGTGACGCTTCCTCAACAGCGCGTTCGTCCTTTGGTGGTCTATAGCCCTACAAAGGACGAACGCTGGCTACGGGACCGCGGTGGCCTCGGTCTCGACGCCGCCACCGCGCGCACCGCCAACGCCTGCGCCGCGGCCGCCGGTGGTGCCTCCCTCCTCGGCTCCGAGGCGGTGGGCGAGGTAGACGGGGATGATCGAGATCAGGATCACGATCACGGCGACGGCGTTGACGATCGGCAGTTCGCGGGGGCGGAAGAGGTTGGAGTAGATCCAGATCGGCAGCGTCTGTTCGCCGGCGCCGATCGTGAAGTTAGTGACGATGATCTCGTCGAAGGAGAGGGCGAAGGCCAGCAGTCCGCCGGCGATCAGGGCGCTTTTCATCCCCGGGAAGGTGACGTAGCGGAAGGTCTGCCAGGTGGTGGCGCCGAGGTCGGCCGAGGCCTCCTCGAAGGAGCCGGAGAGACGGCGCAGTCGGGCGACGGCGTTGTTGTAGACGACGACGATGCAGAAGGTGGCATGGCCGACGATCACGGTGAAGAGGCTGAGGGGGATGTCGAGCACCTGGGTGAAGGTGTTGCTGAGGGCGACGCCGGTGACGATCCCCGGCAGGGCGATCGGCAGGATCACCAGGAAAGAGATCGTCTCCCGCCCGAAGAAGCGGTGCCGCGCCACGGCTAGCGACGCCAGCGTGCCCAGCACCATGGCGATCGCACTCGCCATCACCCCTGCCTTCAGCGAGGTGAAGAACGCCTCTCGCGCGGCTTCGCTATTGAAAGCCTGGTCGAACCAGTGGGTGGTGTAGCCCGGCGGCGGCCACTCGAGTATGCGGCTCGAGTTGAAGGCGTAAATCACAATCACGATCAGCGGGATGTAGATGAAGGCGAGTCCGACCGCGACGCCGATCCGCAACGAGATTCGGGAGCGTTTCGAGAGTCTCATCGCATCGGCCTATACGTGCTCGAAGGCTCCGAGGCGGCGGGCGACCAGGAGGTAGGCGATCATCACCACGATTGGGACCAGCGCCAGGGCCGCGGCGAAGGGCTGGTTGTTGGCCACGTTGCTGAAGATCACGTTGCCGATGAACTGGTCGTTGGAGACCAGGCGCGGGGTGATGTAGTCGCCGAGGGTGAGCGAGAAGGTGAAGATCGATCCCGCGACGACGGCCGGAAAGCTGAGCGGCAGGATCACCCGGCGGAAGGTGGTGAAGGGGGAGGCGCCGAGGTCCTCGGAGGCGCTGATCAGGGAGTTCGGGATCCGCTCCAGCCCGGCGTAGATCGGCAGGATCATGTACGGCAGCCAGAGGTAGCTCATCACCAGCCAGACGGCGGTGGTGCCGTAACCAGGGCCGCTGAGCCCGATCGGATCGAGCGCCCAGTTGATCGCCCCGTTGGCGGAGAGCAGCGTCCGCCAGGCGTAGACCTTGACCAGGTAGCTCGACCAGAGCGGCAAGAGGATCGCGATCACCAGCAGCGCCTTGCCGCGACGGCTCGCCAGCTTCGCCATGTAGAAGGCGATCGGGAAGGCGATGATCGCGTCGGTGATCGTGACCAGCAGCGCGGTCCGGACCGTGCGCCAGATGATGTCGCGGTAGACCGGTTCGTTGACCAGCGCTTCGAAGTTTTCGAGGGTGAAGCTCTTTTCGGTCAGCCCGCTGAGCGGGTCCACCGACCAGAAGGCGGCGACCAGGAGCAGGGCCAGCGAGCCGAGGTACCCGATCACCAGCCAGCCGACGGGTCCGGCCAGCAGCGCCCCTACCTGCAGGCGCGGGTGGCCGTGGAAGAGGTCGGCCAGCCTGTGGCCGACCGACCTCCTCTCCACGACCGCTTCAGATGCCATTGCTTAGACCGTGATCAGCCTTTGATCGACGTCCAGGCTTTGACCCAGTCGTTGTAGTCCATGCAATCTTCCTCGCCGTTGCCGCAATCCGCGAGCGGGGTTTCCCAGTAGTAGACCCGCTCCCAGAAGGCTGGGTTTTCGGCGTGGTATTCGGCGCAGAAATTCTTGTTTTCCGTCTCTTTGCAGGCGAGTTCCTGCGCCGGTGCCTCGCCGAACCATTCGGCGACTTCAGCGTTGACTTTCGGTTCGATGATCCAGTCCATCCACTCGTACATGCAGTTGGGATGTTTGGCGTCCTTCGCCAGCATCCAGGTGTCCGACCATCCGGTCGCACCCTCCTTCGGCAGAAATCCCTGGCTGGCCGGGCTTGCTGCAACGGGCACGCCTTCGCCTTTCAGCGCGAAGTACTGGTACTGCCAGGTGGTGCCGACGATGTTGTCCTCGTTGGCGAAGCCGGAGATCTGCTTGGCCGCTTCGCTCCAGTATTCGCCGACATTGGCCTGCTGTTCTTTCAGCAGGTCGACGGCCGCGTTGAACTGATCTTCGTTCAGCTCGTAGGGGTTTTCGATGCCGAGATCCGGCTCGTGGAATTTGAGATACACGGCTGCTTCAGCGATCGACATCGGGTCGTCGTACTGGCTGATCTTGCCTTTGTATTGGGCGGCGACTTCGGGGTCCATCGTCACGTCCCAAGAGTCCGGAGCCGGTTTCACATCGTTCTGGTTCCACATCAGCAGGTTGGCGCCGCGCCCGTGCGGGATCCCGTAGTTGACACCCTCGAAGGTGTTGTACGGCTGGTCCTTAAGGTCGGCGAAGACCGTTTTGTAGTTGGGAACGAGGTCGGTGTTGACCGGGGCGACGAGACCAGCGGCGACGAGCCGGGCGGTGGCGTTGCCGGAGGCCGAGACGCCGTCGTACTGCCCGGTTTTCATCAGCTCGACCATTTCGTCGGAGGTCCCGGCTTCCTTGTTGTTGACTTTGCAACCGGTTTTCTGTTCGAACGGTTTGCTCCAGCCCGGTTCGACGTAACCGGCCCAGGAGATCAGCGAGACTTCGCCCTCGCCTTTGCCGACTTTCTCCAGTGCTTCACTGCTGCTGCCGGTGGTCTCGTCATCCCCGCCACCGCAACCGGCGAGTACGAGCATGAAGACGACCAGGCCGGCGACGACGAGCCACGCCGTGCGAGCAGGGTTGCCATCCCTTCTCCTCATGGTGCTACCTCCTGTTTGGTTGAGCTCCCGCCGACGGCGGCCGCGTGCTCGGGTCGCCACCCGACTAGGACTTCGTTTCCCTGCGCTGGCAACGCGCCCGAGGACGCGCTCTCCACGTTCTGTTTGACGAGCTGGAGCTTCTCCCCGGTGTCCAGCTGAACCGTGAAGCGGGTGACCATCCCGGCGTAGGCGACGTCGACGATGCGTCCACTCTCGGTGTGGAGCCCGTCGGTCGGGGCGCCGGGGTCGAGCAGTTCGATCTTCTCGGGGCGGATAGTCATCCGCTCGCCCTCGCGCTCGATCAGGTTGGAGACGCCGACGAAGCCGGCGACGAACTCATTGGCCGGGCGCTCGTAGAGCTCGAGCGGCGCGCTTACCTGCTCAATCCGGCCGTTGTTGAAGACGGCGATGCGGTCGCTCATCGTCAGCGCCTCGTCCTGGTCGTGGGTGACGTAGACGAAGGTGATCCCGACCTCGCCCTGGATCGACTTCAGCTCGACCTGCATCTCCTCGCGCAGCTTCAGATCAAGAGCGCCGAGCGGCTCGTCGAGGAGCAGGACCTTGGGCCGGTTGATGATCGCCCGCGCCAGCGCCACTCGCTGACGCTGGCCGCCGGAAAGCTCGCCCGGCTTGCGGTCGGCGTAGCCGGGCAGGCGGACCATCTCCAGCGCCTCGTCGCGGCGCTTGGCCCGCTCGGCCTTGTCAACGCCGGCAACCTTGAGCCCGTAGGCGACGTTGTCGCCGACGCTCATGTGCGGGAACAGGGCGTAGTCCTGGAAGACCGTGTTGACGGCGCGGTCGTAGGGCGGGACGCCGCCGACCTCCTCGCCGGCGAGCTCGATCGTGCCGTCGGTCGGGTCCTCGAAGCCGGCGATCATCCGCAGCGTCGTCGTCTTCCCCGAGCCCGATGGACCGAGCATCGTGAAGAACTCCCCCTGGGCGATCTCCAGGTCGATCCCGGCAACCGCGGCCACCTCGCCGTAGTACTTGGTGAGGCCCGATAGCCGGATGTCGGGAGTCGACGCGTCTATGCGTATGAAGTTATCCGGGAAGGTGCGGAAAGCAAGGACAATCTGGCCCGGAAGGCTTAGCCGTACTGGAGTACGGAATTCTTCTCCAGCTGGGAGCTGGTTAGTAGCCGGCTGGGTGGCGGGCGGTGAAGCCGGCGGGGTCGCGCGATTCCTCGCGCCAGCGGGGGCCGGTTTCGCCATTGGTGCTGCCGGAGGTGTCCCAGCGGTAACCGGCAATCACGGCGTAGGCGTGACCCGGGTTCGAGTAGACGGTGATCCAGCGCCCTTCGCCTTCTTCAGCCCACTGCATCAACGGACCAGAGGGGAGGGGACTTTCGAGGAACTTGCCGCCATGGAGGGCGAAGCTGACGGCGCCGGAGCAGTCGTAGCCGCGATCCCACCAGCGCGCGTGGCCGCCACCGAAGATGTAGGGCTTGCTGCGGATCTTGTTCGCGGCCGCGATCACGGCCTTGACCCGGGCGGGAGCGCTCTTTGGCGGGATCAGCATCCCGTTGTCGAGCAGCTTCGCCTTCGCGGTCGGCGTGCAGACATCGACTTCGGCGGGCGACATGCCACCGGTCGTGCAACGGGCGGAAGCCGTGCCCGGCGCGATCAAAGCGGTTGCACAAAGGGCCACGACAAACGCAAGCCCAGCCAACCTGAAGTTGTGACGCAAACCGATTCTCCTTCGTCGGCCTACGGGGTTAGCTGTCGGGCTAGCGCGAAAGGAGCTTGCGCCCCCACCAGTTAGGTGGGCTCGCCCCGAAAACGTGGTTCCCCCGCTCCCCAAACGCTCTTTGCGCTGGGGATTCGGCGTTTCGGTGATCGAACGCGGGCAGTGTAGACGATCGGCCGGCGTTCTGCTCATAAAACGCAAATATTTAGTCGGAGACCCCGCTCCCATCGAGATTCTTTCGACGCCGCGGCTGGTAGCTTGCGCGCTGGGATGAACCTTTCGGGACGCAAAGCCCTCCTCACCGGCGCAACCGGTGGCCTTGGCAGGGCGATTGCCAACTCGCTCGCCGAGCGGGGCACGCAGGTGATCCTCAGCGCCCGCAACCGCGAGGCGCTGGAGGCGCTTGCCGCGGAGTTGCCCGGCAGCGGCCACAGCGTGCTCCCTGCGGACCTGGCCGAGCCCGGCGCCGCCGAGCAGCTTGCCGCCGAAGCCGCCGGGACCGAGATCCTCATCGCCAACGCCGGCTTGCCCGGCGCCGGCAAACTGGACGACTTCAGCGCCGAGGAGGTGAAGCGCGCCCTCCGGGTCAACCTCGAGGCGCCGATGCTGCTCGCCCGCGCCCTCTACCCGGCGATGCTCGAGTCCGGCGTCGGCCACCTGGTCTTTGTCGCCTCGCTATCCGGCAAGGCCGCCAGCCCCAGGTCTTCTATCTACAACGCGACCAAGTTCGGCCTGCGCGGCTTTTCACTCGCTCTGCGTGCCGACCTGGATTCGCGCGGAATCGGCGTCTCCATCGTCTCGCCGGGATTCATCCGCGAAGCCGGGATGTTCGCCGACGCTGGCGCCAAGCCACCCCCCGGAATGGGCACCTCAACTCCGGAGGAGGTCGGTGAGGCCACGGTCAAGGCGATCGAGAAGAACAAGGTAGAGGTGACCATCGCTCCGCTTGCCCAGCGCGCGGGCGCCCACCTCGCCCTGGTAAGTCCTTCCCTCAGCGTCAAAGTCCAGAGCGGCTCGGCTGGCCAAAAGGCAGCAAAAGACATCGCCTCTGGCCACTCCTCTGACAAGCGCTAGTCCGAACGAGGGCGACCGGACCACCCCCACCAATTGCCTAGGATGAATACGTGAGCAGCAGCGACTCTTTCGGCGCCCGGTCGACCCTCCAGGTAGGAGGACGCGAGTTCGAGATCTACCGGCTCGACGTCCTGCAAGAGCGCTTCGACGTCGCCCGGCTGCCCTACTCGATCAAGGTCCTCTTGGAGAACGTCCTTCGGTTGGAGGACGGGGTCTCGGTCAGCGCCGCCGACGTCGAGGCGATCGCCTCCTGGGACGCCGCCGCTGAGCCCAGCGTCGAGATCCCCTTCCAGCCCGCCCGGGTGCTGATGCAGGACTTCACCGGCGTCCCCGCCGTTGTTGACCTGGCGGCGATGCGCGACGCGATGGAGGAGATCGGCGGCAACCCCGCCGCGATCAACCCGCTGGTCGACGTCGACCTGGTGATCGACCACTCGGTCCAGGTCGACGCCTTTGGCAACGAGCGCGCCTTCGCGGTCAACGCCGAGCACGACTTCAAGCGCAACCTCGAGCGCTACTCGTTCCTTAAATGGGGTCAGCAGTCCTTCGACAACTTCCGCGTCGTCCCGCCGGCGACCGGCATCTGCCACCAGGTCAACCTCGAGTACCTCTCCCAGGTCGTCTACAGCCGCGAGAACGACGGCGTTTTGCAGGCCTACCCCGACACCCTGGTCGGCACCGACTCGCACACGACGATGGTTAACGGGCTCGGCGTCCTCGGCTGGGGCGTGGGCGGGATCGAGGCCGAGGCGGCGATGCTGGGCCAGCCGATCTCGATGCTGCTGCCGCAGGTGGTCGGCTTCAAACTCTCCGGCGAGCTGCCGGAGGGGGCGACCGCGACCGATCTGGTCCTCACTGCCACCGAGATGCTGCGCGAGCGCGGCGTCGTCTCCAAGTTCGTCGAGTTCTTCGGCCCCGGCCTGCCGACCCTCGGGCTCGCCGACCGCGCCACCCTCGGCAACATGTCGCCGGAGTTCGGTTCGACCTGCGCGATCTTCCCGGTCGACGCCGAGACGATCCGCTACCTCGACCTCACCGGCCGCCCGACCGAGACGATCGAGCTGGTCGACGCTTACGCCCGCGAGCAGGGGATGTTCGCCGACGGGAGCTCCGAGGACCCGGTCTTTTCTGACCTGCTCGAGCTCGACCTTGGCGACGTCGTGCCCAGCCTCGCCGGGCCGAAACGGCCGCAGGACCGGGTGCCGCTCTCGGAGGCAAAAGAGTCCTTCCTGCAGGCGATGTGCGAGTTCAACCCCGAGGCCGCGGAGCAGATGGGGGCCGGCCTCGACGAGGCGATCGAGGAGTCCTTCCCGGCATCCGACCCGCCGGCTGAGGACCACGACGACGCGGCGAGCAAACCCCGCCCGGCGGTCAGCGGCACGGCGGTCGATACAACCCGCAGCCACGACACGATCGCGGTCACCCTCGCCGACGGCACCGAGGTCGAGCTCGACCACGGCCACGTCGTCATCGCCGCGATCACCAGCTGCACCAATACCTCCAACCCCAGCGTCATGCTCGGCGCCGGCCTGCTCGCCCGCAACGCGGTTCAGCGCGGCCTCAAGCGCCAGCCCTGGGTGAAGACCTCGCTGGCGCCGGGATCGACGGTCGTCACCGACTACCTCGAGCGCGCCGGCCTGACCGAGTACCTCGATGCCCTCCAGTTCAACCTCGTCGGCTACGGCTGCACCACCTGCATCGGCAACTCCGGCCCTCTGGCACCCGAGATCTCCGCCGCGATCGCCGAGCAGGACCTCGCCGTCTGCGCGGTCCTCTCCGGCAACCGCAACTTCGAGGGCCGGATTAACCAGGACGTGAAGGCGAACTACCTGGCGAGCCCGCCGCTGGTGGTTGCCTACGCGCTCGCCGGCCGCATGGATATCGACCTCCAGAACGAGCCCCTAGGGAAGGGGTCCGACGGCGAGCCGGTTTACCTGCGCGATATCTGGCCCAGCGCCGAGGAGATCAAGCAGGCGGTTGGAGCTTCGGTCGAGTCGGAGATGTTCAAGCGCAACTACGCCGGTGTCTTCTCCGGCGATGAGATGTGGAACGCGGTCGAGGTCCCCTCCGGCGACCGCTACACCTGGCCCGACTCCACCTATGTCCGGCGCCCCAGCTTCTTCGAGGAGATGCCGGCCGAGGCGCCCGGGGTTGCACCGATCGCCGGAGCCCGCGCCCTCGCCCTGCTCGGCGACTCGATCACCACCGACCACATCTCCCCCGCCGGGGCGATCAAAAAGGAAAGCCCCGCCGGTCGCTGGTTGATGGATCACGGGGTTGAACCAGGCGAATTCAACTCCTACGGCTCGCGCCGCGGCAACCACGAGGTGATGATTCGTGGCACCTTCGCCAACATTCGCCTTCGCAACCAGTTGGTCGAGCGCGCCGGGGGTTACACCCGTCACTTCCCCGACGGCGTGGAGACGACGATCTACGAGGCGGCGATGGCCTACGCCGGTGAAGGCGTGCCGCTGGTCGTCCTCGCGGGGAAGGAGTACGGCTCTGGCTCCTCGCGGGATTGGGCGGCGAAGGGAACGAAACTGCTGGGGGTAAGGGCCGTGATCGCCGAGAGCTACGAGCGCATCCACCGCTCGAACCTGATCGGGATGGGTGTGCTGCCGCTGCAGTTCGCCGCTGGCGAGAGCGCCGCCTCACTCGGCCTTACCGGGGCCGAGAGCTTCGACGTCGGTGACCTCGAAGGCGGGCAGGCGAAGGAAGTGAGTGTCACCGCCCGCACCGACGACGGGAAAGAGAACACTTTCAAGGTGACGGTCAGGCTCGACACGCCGAACGAGGTCACGTACTTCATAAACACCGGCATCTTGCAGACCGTCCTGCGCAAGCTAAAAGGGTAGGCGCAGCGGGGCCGCGGGAGGCAGGGGGGTCCGCGCGACCCACACTGCACCTGCGCGTCGGTAGCCAGGGAGGGATGCCGACGCGAGCCGTTCCCCCTGGCGGGACTGCCCTGAGGAACAGTCAGCGTTTAGCTATAGCGCCTCGATCTCCCCTGGTCAAGCGGAATCAAGCGGTTTATCCGCGTTCGGGGCGCTTTCTATGTCTGCTATTTGAGAACCCGGATGTTCACCAACACCCCACCCCTTGCGCTCAATCAGCTCGATTCCAATCACGCTGCCGACTGGACCAACGGGAGTAAGGGTGGCGGCAAGCAAGGTGTAAGGGCTCTCCTTGCGGATGCAGGCGAACCAAATCACCAGGCACAGCGCGATGAATCCCAAGCCGTGGGCCCAGCCGAACACCATCGTCTCGGTCTCGAATCCCGGCAGCAGCCAGAACAGGAGAAGACCGCCGAAAACGACCAGCTCGATCCAAGAGAGGCGCTTGACCCAGACGAAGAGCTCGCCCGGGACGGGCTTTTCGAACGGCTTCCTCGCCACGGTGACTTAGGTCCCGGGGGTGAGCGCGGTGAGCACGATGCGCTCCTGCTCGCGCGCGTGGGCCCCTGAGTAGCCCTCGCCCGGGCTGGCCCGGCCCTGGCGGCCGATATAGGTCAGGGTGACGCCCTCGGGCAGGACGCCGGGCATCCGCCGTGACATCACCTTCCAAGCACCCATGTTCCGCGGCTCCTCCTGGACCCAGGCGATCTCCTTCAGGTTCGGGTAGCCGGCGATCAGGCGCTCCAGGTGTTCCTTGGCGAACGGGTAGAGGATCTCGACGCGGGCGATCGCGACGTTCTCGGCGTCGGCGCGGCGCTCGTTGTTGTCCATGTCGTAGTAGACCTTGCCGGTGCAGAGCACGAGGCGCTCGACCTTCTCGCGCCGCTCCTCGACGGTGGGGTCGTCGAGGATGAACTGCAGTTCGCCGTCGGTCAGTTCCTCGATCGTGGCCGCCGCTTTGTCGAGGCGGAGCAGGCCCTTCGGGGTGAAGACGATCAGCGGCCGCGGCTTCTTGATCAGCGCCTGGCGACGCAGCAGGTGGAAGTACTGGGCGGCGGTGGTCGGGTAGGCGATGCGGATGTTGCCCTCGGCGCCGAGGGCGAGGAAGCGCTCGATCCGAGCGCTGGAGTGCTCGGGGCCGGAGCCCTCGTACCCGTGCGGAAGCAACAGCGTCAGTCGGGTCTGCTGTCCCCACTTCGACTCGCCGGAGACGATGAAGCTGTCGATGATCACCTGCGCGGCGTTGGAGAAGTCGCCGAACTGCGCCTCCCAGAGGACCAGCGCGCTCGGGCTCGCCGCCGAGTAGCCGTACTCGAAGCCGAGGCAGGCAATCTCTGAGAGCGGGCTGTTGTAGAGCTCGAACGGGGCGGAGGCGTCCTCCAGATGCTGCATCGGCGTGTACTCGAGGCCGGTGTTCTCGTCGTGGAGGACGAGGTGGCGGTGGGAGAAGGTGCCGCGCTCGGTGTCCTGGCCGGTGAGGCGGATGTGGACGCCCTCGGTCAGCAGCGAGCCGAAGGCAAGCGCCTCCGCTTGGCCGAAGTCGATACCGCCCCCCTCGAGCGCCTCGGTCCGACGCGAGAGCGGGCGGCGCAGCTTGCGGTGAACGTTGAATCCCTCCGGCGTCCTCAGTAGCTCCTCGTTGATCGACCGCAGCTTCTCGCCCCCAACCGCGGTGTGGACCGGCGGGCTGGCGGTGCGGTCGAGCAGTTCGCCGGTTTGGGTGGTGACGCCGGTGACGGTCGGGTCCTCGTACTCGCCCGACTCCATCTTCTCCCGCAGCGCTTTCAAGGCCCCCGACATCTCCGCCTGGCGCTCGTCGGAGGATTTGCCGACCTCCTCGGCCGAGACCGTCCCCTCACCGATCAGCTTCTCGGCGTAGATCTCCGAGACCGGCGGGTGGGCCTTGATCGTCGCCGCCATCGTCGGCTGGGTGTAGGCGGGCTCGTCGGTCTCGTTGTGGCCGAAGCGGCGGTACCCGATCACGTCGATGACGATGTCGCGGCTCCAGCGCTCGCGGTAGGCCATCGCCAGGCGCACCGCGGCGACGCAGGCCTCGACGTCGTCGGCGTTGACATGGATGATCGGGACGTTGAACCCCTTTGCCATGTCGGCGGCGTAGGGGGTCGAGCGGGCGTCTGAGGGGTCGGTGGTGAAGCCGACCTGGTTGTTCTGGATCAGGTGGATGGTGCCGCCGGTCGTGTAGCCGGGGAGCGCCTGCAGGTTGAGCGTCTCGGCGACCACGCCCTGAGCGGGGAAAGCGGCGTCGCCGTGCAGCAGCACCGGCACCGCCCGTTTGAAGTCGTGTGTCAGCTCCGGGCCCTCGAAGTCCTGCTGGAGGAAGCGGGTGCCGCCGGTGACGACCGGGTCGACGAACTCGAGGTGGCTCGGGTTCGGGTACAGGCGAACCGAGATCTTGTTGCCGTCGAAGGTCTCGTAGACCCCACGGTGGCCGTAGTGGTACTTGACGTCGCCGGTGCCGCCGTGGGGGATCGCGGCGACCGCCTTCACGGCGTCGATCTGCTTCGAGCCCTCGAACTCGGCGAGGATCGACTCCACCGGGCGGCCGAGGTTGTGAGCGAGGACGCTGAGGCGACCGCGGTGGGCCATCCCGAAGACGACCTCCTCGGCGCTGGCGCGCTGGGCGAGGGTGACGGCTTCGTCGAGCATCGGCACGATCACGTCGAGCCCCTCGATCGAGAACATCTTTTGCCCCAAATACGCTTTCTCGAGGAAGCGCTCGAACTGGAAGACGTCGATCAGCCGGTCCAGCAGGCGCTTTTTCTCCGTGTCGGTGAGGGGCTGGCGGTGGGCGCCGGTCTCGATCATCTCCCGCAGCCAGATTCGCTGCTGGTGGGAGGAGAGGTGCTCGACCTGGTAGCCGATCGTGCCGCAGTAGGAGGCCCGCATCCTTGGCAGCGCTTCCAGCAGGTTTTCGCCGGGGACGCCGATACGGAGGATCGAGGCCGGGATCCGTTCCATCAGCTCCGGGGTGAGGTTGACGTTCTCCGGCTGCAGCGCCGGGTCGCCCTTTGGCTCGGAGCCGAGCGGATCGAGTTGGGCGGCGAGGTGGCCGTGGGTGCGGTAGGCCTTGAGCAGCGAGGTCGCCGCCTGCACCGCCTGCAGCAGCTCTTCGTCGATCTGGTCGGGGGCGCTGCTCGGTTCAGCGCTGGGTGCGGCGGCGCTGAGCGGCGGCGCCGAAGCGGAAGCGGGGTGGGCGGTGCTGACGACCTGGGCTTCGAAGCCGAGGTCGGCGGCGACCGCCTCGTAGAAGCCGTCCTCGCCCTGCAGCAGTTCCTCGATTCGGCGCAGGAAGGCGCCCGACTCGGCGCCCTGGATGACGCGGTGGTCGTAGGTTGAGGTCAGCGTCATCACTTTCGAGACGCCGAGCTGCTTCAACCGTTCCGGCGAGGCGTGTTTCCACTCCGGCGGGTAGGCGATCGAGCCGGTGGCGATGATCGCGCTCTGGCCGCTAAGCAGCCGCGGCACCGATGCCATCGTCCCGATCCCACCCGGGTTGGTGAGGGAGATGTTCGTCCCCTGGAAGTCGTCGGCGGAGAGCTTGTTCTCACGCGTCTTCGCGATCAGCTCTTCGTAATTGGAGTGGAAGCCGGTGAAGTCGAGCTCGCCGGCGTTCTTGATCGCCGGCACCATCAGGCTGTGGGAGCCGTCCTTTTTCTCGACGTCGACGGCGATCCCAAGGTTGACCGGGTTGCCTTCGATCGCGAACGGCTTGCCGTTTTCCTCGGCGAAGACCCGCACCATCACCGGGAAGTCCTTGGTCGCCTGCACGATCGCCCAGGCGACGAGGTGGGTGAAGGAGACCTTCAGCCCGCGCTCCTTCAGCACCGAGTTGATCGCCTTGCGTTTGGCGTCCAGCGTGTCGACGGCGATCGTCCGGAACGAGGTGGCGGTAGGCACGGCCCGGCTCTCATCCATCGCATTGGCCAACATCGCCGCCGCCCCCCGAAGCTGCTTGGCCTCGCCGGCGGCAGCAACCGCCCCGTTGCCCTTCCCGTCAGCAGCAGCGATCACATCCTCCTTGGTCACCTTCGACCCAGGACCACTCCCACTAACCGAAGCAAGATCGACCCCGGTCGCTTCAGCAACCCTCCGAGCAACAGGCGTAGCTCTCACATCAGCGCCCGAACCATTGCCTGACCCGTTGGAACCCTGGGACCTATCCGTCTCTGGCGCGGGTGGCGACGATTCCGAGGACTCCCCCGGTAGGGGGAGCCCGGAATCGGAGACAGGACCCGCGCCCCCAGCATCCGGTCCCTCACCAGAGGAACCCTCACCAGCTTCCATCTCGGCCAAAGGAGCGCCCACAGGCACCTCGTCATCGACCTGAGCAATCAGTTTGGTGATCACTCCGTCCATCGGCGCCGGCACCTCAGCGTCGACCTTGTCGGTGGATACCTCGACGACCGTGTCGCCCTCGCTGACCGCGTCGCCCTCGGCGACGTGCCACTCGAGGACGATGCCCTCGGTCACCGACTCGCCCATCTCAGGCATCGTGATCTGCACGGTGGCCGTCTCTGGCATATCTGGGCTCAGTCTAAGGAAAGAAGTTTGCGGGCAGCGTCATCGAGATACCCTGCATGCCAATGAGTTACTTCGTCACCGGCGCAACCGGGTTCATCGGCCGCAATCTGGTCCAGAAACTGCTGCAGCGCGAGGGCACGATTTACGCCCTAGTGCGGGCTGGATCGCGCGGGCGGCTGGAGGAGCTGCGGACCGGGTTCGGCGCCGACGGCGCCCGCATCGTCCCGATCACGGGTGATCTCTCCCAGCCTGGACTCGGTGTCTCCGAGGAGGACCTGGTGGAGATGCGGGGTGAGATCAACCACTTCTTCCACCTGGCCGCGGTCTACGACCTCACCGCCGATGCCGATACCCAGGAGGTTGCCAACGTCGAGGGGACGCGCCACGCGATCGAGCTCGCCGGCGCCGTTGAGGCCGGCTGCTTCCACCAGGTCAGCTCGATCGCCGCCGCCGGTCTCTACCGCGGCGAGTGGACCGAGGAGATGTTCGACGAGGCCGAACGGCTCGACAACAACCCTTACTTCCGAACCAAGCACGAGTCCGAGCGGCTGGTCCGCGACGAGTGCCAGCGGCCCTGGCGGGTCTACCGCCCGGGGATCGTGGTCGGCGACTCGCGCACCGGGGAGATCGACAAGATCGACGGCCCCTACTTTTTCTTCAAGAGCCTGCAGCGGCTGCGCCGGGTGGCGCCTTCGTGGCTGCCGGTGTTGGGGATCGAAGGCGGCGAGATCAACATCGTCCCGGTCGACTACGTCGCCGCCGCGATCGACCACATCGCCCACAAACCGCGGTTGAACGGGCGCGCCTTCCACCTCACCGACCCCAACCCGCACACGGCCGGCGAGGTGATCAACATCTTCGCCAAGGCCGCCGATGCGCCGCAGATGGCGTACCGGCTCGACAGCGACGTCACCGAGCCGGCGACCGGGGCCTTGCGGACGGCGCTGAGACTTCTGCCGCCGGCCAAGCGGGCGGCGAAGCTGGCGCTGGACCAGCTCGGCTTGCCGGCAGAGCTGCTCAGCTACGTCGATTACCCGACCACCTTCGACTCGACCCAGACGCAGAAAGCGTTGAAAGGGTCGGGCATTGAGGTGCCGCCGCTGGAGTCTTACGCGGCGCGGGTCTGGGACTACTGGGAGCGCAACCTCGACCCCGACCTGTTCAAGGACCGCTCGCTCTCGGCGGCGGTGCGAGGCAAAATCGTCTTGATCACCGGTGCCTCTTCGGGGATCGGCAAAGCGACCGCGGTCAAGGTTGCCGACGCCGGCGCCACGGTCCTGCTCGTCGCCCGCTCGCTTGACAAGTTGGAGGAGACGAAGGAGGAGATCACCGCCGCCGGTGGCAGCGCCCACATCCACCAGTGCGACCTCTCCGACATCGAGGACATCGAGCGGATGGCCGAGGAGGTCCTGACCTACCACGGCCACGTCGACATCCTCGTCAACAACGCCGGCCGCTCGATCCGCCGCTCGATCTCACTCTCCTACGACCGCTACCACGACTTCGAGCGCACGATCCAGCTCAACTACCTGGGTGCGGTGCGGTTGATCCTGGCGCTGATGCCGGCGATGCGGGGGCGCAAGAGCGGGCACATCATCAACATCAGCTCGATCGGGACGCAGACGAACCCGCCGCGGTTCTCCGCCTACGTCGCCTCGAAGGCAGCGCTCGACGCCTTCAGCCGGGTGATCGCCTCCGAGGTGGTCGAAGACGACGTCCACCTGACGACGATCCATATGCCGTTGGTGCGGACGCCGATGATCGCGCCGACGCGGATGTACGACATGTTCCCGGCGATCACCCCCGAGGAGGCGGCGGAGATGATCGCGAAGGCGATGATCAGGCGACCGAAGAAGGTGGCGACCCGCCTCGGCAACTTCGGTGAGCTGGTCTACGCGGTGGCGCCGAAAGCAAGCGACTCGATCCTCAACACGGCCTACAAGCTCTTCCCCGATTCGCAGGCGGCGAAGGGGAAGAAAGAGGAGGCGCGGGAAAAAGCGCCTTCGACCGAGGCCGTTGCGTTTGCGCATCTGATGAAAGGCGTGCACTGGTAGTAGGTTCACCCGATGGCTGAGCGGCGGCTCAAGCATTGGGGGTGGGGGTACGAGGACCAGGCTCCTACGGCCACCCAGCTGCGTGAGGCCGCGGAAGGGATTCGGGCTCGGTTTGGGTTCGGGGGCGAGGTTGAGAAGCCGGTGCCGCTGGAGGAGGTTGAGCTGCGGAAGGCTCGACTGAAGGTGCCGAGCGGGTTCGGCGATCTCTTCTCTGACGGGCGCTACGAGCGGGTCTCGCACGCACTGGGGAGCGCTTACCGGGATGTGGTGCGGGGGTTCTATGGGCAGTTCGAGAACCCGCCGGACCTGGTCGCCTACCCGCGCGACGAGTCGGAGATCGAGACGGTGCTGAGCTGGGCCGAGGCGGAGGGGGCGGCGGTGATTCCGTTCGGCGGCGGCACCAGCGTCTGCGGTGGGGTGGAGCCGCGAGTGGGGGACCGCCCGTCGGTCTCGCTGGACCTACGGCGGCTGGACCGGGTCGTCGAAGTGGACCCGCAATCGTTGGCGGCGCGGATCCAGGCCGGCGCGACCGGGCCGGGATTGGAGGACCAGCTGCGCGAGCACGGTCTCACCCTGCGCCACTTCCCCCAGTCCTTCGAGTACTCGACCCTCGGCGGTTGGGTCGCGACCAGGGCCGGCGGTCATTTCGCCACCCTGGAGACCCACATCGACGACCTGGTCGAGTCGGTGCGGGCGATCACCCCGCGCGGGACCTGGGAGAGCCGGCGGCTGCCTGGGTCCGGCGCCGGACCCTCGCCCGACCGGCTGCTGATCGGCTCGGAGGGGATCCTCGGCGTGATCGCCGAGGCCTGGGTGCGGATCCGCCCGCGGCCCGAATTCAAGGCCTCGATCAGCGTCGCCTTCGATGATTTCGGCGCGGCGGCCGGAGCGGTCCGCGCGATCGCCCAGTCGGGCCTCCATCCCGCCAACTGCCGTCTCCTCGATGCTGGCGAGGCGGAGCTAACCGGCGCCGGCGATGGCAGCGCCAACCTCCTGATCCTCGGCTTCGAGTCCGCCCACCACCCGGTCGACCACTGGATGAACCTGGCGCTGGAGATCGCCCGCGAGCACGGCGGCGCGCCGGGCGACGTCCGCACCTCTGGCGACGGCGAGGACGCGGTGGGGCAGTGGCGCGGTGCGTTCCTTCTGGCGCCGTACCTGCGCGACACTTTTGTCGCCTGCGGCGTCCTCTCCGAGACTTTCGAGACGGCGATCACCTGGGATCGCTTCGAGGAGTTCCACGCCACTGTGATGGAGACGGCTCGGCGCACAGTCTCCGAGGTCAGTGGGGTGCCCGCGGACGGCCCTGGCTCACCGCGGGTCAGCTGCCGCTTCACCCACGTCTACCCCGATGGCGTCGCGCCCTACTTCACCGTCCTCGCGCCGGCGATCCGCGGCGGTGAGGTCGAGCAGTGGGACGAGATCAAGGCAGCCGTCTCCGATGCCCTCATTGACGCCGGCGGCACGATCACCCACCACCACGCGGTCGGTCGCGATCACCGCCCCTGGTACGACCGCCAGCGCCCGGCCCCCTTTGCCGCCGCTCTGCGCGCCGCCAAGGCCGAGCTCGACCCGGCCGGGATGCTCAACCCGGGCGTTCTGATTGATCTCTGACTACCCTTTGCCCATGCCCCCCGTACGCCCGGAGGCCAAACTCCGGCAAACAGATCAATGGCGCGCCAACGAGCAGTCGCGCCGTCGTCAGCTCCGCGAAGACGGACAGCGCCCGCTTGCGGTCAACCTCGCCGAGGGCTTGGCGCTGAGCGAATTCCTTTCTACGTTCACGGGGAGTGCCAAGCGCACTTGAGTGGACCGCCCCTGCGTTTGCGCGAGCTGCTCCAGCGGCTGGTTGAGGCGGAGATCAGATTCGTCCTCGTCGGCGGTCTCGCCGTCAACGCCTGGGGCTATCTGCGAGGGACCCGCGACCTCGACGTTGTTCCCGATCCGGACCGGGAGAACCTGGAGAAGCTGGATCTCCTCCTGCGGGAGCTGGGGGGAAGGGTTGATGTGGGTGGGCGCCTTCTCGATTCCACTGCCATTTCGACGTTTCTGAAGACCGGCGACAGGACGCTTGTGATGACCGAGCTCGGTCAAATCGACGTTTTGCAGGGGCTTCCGCAGGTTCCTCACTACGAGGAGCTTGAGAGGCAAGCCCAAGACATCGACCTCGAGGGGATGACGCTTCGGGTCTGCTCGCTCGAGCACCTTCTGGCGATGAAGCGCGCCAGCGATCGCCCTCGCGACCGCGACGACCTGGAAGCGCTGGAAGCTGCCCAGAAGGAGGGAGGGAGCGAGGGCTGACCTCGCTCGTCGGTACCCTGTCGCGACCCGAATTCCCGGTCGGACAGCCAGATGCGGCTCCCGGACCACCCTCCCGCGATGGAAACGATTACCTCCGAAGAGCCCACCGTGCCGGCTAAGCCGACGCAACCCGAGCCCGTGGTGCCACGGCGCTCTCCCCTGCGCGCGGCGATCAAGACCGGGCGGCCGAAGGAGTGGGTCAAAAATGTCTTCGTCTTCGCCGGCCTGCTCTTCTCCGGCAAGTTCACCGAGGGCCACGCGATCGCCGAGGCGGTCGTCACCTTCGTTGCCTTCTGCCTCGTCTCCAGCGCCGGTTACTTCCTCAACGACCTGATCGACGTCGAGCTCGACCGCAAGCACCCGAAGAAGCGCTTCCGCCCGTTAGCTGCCGGCGAGCTCTCCGAGCGGGCGGCGATGACGATCGCCCCCGTTCTCGCTCTGATTGCGATCGCCCTCGCCTTCGGCGCGGTCAATTGGGAGGTGGGGCTGATGGTCGTCGGTTACGGCGTCGCCCAGACTGCCTACAGCCTCGGCCTGAAGCAGATCGTGATCATCGACGTGATGACCCTGGCGGGGCTGTTCATCCTCCGCGTCGCCGCCGGCGCTGAGGCCGTCGACGCCCACGCCTCCGAATGGCTGCTGCTCTGCACCGGCATGCTCGCTGCCTTCCTTGGCTTCACCAAGCGCCGCCAGGAGGCGGTCTCCGAGCTGCACGAGGGCACCTCGACCCGGCCGGTCCTCGAGCACTACTCGCTGCCGTTCCTCGACCAGATGGTCTCCCTGGTCACCACCGGCACCGTGATCAGCTACGCGATCTACACCGTCAACTCACCGCTCGTCGGTAGCGAGATGATGTGGACGATCCCCCCGGCCGTCTACGGGATCTTCCGCTACCTCTACCTGATCTACGACCGCAACGACGACCGCTCGATGTCCGGCATCATCGCCGGCGACCGCGGCATCCAGGCGGCCGGTGCAGCCTTCGCGATCATCGCCTTCTTACTGCTGTACGTCTTTTAACTAGAGAGCGACCTCAGGCGGCCCGCCCTCCATCAGGTAGAAGCGCGCGCGGCCGATCTCCTCGCCGTTGACCTGGACCACTGCTGCGTGGGGGCCGGCGGTGGCGAAGCTGGCGGTGGCGGCAATCGACATGACCAGGCGTTGCTCTTGGCCTTCGGGGAGGCCCGGGGGGCGGCCGGTCTCGAAGTTGGCGGTCAGGCCCTCGCCTAGTTCGACCCCGTCGGGGTCCTGGACGGTGACGACCAGCTCGTGGGGGCTGTTGGTCTCGTGCCAGGCGACGTCGATGCCGAGGCCGATCGAGAAGGACCACTCGGCTGGCAGCTCGGGGAGGTTGAGGACGTTCCAGCCGCCACCGGTCAGGTAGAGCTTGCCGTTGACGGCCTCGCTGTGGTCGCAGAGGAGGAGGAAGCCGATGTTCACGGGGCCTCGCCCTCGGCGTAGGGGATCACCGGCAGGTCGGAGCGCAGTTCGATCTTGCCGCCCTTGGCAAACTGGAGGTCGATCGTCTCGTTCTTGCGGTAGGTGCCCCAGAGGCCGAGGTACATCGCCAGCCAGCGGCTGGTCCCGACCTTCTCCTTGACGATCGGCCGCCCGAAGTCGATCTCGCCGGCTTCGATTCGGTAGCTCTCCTTCGACTGCTCGACGCCGTTGATGAAGACGGTGAAGGGCGGTTCGGCGCCGGCCGGCAACTTCACCCGCTCGCCGGCGGCGTAGCTGCCCTTGGGGATCTCGGTCTCGGTCTTGCTCATCGCGCTTCTGCTTCCAAAGTCTCCCGCACCAGGTCGAACGGCGTGTCGTGGTCGGTCGGATCCAGCTCCTCCCGGGTTACCCCGCCCTTGTAGGGGACGAACGTGCCGTCGCCGCGCACGTCAACCCCGGCCACGTTCTTCTTGAAGAAGCGGCCGCTGCTCAGCTGCAGCCGCGCGTGGACCTGATCGCCAGAATCGAAGTCCCGAATCGAGCGCACGGGCCGCACCGGTCCCTCGCTGCGAATGGCCAGCGCCCGCTCCCGCATCGCCGCCACCGCCTCGCCGAGGTCGTCGAACGAGTGGTGATCCACGTCCGACCCGTGCCGGACGGTCAGCTTCCAGCCAGGCACTCAGGCGCCGCGACGAGGCCGTTTCGGGCGTCGCGCCGGCGGCCCGACGATTTTCTCCGGCCCCTCGCGATTCTCGATCGGCACGTACTCGAGCTCACGCTCGCCGGTGTAGATCTGCCGCGGCCGGGCGATTTTCTTCTCCGGATCTTCCTGCATCTCCATCCACTGCGCGACCCAGCCGGCGGTGCGGGGGATGGCGAAGATCACGGTGAACATGTCGGCCGGGATTCCCAGCGCCTCGTAGATGATCCCCGAGTAGAAGTCGACGTTGGGGTAGAGCTTGCGCGAGGTGAAGTACTCGTCATCGAGCGCCTGTTTCTCCAGCTCACGGGCGATCTCGACCAGCGGGTTGTACTCGGTCGCCTCGAAGACCTCATCCAAATGCTGCTGGATGATTCGTGCCCGCGGGTCGTAGTTTTTGTAGACCCGGTGGCCGAAGCCCATCAGTTTCTCCTCGCGCTCCTTCACCCGCTCGAGGAAGTCGGGGATGTTCTCCGGCGACTCGATCCGCCGCAGCATCCGCAGCACCGCCTCGTTGGCGCCGCCGTGCAGCGGTCCGTAGAGCGCCGCCACCCCAGCCGCGACCGCCGAGTAGGGGTCGACGTCGGATGAGCCGACGCCGCGCACGGCGTTGGTCGAGCAGTTCTGTTCGTGGTCGGCGTGGAGGATGAAGAGGACGTCGAGGACCTTGGTCAGCGCGTCCTTGGGGATGTGCCGGTCCTCGGTCTTCTTGAAGACCATCGAGAGGAAGTTCTGGGCGTAGTTCAGCTCGTTGTCGGGGTAGACGTAGGGCAGCCCCATGTTGTGCCGGTAGGAGAAGGCGGCGAGGGTCGGCACCTTGGCGATCAGCCGCACCGCCGCCATGTAGCGCTCCTCGGGATCGTCGATCTGCTTGGCGTCGGGGTAGAAGGTCGAGAGGGCGCCGACGCCGGCGAGCAGCATCCCCATCGGGTGGGCGTCGTAGCGGAAGCCCTCGAAGAAATGCTTGAGGTCCTCGTGGACGAAGGTGTGGTGGGTGATGTCGTAGATCCAGCGGTCGAGCTGGGGGGCAGTCGGCAGCTGGCCGAAGATCAGCAGGTAGGCGACCTCGAGGAAGGTCGATTTCTCGCAGAGCTGCTCGATCGAGTAGCCGCGGTGTTCGAGGATCCCGGCGGCGCCGTCGATGTAGGTGACCGCGGAGCGGCAGGAGGCGGTGTTGGTGAAGGCCGGGTCGTAGGCCAACATCCCGAATTCGTCCTCGTCGACTTTGATCTGCCGCAGATCCATCGCCCGCACGGTGCCGTCGGAGATCGGCACCTCGTAGGTCTGGCCGGTGCGGTTGTCGGTGATGGTGAGCGAGTCAGATGCCACGGGCGGCGCCCATTCTGTCACTTCGCTCCTGTCGGCTGTTAAGAAGCGACGGGACCCTCGAACTGGGTCATCGAACGCAGTTCCTCGAAGCGAGCGTCGATCTCCTCGCGGGTCAGTCGCGCCACCCGCTCGGTGCCGAACTCCTCGACGTTGAAGGAGGCGAGGACGGTGCCGTAGCCCATCGCCCGCCGCAGCTCGGCGTCATCGAGGTCGCCGAGATGGCCGTCGATATCCCCCAGGATCCCGTCCAGGTATCCGAAGAAGCCGCCGGCGAAGCTGTCGCCGGCGCCGGTCGGGTCACGGACGTCCTCGAGCGGGAAGCCCGGCAGAGCGAAGAAGCCCGACTTGGTGAAGAGGGCGGCGCCGTACTCGCCCTGCTTGGCGACGACCGCTTGCGGCCCCAGGTCCATCACCGCGCGGGCGGCGCGGGCGAGGTTCGACTCGCCGGTCAGCATCCGGATCTCGGCGTCGTTGACGACGAGGACGTCCACCTCGCTGATCGCCGCCTCAAGCGAGTCCTTCGCGGTCTCGATCCAGAGGTTCATCGAGTCCAGGCCGCTGAGCCGGGCCGCCCCGCACTGGGCGCGCACCTGGCGCTGCAGGTCCGGCTGGATGTTGGCGAGGAAGAGGGTGTCGGCCGTTTGTGAGGCCTCGGAGAGCTTCGGCTCGAACTCGGCGAAGACGCCGAGCTGGGTGTCCTCGGTGTGGGCGACGTTGAGGTCGTACTCGTAGCGGCCGCGCCAGAAGAACGATTGACCGCCGGTGACGCGCTCGATGTCATCGGTGATCACCCCGCGGCTTTCGAGGACCTCGAACTGCTCGGCGCCGAAGTCATCACCGACCGGCCCCACCGGTCGTACCTCGGTGAAGAAGCTGGCGGCGAGGGAGAAGTGGACGGCGGCGCCGCCGAGCATCCGCTCGCGCTCCCCAAATGGGGTCTTTACTGCGTCAAAGGCGATTGATCCAACTACCGTGAGCGACATGCGGACGGCAGCCTAACGCCTGTCCTGCGAGACTCACCGTCCGATGAAGGCGATCCAGATCGACGAGTTCGGCGGCCCCGAGGTTCTCCAGTTCACCGAGGTCCCCGATCCCAATCCCAAGCTCGCCGAGATCGTCGTCAACGTCAAGCGCAGCGGCATCAACTTCGCCGATACCCACGCCTCCCGCAACGACTACCTGGCCGAGCAGACCCTGCCCCTGATCCCGGGCGCCGAGATCGCCGGCCAGACCAACGACGGCCGCCGCGTCGTCGCCCTGCTCGGCAGCGGTGGCTACGCGGAGAAGGTGGCTGTGCCGCAGGCGCAGCTGATCGAGCTGCCGCCCGAGGTCGACTACGACCAGGGCGCCGGGGCGCTGCTGCAGGGGCTGACCGCGATGGCGCTGGTCCATCGCTGCGCCCGGATCGAGTCGGGGGAGACGATCGTGATCGAGGCCGCCGCTGGCGGCACCGGCACCCTCGCGGTGCAGGTTGCGAAGCGGGCTGGGGCGCGGGTGATCGGCCTTGCCTCCAGCGAGGAGAAGCGCGAGCTGGTCCGCGGCCTTGGCGCCGACGCCTGCGTCGACTCCCGCGCCGAGGACCTGGGCGCGGCGATCCGCGAGGCCAACGATGGCAAGCGCGTCGACGCCGTCCTGCATATGAGCGGCGGCGACGCCTTCGACGCCGAGATGGGCGTGCTGGCGCCGCTGGGGCGGATGGTCGTCTTCGGGATTGCCTCGCGCGAACAGCGTGAGGTCTCCACCGCCTCGTTGCTGCGCGGCTCGAAGTCGGTGATCGGTTTCTGGCTTGCCCACCTGCTGATGCGCCCCGATCTGCTGGTTCCGATGATCGGCGATTTGCTGGGGTCGATCGCCAAGGGCGAGCTGGCGGTTACGATCGGTGAGGTCTACCCACTGTCGGAAGCGGCGCGGGCGCACGAAGACCTGATTGCCCGCCGTACCTCCGGCAAGCTCTTGTTGGACCCCACTAAGTGACCTCCTCTTGATGACTGCACCTAAGTGACCGCCTTCAAAGACCTAGGCCTCTCGCCTGATATCCAGCAGGCGCTGGACGAGCTCGGCTTCGAGGAGCCGACGCCGATCCAGGAGCAGGCGATCCCGGAGCTGCTCGGCGGCCACGACGTAATTGGCCAGGCCCAGACCGGGACCGGCAAGACCGCCGCCTTTGGCCTGCCGCTGCTGCAGTACCTCGACCCCGAGAACGACGAGGTGCAGGCGATCGTCCTCACCCCGACCCGCGAGCTCTGCATCCAGGTGACCCAGGCGCTGCGCACCTTCGCCGAGCACCTGCCGATCGAGATCGTCGCCGTCTTCGGCGGTGCCCCGATCCGCTCCCAGCAGTCGCAGTTGCGCTCTGGCGCTCACGTCGTCGTCGCCACCGTCGGGCGGATGATGGACCTGATGTCGCGGCGCTCGCTGGTCCTCACCGCGGCCCGCTACGTGGTCCTCGACGAGGCCGACGAGATGCTCGACCTGGGCTTCATCGAGGACGTCGAGAAGATCTTGCGGATGTGCCCGAGCGGGCGCCAGACGGCGCTCTTCTCGGCGACGATGCCGCCGCCGATCAAGAAGCTCGCCGAGGGCTACATGTACGACCCGGTGACGATCAAAATCACCCCGAAACAGCTGACGGTCGACAAGATCTCCCAGGC
>DATDLJ010000092.1:0-11872 GCA_036519395.1 Solirubrobacterales bacterium | reverse complement strand
CGGCCGGTCGGCCGAGCGGGGCGACGGTTTTTGTCCCGTCGCCCCTTTGGTGTTGGGTGTGCCTGGCTACCTGAGTTCGCTCGAGGTCTTCCCCAGTAGTTGCCGGGCGATGATCAGCAGCTGGATCTGCTGGGTCCCCTCGAAGATGTCGAGGATCTTCGAGTCGCGGGCCCACTTCTCCAGCAGCTCATCCTCGCCATAGCCGACGCTGCCGCAGAGCTCGACGCAGCCGAGGGTGACGTCGACGCAGGTGCGCCCCGCCTTCGCCTTCGCCATCGAGGCCTGCAGGGAGTTCGGCTTCGAGTTGTCAGCCATCCAGGCGGCCTGCAGGGTGAGCAGCCAGGACGCCTCGTAGTCGGCCTCCATCTCCAGGAAGCGGGCGGCGGCGGCGTGCTGGTTGTTGGCGGGGATGTCGTAGTCGATCACGACGCCGGCCTCTTTGAGGCGCTTGCGCGTCTCCTCAAGGGCCGCGCGGGTGACGCCGACGGCCATCGCGGCGACCAGCGGCCGCGTGTTGTCGAACGTTTCCATCACCCCGGCGAAGCCCTTCTCCTTCACCTCCGGGTCGCCCAGCAGCGCCTCTTTCGGCACTCGGCAGTCCTGCAGGGTGAAGTTGGCGGTGTCGGAGGCGCGGATCCCGAGCTTGTGCTCGAGTCGGTCCAGCTTCAGACCGGGGTTGTCGCGCTCGACGATGAACGACTTGATCGCGGCCCGCCCTTTCGAGCGGTCGAGGCTGGCCCAGACGACGATCAGGTCGGCCCGGTCGCCCGAGGTGACGAAGATCTTCTCGCCGTTGAGGACGTACTCGTCGCCGTCGAGCTCGGCGGTGGTGCGGATCGCGGCCGAGTCCGAGCCGGCTTCCGGCTCAGTGATCGCCATCGCCGCCCACTTGCCGCCGTAGTGCTTCAGCTGCTCCTCGGTCGCGACCGAGGCGATCGCCGAGTTGCCGAGCCCCTGGCGCGGCATCGAGAGGAGCAGGCCGACGTCGCCCCAGCAGAGCTCGATGATGCCGAGCACGGTCGAGAGGTTGGACCCGTTGCGGTTCTCACCGTCGTCGCTTTTCTCGCGGCGGACGCCGGCGGCGCCGGCGCCGCCGATGTCGGAGCCCTCGTTCATCCCGTCGATCAGGGAGGCGAGCATGTCGAGCTCTTTCGGATAGGCGTGCTCGGCCTCGTCGTATTTACGCGAGATCGGGCGGAACACCTCGGTGGCGACCTGGTTGGCCTGGGTCGCCAGCGGCTTGAACTTCTTCGGTATCTCGAGGTTGATCATGTTTGTCCTTTCGCTCGTCAGGCTGGGCCTAGACGAGCAGGGCGCCCTCCATCACGCCCGCGGCTCGGAGGTCTCGGTACCAGCGCTCGACCGGGTGCTCCTTAACGAAGCCGTGGCCGCCGAGCAGCTGGACGCCGTCGGAGCCGATCTGCATCCCCTTCGTGGTGCAGAGCTTGCGGGCGATCGCCGCCTCGCGGTTGAAGCTCTCGCCACGGTCGGCGCGGCTTGCCGCCCGGTAGGTCGCCAGCCGCATCCCGTTCTGCTCGATGCCGATGTCGGAGACCGCGAAGGCGACGCCCTGGCGGTTGGAGACCGGTTCGCCGAAGGCTTGGCGGTCGTTGACGTAGGGGATCACGTAATCGAGGACGGCCTGGGCGGTGCCGGAGGCGAGACCGCACCAGGCGATCCGCGAGCGGTTGACGCAGGCGGCGTAGTCCTTGGCTTTGGCGTTGCCCTCGCCAAGCAGGGCGCTGGCCGGCAGTTTGACTTTGTCGATTAGGAGGCGGCCGGTGGTGGCGGGCCGCAGGCCCATCGCCGGCTCGTCTTCGACCGAGAGGCCTTTGGTGCCGGACTCGACCACGAACAGGGCCGGGCCGATGCCCTCGGCATCGGCGGCGATTACGAACAGCTCGCACTCGGTGGCGCGGGCGACCAGCGACTTGGTGCCGCTGAGGATCCACTCACCCCCTTTTTTCTTTGCCTTCGTCTCCAGTTCGAAGGGGTCGAAGAGCGGTTGCGGCTCAAGGATTGCCAGCGCTGCGGCCGGGACATCCTCGCCGGTAAAGGCGGGGAGGTAGGTCGACTCCTGGTCGGCGCTGCCCCAGAGGCCGATTGCGGTGGCGGCGGCGCCGGGGGCGAGGGCGGCGTAGGCGATGCCCATGTCGCCGTGGGCGAGCGCCTCGCCGATCAGCACGGAGGTGACGGCCGACTGCTCGGTCATCACCCCGCCGAGCTCCTCGGGGACGCCGAGCATGTTGACCCCGAGTTCGTTCGCCTGGGTGAGGATCTCCTGCGGGGTCTCGCGGTCCTCGTCGGCTTTCAGGGCCGCCGGGCGGATCAGGTCGGAAGCGAAAGAGCGACCCGCCTCCTGGAACATCTGCTGCTCGTCATCGGGGGAGAGGTCGAAGAGACCCTTCGATTTGCCCTTCTTCTGGCGGGCGGGTTTGCCCAGCCGCTGGGCGGCCTGGAAGGTGCGGCCGGCCGCGGTCGCGCCCTTGAAGCCGTTCTTGGTGCCCTGGAAGAGGGCCTTCTCGACCTGCTTGCGGAGGCGGATGCGGTCCAGCAGGTCGGAGCCGGCGAGGCGGTTGAGCGCCCGCAGCCCGAAGCCCATTCCGCGCTCCGCCATCCCCTTGTTCTCGGTGGTGGTCGTCACTTCGTGTTCTTCCTTCCGGTTTTGGCGGTTTTGGAGGTTCTGGAACTGGTCTTCTTGGTCGGTCGCACGCGGCCGTCGAGGTGAGGCGTGCCCTTCTTGACATCGCGGACGGCGAAGAGGATGTCGTCGCCCTGCTCCTGGCTGGCGAACTCGATGCGAGCTGGCAGCAGGACCGGCTTGCGGAAGCGGACCGCGACCTCGAAGCTGTCGGGGAGCCGGCTTTCCAGCTGGGCCAGGGCCCTCGCCTTGGTCCACATCCCGTGCGCGATCGCGCTGGGGAAACCCAGCGGCTTTGCGGTCAGCGAGTGCATGTGGATCGGGTTGCGGTCGCCGGAGACGCCGCCGTAACGGCGACCGAGGCCGCCATCGAGCTTCCACTCGGCGCTGGCCGGCGCGTCCGCGGGCAGGGACTCGAAGACCTGCTCCTGTTTCGGAGCGTCGCCGTTTGCCTTGCCGCGGCGCAGCATCGTGCTGGTGCTCTCCCAGACGACCTCGTCGGCGACCAAGACCTCGGTCACGAGCGAGAAGGTCTTGCCCTTCGGGTGTGGCTGCAGCTGGGTGGGGCGGACGCGGATCGTCAGCTCCTCGTTGACCCCGATCGGTCGCTTCTGGGTGATCGAGTTCTCAACGTGGACGAGGCCGACCGCGCCGAATGGGAAACGGCCGTCGCTCATCACCGCCATGTGCAGCGGGAAGGCGAGCATGTGCGGGTAGGTCGGCGGGAGGGTGTCGCGGAGGCCAAAGCCGCAGACCTTGGCGTAGGCGGCAACGTCGGCCGCCTCGGCCTTGACGCCGGCCAGCTCGAGATCGAGGCCGTCCGGAATCTCGCCGCCCCCGCCCGGGACAAACGGGAGATGCGAGGCGCCGGGGATCATCGGCAGCGCCGCGCGCGCGTAGAGCGGCAGGATGCTGGGGCTGCTGTCGAGGGTCTTTGCCATCTAGGCCCCCAGCAGGCTCTGGCCGCAGACGCGGACGACATTGCCGTTGACGCCGGTCGAGGCGGGGCTGGCGAACCAGGCGATCGTCTCGGCAACGTCGACCGGCAGCCCGCCCTGGGAGAGACTGGAAAGCCGGCGGCCGGCTTCGCGCGGGCCGATCGGCATCGCCGCGGTCATCTGGGTCTCGATGAATCCCGGGGCAACGGCGTTGATCGTCGCCTTCCGCTTCGCCAGTTCGGGAGCCATCGCTTCGACCATTCCGATCACCCCGGCCTTGGAGGCGGCGTAGTTGGTCTGGCCGTTGTTGCCGGCGATCCCGGCCATCGAGGAGACGCCGACGATCCGGCCGTTGGCGTTCAGCAATTTCCCGCCGAGCAGCGCCTCGTTGATCCGCTCCTCGCTGGAGAGGTTGATCTCCATCAGCTGCACCCAGCGCTCCTCCGGCATCTTCGCGATCGTCCGGTCTTTGGTCACGCCGGCGTTATGGACGACGACGTCGACCCCGGCGGAGAGCTCGGCGGCGATCTGCTCGGGAGCGTCAGCGGCGGTGATGTCGGCTTCGATCGCGCGGCCGCCGATTGCCTCGGTCACGGCCTTGAGGTCGGCGGCCATCGGCGGGATGTCGAGGCCGACTACTTCGGCGCCGTCGCGGGCGAGGGTGGTCGCGATCGCGGCGCCGATCCCGCGTGAGGCGCCGGTGACCAACGCCACCTTGCCGGCCAGTGGCCGCTCCCAGTCGAGCTTGGGAGCGGCGGCGACGCCCATCCCGACCCGAACAACTTGCCCGGAAACGTAAGCCGATTTGGGGGAGAGGAGGAAGCGCAGCGTCGACTCCAACTGGTCCTCGGCGCCAGGCTCGACATAGACCAGCTGCACGGTCGAGCCGCGGCCGCCGATCTCCTTGCCGAGCGAGCGGGTGAAGCCCTCCAGCGCCCGCTGGGCGATGTGGGCCTCGACCGAGCCAGCTTCACTCGGCGGGGTGCCAAGGACGACAACGCGACCGCTGCGCTGCAGGCGTGCGATCGACGGGTAGAAGAAGCGCTGCAGCTCGACCAGCTCGGTCGAGTTGGCGATTCCGGTTGCGTCGAAGATCAGCGCCTTCGCCTTGCCCTCGGCACCGGCCCGTTCGGCCTTGATGCTGTCGAGGACGGCGGCGATCGCCTTCCCCAGTCGCCCTGCGGGGGCGCTACCGGAGAGGACCGGGCCAGCGACAACCGGCTGGCCCTCCTTGTAGCGGTCGAGCGCGACCGGCTGGGGGAGGCCCAGCTGCTTGGCGATCGTGCCGACGAGCGGCGCGTTGACGACCTGTGAGTAGCGGTCAGCCATGGTTACTTGGCACCTCCCGGGGCCTCGAGGATCGCGACGACACCTTGGCCGGCGGCGGCGCAGATGCTGATTACGCCGCGGCCTTTGCCGTTTTCGTTCAGTTGCTTGGCGAGGCTGGCGACGATCCGGCCGCCGGTCGCGGCGAACGGGTGGGCGGCCGCCAGCGAGCCACCGTTGACGTTGAGCTTCTTGCGGTCGATCGCGCCGAGCGGTTTGTCGCGGCCGAGCTTCTCGGAGCAAAAGCCCTTGTCTTCCCAGGCCTTCAGCGTGCAGAGGACCTGGGCGGCGAAGGCCTCGTGGATCTCGTAGTAGTCGAAGTCCTGCAGTTTCAGACCCGCCCGGTCGAGCATCTGCGGCATCGCGTAGGCGGGTGCCATCAGCAGGCCTTCGCGCTTGTGGATGTGGTCGACGGCGGCGGTCTGCGCCTCGGTGATGTAGGCGAGGATCGGTAGGTCGTGCTCTTTTGCCCACTCCTCGGAGGCGAGGAGGACGGCGGAGGCACCGTCGGAGAGCGGCGTCGAGTTGGCCGCCGTCATCGTCCCCTCGGGCCCACCGAAGACCGGCTTCAGCTTCGCCAGCTTCTCCAGGCTCGAGTCCGGGCGCAGGTTCTGGTCACGGTCGAGCCCGATGTAGGGGGTCATCAGGTCGTCGAAGAAGCCGCGGTCGTAGGCCGCCGCCAGGTTCTTGTGGCTCTTGACCGCGAGCTCGTCCTGCTCCTTACGGCCGATCTCCCATTCGGTGGCCATGATCGCGCAGTGCTCGCCCATCGAGAGGCCGGTGCGCGGCTCCTCGTTGCGGGGGATCGCCGGGACGATGTGGCCGGGGCGGACCTTGGTCAGCGTCCTCAGTTTGCCCATCGTCGAGCGCTCGCGATTGGCATCGAGCAGGGTCTCACGCAGTCCCTCGTTGAGGGCGATCGGGGCGTCGGAAGTGGTGTCGGCGCCGCAGGCGATGCCGGAGTCGATCTGGCCGAGGGCGATCTTGTTGGCGACCAGGATCGTCGTCTCGAGGCCAGTCCCGCAGGCTTGCTGGACGTCGTAGCCGGGGGTCTCGGCGGCGAGGCGGGTGCTGAGCACGCTCTCGCGGGTCAGGTCGCGGTCGCGCGAGTGCTTGAGGACGGCGCCACCAGCAACCTCGCCGAGCGTCTCGCCCTCGAGGCCGTAGCGGTCGATCAAGCCGTCGAGCGCGGCGGTCAGCATGTCCTGGTTGCTCGCGTGCGAGTAGACGCTGTTGGAGCGCGCGAAGGGAATCCGGTTGCCGCCGACGATGGCGACTTTGCGGGTTTTGGCGTTCATTTGGGGGTGGGTCCTCCTTGGGGGGAATTTGAAGTCGGGGTCGAGCGGTCGCGAAGGCCCGGCTCGACGGTGGAGATCAAAAGCTCGGCGGCGTCTTCGGCGCTGATCGCCTCGGTCCGCAGCCACCAGCGGGCAAGCGCCTCGGAAGCGCCCATGAGCGCGATGGAGAGGGCCTCGACTTCGACTTTTGCCGCCGCGCGTCGGCGCTCCGGCAGCTGCTGGAGCAGTGAGCCGGCGACCAGATCGAGGATCTGACCGCGGTAGGCGGCAACCCGTTCGAAGACCTCGCCGTGATGGGGGAGGGTCTCGTCGAAGAGGACAGCCCAGGCGGAGCGGTCGGTGTCGAGAAAAGAGAAAAAGGCGCGGACGCCGGTGCCCAGTGCGTCGCCGGGATTGGCAGTCTCGGCGACCGCCTCGGCGACCGTCGCGATCAGGGCATCGCCCGCCCGCTCCATGCAGGCGATGTAGAGCCGCTCCTTGTTGCCGAAGTAGTTGTAGAGCAGTGGCTTGGTGACGCCGACTGCGGCGGCGATCTCATCCATCGTCACCGCGGCATAGCCGCGTTCGGCGAACAGCAAGTGCGCCGCCGCCAGCGTCTGCTCCATGCGGTCGTCTCGGGAAAGCCTCGTGCGTACCGATGCATCCATCGGTGTAGACGTTACCGCAATATAAATTTATATCGGCGTAACGTGACGGACCTCACGCGTGGAACTCACCTGGAGCAGGTGTGGTCATATAGGTACTGATTGTTCTACTTCTGTGAGGAGATCCATGAGATTCAAAGTGCCCGCTGCAGCCCTGGCCGCGCTTGTTGCCCTTGTCGTCGCGGTTCCACCCGCATCGGCGGGGGACAAGGATTGCTCGGACTTCAGCACCTGGCGCGAAGCCCAGAGGTTCTATAAGCGCCACGGTGGTCCCCAGCGGGATCCGCACCGACTGGATGCCGATCGGGACGGCATTGCCTGCGAGAGCTTGCGCTGAGGGAAGCCGAAGGGCGCGGACTGGTCAATTTGGCGGGAGCTGCCCGCCGACCACATGACATTTGTGGCCTTGCCAGCGATATCCGGCCCTTCGGCAAACCGTGAGGAGGACGGGGGACTCGAACCCCATCCGGAGTGCTGCTCCGAACTCGCGAGTGTCAATCGCTAGCGGCGCCACGCCGCTTCATCCTCCACAGCGACAAGGCATGGGACGGCAAAGTTCTCCCCCGTTGACGGACTAAGCGCCTGGAATTACCCTCGCTCTAACGAGTGTCAATCGCTCGGGGGGTAGCTCCCCCCGCACAAGACCCGCCACCTGGCGGGTCTTCGTGGTTCAGGCCTCGGAAAACCCGAAGCGGAGATGGATCCGTCGCAGCAGCTTCGGCGCCCACCAGTTCCAGTCGCCGAGCAGACGCATTAGTGAGGGGACGAGGAGGGCGCGGACGATGGTGGCGTCGATCATCACCCCGACCGCCATGCCGATCGCGATCTGCTTGACGAAGAAGACGCTGCTGACGCCGAAGGCGAGGAAGACGACGGCGATCGCCAGCGCAGCGGCGGTGATAACCCGACCGGTACGGCCGATGCCGACAGCGACCGCCTCCTCGTTGCTGTCGCCGGCGTCGTAGCGCTCCTTGATCCGCGCCATGACCAGCACCGCGTAGTCGGTGGCGAGGCCGAAGAGGACGGCGAAGAGGAAGACCAGGCTGGTCACCTCGATCGCCGCCGGGCCGGTGTAGTCGAGCGGCGTGTCGAGCCAGCCCTCCTGGAAGGCGAGGACGAGGATCCCCAGCGTGGCGCCGAGGGTGAGGGTGTTCATCAGCAGCGTCTTCAGCGGCAGCAGGACCGAGCCGGTGAGCAGGAAGAGCAGGATCAGGGTGGTGAAGGCGACGATCGCGACGACCAGCGGCGCGTGCTCGATCAAGCTCTGCTTCTGGTCGATGAAGCCGGCGGTGTTGCCGGAGACGAGGACGGCGCTCGTGCCGGGCGGGCTGAGATTGCGCATCTCCTCCACGGCGTCCTGCGAGGGGCCGCTGAGGGCCGGTTCGGCGAGGGCGAAGTTGGCGTAGGCGACCCCCTCGCCGGCGGGGGCGAAGGGGGTGCCGCGGACGACGCCGTCGATCGAGCGGATCTGGCGCTGGAAGGCGACCAGCTGCGCCGGGCCGGCGCTGCCGTCAACGGTGACCGTGACCGCCTCGGTGACGTCGCGCGGGTAATGCGCATCCAGGTAGCGGTAGGCGTCGTAAGAGGGCTGGCCGGGGGGCACCGCTTCGGCGCTCGGCCCGGTCAAGGTCGTCCACAGCAGCGGAGAGGCAGCGGCTAGCAGCAGTGCCGAGCTGGCGAGGGCAACCGCGACCGGGCGCCGCATCACCCCGCGCGCCAGCCGATACCAGCCGTCGGAGGCGTCGGAGACGGCCGGGCCGCGGCGGATCGAGAGAGCGTCGATGCGGGTGCCGAGCAGGGCCAGCAGGGAGGGAACGACGAGGATCGCCATCACCGCGGAGAGCACCGCCACCGAGGCCCCCGCTACCGCCATCGAGTAGAGGAAGCGTTGGGGCATCACGATCAGCGCCGCCATCGCGGCGGCGACGGTGAGGCCGGAGAAGACCGCCGTTTTGCCGGCCGTCTGCACGGTACGGCGGTGGGCCTCCCGCGACGCACCGCCGCGCCCTATCTCCTCGCGATATCGCGAGACCAGAAGCAGCGCGTAGTCAACGGCAAGGCCGAGGCTGAGGCCGGTGGCGATGTTGAGCGCGAACAGTGAGGTGTCGGCGAAGCTCGACATCACCCGCAGCACCATCAGCGTGCCGACGATCGAGATCACCCCGAGCAGCAAGGGGATCGCCGCGGCGATGACGCCGCGGAAGACGAACAGCAGCAGCAGCGCGAGGATCGGGAAGGCGATCAGCTCGGCCTTGGTCAGGTCCTCGCGGGTCTGGTCGTTGGTCTCGTTGAAGCCGGCGGCGAAGCCACCGAGGGCGACATCCAGCGAGCTCGAGGCGAGGATCTCACGCACATCCTCAGAGGCGATACCGCCGGCGTCCTGGATGTCGTCGGTGGAGAGGTAGACGGGGATCGTCAGCGACTCCCCGTCGCGGGCGACGAGTCGGGCGCTGCCGGGGGCGCCCTGCAGTGGGTCGACGACCCGGCCGACGTATTCGACCCCGGCGACCTCTTGGCTCAGACGCCGGACCTCGCGGCGCACGGCCGGGGCGGAGGTGTCGAGCTGGCCGCCGTTGGGCGCGCGGACGACGACAACGAGGCCGGGGTTCGGGTCATAGCCGAGGCCGTCGCGCAGGAGAGCGCCGGCCCGCTCGCTCTCGGAGGAACTGTCGGTGAAGCCGGCTGCCTTGAGGTGCTGCTCGACGTCGCGCCCGACGACTAAGGAGAGCACGGTAAAAGCGGCGACGAGGGAGAGAACGAGCTTCGGGTGCTTCCAGGTGAGGTCGGCGATCCGGTTCATGCGGCGCGACTGTACCAGAAAGCAAAGTTACGGGTTTGAAAAACAAAGTTAGCTACACTCCGCAGATGCCCCGGAGGAGGAGTTACGACCAGTCCTGCAGTGTCGCCACCGCGCTCGACCACATCGGCGAGCGCTGGTCGGTGTTGATCGTGCGCGAGCTGCTGCTCGGCCCGCTGCGCTTCTCGGAACTGGCCAAGGGGGTCGGCGGTGCCCCGACGGACGTGCTGACTCGGCGGCTCCGCGACCTCGAGGCGGACGGCATCGTCCGGCGGCGCGAGTTGGAGCGGCCGGCGACGGGAACCGTCTACGAGCTGACCGCTCTCGGTCTCGAACTCGAGGAGCCGATCATGGAGCTCGGGCGCTGGGGCCTCAACTTCTACCGCCTGGAGGATCTTCCCGGGCTGGTTACCACTTCGCTCGCCAACGCCCTGCGGGTGATCCTCAATCCGCCGAAGGACAGCGAGAAAATCGTCCTCCAGCTTCACGGCGAAGACCACTCGAACTGGCTGAGGATCGGCGGCGGTGAGAGCAGCGCCGGCCGCGGCGAGGCCGAGCGCGCCGACCTCGTTCTCACCGGCACCGCCCCCGACGTGATCGGCGCGATCGCGCTCGGCGGCGAGGCCGAGGATCGGGTGGAGCTGGAGGGCGACCGCGAGCTTCTCTCGCGCCTGCGCGGTTGGGTTGAGCTGCCCGAGCGCCTGCGGGCCGAAGTGGATCAAGCTGCCGGGCACCGGCTGGCGATCTGACGGGAGCTACCCATCGGCCGCATGATCTGGCGACCTCGGTTATCACGCGGTCGCGGCACCTCGCCGCTTCGTCCTCCATCCCTCGCACGAAAAAGACCCGCTTCGGCGGGTCTTCGTGATTCAGGGCTGAGGGGTCCCGGGCTCTAGCTCAGCTCGGTGCCGTCGTAGAGCTTCTTGACGTGCACGGTGCCGGCGGGGGCAGCTTCGATGCAGAGCTTGCAGAGGACGCACTCGTCGCAGTTCTCGTCGACGATTTCGACGCTGCCGCCGGCGTCCTTGAAGATGTCGACGGGGCAGACTTCTTCGAGCTTGGCGGCGATGGCGGCGTCGTTGCGGATCGAGTCCTCGACCTCGACGTCGATGAAGATCTTGTTCATGGGCTCGGGGGTCAGTTGCTCGGGCATCAGGCGCTCACTCCCAGCTTCTCCTTGACGACATCGGGGATCTCGTCGATGCGCTCGACGACGCGGATGCCGGCGGCTTCGAGGCGGGCGATCTTCTCGGTCGCGGTGTCCTCTTTGCCCTCGACGATCGTGCCGGCGTGGCCAAAGGACATGCCTTTCATCTCGTCGTCGTCCATGAATTTGCCGGCCATAAAGGCGACGATCGGAAGGCGGCTGTTGTTGTCCTTTACCCATTCGGCGAGCTGGGCCTCCATGCGGCCGCCCGGCTCGGTGTAGATGACGATCGCCTCGGTCTGCTCGTCGGCCTCGAAGTAGGGCATCAGCTCGGCGTAGGCGGAGCCGATGATCGCGTCGCCGCCGATCGAGACGGCGGTGGAGACGCCGAGGCCGGCCTGGGTCAGTGAGGACGAGATCTCGGTGGTCATCCCGCCGGAGCGGCTCATCACGCCGACGCGACCGGGCTGGTAGGCCTTGGCGGCGTCTTTGGCGGGGCCGCCGATGCCGCCCATCTTGCAGACCTCGGGCACGATCAGGCCGAGGCAGTTGGGGCCGATGATGCGGGCGCCCTCCATGTTTGCCAGCTCGACCATCTGGGCGACGTCGCCGCGCGGGATCCGCTCGGTGACGATCACGATCAGCTTGATCCCGTTGAGGATCGCCTCGAAGACCGCGTCTTTGGTGAAGGCGGGGGGGACGGTGACGACGGAGCCGTCGATCGGGCTGCCGTGGTGCTCGACCGCCTGGGCGACGGTGTCGAAGACCGGCACCCCGTGGACCTCGCGGCCCTTGCGGCCCGGGGTGACGCCGCCGACGATCTTGGAGCCGTAGTCGAGGCACTCGCGGGTCAGGTTGACGGCCTCGCGGCCGGTGATCCCCTGGACGATGAAGGTCGTGTTCTCGTTGAGCAGGATGGACATCAGGCGGGGGCTCCCTGGATCTTGGCGACGGCGCGCCCAGCGGCCTCCCACATCGAGACCGAGCGGTCGCAGTACTCGACCCCGTATTTCTCGAGGATCTTGAACCCCTCCTCCTCCCAGGCGCCGGGGATGCGGAAGATCGCGATCGTCTCGCCCGG
>DATDLJ010000091.1:0-4943 GCA_036519395.1 Solirubrobacterales bacterium | reverse complement strand
CTGCGCCGACGACCTTGATCACTGCCAAGTAAGTGGATTCCATGTGAGTTGAGCCTTTGTTCCGTCCGACCCTTCAGCCATGCTCTAGGGTTCGAGCCTCCCGCTGAAGGACGGAAATTGCGCTCAACGTAGGGCATTCCGACGCCTCTGTCAAACGAGCGCGAGCCATCCTGCAGCCTCCGAGTCTCGATGATGGGTTGAGGGTTGAGCCAGTCTCACCCTCAGGTTGAGACTTTTCGACGCCGCATTGGAAAGCCCTTTAAGGGCCCTCGCAGTTGGTTCAGGGTGCGGCCGGCAGTTCGTGTTCGGAGCCCTCGTAAGTCGGGCGGCTGGGAGCTTGCACGTTTACATAATCGAGCCCGGTCACCGTCGGATCGGCAAGCACCGCGGCAACCGCCCGCCACTTTCGCCGGGCCTGGGTGGCGTCGCCAAAACGCAATTCGATCCCCGTAGTCAGGTTGACGTCCACCCCGCTCTCGCCGTAGTAGCTGCTCTCAACGTAGGGGCTGAGCTCGTCGGGCACCGCCGCCAGGATCTGCACCTGTTCGAGCGCCGGGCCTTGGACGCGACCACCTTTCGGCAGCTCGTCGAGCGACAGTCGTGGCAGCGGTGGATCCTCTGGCAACGGCAACCAGCGGACGGCGGCGCCGTTGCCGGTGATCCCAACCGCTTCCTCGCCTTCACCGATCGTCGCCGCCAGGATCGGCACCTGGACGTTCGCCTCGACGCTCTTCTGGCGAAAGCCGAACCAGTAGACGGCGACCGCCGCGAGGAAGACAGCGACCACGATCATCACCGGCCGCCGACTCACAGCTGCCAACCACCTGGCCAATCGATCTCGCCGAGAACCTGCACCTCCGGCTCCAGCTCTACTCCAAACTCCTGGTGCACTCGCTGCCGTGCCAGAGCCAGCAGCTGCGCTACATCAGCCGCGGTGGAGGGACCCTCCAGCTGAATGAAATTTGCGTGCTGAGGCGAAAAGCGGGCATTGCCGACTCGTAGCTCCTGGCACCCCGACTCTGCCAAGAGCCGTGCAGCCGCTTTCTCGCCTCGCCCGATCGATTCATCGGGGTTGCGAAACGTCGAGCCAAGCGTCTGTATGCCCAGGGGCTGAGATTCCCGTCTCTGGGCACGCACTTCCTTGACGGCAGCGTCAACCGCCTCGGGCGCACTTTCTCGCAGCGCGAACGAAGCCCGAGCCACAACCTGCCCCGATTCGATCGAGGAGGAGCGATACCCGAATCCGAGCTCGGCGGGAGTCTTCCGCTCCATGCCCTCGGCATCGCAGATCTCTGCCCACTCCAGAACACTCGCCAATTCGCCACCAAAGGCATTGGCGTTCATTCGAATCGAGCCACCGACAGATCCCGGAATGTTTATGCCGAACTCGATCCCAGCCAGCCCCCAGTGAATCGTGCGGGTGGCAACCGCCGGCAGCCGCGCCCCGCCCCCGCACACCACTGAGTTTCCCCTCCTTTCGATAGCAGTGAAGTCACCCGTCAATTTGATCACCAGCCCCCGAAAACCCTCGTCGGAGATCAGGAGGTTGGAACCGGACCCCACGACGCCTATCGGGAGCTGGCTCTTCTGCGCCCAGCCGAGGAGATCCGCGAGCTGCTTCGCATCGGCAACCTCGCTGTAGTAATCCGCCGGTCCTCCGATGCGGAGCGTCGAGAGACGTCGCATCGAGACATCGGTGGCGACTCCATCGGGCAGTGGCTCCACGACCCTCCTGACGGGATTGCCTTTGCTCATCTCCTGTCCCCCCGCTCAGCCCTCATGCCACCAGCCCAACCGCCATCAGGACCGCCCCAAGCATGACGGCCACAGCCCCCGCCGCCAGCCTGCGGCCGGTTAGGCGCTCTGCATAGAAAATCAACGAGAACCCAGAGAAGACGACCAGGATCGTGCCGGCGACCACCGCCATCAGCTTGGTCGCCTCATCGAAATCGAGATTCCTGGCGATTTCCGCACCGGTGAACAGAAAGGCCAGAACCGCGGCCAGCAGACCCAGCAACTGGACCGACTGCAAGCGGATTTGGTCAGCAACCTCGGTACTCAGCGTGCGCAGGCTCTCCGTCTCCTCCTCAATCCGTCGCGAGAGGGACTCGAGTTCTTCCCGGACAGGTCCGACGCTTTCGTTCAATGAGATTTGGCCGCGGATCTCCAGATATTCGGCGATTCTCGAAGTCGCCCGTGGATCCTCGAGCTCAAGCGCCTTATGAAGCTCTCCCCTGGCCTCTCGATGGCGCCCTTGAAGCGTCAGCAGGCGAGCGCGAGTGGCGTGGTAGCGGGCAAAACGAGTTGGCTTTCGATTGCGAGCCAAGAGGTCCCTGTCGAGACGGATCGCCGTCCGAATCGCCTGATCCGCCGCTGCGAACTGCTCGTCCGTGAGCTGCCCCCCCGCCTCGGACACCTTGGCGGTCGTCGCCGCCATGAGATGCAGCACCGCTGGGCCTTCGGGCAGCCTCTCTGCTGCCATGCAGGCATATTCGAGAGCGCGTTCGACCTCGTCCAAATCGTCCCCGTGCGAGGAGTGGTACTGAGACCTGAAGGTGAGGAAATACGGGTGGATCTCCTCGGCGAAATCAGCCGCATAGAGGTCGACGAGCTCTCGGTAGCGGGGATAGTTGAACTCCCTCCAATTGACGAGGAGAAGGATGTACAGCGCTAGGAAGCGGACTTCCTCCACGTCGCGCGCACGGAGCCCCTGCAGCTCGGATTCAGGCATATCCAGGATTCTCTGGCAGGCGTCGAGCATCTGTTCCTCTCGGCCAACCACGATTCCGCGAATGTGAAACGGAAATACCGGCTCTCGCTGCGACGGTGCGTCGTTGAGTTCTCCGACCAGCTCAGTCAAGTCCATGTACCGCACCTCCCAACCTGCGGATTCGCTCGGGCAGGGATTCATATCCGCGTTCCAAGACCTCTCCTCCGCTGAGTACGGACTCTCCCGTGGCCACCAGGGCGGCGGCAAGCAGGCCGAACCCACCCCGCAGGTCCCGCAGCTGAAGTCGCCCGGCGCGGAGGCGGCTCGGCCCCTTGATCACTGCGCGATGAGCATCTCCCTGCCGGGCGAGCCGACAGGGAGACGAACCTATTCCGCACGACGAGTGAAGCTCGATTTCCGCACCCATCTCTCGCAAGCTCGCAACCGTAGTGAACCGATCGGCGAAGAGGGTCTCGTGGACCGCAGAGATTGCAGCGGTTTGAGTCAGCGCCGTCACCATGGGCGGATGCCAATCGCTCTCGTAGAGCGGCCATGGACCGCTCTCGATCCTCAGCGTGGCTTCTGACTTGCCTGACCGGCTGAAGCAGATGCCCTCGCTACCCTCAACCGCTCTGCCGCCGGCCGCTCGATAGACCCTCAGGAAAGGCTCCATACCGTAGACACCCAGCCCCTCGACCGTGATCTCACCCCCGGTCGCCAAAGCCAAGCTCGCCCACGATCCCGCCTCCATCCGGTCCTGCCCGACCGTATGCCGGAAGCCTTCCAGGACTGCAACTCCATCGATGGAGATCCTTCTGGCTCGCGCTTCGATTTCGATTTTCGCACCCATTGCCTTCAGAACGGCGGCTAGCTCTTCGATCTCCGGATCCACCGCTGCGTTGTGGATTTCGGTTCGCCCGGGAACCAGCACACCCGTAAGCAGGGCGTGCTCGGTAACGCCAACCATCGGGAACTTCAGCTTCAGGGGTGCCCCCTGAAGGGCGAGGGCCGTTGCCCTCAACCATCCATCGCGTCGTTCGACCTGTGCCCCCAAGGAGCGCAGCATGGAAATGTGAGCATCGACCGGACGTGGGCCGATGAGATCCCCGCCGAGCGGCGGGACCCATGCTTCCCCGAATCGGACGAGCTGCGGGCCCGCGGCCAAGACGGGAACGCGGCTCCTGTCGCTGACCCCCGTGAGCGTTGAACGAATGCTCCCCCCGCTCCCACAAGCGCCTTTCACCTCGATGCGCCTGGGACCGATGCGATCGGCTTTTCTGCCCATCCCGCGTAGGACTCCAGCTGCGACCTCGAGGTCGTCGACCCAGGAAACGTTTTCCACCAGGCACGGATCATCCGTAAGCGCGGTCGCCATCAAGATCTTGGGAAGTGATTTCTTACTGCCCTGGATCGCCACCGAACCTGCCAAGGGTCGGCCGCCCTCTACCAGGAGGGATCGCGGCTCGGCGGGAAGAGGGCGGAGAGGAGGCCCGCTCATCCATCACCGGCCGACAGAGACTCACCCAAGCGGAAAATGTCGCCGGCGCCGATCGTGACCAGGATCGTCCCCTCGCCATAGAGCTCCGGGTTGTGGTCCAAGCGGTCGGCCAGCGCTCGCTGGGCAAGGTCGGCGGTGGGCAACCACCAGACCGGGCTGCCGCCGGCCCGTCCGGCAGCGGCCTGGGCAACCTGGAGTCCACTGACCCCGGCAAGGTCGCCGACCGGCTCCTCGCGGGCCGGGTAGACGTCGAGCACGATCGTCTCGTCGGCAGCCGCCAGGGCGGCGCCGAACTCAACCGCCAGCGCCTTCGTTCGCGAGTAGAGGTGGGGCTGGAAGACGGCAATGAGACGCGAGGGCTCCAGTTCGCGCAGGGCCGCCAGCGCTGCCCGCACCTCGGTCGGGTGGTGGGCGTAGTCGTCATATATATGGACTGGCCCCCGCGATCCCTTCAGCTGCAGGCGGCGGTGGACACCGCGGAAACCCGCCAGCTTCTTCGCGGCCGCGGTCAGGTCGAAGCCCGCCAGCTGCAGCGCGGCCAAAGCAGCGCGGGCATTGCGCCGGTTATGTTCGCCGGGCACCGCCAGACCGAGATCGGACGGCCCGGGGACGGTGCCGTCGAACTCGACGATCTCGCCACCGACCCCGTCCAGCCAGTCCATGTCTTCGTCTCCCGGCCGGACCAGGCCGCGCGCCGGCTCGGCGAAGGCGCGGAACGCCTCGTACAGCTCGGCC
>DATDLJ010000090.1:0-13986 GCA_036519395.1 Solirubrobacterales bacterium | reverse complement strand
ATCCTCGGCGTAGACCGGCGCCGCCACCGAGCTCACCCCGGCGGTCTCTTTGAGTTCACCGATGAATCCAACGACTACAGCTTTGTCGGCGCCGTCTCCACCGTCGAAGCTGGCGACGATCTGGACCGGGTCGGCGCCGCCGCCCAGCTCCTCGGAGGCGATTTCGTTGCCGACGCGGACGTCGCTGTCCTTCGGGAACTGGGCCAGCGCTTCGGTCCCGGTCTCGAGCGAGAGCAGCGGGCTGGCGAGGAAGAGGAGCACCGCCGAGACGCCGACGATCGCCGTCCACGGCCGCGCCATCACCCGCCTGGTCCAGGCGCGCCAGAAGCGGTTGTTGTCGACGGCGACCTGCTCGGCCGTGCGGCGGCGGTAGAAGCGGCGCTGGAAGAAGCGCTCGACCCGGCCGACGACCCCGCCCGGCAGCACCCGGTCGCCGAGCATCGCGATCAGCGCCGGCAGCAGGGTGGTCGCGGTCAGGATCGAGACGGCGACGACGGTCATCGCCCCCAGCGCCATCGAGCGCAGCGCCTGGTTATCGACCATCCACAGCCCGGCCAAGGAGATGATCACGGCGAGGCCGGAGAAGGTGACGGCGAGGCCCGAGGTCGAGAGCGAGAGCGCCCGTGCCTCAGCCGGATCATGTCCCGCCTCACGCTCCTCGCGATAGCGGGCAAGGATGAAGAGCGAGTAGTCGACCGCGACGCCGATCCCGATCATCGAAGCCATGTTGGTGACGAAGACCGAGGTCGTCATCTCCAGGGAGATGAAGTAGATCAGGGCGCCGGTAACGAGCACGCTGACGAAGCCGAGCGCCAGCGGCAGCGCCGCCGCGGCGAGCGAACCGAAGACGATGAGGAGGATCAGCGCGACGATCGGGAAGCCCGTCCCCTCGGCCTTGGCCAGGTCTTCCTTGGAGATTTCCTGCATCCCCGCCCAGATCGTCGGCTGCCCGACCAGGTAGGGAGTGACGCTGGCGTCAGCGGTCCCCGGGTTGAGGTCTTCGCGCAGGGTCGCGGCGGGATCGATCAACTCATCAGAGGAGAGGCTGCTGCGCAGGGGCACCAGGACCACGTCGGTGCCCTGCAGCTGGCGCTGGGCCTGGGCCGCCGTGGCGGCCGGCAGGGTGACGTCGTCGAGGTTGGCGACTTCGTCTTCAAGTCGCGCCACCGCCGCGTTCCGCTCCGCCGCGGTTGCCCCCGGCTCCGCCTTCAGCACCACGGCGATCCCGTCGGCCTGCGAGCCAAAGTCATCCTGCAGCGATTCGCTCACCTTCATCGACTGACTATTGGGAACGTCGAAGCCACCGCCGGTCAGGTGTTCGGTCTGTTTGGCCGCGAAGGGAAGCGCGAGCAGCACGACCAAAACCCAGGCCGCAACCACCCAGCGGCGCCTCTTACCCAGAACCCCCGCCAGTGACCTCATCGCGTCTCTCATGTCGCCCTCTCCTCGTGCCGGTTCAAATCCTTGCCCGGCAGCCTCCCGCGCCCACGGGTGACGAGTCTGTGAGCCGCATCACTGCGTGAGGGCCGTCACGCCTATCCCTTCTATGTAGAAGCGAAATCGCCAGGAGGCACGCCAAATGTCCACGCCAGCGCTTCGGTCAGTCGAACTGGGAGGCCATCAGCTCGGCGAGTTGGGCCGGGTCCTCAAAAAAGGGCGGTTCGGCATAGAGGGCTCCCGCGTACTCCGCATATTGGTTGATGGCGGCCTTCAACTCCGTGGCTGCGGGCCGGGAGCTGTCCCATCGACCGTCCGAAAAGGCTATGCCGAAGGCAAGGTCGCCCTCTACGCGAAGTTCCGGGTCAGGCTTCGCGGGGTCGAAGTTGAGATACGCGACTTTGTCGCCGTCTTTCATGGGCTCGTTGGGGCCGAGGAAGATCTTCTGCTCTCTGAGGACGGCTTCTGGGCTGCTCCTGATGATGGCCGCGAAGTCGTCGGGGTCGGGAAACATGCCGCTGATCAGGAGGCGCCGGTGTTTGTCGGCGTTGGAGAGCTGGCGGAGCGTGGTCATCGCATCCGCGTACACCGCTCCTTCGTAAGGCTGTATCGCCTTGACGAATTTCCAGATGGGGGTGTCGGGCTCGATTCCCTCAAGCGGGCTTCTGCGGTCTCGCGAACGCCGACGCCGGACCACTTGGTCGAGCCATTGTTTCTCGGTGTCGCAGATCGGAAACGCCGTGTGGTTCCCCGGCTTGCCGCCGGCTCGCTCGACAAAGGCCCAGGCCATGTGGTCGAGCGCGGACCGGAGGTTGTGCAGCACATCGCCGACGATGATGCTCAAGGTGTCGGGTGGCGGCTTGACGATTTCGGCATAGATCGTGTGGTCGCCGGAATGCGGGTCTACGTGGATGGGGAATTCATAGGGGCGCGGCTTCGCCCGGAGGTACTCGCGCCATTTCTGGTCCAGCGCGTTCAAGTGGGCCTCTGCCCGGTTGATCTTGGCGTACACCCCTCCTAGCGCCGCCCTGGCGCGTTCGCCCGTTGTGACCGCCTCCTCGTACGAGATCCCGTCCGGCTGGTTGACATCCATTTCTGTCCCTGCCTCCAAATAAGAAGCGCTAATCGCTCAAAGCGCGTATAGGGTACTCCCGATTCTCTAACAAGACGGGAGAGGAAGGCACGTGCCACAACCCAAAAAAGGGTCGAAAAGCAACACGCTTGAACGCAACATTCACTTCTACCGGTCTTTTTGCGGGACGAACGAAGCTGGCAAACCGCTGCTCTACAAACAAGGCCCTGCCCTGGCCACCATCAACAAGCTGCCGTTCACTGACCATGCAGCCGCTGGCGGTCGATACTTCAGGGATGAGGAAAACGTCTATTGCTGCTGGGTTGACTCACCGAACCACCTGAGATTCGCGGTCATCCGACGCGATGCTTTCCCCCAGGTAGAGGAAGAAGGTCTGGTTTCGGCTCTTAATGTCCCCGCCACCGCAGGGTTGGTCGAGCAGATCCACGTCCGCTTCTTCCCCCGCAACGTCGTCGGCTTCGACTTCAACTTTTATGGCCCCCGGCTCCCCCGACTGGGGAGGTATCTGAACCGGGTTGGGGGTGAAGAAAGTCCAAATGTGGCGTTCTGGCCTCTGCTTCGCCATGACGCCGCGAAGGAACTTGAAGGGAATAAGGACTTGAGGGTCTTTTCGTTTCGGGCCAAACGCTCCATGATCGACACGGTCGCCAAGGCCGACAAATCGCTCGCTGACGCACTAAAGGCGACCGCGAACATTGGGGAAGCGGACGAGGTCCAAATCATCTTGAGACCAAAGGCGTTCTCGCGCGATTCAATCGGCCACAAGTTCATCCAGATCGCCAGGAAGATGTCCAAACGCAGCGACCTGCGCCAGATCGCCAGCGAGTTCAAAGTCCAAGTCACCGAGCCCGGTAAGGCGTCGGTTGCAATCGACCTGCTCGGCGACCATTTCATCGCCGATGCACGCATTCTCAAGCAGACTAAAAATGGCCGCGCGCTTGATTCGGAAGACGCGTTTGCCAAGATCGAGGAAGCCCATGCAGAACGCCAACAGGAGCTTGAGAGGGCCGCTGCCCTCGCCCCCGAATGACCCTACGTGAGAGGTGGGAGGCCAACTTTCTCTTTTGGGAGCTGGCCCTTGGCACCCTGCTCACGATCGGGCTAGCCGCTTGGTCGGAGCTTTTCGGCGGGGCGGACGAGGTGGGATGCTTCCTGCATGAGCACGGGGAGACGCTGTACATGGTTCTCGCGCCGATTGACGCAGCCATGCTCGGGTTCATCCTCGCCGCTGCGGCCATCGTTGTAACCGCCGCGCCTGCCGATCGCATGGCGTTGCTTCGGGATAGCGACCACTACGACGATCTGTGGGCCGCTTTTCGCTCAGCGATGCGCTATCTGGGGCTTGCGACGGTTACCTCAATCGTCGGGTTGATCATCACCAGCGGAACCGCAAGCCGAGTTGTCTTCATCGTGACGGTGGGTCTGACGATCCTCGCCGCTCTGCGGGTCGCTCGGTGCATCTGGGCGGTCAATTGGGTTATTCGCATCTTTACCGGACAGTCGCCGGAGACGAGGGTCGAGGAAGAGACGGTGTAAAGAGACTTGACAGAGGGGAGGTCTGTCAAGTAGGTTTACAACATGCCACCGGCCAACCGCCACAACCCTCGGCGAGCGAAGACTTCGACCTCCGACTACGCGGTGACGGAATTCCTCGCCGAGTTTCCCGACGACGCCGCCTGCCTTGAGCACCTGTGGCGGACCCGCCACGCTCCCGATGGCGAACACGCTCATTGCCCGAAATGCGATGCGGTCAAGGTCTTCAAGCGCTACGCGACCAAGCAGCAGCGGCAGTCGTGGACCTGCACCGCCTGCGGCCACCACCTGCACCCCACGGCCGGGACGATCTCCACCGCTCCTCAACCTCGCTGCGGCTTTGGTTCCACGCCATGTACCTGATGACGAGCACTCGCTGCGGCATCTCTGCCAAGCAGCTAGAGCGGGAGCTTGGAGTCCATTACAAGACCGCCTGGCGCATGTTCAATCGGATACGCAATGAGCTGATGTCAGAGGGCGATCCCGCCAAGCAGCTTCGCGGCGAGGTCGAGGTAGACGAGACCTCCTGGGGCGGACGACCCCGGCGCAAGTTCAAGACTCGGCAGGAATCGGTTGCCTTCCGCGAAGCGAAGCCCACCGTCCTGGGAATGATCGAGCGCGGCGGGATGGTCCGCGTCCGGGTCATCGAGTCGCGGCGAGGTGAGCCGTTAAGTCGAGCCGTGCGGGTGAACGTGAACCCGGAAGCGATTCTCTATACGGACGACTGGATGTCCTACCGGCCACTGGCGCGGGAGTTCGCCGACCACCGGGTGATCAACCATTCAGCCGGCTCCTACGTCGAGGGCCACATCTACACGAACACGATTGAGGGGTTCTTCGGGAACCTCAAAACGGGGATGCGCGGCACCTATAAGTTCGTCTCCCGCAAGTGGCTCCAGTCCTACCTGGATGAGTACGCGTGGCGGCACAACCACCGTCGCACCGGGCAGCGCTCGATGTTCCACGCCCTCGTCAAGGAAGCGGCGAACCAATGAGCGAGGCGGCGGCGATCCGCAAGATCAAAGCAGCGGCGCGGAAGCGCGCCAAAGCCGACGAGGCGAAACGAGAGGCAACCGACGAGTTGCGCGCCTACATCAGAGACGCCCGCAAGGCGGGCGTCTCCGTCACTCGGATTGCTTCTGAGGCCGGTCTTTCTCGTCAGGGCGTTTACGACCTACTGGGGGAGCGACCTTCCGCATAGCGGCGTCGAACTCCCCCTTGGTCGGGACCGGAATCTCTAGGCCCTTCTCGGTCTTCTGCTTACGGCGCTCGTCAGCCACATAGACAGGCTAACCGGCGAGTCCCTTGGTTTCCCGGAGCAACTCGCCCGGCTCTATCTCCAGCGCTTCTGCGAGCCGCACAATCGCATCGGTTCGGGCCAGGCATCGGCCGCTCTCCCACTCTGCGATCCGCTCCTGGGTCCTGCTCATCTTGGCCGCAAGCGCCCGCTGCGTCAGATCGGCCCGCTGCCGGGCGATCCGCAGGTTCCAAGCGAACCGCTGGGCAATAGTCGTGAACGTGATGTGTTCGGAGGGCATCACCTATTCGATCCCGTAGAGCAGGTCGCGGACCTGCACGTCGACCGCGTCCGCGAGCAGGACGACCTTGTCCAGTCGCGGGCAGCGCTCGCCGCCCTCCAGTCCAGCTATGTGGCGCTGGGTCATGGAGACCCGCGCGCCAAGCTGCTTCTGCGTCAGTCCGATCCATCCCCGAGCCTCAGCGAGGTTGCGACCGAACTGCTCGCTGATCTTCTGCTTAGTCATCCGAGCTCCCACCCCCGCACGTAGACGGTCGCCGGGGTCGGTAGGACGCACTCGCCCTGTTGATGGAGCAGTCCGACCTTTGCCAAGTCCCGCACCGCTCGCGCCACCGCGTCTCGGTGGGCGAACTCGCGGGGGTCCGGGCTGACTTCACGGATCAAGTCCTCCAGCCGGAGGATCGTCGGTTGCCAGTCGAGAATGTGCCTCAGAACCGCCTCCTCGAAGAAGCCGTCATCTGGGGCTGCCGTAGCCTGTAATTGCATCGGAAGGTCCGCCTTTCGGTGCCAGGCCGGGGGCCGTTCACGCGGTGCCCCGGCCGCTTGTCATTTGCAGGCCGAGAAGCTAGGCGGGGCGCTGGGCGGATTTCGCTTCTACATAGAAGGGATAGGCGTGAGGGCCGTCACTTGCCGGCGCCATACTTCGTCGGGTGATCGTTGACTGCGCGGCCTATGAGGGGGGACGGCGGCGGGAAGGCGCGCTCTCGCTGGGGAAGGCGGGGGAGACGGCGAGGCAAAGCGGGACCTTTGTCTGGCTCGGGGTCGTCGAACCGGATGCGCAGGAGTTCGATGCGATCGCTGCTGAGTTTGGGCTGCATGAGTTGGCGGTCGAGGACGCGGTGCGGGCGCACCAGCGGCCGAAGGTCGAGACTTACGGCGAGACGATCCACGTCGTGCTCAAGACCGCCCGCTACGTCGATCCCGAGGAGGTGATCGAAGTCGGCGAGGTCTCGGTTTTCGTCGCCCCCGGCTTCATCGTCACCGTTCGCCACGGCAACGCCGATCTGGCGCCGGTTCGCCATCGCCTCGAGCAGCGACCAGACCTGCTTGAGAAAGGCCCGGGAGCGGTCCTCTACGCGATCGCCGATCACGTCGTCGACGGCTACCTCGAAGCCGGGCACGGGTTCGACGAGGACGTGCGCGAAGTCGAGCTGCAGGTCTTCGGCGAAGGCCAGAACCCGACCCAGCGGATCTACAAGCTGGAGCGCGAGGTACTCGAGTTCCAGGCCGCCGCGGGACCGCTGGAGGAGGCACTGGAGGAGCTCTGCCGGCTCGACTCGGCCGTGATCCCGGAGACGCTGCACGAGTACTTCCGCGACGTCGAAGACCACCTGCGCCGAGTCTCGACCCGGATCGAGAACTTCCGCCAGCTGCTTGACAGCGTCCTGGAAGCGAACCTGACCCAGGTCTCGATGCGCCAGAACGAAGACATGCGCAGGATCTCAGCCTGGGTCGCGATCGCCGTGGTGCCGACGATGATCGGCGGCATCTATGGGATGAACTTCGAGCACATGCCAGAGCTCGAGTGGCGCTACGGCTACCCGACGGTGCTCGGCGTCATCCTCGCGATCTGCCTGCTCCTCTACTGGCGCTTCAAGCGCGCCGGCTGGCTGTAGGGACTACTCGGAGCCGAGCAGGTAGCGGGCCGAGGCGACGCCAACCGCCATCGCGCCGGTGCTGTCCCGGGTCGGATCGGAGAGGGCCTGTAGGGCGAAGCCGTCGCCGAGGGCGAAGAGGTAAGAGACGACGTCCTCGGCCGCGAAGCGGAGGCTCAGCACTCCCTCCTCATCCTTGCTGTGGAGGAGGTCGGCGACGTGCGAGCGAGTCTTCTCGAAGAGCTGGCCAACCTCGCGCTGGATGTCCGGGTTGCGGCGACCGGCGCTGAACAGCTCGTAGAGGAGCAGGAAGAAGCCCGGCTCGTTCTCGATCATGTCGGTGAGGCTGGAGACGAGCGCGTTGACCACTTCATCGACGGTCTGCGCCGACCCCAACCGCTCGTCGAGGCGTGCGACCCGGAGCTCGGTGTCGCGCCGGACTACCTCGACGAGGAGTCGCTCCTTGGTCCCGAAGTAATAGTGGAGGAGGCCACGGCTGACCCCAGCCTCGCGGGCAACCTGCTCAAAGGTCGAGCCAGCGGCACCGCGGCGCGCGACCGAGTCGCGCATCGCGTCGACGATCCGCTGCGCCTTATCGCCGCTGAGCTCCCGCTCTTTGGTGGCCGCCTCCATCTGACGGGTCCTAGGACCCGTTGATGCTGGTGGTTGAGGTGTACTCGAACTCCTCTTCAGCTCCGAAGAGAGCGTCCAGAACTGCCTTGCGGGCACCCTCGCTAACGACCAGGGCGATCACCGCGCCGATCAGCGCGATCAGCAGCAAGCGACCCAGGCCGCTCTTCTGCTTCTGCGGCTTGCGCAGACGCTCGGAGGCCTCCTGCAGACTCTCGGCCGCCTTGCGCAGGTCCTTCTGGACCTTCTTGTCGCTGGCTACAGCCTTGACCGGCCCCTTGCCGTTTCCGGTTGCCCGACCATAGGCGCCCTTGGCAGCTTCAAAAGCATCTTTGAGGCTGTCTCGTAGCTCTTCGTCCTCGATCAAGCGCTGCACGTAAGGGTTCTCACGGGCAGTCTCGTAAATGTCACCGGCGCGCGCCGCCGTCGTCTTGCTCATACCTTCTCCTCACTGGAATTCCGTGGCTGACACCAGGATAACCCTCATATCCCTACCCGCGACTAGCCGGGACCTACCCCGTCCAGCAAGACACCGTTATTGCGGAACCCGGTTTGGGCGTGGGGCAACGCGCGCAGACGCAGTGGCACCAGCTCCAAACCGGGCACCCGGTAACGGCGGATGAAGAGCTCACCGACCTGTTCGTAGCCCGTTTCGCGGAAACCCGGACCGAGCAGGCGGCGCGGCGGGGGTGGTGCCTGGCCGATCGAGACGAAGTTCACCTCGCGCACCAGCCAGTCGTAGCCTTCCGACGGCTTCAGCTGGATCGCGCCTTCTGAGCCCTTGCTTTGGGTCGCGCCGTCCTCGAGGTAGTAGCGCAAGGGTGCCTCGCCGATCACCCAGGTCACCGTCGCCCGCGGGCCGTCGGGTTCGCCGAGCCGCTCCGCGACCGCCTTCCAGTCCGGTCGCTGCAGGTCGGGATCGACGCTGGCCCAAACGCAGAAACCGAGGGAGTAGGCGAGCAGGAGAGTGGCGATCGCGGCGCCGAGGCGGCGAGCCCTCGCGACCGTGAGGGCGACCGCGACGACCATCAGCAGCGGGATCAGGGCCGGCATCAGGTTGCGGGCGAGGACAAAGTCCTTGCCCCCAGGCCCGACCGCCAGCAGGAGGGGGATGGCGATCGCCGCCGCGCCGACCGCCAGCGGGACCGCGGCCGCGCGGCGCTCCTCCCCACTTCCCCGCGCCGCCAGCAGGACGAAGGCCGCGGCGATCAGCGCCAGTGGGATCAGCGCCGGGCCGGGCTGCTCGGCGCGGCCGATGATGTCGCCGGTCTCGCCAACGACGAAGGTGATCGCCATTTCCCCCAGCCGATGCCCGAGGCTGAATTTGCCGATCCATTCGGCGTGGCCGTAGGACATCTGGTGGTAGGCCAGCGGCGCCAGCAGGGCGGCTGCCAGGCCGAGGATCGCGAGGCCGGGGAAGGTCGCCCGGCCGCGCCGCCGCCAGAGCAGGATGACCTCGGCGATAAGCGGGAAGACGGCAAAGTAATGGGTCGCCAGCGCCAGCGCCGAGAAGGCACCCCAGAGGACGAAGTCGCGTTTCCCTCCCTCCTCCGTGCGCAGGGCTCGCACGCAGTAGAGGAGCGAGAGCGCGCAGAAGAGGCAGAGGAGCGAGTACGCCCGCGCCTCTTGCGAGTACCAGAGCAACATCGGGTTGACCGCGACCAGGGTCGCCGCCAAATACCCACAGTCGCGACCGCGGAGTTCGCGGCCGATGAAGTAAGCGACCGGGATCGTGGCGACGCCGGCGACCGCGGAGAGCGAGCGCAGACCCCACTCGCCGGTGCCGGCCACCTGCGTCCAAAGCCAGGCCAGTGCGTAATAGAGGGGCGGCGCCGACTCGGAGAAGCCAACCGCGTCCATCGCGTGTCCGAACCCGACCCGCAGCACGCGGCTGGCGGTGACGATCTCATCGTGGTGGTAGGCCTGTGTGCCGAGGGTGGCGAAGCGCAGGACGGCTCCGAGCAGGGTCAGTCCCGCGACAATCCAGACGGTGCGACGGCTCACTAGGAGAGGGCGACCTCGAGGGCCTGCGCGACCTCGTCGACGTAGACGAACTCGAGGTTGCCGAGCTCGTGCTCGGGGATCTCAGCGACGTCTCCCTCGTTGCGGCTGGGGACGATCACCGTCTTGATCCCCGCCCGCTGCGCCGCCAGCGACTTCTCCTTGAGGCCGCCGATCGGCAGCACCTGTCCGGTCAACGTCACCTCTCCCGTCATCGCCACGTCGTTGCCGACCGGCCGACCGCTGATCAGCGAGGAGAGGGCGACGGTCATCGCCACCCCCGCCGAGGGACCGTCCTTGGGCACCGCCCCGGCCGGCACGTGGACATGAATGTCGTGCTGGGCGAACCACTCGTCCTCCAGCTTCGGCGCGATCTCGGCGCAGTGCCCGCGCACGTAGGAGAGCGCCGCCTGCGCCGACTCCTTCATCACCTCGCCGAGCTGGCCGGTGATCGTCAGCTTGCCGGAGCCGGGCATCGTCGTCGCCTCGATGAAGAGAACGTCCCCGCCGGTCGGGGTCCAGGCGAGGCCGGTGGCGACGCCGGGGACCTTGGTCCGCCGCCGCTGCTCGGCGAAGACGCGCCGCCGACCGAGCAGCTCGCGCGCCTTCTTGCCGGAGATCTTGACCTTGCCCTTGACCTTCCCCTCGGCGACGTCGCGGGCTACTTTGCGACAGACGGTGCCGATTTGGCGCTCAAGGTTGCGGACGCCCGCCTCACGCGTGTACTCCTCGATGATCGCGGTCAGCGCCGCGTCGGCGAACTCAATCTGCGAGGGCTTGAGGCCGTTGGCCTCGATCTGGCGGCGGACCAGGTAGCGGCGGGCGATCTGGCGCTTCTCTTCCAGGGTGTAGCCGGCCAGCTCGATCGTCTCCATGCGGTCGAGCAGCGGTCCCGGAATCGTGTCGAGGACGTTGGCGGTGGCGATGAAGACGACGTCGGAGAGGTCAAACTCGAGGTCGAGGTAGTGGTCGCGGAAGCTGTCGTTCTGGGCCGGGTCGAGGACCTCGAGCATCGCCGAGGCGGGGTCGCCGCGGAAGTCGGCGCCCATCTTGTCGATCTCATCGATCATGAAGACCGGGTTGCGGGAGCCGGCGTCGCGCAGAGCGCGGATGATCGTCCCCGGCATCGCGCCGATGTAGGTGCGCCGGTGGCCGCGGATCTCCGCCTCGTCGCGGACGCCGCCCACCGAGATCCGCTCGAACTCCCGCCCCAGGGCCTTGGCGATCGATTTGCCGAGGCTGGTCTTGCCGACCCCGGGCGGGCCGAGGAAGCAGAGGATCGGGCCAGGCGAGTCCGGGTTCAGCTTGCGCACCGCCAGGTACTCGAGGATCCGGTCCTTGACCTTCTCCAGGTCGTAGTGGTCGGCGTCGAGCACCTTGCGGGCGTGGCCGATGTCGAGGTTGTCCTCGGTCTCCTGCGACCAGGGCAACTCGACCATCCACTCGAGGTAGGTGCGGATGACGCCGTGCTCGGCAGCAGCCGGCGGCAGTTTTTCCAGCCGCGAGAGCTCGCGCTCGGCTGCTTTCTGCGCGTGCTCGGGCAACTTGGCCGCCTCGATTTTCTCGCGCAGTTCGTTCGCTTCCGCCTGCTGCTCGTCGCCCTCACCGAGCTCGTCCTGGATCGCTTTCAGCTGCTGACGGAGGAAGAACTCGCGCTGGCCTTTATCGATCTCTGATTGAACCTGGGACTGGATCTGGGTGCCGAGCTGGACCACCTCGAGCTCGCGGGCGAGGATCTGCGAGAGGTGGCGCAGTCGTTTGGCGACGTTGACCTCCTCCAGCAGCTTCTGCTTCTCCGCGGTGTCGATCCGCAGGGCGCCGGCGATCAGGTGGGCGAGCGCCGCCGGATCGTCGATGTTGGCAACCGCCAGCTGTAGCTCCTCCGGCAGGTAGGGGATCTGCTCGATGATCTCCGAGAAGGTGCGCTGAACATTGCGGCTCAGCGCCTCCAGCTCCGGGTTCTGTTTGACCACGTCGGGAAGCTCGGCGATGCGGGCGACCATGTAGGGCTGCTCGGTGACGAACTCGCCGAGCTTCACACGCTGCATCCCCTGCACGAGGATCCGCAGGGTGCCGTCGGGGATCTTCACCATCCGCGCCACCGCGCCAACGACGCCAACGTCGTAGAGGTCCTGCGGACCGGGCTCCTCGATTTCCGGATCGCGGGAGGCGACCATCGCCAGCATCCGGTTGGTGCCGAGGACGTCGTCGATCAGGTGGATCGAGCGCTCGAGGCCAACCGCGAGTGGGGCCAGGGTCTCGGGGAAGGTGACGGTGTCGCGCAGCGGCAGGACCGGCAGCGCATCGGGCAGCGGCTGGTTGGTGAGGAACGCGTCCTCCCCGTCGAGCGGGGCGTCGACCACTTCAAGGACCGGCAGTCCCTCCATCACTTGCGGCCGATCGGAACCCGGCGGGTGGTTTCGTTGGGATCGCGCAGCGGCAGATCAATGCGAAGGATGCCCTCTTCGTAGGTGGCGGTGGCGCGCTCGGCGTCGACCTCGACCTGGAACTCGACAACGCGGCGGAACGGACCCGAGGGGATCTCGATCTGCTGGTAGACGCGGCCTTCGGTCTCCTGCACCTGGCGCTCGCCGACGATCGCCAGGTGGCGGCCGCTGACCTCGATCCCAACCTCCGAGAGCTCCACCCCGGCGAGATCGACCTTGACCACAGCCCGCTGCGGCTCGCCGCAGTAATAGACGTCGACGTTCGGCGAGAACCCACTGCTGCGCCGGGTCACGTACCGGGTCCGGCTCCAGTCCACGAAAACGTCACGCTGAGGCATCGCGCACAAAATAGCCCGCTTTGGCGGGCAAGTCCGGTCAGGCGGGGCGAGACTGCCAGCGGGGAGCGCGCATCAGGAGCACGGGCTGGCGGGGCGGGACGAGGCCCTCGGGCCGGTTGGGGCGGAAGGTGGTGCAGGCCTCGTTCAGCTCCAATGCGCAAAGTCCGTTCTTGCGGAAGTAGCAGTCCTCGCAGGTCGGCGGCTTTGGCTTGCGCGGCATCGGCGCGCATATTTGCATCCGCCCCAGGCAGCCGCGAGGGGCGTTTCCGCAAATCGCTACCTCTTTGAAACAGCTTCGTCACAGCTTCCCTGCGTCTTGCGGGAACGCTGGGGGCCAGCGCTAGTATCCGAGTCGATGGAGAGCAATTCCAGGACCGAGAAGCTCTCTGCTTCTCCGCCACTTTTCAAGAGCGAATTTCTCAACTACTTCTCCCGCGTCCACCCCGCGGTGCCGGCGATCATCTTCGTCCCGGTGGTGGTGGCGATGGAGTGGCTGGGGGCCGATCGCGGCTACGCCGTCTGGCAGCTGTTGCTGCTGACGCTGGCCGGTGGCGCGGTCTGGACGTTGACCGAGTACTGGCTCCACCGGCTCGTCTTCCACTGGGAGCCGGACAACGCTTTCGGCCGCCGCATGCACTTCATCATCCACGGCGTCCACCACGACCATCCCAACGACAAGATGCGGCTGGTGATGCCGCCCTCGGTCTCGATCCCGTTGGCAGCGCTCTTCTTCCTCGGCTTCTGGGCGATCCTTGGCGACGCCGCCTTCCCCCTCTTTGCCGGCTTCCTGATCGGCTACCTCTACTACGACTACACGCACTACTACGTCCACCACTTCGTCCCCAAGAGCGACTTCGGCAAGCAGCTGCGCGAACACCACATGCGCCACCACTTCCAGGACCACAGCGCCGGCTACGGCGTCTCCTCGCCTCTCTGGGATCACGTTTTTCGGACTTATCCGAAGAAGCGCAGCAAGTACCGGGGGTAGCTCCAACCGCTTTCGGTAGGGAGGGACGGGTGTCCCCTGACCCACCTGGGATTTTCGCCGTTAACTACCTATCTCTCGCCAAGTAGTCAGTGCGAAAATCTGGCCGCCGGTGGGTCAGGGGACACCCGTCCCTCCTGGCGACAGAACCAGCAATACGGCTGAGACCACGACAGCTTTTTTTAGAAAGCTGCTGGACCCTGGGGCGTCTCTTAGAGCTCGGTCGCAGGGGGTCCGGTCGTCCTCCGCGGGAATGTTCGCGAAGCGGCGAAATGCAATCTGATCCCTGCCCGCCATAGGCGGGCACTCTCTCGCGGAGCTGTCCCGCCAGGGACGCGACCCAATTCCTGCGGAGGGCGACCTGACCCTCTACCGGCGACGCTTCGTCCT
>DATDLJ010000089.1:0-30635 GCA_036519395.1 Solirubrobacterales bacterium | reverse complement strand
CGGCCAGAGCAAGTTCGCGGCCGAGGGCTACCTGGCGCTGTACGAGCGCCAGTACGGGATCTCCGGGATGGCGCTGCGGCTCGGCAACGTCTACGGCCCGCGCCAGGACCCGCTCGGCGAGGCCGGCGTGATCGCGATCTTCTGCGGACGCCTCGAAGAGGGCGGCCGGCCGACGATCTTCGGCGACGGCACCCAGACCCGTGACTATCTATATGTAGGCGACGTCGTCGCCGCCGCGATCGCCGCCGCAGAGTCCACCGTCAGCGGCCCGGTCAACCTCGGTACCGGCCGCGAGACCAGCGTGCTGGAGCTAGCGGAGGCGCTGCAGAAGCTGGGCGGAAGCGAGAGCTTCGAGCCCGAGTTCGCCCCGCCGCGGGCCGGCGAGGTGCAGCGCATCTCCCTCGATGCCGGCCGCGCTGAGCGCGAGCTCGGCTGGCGCGCCGAGGTGGGGCTGGAGGAGGGTCTGCGGATGACCCTCGACTCCATATAAGCCCGGGTCACTAACCTTTCTCCCATGCCCGCCCAGGCCTACGCCGGCAAGGAGTGCGTCTGCCAGTTCCGCAAAGGCATCTGCGATCAGTCTTGCGTGCGGGACATGTTGGAGACGCCCTTCTACATCGCCTGCCTGAAACTGAAAGGGCGGCGCTGCCTCGTCGTCGGCGGCGGCGACATCGGCCTTGAGAAGGTCGAGGGCCTACTTGCCTGCAGCGCCGACGTCACCCTGATCGCGCCCGTCGCCCACCCAGAGTTGGAGAGCCTCGCAAGCGAGGGCTCGATCGAGTGGGAGAAGCGCACCTACGGCGGGCCGGAGGACCTCGAGGGCGTCTTCATGGTGATCGCCTGCACCGATGACACCGACGTCAACATCGCCGTTTTCGACGACGCCGAGCGGCGGGCGATGCTGGTCAACATCGTCGACGTCCCCCCGCTCTGCAATTTCATCCTGCCGGCGATCGTCCGCACCGGGCCGCTGGCAATCGCGATCTCGACCGCGGGCGCCTCGCCGGCCCTAGCGAAGCGCATGAAGCGCGAGATCTCCGAGCTCTTCGGCGAGGAGTACGCGCGGCTGGCGGTAATCCTCAACGACGCCCGCGGCTGGGCGAAGGGGACGCTGCCGACCTACCAGGACCGCAAGGAGTTCTTCGAGGGGATCGTCAACGGCGATCCTGACCCGATCGTGCTCCTACGCGAGGGCAAGGAGACGGCGGTGCTGGCAATTATCGAGTCCGCCAAAGAGCGGGCCGCCGCCGCACTCGCCTGAGCCCGACTCTGGTCCTCAGGTAGTGCCGCAGGCCGAGCTGCGGATCCGCTCCAGCGTCCCGCGCAGCTCTTCCGCCTGCTCGGCGCTGAGGTTGGCGCTGAAGGCGACGGCGAGCTCGCCGCGCACTACCGGGCGCATCTCTTCGAGCAGCTCGGTCCCGGCCGGCAAAAGCGTCGCGTAGCTGACCCGGCGATCGGTCTCGCAGAAGGTCCGCTCCAGCAGACCGGCCTTGATCAGCCGGTCGACCAGCTTGGTCAGACCACCGCGGGTGATGACCAATGCCTCGGCCAGGTCCCCCATCTTCAGCCTCTGCTCGGGCGCCCGGTCCAGGGTCGCCAGCACCTCGAACCAGGGCAGCGGCGGTAGCTCGGCCGCGGTCAGCGCCTCCTGCAGGCGACCGGTGACGGCGGCGTGGGTCTGGGCGATCGCGATCCAGGCCTCGCGGTGGGGGTCGAAGTCCGCCCCGCCTTTTTCCACTACTGCCGTGGTCTGCTCGCTCATAAGCGCATTTTTTCACAGATTTGTTGATCTGACAATAGTTGACGTAGAAAACTTCTCTGCTACGATTGTTTCCAAGTCAATAATTTGCAGAGCAACGAACTTGGAGGAATGGACGATGAGCACCGAGACGATCAAGCAGCAGCAGATTCCAGCCGGGACTTGGGTGGTGGACCCTGTCCACTCCTCAATCAACTTCGCCGTCACCCACAACGGCGTCACTACCTTCCGCAGCGGCTTCGAGCACTACGAGGCCAGGCTCAGCGGCGGCGAGGAGCCGCGCCTAGAGGGCACGGTCGAGGTCGCCAGCGTCGAGATCGACGAGGAGATGCTCAAGGGCCACCTCCTCTCCCCCGAGTTCTTCGACACCCAGCGCTTCCCCCAGCTGCGCTTTGCCTCCAGCGAGCTCAGCGCCGGCGAGGACGGGACGCTGCGGGTTGCTGGGCAGCTCGAGATTCGCGGCGAGACCCGCGAGGTCGCGGCCAGCGGTCGCTTCGGCCAGCTCGGGGCAGACCTAGCCGGTAAAGAGCGGGTCGGTCTCTCGATCGAGACCACCGTTGACCGCCGCGACTTCGGACTCGATTGGCAGGCCGAGCTGCCGAGCGGTGGCGAGGTTCTCGACTACGCGGTAACGATCTCGGTCGAGCTCGAGCTCGTCGCCGAGGAGGCATAACCATGCGAGTCCTCGGCATCGCCGGCAGTTTGCGCCAGGACTCCTACAACCACGCCCTGCTGCGGGAGGCCGCCGAGCGGCTTCCCGCCGGGGCGGATTGGTCCGAGTTCGAGCACCTGCGGGAGATCCCGCCCTACGACGCCGACCTCGAGTCGGTGGAGACGCCGGCAGCGGTGGCGGAGCTGCGGCAAGCGATGCGCGACGCCGACGCCGTCCTGATCGCCACGCCCGAGTACAACCACTCGATTCCAGGCGTGCTCAAGAACGCTCTCGACTGGGCCTCCCGCCCAGCCGGCCAGAGCGCCCTGAACGGCAAGCCAACGGCAGTGATCGGGGCCTCGACCGGGATGTTCGGCGCCGTCTGGGCGCAGGCCGAGACCCGCAAGGTCCTCGGCGCCCTCGGCGGCCGTGTGGTCGAGGCCGAACTGCCGGTGGCCCGCGCCGCGGAGCTTTATCGCCACGGTCAACTCGATCTGCCCCCCGAGCAGTCCCACCAGTTGGAGGACATCCTCGCGACCCTGGTCTCCGAAGCGGAGCAGCTGCAAGAGCTGGCCCCGGTAGCGGTCACTCTTTAGCCGTACAAGGGGTCACGATCCCGCCTGAGAGCGAGGTCCCGTCCGCGTATTTGAAGGTGCCCCGCCCCTCGATGCGGCCGTTGCTGCAGCTGCCCGAGAAGACGCTGCGGCGCTTGCCTTTGTAGGTGTAAGTGCGGCCCAGCTTGAGGCTCGCCGCGACCACAGAGCCGGCGCCGCCGGCGATCGGCGGGACGTCGACCTCCACGTGGATGCCGTACGGACCTTTGTTGACCCGGGTCACCCTGGCGGTTCCGATCACGGCGGTTGGAGCCGGCACGCTGACGTAGGCGTGGCCAATCAACGTCACCGCGCCACCGCGCTCGCCGCCGTTGAAGATGACCAGCGGGCCGGTCGAGCGAAACGGAGGCTGTTCGGGGAACGCGACTTGGACGGTGGCGCTGCCCCGGCCGACGATCGCGTCACCGCAGACCGCTTCGGCTCGCTTCGTCTCGACCGCCCGCAGCTCTTTGACCTTGCAGGTCGGCAAGCCCTTGACGTTGACGACCAGGTCCTTGTCGGCATCGATGCTCGCTTCCCTCAAGGCGGGCGGGTGGCTGCCGTCGGTGGTCGCGAGCGAGCCGCTCCCGTGGATCGTCACCGGCGCCAGCCCGTGCTCCGGCAAGGCCTTCGGGGTCACCCCACCATCGATGTTCAAAACCATGTTTCCCGCCCTCACGACCACCGCTCCGGCACCGGCGATCCCGATCGCCAGGACGGCGAGCAGCGCCCCAGCCGCGGCGACAAGCACTCCCCTCTTCCTCATCACGTCCTCCTCCCGTCGGCGACCGTTGCCAGCGTCGCATTTTCACGTTAATCTTACTAACGTGAATATTGAAAATGCAAGTCCGCCCACTCCCAGCGCCAGCCGTTCCTGTCTCTCCTTCGCGCAGGCGCTGAGTGCCGGAGAACTCGACGCGGCGGCCTCCTGCTTCGCCCGCGACGGCTGCTTGATCACCCCAGACGCGACCACCATCCACGGCCGCGACGGGATTCGCGGCGTGCTCGGCCAAATGGTCATTCGCCGCACCGAGATCCAGGTCGAGCTCAGTACCGCCGTCGGCACCGGAGACGTGATCCTCGTCCACCAGCGCTGGCGAATCAGCAGCGGCGAGCGCAAAGGCGCGCGGATCGCGCAGACGCTGCACCCGACCCTTGTTTTGAAGTTGATCGAAGACACATGGAAATTGGCGATCGCTGCCCCTTGGGGCTGCAACCACCGGGCCTCTGACGCCCTCGGGTAGCGCCGGTTACCGTTGCGGGATGAGCGAGCGGAAGCCGCGGGCCAAGCGGCCCTACCGGATGCAGGCCCGCGCGCGGTCAACCGAGGCGACGCGAGTGGCGATCCTCGAGGCAGCCGAATCGGCCTTCGAAGAGTTGTTGTTCGACGAGATCACGCTCTCAGCGATCGCCAAAAAGGCAGAGGTCTCGGTGCAAACTGTTCTGCGGCACTTCGAGAGCAAAGACAATCTCTTCGCCGCCACCTACCTGCATACGGCGGAGAAGATGGCCGCCGACCGGGGCGTGCTGCCGATCGGCGATCTCGAGGCGATCGTCGATGACCTGGTCGACCATTATGAGCATTTCGGCAACCGGATCCTGCGGATGCTGGCGCAGGAGGAGCGCGAGCCGGTGCTGAAAAACCTCGCCGACCTCGGCCGCCTCTTTCACCTGCAGTGGTGCAGGCAAGCCTTCGGCCCCTCGCTCGAAGGGCTGCGGGGCAAAACCCATGAGCGACGCCTGGCCCAGTTCGTGACCGGCACCGACATCTACACCTGGAAGCTGCTGCGCCGCGATCGCGGTCTCAGCCTGAAGGAAACGAAGCTGGCGATGCGGGAGCTGATCGAGCCGCTGATGTGAGCGGCGACTCGTTCAGCCGTGGGGCAGGGCGAAGAAGGCGACCGCCGAGAAGTGGGCGACGGCGGCGGCGATGACGAGGAGGTGGAAGATCTCGTGGTAGCCGAAGATCGCCGGGCTGGGGTTGGGGCGCTGGACCGCATAGACCACGGCACCAGCGGTGTAGAGCAGACCGCCGACTGCGACCAGCAGGGTTCCCCCCACCCCCATCGAGGTCCAGAGCTCGGGGAAGGCGGCGACCGCGACCCAGCCGAGCGAGAGGTAGATCAGGGCCGAGGCCCATTTCGGATGGTCGATCCAGATCATCTCGACGATTGCGCCGGCGATCGCGCCGATCCAGACGACGGCGAGGATTGCCATCGCCAGGGTGCCGTTGAGGACGAGCAGCGCGAAGGGCGTGTAGGTGCCGGCGATGAGGAAGAAGATCATCGAGTGATCCAGCCGCCGCATCCACTGACGCACGTTGGGCCGGGACCAGTTGACGCGGTGGTAGAGGGCGCTGGTGCCGAAGAGGGCGGAGAGGCTGACGGCGTAGATGGCGACGGCGAGGGTCGCCTTCGGGGTTTCCGCAAGGATGATCAGCGCCGTTCCGAAGCCGAGCGAGAGGAAGAAGGCCCACTCGTGGGAGACGCCGCGGAGTTTGGGCTTGACCGCGGCAATGGCCTCGGCGGTTGCCTCTTTGGCAGCAGTGGCGCGCTCTCCGACCGCCTCCTTAGCGGCAGTGGCGCGTTCCCCCATTCGCTCCGCGCTTCTGCGCAGCTCCTCAGCCATAGAGGAAGGCTACCCGGAACTTCGTGCCGATATTGGGGAGTTGTCACAATTGAGAGAAGAGGTCGGCAGCCTCGGATTCCCTTATTTGCGCCTTTTGAGACTTTTTCCGTCCTGCCGGTTAGCGATCCTGCGGAGTTACCCCTGAAAGTCGCTGCGAGAGGAGAAGTTTGATGTCCCAGACCGCCATTTCCAGTCCCAAGAACGGTCTCAAGGGCCTCTCGATCGAACGCCGTTTTTCGACCGCCGGGGTGCATCCTTTCGACCAGATCGAGTGGGAGATCCGCGACGCCGTGATCGGCGATCCGGAGAACCCGGCCTTCGAGCAGCGGGGGGTTGAGTTCCCGACGACCTGGTCGCAGAACGCGACCAACATCGTCGCCCAGAAGTACTTCCGCGGCCAGCTCGGCAGCCCCGAGCGCGAGAGCTCGGTCAAACAGATGATCGGCCGGGTCGCCGGCACGATCGCCGGCTGGGGCCGCGAGGGGGGCTACTTCGCTTCCGAGGAGGACGCCGACGCCTTCGAGATGGAGTTGACCGCGATCCTGCTCAACCAGAAAGCGGCCTTCAACTCGCCGGTTTGGTTCAACGTCGGCTTTGAGGAGACGCCGCAGTGCTCGGCCTGCTTCATCTTGAGCGTCGAGGACACGATGGAGTCGATCCTCAGCTGGAACACCAAGGAGGGCAATATCTTCCGCGGCGGCTCCGGCTCGGGGATCAACCTCTCCAACATCCGCGGCTCGGTCGAGCAGCTCTCCAAGGGCGGCACCGCCAGTGGCCCGGTCAGCTTCATGCGCGGCGCCGACGCCTGGGCCGGGACCATCAAGTCCGGCGGCAAGACCCGGCGGGCGGCGAAGATGGTCGTCCTCGACGTCGACCATCCGGACATCGAGCACTTCATCTGGTGCAAGGCCGACGAGGAGAAGAAGGCCGCCGCCCTGCGCGACGCCGGCTTTGACATGTCGATCGACGGTGAGGGCTTCACCTCGATCCAGTACCAGAACGCAAATAACTCGGTGCGGGTTACCGACGACTTCATGGAGGCGGTCGAGGCCGGCGAGGACTGGGAGCTGAAGGCTCGCACCGACGGCTCGACCACGAAAACGCTTGACGCGCGCGACCTGATGAACCAGATCGCCGACGCCGCCTGGCGCTGCGCCGATCCCGGCGTCCAGTACGACACCATCATTAACCGCTGGCACACCTGTCCGGAGTCGGGTCGGATCAACGCCTCTAACCCCTGCAGCGAGTACATGCACGTCGACGACTCGGCCTGCAACCTCGCCTCGCTCAACCTGATGAAGTTCCGCCGCGAGGACGGTAGCTTCGACACGACCGAGTTCGAGCACGCGGTCGACATCGTCTTCCTCGCCCAGGAGATCGTCGTCGGCTTCTCCAGTTACCCGACCGAGGGGATTACCGAGAACGCCAACAAGTTCCGCCAGCTCGGCCTCGGCTACGCCAACCTCGGCGCCTTGCTGATGTCCGATGGCCTTCCCTACGACTCCGACGAGGGCCGCAACGTCGCCGCCGCGATCACGGCACTGATGACCGGCCGCGCCTACCGCCAGTCGGCGCTGATCGCCGCCGGGGCGACCGGGCCCTACGACGAGTACGAGAAGAACCGCGAGCCGCACAACGGCGTCATGCGGATGCACCGCGACGCCGCCTACGAGGTCGACGCAACCGGGATCAAAGGCGATCTGCTCGCGGCCGCCCAGCGCGCTTGGGACGAGGCTGTGGAGTTCGGCGAGGAGCACGGCTACCGCAACGCGCAAGCGACGGTGCTGGCCCCGACCGGAACGATCAGCTTCCTGATGGACTGCGACACGACCGGGATCGAGCCCGACTTCTCACTGGTCAAGTTCAAGGAGCTGGTTGGCGGTGGGCAGATGACGATCGCCAACCGCTCGGTGCCGCTGGCGCTGGAAACGCTCGGCTACTCAGAGGCGGAGATCGACCAGATCGCCGCCCACATCACCGAGAAGAACACGATCGTCGGCGCCCCCGGCCTGAAGGACGAGCACCTGCCGGTCTTCGACGTCGCGGTCGGCGAGCGGGCGATCTCCCACACCGGCCACATCGACATGATGGCGGCGACGCAGCCCTTCATCTCCGGGGCGATCTCAAAGACGGTCAATCTGCCGCAGACGGCGACGGTCGATGACATCGCCGACGCCTACACCCGCGGCTGGAAGGGCGGCCTCAAGGCGCTGGCGATCTACCGCGACGGCTCCAAGACGGCGCAGGCGCTGCGCACCGACGCCCAGGACGAAAACGAGACCGAGGTCGCGATGGCCGAGCCGGTGCGCAAAAAGATGCCGCGCGAGCGCGAATCGATCACCCACAAGTTCTCGATCGGTGGCCACGAGGGCTACATCACCGCCGGCAAATACGAGGACGGCACGGTCGGCGAGATCTTCCTCACCGACATCGGCAAGGAGGGCTCGACGATGCGCGGGCTGCTCAACGCCTTCGCCACCGCGATCTCCCTCGGCCTCCAGTACGGAGTGCCGCTCGAGACCTTCGTGCGTAAGTTCAGCTACATGCGCTTCGAGCCGGAGGGAATCACCGGCAACCCCGAGATCCCCTTCGCGAAATCGATGCCGGACTACATCATGCGCTGGCTCGGCAGCCGCTTCATCGAGGACACCGAAACCCTCGAGGAACTCGGAATCATGACCGACGAGGTGCGGGCCAAAAAGGATGCGGAGACTTCCCAGCTCGGCTTGGGGATCGCGACCGACACCGCCGGCCCGGCCAACGGCAACGGCCACTCCAACGGGGGTAACGGCAAGGGTGGGGCAGCGGCGAAGCCCAGTGCACCCGTCCCAGCGGCCTCAGCGCTGACCGACACCCCGCCAGTCCGCCCGGCGAAGATGCAGGGGCTAGATCTCGGCCCGGCCTGCGAGCAATGCGGCGGCATGATGCAGCGGACGGGGTCCTGCTACACCTGCTCTAGCTGCGGCAACAACACCGGCTGCGGCTGAGGGCGTAGGACACGGCGCGTTGCCGCACCCGCGGCTGCGCGTCGTGCAGAGCACTGCCGCTTCGCCGCGTGCACGGCCCCGCTTGGTCCTACGCCCTCAGGGCGCTTAGTTCAGGACGACGGTGGCGTCGTGCCGAGGGGTCTCGGTGATTGCGCGGCGGTAGGGGCGCTCTGAGGCGGGGTCGGCCGGCAGGATCTCGCGGCGGCGGACCAGCTCGCGGAGGACAACGGCCATCTCGAACTGGGCGAAGGCGGCGCCGAGGCAGCGGCGGATGCCGCCGCCGAAGGGGATCCAGGTGTAGGTGCCAGGCGGGTTGTCGAGGAAGCGCTCGGGGATGAAGCGGTCCGGGTCGGGATAGATCTGCGGATCGCGGTGAAGCAGGTGGATACAGGGGGTGACGCCGGCGCCGGCCGGGAGCTCGTAGCCGCCGAGCTCGACCGGCTCGGTCAGCTTGCGGGCAACGAGCACGATCACCGGCCGCAGGCGCAGGGTCTCTTGGATCGTCGCCGTCAGGTAGACGTCTTCGTCGTCGAGGACCTCGGCGCGAAGCCGTTCCAGCTTCTCGGGGTGGCGGGTCAGCCGCTCCATCGCCCAGGAGAGCGCCGTTGCCGTGGTCTCGTGCCCGGCGACCAACAGGGTGAGGAGCTCGTCGCGGATCTCGGCGTCGCTCATCGGGCTGCCGTCCTCGTGGCGGGCGAGCAGCAGCATCGAGAGCACGTCCTCGCGCTCGGCCAGGTCCTCGGCCGCGCGGCGCTCGGTGATCTCCTTCGCGATCAGCGCGTCGACCCGCTCGATCCGGCGACGGAAAGCGGGGATGTTCTTGATCCGGTCGGGTCCGACCAACAGCACCGGCAGCAGCGCCGCCGGATTCGTCGTCAGGTCGAGGAAGTTGCGCAGGGCCTCGCGCAGCGGCTCCATCCGCTCCCGCTCGTGGACGCCGAAGACGGTCTCGATGATGATCTCGAGCGTGATCGCCTGCATCCGCGGTCGCAGCTTGTAGGGGACGCCGGTCGGCCAGCTCTCGATCTCGCGCGCCGCGATCTCGGTCATCTTCTCGCCGTAGGCCTGCATCCGCTCGCCATGGAAGGGCGGCAGGAGTAGCCGGCGCTGGCCGATGTGCTCTTTCTCGTCGAGGACGAGGACGGAGTTGTCGCCGAGGATCGGGCGCAGGATCTGGTTGCCCTCGCCGGCGTGAAAGACCTTTGGGTCGCCGGTGAAGACCTGTTTGACCAGCTCCGGGTCGGCCAGCACCACCCAGTCGCCTTCGTAGGCGATCTTGATCGAGAACATCGGGCCGAAGCGGGCGCGGCTCTGCTCGAGGAACCACTGCGCGCGTCGCGACCAGATCGCGGTCTGCAACGCCCGTGGCATCCGCGGGCCGGGAGGCAAGCCTTTGATCGGGCTCGGACCGTGCCCGTTGACCGATGCCCGTGCCTTAGCCGCTGCCTCCACACCTCCACCCTATGGCGGCTGTTACCACCGACTGTGTGACATCCGTCTCAACCCGTATCGGTCCGGATAGCCTGCGCCGATGGCCGCGATCCCCCGTCTCCCACCAGCCGCCGAGCACCGCCTGCTGAAGACCGTCTGCGGGCTGCCGCCGTGGCTGCTGCGCCGCCTCTTCGGCCGGCCCATCGAGATCGAGGGGCAAACGCTCGCCCCCGACATCCAGGCGCTGCTGGGGATGGCCAAGCTCGCCGGCAGCGAGAGCTTCACCGAGGGCGTCCCGGTCGAGACCGCGCGGCGCAACCGCCTGCTGGAGGCGGAAGTCGTCGCCGAGCGGCCGCCGCTGCCGATGGTGCGGGTAGAGAAGGTCGAGATCCCCGGTCCGGCAGGGACGATCGCTGCCCGCCGCTACGTCCCGCACGGGGCGCCATCCGAGTCGGCGCCGCTACTCGTCTACTACCACGGTGGCGGCTGGGTGATCGGCGACCTCGACACCCACGACGCTCCCTGTCGCTTCCTTGCCGCCCACTCCGGCGTCCAGCTGCTGGCAATCGACTACCGCCTCGCCCCAGAGCACCCTTCCCGGCCGCCGCCGAGACGCCTTCGCCGCTTACGCCTGGGTCAGCGCAAACGCAGCGGAGCTTGGCTGCGACCCGGCCCGGATCGCCGTCGGCGGCGACAGCGCCGGCGCCAACTTCGCCGCAGTCGCCTCGCTGCTCGCCCGCGACGCGGGGCTTCAGCTGCCCGCGATGCAGATGCTGATCTATCCCGTCACCACCGCTGACGAGGAGATGCCCTCGCGCCACACCTGCGGCGACGGCTTCCTGCTGAGCCGGCCGGACATGGACTTCTTCGAGGCCCACTACCTGCCAGCGGGCGCCGATCGCAGCGACCCGCGGGTCTCGATCCTCCGGGCCGACAACCTCGGCGGACTGCCGCCCGCCTACCTGGCAATCGCCGGCTTCGACCCGCTACGGGACGAGGGGATCGCCTTCGGGAAGCGCCTGGAAGAAGCCGGCGTGCCGGTCTCGCTGCGCCTCCACCCCGGCCTCGTCCACACCTTCGCCAACCTCACCGCGGTCTGCCCCTCGGCCCGCCAGGCCATGCTGGAAGCAGTCGGGGCGCTGCGAATGGGCTTGGCCGGCTAGCTCACTCGTACTGGAGAGACTCCAGGACGTCCAGGCGCGAAGCCCGGCGGGCGGGCTGGATTGCCGCGAGGACACCCAGCAGGGCGGCGAAGATGAGCAGGACGATCAGCGAGCCGACCGGATAGGAGAGCGTGAAGCCTTCGTCTTTCAGCGGCTGGGCGATCAGCGCCGCGAAGATCAGGCCGAGGACCATCCCGAGGATGCCGCCGATCAGGGCGGTGATCACCGCCTCATAGCGGATCATCGTCCGCACCTGGCGCCGCGACATCCCAATCGCCCGCAGCATCCCCAGCTCGCGAGTACGTTCATGGATCGAGAGCGCCAGGGTGTTGGCGATCCCGAACAGGGAGATGATGACCGCGAAGGCCAGCAGCGCGTAGACCAGGCTGACCAACTGGTTGATCTGATCTTCGCGGCTTTCCTTCAGTTCCTGCTGGTCGAGGACTTCGGCGACCGGGAACTTCGATTCCACGCCTTTGGTCAGCAGAGCCTGCACTTGGTCGGCGCTGGCCCCGTCTTCGACCTTGACGAAGTCGGTCAGGTCCTGGGTCTGATCGAAGTCGCGGGCCATCACGTTCTGGGTGACGAGGACGCTGCCGAGGACGCCGAGCTTGGAGTCGAACTCGCCGACGACCCGGAAACTCGGACGGGCGCGAGTCTGGGTCAGCAACCGGAAGCGGTCGCCGACCTCGAGGTCGTTGGAGCTGGCGAAGTCGTCGGAGACCACCGCCTCGCCGTCGCTGAGATCGCGCAGCACCCGCGGCCCGCCCTGCTTCCATTCGATATTTACCGTTGACCCAATGTCAGACGAGGGCGCGTTAACCCGCGTCGTCGCCCCCGGGCCCTCCCGGTTCAGGACCTTCGCTTCGGCGCCGCGGATCGTCGCCACCAACTCCACGCCAGGTACCTGCGATGCAGCTTTCGCGGTCCCGTTGGGGATCGGCGAGAAGCCATCCGTGTTCTGGATGATTAGCCCGCCGGCGAAGTTTTCGTCGACCACCTGGGCGACGGTGCTCTTCAAGCCGGCGGCGAAGACGGTGACGAAGGCGACCAGGGCGACACCGATCATCAGCGCCGCCGCGGTCACCGCGGTGCGGCTGGGGTTGCGCTGGGCGTTCTCGCGGGCGAGGCGGCCGGTCAGGTGCCGCAACCGCTCCAGCGGCCAGCCGGCGACGACGGCCAGCGGCGGCACCAACCGCGGGCTGAAGAGGGAGACGGCAAAGACGATCGTCACCGCGCCGCCGCCCATCAGCCCGGCGCGGGTCCCGGCGCTGCCGCTACCGAAGAGTCCATAGAGAACCATCGCCAGCCCGGCGACCCCGAGCAGGGCCGAGAGCGCCAGGTAGGCCAGCCGCCGCTTGCGGGTCGGCACCGGCCGGAACGAGTGCAGCGCCGCGATCGGCGGCACCCGGGTCGAGCGCAGTGCTGGCACCAAAGAGGAGACAAGGGTGACGATCACGCCCACCAGCAGGGAGACGATCACCGTCCGCGACTCCAGGACCAGGCCGGTGGTCGGCAGGTCGATGCCGAAGGCGACGAAGAGGGCGTTAATCGCCTTCGCGATCAGGAAGCCGCCGGCGATCCCCAGCAGGGCGCCAAGTAAGCCGATCGCCACCGACTCGACCATCACCGTGCCGAGAATCTGTCTTCGCGAGGCGCCGAGCGTGCGCAGCATCCCGAATTCGCTGATTCGCTGGGCGACGGTGATCGAGAAGGTGTTGAAGATCAGGAAGGAGCCGACGAAGACCGCGATGAAGCCGAAGACGAGGAGGAAGATCCGCAGGAAACCGAGGTCGTCCTGGATTTCTTCCGAGGAGCGATCGGCGCTTTCCTGGCCGGTCTCGACCCTGACGCCCGCCGGCATCTGCTCCGCGATCCGCCGTTTCAGGGTCGTTTCGGAAACGCCCTCGTCGGCAGCGACCGAGATCTGGTCGAAGCGGCCCTGCTTGTGGGTCAGGCGCTGGGCGACCGGCAGCGTCACCTGGGCGATGCTGGCGCCGCCGAAGGAGGCGCTGCCGCTGCCCAGTTGGGTGAGGCCGACGAGCCGGAAGGTCTCGAGGTTCCCCTGGCTGATCAGCTTGATCTTGTCCCCCAACTTCAGATCCGCGTCCTCGGCCGTCGCCTTCTGCAGTGAGGCTTCGCCGGGTCCACGCGGCATCCGGCCTTCCACGTAGGTGAGCGACTCGAGGTTCTCGGGCAGGGTCGAGGAGATGAACTTCGGCGCGAATTTGTTGCCGATCTTCTCGTTGTCCGCGGTGAAGAAAGCACCGAGGCTGAAAATCGCCCCCGCGGCTTCCCGTACGCCGGGGGTCCGTTCCACTTTCGGCAGCAGCGAGGCGCTGATCGTCGGCGTTTCCCCGTTTTCCTGTTCGACCGGGTTCTCGGCGGTGACGACGACGCTGGTCCCCTTCAGCGACTCTTCGAAGATTTCGTCGAAGGCGGCGAAGATCGTGTCGGTGAGGACAAATGATCCGGCGACGAAGGCGACGCCGAGGAAGACGGCGAAGCTCGTCAGCAGGGCCCGGACTTTGCGAGCCCAGAGGCTCTTGAGGCCGAGGCTAGTCAAGCCGCTTCTGCAGCTCGATCACGTCGGCGGCCGAGCCGGGAGCAGCATCGCTGACGATCTGGCCGTCCTTGAGCGTGATCAGCCGGTCGGCGTGGGCGGCGGCGACCGGGTCGTGGGTGACCATCACCACCGTCTGTCCGAAGTCGTCGACCGCGTGGCGCAGCAGCTGCAAAACGTCGGCGCTCGCCTTCGAGTCGAGGTTGCCGGTCGGCTCATCGGCGAAGACGACCGCCGGCTTGCTGACCAGTGCCCGGGCGACCGCTACCCGCTGCTGCTGGCCGCCGGAGAGCTCGGCTGGCCGGTGGGTGCGCCGGTCCTCGAGGCCAACGGTCTGGATCAGCTGGTCGACCCAGGCCTGATCGGGCTTGCGGCCGGCGATCGAGAGCGGCAGGACCAGGTTCTCCTCCGCGGTCAGGACCGGCAGCAGGTTGAAGAACTGGAAGACGAAGCCGAGCTTGTCGCGGCGCAGCTCGGTCAGCTCGCTGTCGTCAAGATCGGTGATGTCGACCCCGTCGAGCTCAACTCGGCCGGAGGTCGGCTTGTCGAGCCCGGCGAGGATGTGCATCAGGGTCGACTTGCCGGAGCCCGAGGGGCCCATGATTGCGGTGAAGCGGTCGCGCTCGAAACCGGTGCTGACGCCGGCCAGGGCATCAACGGCGGTGTCGCCCTCGCCATAGCGGCGGCGGAGATCGGTCGCGACCACGACCTGTCCGTTCACGCTCACGGGGTGCCACGGTACCGATAACCGTCGCTTGATGTTCCCTTTCCAAGATCTGCCCGGCGGACGGCGCGTTAGCCTGCGCGCGTGCCCCTCGCCGACCGCTTCGACGGACTCCTGATCGATCTCGACGGCGTCGTCTGGATCGGGCGCGAGCCGGTGCCCGGGTCGCCGCAGGCGCTGCAAGCGCTGCTGGAAGCGGGGAAGCGGGTCGTCTTCGTCACCAACAACCCCGGCAAACCACCCGCCGCCTACGCCGAGCGGCTGCGGGAGCTGGGGGTCGAGGTCGGAACCGACCAGATCGTCACCGCCGGGATGGTGGTGGCGCGACTCGCCGCCGAGGCGGCGGGCTCGGGTGGCAGCGCCTTCGTGATCGGCGCCGCGGCCCTGAAGGAGATGATCGCGGCCGCCGGAGCCCGCCCCGTGGAGGGCGAGGAGGCGCAGGCGGCGGACGCGGTCGTCGTCTCCGGCCACCGCGGCTTTGACTACGACGAGCTGCTGACCGCGAAGCGGGCGCTCGACCGCGGCGCCGCCCTCTTTGCCACCAGCCACGACCCGACGATGCCCTATCCCGGAGGCGAGGTGCCAGGGACGGGCGCGGTGCTGGCGGCGGTCGAGGTCGCATCCGGGCGGCAGGCGGAGATCGCCGGCAAGCCGGAGCGGCACCTGTTCGAGATGGCGCAGGAGGCACTTCGTGGTTCCTTTCGGACGGATAGCGACCGAAAGGAACCACGCGCTTGGCGGGTGGCGATGGTCGGCGACCGGATCTCCTCCGACATCGAGGGCGGCCGTCGCGCTGGGCTGGAGACCGTTCTTGTCCTCAGCGGCACCACCTCCCGCGAGCAGGCGGAGGCCGCCGACCCCGCTCCCGACTTTGTCGTCGAGAACCTCAGCGGCCTGCTGGCGTGAGCGCGACCGAGCAGGCAACCGCGCCGGCTGGCCACCGGCCGGGCCTCAGCTTCGCCGGGGTCTTCGCGGTCACCTTCTGCGGGCTCGTTGGGGTCGGCTCGGTGTTGCCGGTCCTGCCTCGCTACATCCACGGCCCGCTCGATGCCGGCGACGTCGCGGTTGGGGTGGTGATCGGCGCCTACGCGGTCACCGGGCTGCTGCTGCGTCCCGTCGCCGGGCGTTTCGCCGACACCCGCGGGCGCAAGCCGACGGTGCTGGTGGGGGCGCTGCTCGTCGCCCTCAGCGGCCTGCTCTACCTGCCGGGCCTGGGGATCGCCGGGTTGATCGTCGCCCGCCTCATCCTCGGCGCCGGCGAGGGCGCCGTCTACACCGCCGGCTCGGCCTGGATCGTCGATCTGGCGCCGGAGGAACGGCGGGGACGGGTGCTCGGCCTCTACGGACTGGCGGTCTGGGGCGGGCTCAGCGTCGGCCCGCTGCTCGGTGAGGTCCTGCTCGATGCCGGCGGCTACGAGCTGGTCTGGATCGTCGCCGCGGCGCTGCCCATCGTCGGAGCCCTAATTGCGGTCACCGCCCGCGACCCATTCGTTCCCCTCGCCCACGCCGAGCCCCACCCGCTGATCGCCCCGGAGGCGGTCGGGCCCGGGTTCGCGGTGGCCCTTGCCTCGTTCGGCTACGCCGCGGTTGCAACCTTCATCGTCCTCCACCTGGAAGCCCGTGGGGTCGGCAGCGGCGCCACCGTGTTCGCTGCCTTCGCGGCGATGATCGTCCTCACCCGGCTGGTCTTCGGCGACCTGCCCGATCGCATGGGGGCCGCCCCGGTGGCGATCGCGGCAACCGTCGGCGAGGCAATGGGCCTGCTGCTGATCGCCGTAGCCCACAGCCTCCCGGTGGCGCTGATCGGCGGCGTCGCGATGGGCGCTGCCTTCGCCCTCCTCAACCCCTCGTTAATGCTGATCGCGCTCGGCCGCGTCTCCCAGCAGGCGCGCGGCGCTGCGATGGGGACCTACACCGCATTCTTCGACGCTGGAGTCGGGCTCGGGGCCCCGATCGCCGGTCTCGTCGCCGCCCTGACCGACTACGAGGGGGCGTTCATCTTCGCCGCCGTCGTCTGCCTCGCCTCGGCGCTGATGATCCTCTTCCGGCTCCACCCGGGCCGGACGGCGCCTTCCGGCTAGACGTCCCTAACGCTTACTGACAAGGAGCGTCTGCAAGCCGCGGCCGATGCGGCCGCGCTCGTCACTTAGGACCGACTCGGAGGTGCCGATCCCGTTCGGCTGCGGCAGGGTGACCGCGTCGATGCAGATCCATTCCCCCTTCGGCATCCGCTCCAGCTGGACGGTGAGATCGACGTTGATGAAGAGGTATTGGCGAAAGTCGAGGGTGGCGCTGACGCCGTTGCCGACGTCGGCGACGACGAGGGTGCGCTGCAACGGCGTCGGCTCCTCCCCCGCCACCAGCGGCTGTCGCATCCGCAGCCAAACGGTCGCCGGACCGGCCTCAAGGAAGCCACCGGAGACGAAGCGGGCCTCCATCGCCGAGTGGTAGCCATGCTCCTCGCCGGTCGGGAAGAAGCCGGCTTCCGAGCCGTGCGCGGGTGGGGGCGGCGGGCTGTCCGGGGCGAGCGCGCCGGCCGGCAGATCGAGCTCGGCGGTGCGGATCCGCCAGGCGCGGGCCCGCATCAGCACCTCCCCGTCGGTGTCGCTCAGCTCCGCCTCGACCATCTGCACCCGGCGACCCGGCCGCACCACCCGCGCCTCGACCCGAACCGGGCCGATCGGCACCGAGCGCAAGATCTCAAAGGTGATGCGGCCGACCTGGAGCTCGCCGCTCTCGGGTAGCTCCTCGATCGCGTAGCCGAGCAGGGCTGCCGGCGGCCCTGCGTGCTGCGCGCCCCGATCCCACGGTCCGCGGGTCAGCTCGGTCGAGACGAAGAGGTCGCCGTCGCGCTCGTAGAAGGCCTCGAACACGCCGGCATCCTAAGTCCAGCCGGGGTGTCTGAGTTTCTCCCCCATATATGACGGGAAAACTCAGACACGTCAGCGATTAGCAGCGAGCGCCGAACTCCTGGGTCCAGACGTGGGCACCGGAGTTGCCTTCGAGCTCACCAACCTGGAGACCGATCCCAATGTCGTCGTAGGCGCCGAGGATGTTCTGGCGATGGCCAGCGGAGCGCATCCACATCTGGAAGATCGAGCGCGGGGTCGCGTAACTGCCGCTGCCCCAGGCGATGTTCTCCCCCTCGCTGCAGCCGCGGTAGCCGACCCGATCGAACCAGTAGGTGAACTCGCGGCCGCAGGCTTCGTGGCTGAATTCGTCGCAGCGGAGGATGTCGGCCGACTTGCGGGCGGCGGCTCGGGAAAGCGAGGTGGGCGCGGCGAGGGGCTCAATGCCGCGGCTGCGACGGGCACGGTTGACCAGGCAGAGCATCGCCAGCTCCTGGGCGGCGGCGGGTGCCGCGGCATCGCCTTGGCTCGGACAGCCGGCGCGCGCGGCCAGCGGGGCGGCCGTGCCCGCGTTGGCACCGACGAAGGTCAGCACCGCCGCGGCGAACAGAGCCAGGCCAGCGATCAGGCTTCGGCGTCTCCAGCTCATGAGCCGGTGATACCCGAGGCGTACTCTTTTCATAGAGAGAAAGGAGACAAGTTGGCGACGAAAGTCCAGAAGTCCGAGCAAGAGTGGCGCAACCAGCTGACCCCGGAGCAGTTCGAGGTCACCCGCAAGGCGGGCACCGAGCGCGCATTCACCGGTCCCTACTGGGATGAGAAGGCAGAGGGCATGTACCGCTGCGTCTGTTGCGGCAGCGAGCTCTTCTCCTCCGACACCAAGTTCGACTCAGGCACCGGCTGGCCCAGCTTCACCGAGCCGGCCAATCTCGAGCACGTTGAACTGCGGCCCGACAACAGCCTCTTTATGCGGCGAACCGAGGTCGTCTGCAAACACTGCGACGCTCACCTCGGGCACGTCTTCGACGACGGACCGGCTCAGCACGGCGGCAAGCGCTACTGCATCAACGGCTGCGCCCTAACGCTGGAGAAGAAGGAGTAACCCTGCGCAGGCGGGAAGCCTGCGCTCGCTAGAGGGAGCCGCCGCCTGCGCCGAGGTAGCTGAAGCGCACCGCCAGCGCTACCGCCTCGGTGCGGGTGTCGACCTCGAGCTTGGCGATCGCGTTGCGAACGTGGGTGTGGACCGTGGCCGGGCTCAACTGCAAGCGGTCGGCGATTTCTTTCACCCGCAGTCCCTCGGCCAGCAGCTCAAGGATCTGGCGCTCGCGCGGCGAGAGCTCGAGCAGTTTCTCGACCTCCGAAGGCTTGCCGCCGGCGAAGTCTCCGCCGAGGAAGGTGCCGCCCCCGGTCACCGCTTTAACGGCTTTGGCGATGTCCTCCGCCGGCGCCGACTTCAGCACGTAGCCGGAGGCACCGGCCCGCAGCGCCAGGGCGAGGAGGTCTGGCTGGGCGTGGGCGGTGAAGATGATCACCTTGGTCCGCGGCCGGACTTTGAGGACCTCCTTGGTCGCCTCGATGCCATCCCGCTTGGGCATCTCGACGTCGATGATGAGGACGTCCGGTTCCAGGTCTTTGACGGCGTTGACGACGTCGCGGCCGTTGCTGGCCTCGCCGACGATCTCGACGATGCTGGAGTTGGCCATGCGCGACTTGATCGCCTCGCGGACGATCTCGTGGTCATCGCAGAGAACTACTCGTTTGGCCTCCCTGACACCGGTGCTCATGCGGGGCCGATTCTTTCAGGAGAACCGAACGGATGCAAAGTTTTAGGTAGGGTGAAACTCCCGTCGCTTTCCTGCCGATTCTCGATCAGGGCGATGATCGTGCGGCCGACGGCGCAGGCGGTGCCGTTGAGGGTGTGCACCGGTAGCGGCGTCTCCCCCTCCCTCGGGCGGTAGCGGGCGCCGAGCCGGCGGGCCTGGTAATCGGTCGTGTTCGAGCAAGAGGTGAGCTCGCGATGGCGCCCCTGGCTCGGGATCCAGGCCTCGCAGTCGTACTTCTTCGCGGCGGGGGCGCCGAGGTCGCCGACGGCGACGTTGACGACGCGGTAGGGGATCTCCAGCTCCTGGAGGATCCGCTCCTCGATCGCCAGCAGGCGCTCGTGCTCGTCGCGAGAGGCGTCCGGCTCGACGAACGAGAACATCTCGACCTTGTCGAACTGATGGACGCGGAAGATGCCGCGGGTGTCGCGGCCGGCGGCGCCGGCCTCGCGGCGGAAGCAGGTGGAGAAGGCGCAGTAGCGGAGCGGCAGCGAGGCGGCCTCGAGGATCTGGTCGGCGTGGAGGCCGGCGAGCCCGACCTCGGAAGTGCCGGTGAGGAAGAGCTCGTCCTTGGGAACTTCGTAGATCTGGTCGCGATCGCCGGGGAGGAAGCCGGTCCCCTCCAGCGCCTCTTCCCGGACCAGGACCGGCGGCACCACCGGCTCGTGCCCCTCGGCGCGGACGGTCTCGATCGCGAAGCGGACCAGGGCCAGCTCGAGCATCACCAGGTCGCCTTTCAGGTAGGCGAAGCGCGAGCCGGAGAGCTGAGCGGCGGCCTCCATCTCGATCAGGTCGAGCTCGGTCCCGATCTCGAGGTGGTCGCGGGGCTCGAAGTCGAACTCGGGCCGCTCGCCGACCTCGCGCACGACCACCGCGTCCTCCTCGGTCATCCCTTCCGGTGCGTCGGGGTCGGGGATGTTTGGCAGGCCGCGAGCTAGCTCTCCCAGCTTGGCTTCAACCTGCTCCAGCTCCTCTTTGCCGGACTCGATCCGCTCCTTCAGCCCCTGCACGGTCGCCATCAGCTGCTCGGCCGCGGCGTCTTCTCCCGCCTGTTTCTTCTCGCCGATCTGCTTGGAGAGCGTCTTGCGCTCGGCCTGGGCGGTCTCGACCTCGGGCAGCAGCTCGCGACGGCGGGCGTCGAGCGCCAGCAGCTCATCGACCTGATCGGCCGCGCCGCGCCGCGCCAACGCCGATTTGACCCGCCCGGGATCGGAGCGGATCAGCTTCAGGTCAAGCATTGGAAGCCCCGCCTACGGGGTTTCGGTTTCGCCGGGCCGCGGTGACTGTTCCGCTTCTGAGCCCGAGTACTTGGCGACGAATTTCGCGACCGCGTCGGCCTCCTCGCCGACGACGATGTTCTGCGGCATGATCGCCCCCGAGAAGCCGCCGTTCTGGATCGCGTAGAGGGCATCGTCATAGGTCTCGGTTCGCTGATCGAGGTTCGGACCCTGCGTCCGCTCGCCGCGGTTGCCGCTGCCCTGGGTGCCGGCGGCGCTGAGCGTGTGGCAGCCGGAGCAGTGGGTCGCGAAGAGCACGGCCCCGTTGTAGTTGGGGTCCTCTTGGGAGACCGAGATCCCCTCCTCGCCGAAGCCGCAGGCCGAAAGCCCGAGGGCGGCCACGACGATTCCAATGATCAGCACTGGGCGCATGCGGCGGGCATCATATTGTCTGGAGCCGATCCCGATCTTCTGACGATGCCCGCGACCGATCCAGCCGCCTTCCGAGCCGCCATGTCCGGGCTCCCAACCGGGGTCACGATCGTCACTGCCAGCGGCCCCGAGGGGCCGGCCGGAGCCACTGCCAATGCGGTCTGCTCGCTCTCGATCGAGCCGATGCTGATGCTCGCCTGCCTCGACCGCGGCTCCCGGACGCTGCTCGCGGTGCAAGCGGCCGACAGCTTTGGGATCAGCGTCCTCCACGCCGGCCAAGAGCCGATCGCCCGCGCTTTTGCCACCAAGGCACCGGTGGCGGAGAAGTGGGCTGGGGTCGGCTGGGGCGAGCGCGACGGCCTTCCCGCAATCGACGACGCCCTGATCTGGCTCGCCTGCGACCTCCGCGACGTGATCTCCGCCGGCGACCACGTGATCGTCACCGGCGAAGTGCGAGCGTTAGAGGTAAAGGAGGGCGACCCGCTCGTCTTCCACGGCGGCGAGTACCGGCCGCTTAACTAAGCCGCTCAAGAAATCCAGATAGCAATTTGTGCACCTATAAGGTGTCGGATTGGGATCTCGATGAACGAATGGACGTTTGCGCAGAAGGGCTTGGTGGTTCTCTCCGCCCTGCAGTTGCTCTGGGCGCTGGCCGGTTTCATCGCCGAGCCGAGCTTCCAGATCGGCGCCGACGCGCCGACCGAGAAGGTCCTCTGGGTCGACTTCAACGGCATCCACGCCCTCTCCGGCCTGCTCCTCTTCGGCCCCGCCTTCTATTTCGCCCGCCGCCCCGACTGGGCGCTCTACTACACGCTCTACATAGTCGTCGCGCTCTACGCGACCGGCATCTGGGCGCTGTTCGACGAACAACCCGGCTGGGTCTTCACCTTCCCCGACAACGCCAACGACGGGATTTTCCACCTCGCCACCGGGACCCTGTTTGCCGCGGTTGCGGCGATTCAGATTTCACAGGACCGGCGCCAGTGGGTGGCGAAGCCGGGCGACTGAGATGCGGCTCTACTGTTTCCCCGGCCGTAGGCGTCGCCTCGACAGCATCCAGATCGAGAGCCTGGCGACGCAATAGGGCTGCAGAACACTTCGCCCAGCGAGGAGCCCATCCCGAACCTCACCGAGAGGCCCTTCGGCTTCCGTCGGGAGGCTTTCCTGGCTCATTGCCCTCAGTGCCATGTGGGCAGAGGCCACGCCCTCGACTTTCCTCCACTCTTCCCAAGTGAGATGCCCTGCGAGGTCACCCTTGTAGGCATCCCAGGCCGTCGAAAACGAGACCCCGCCGGGGACAGAATTGAATACCGCCCATTCATCCAATTCCAGCGCCGTCCTTATCGATAAATAGGCGACCCCGAACGTGGAGTGCATGACTCTTGCAGCGACGAGGAGCTGGCGCTGCTGCTGACGATGCTCGCGGAACAGAGCGATTGCGCCTGCCAGGAAAGCCGCGCCGATTGCTGCGACAACCGCTGCCATGTGGACCTACAGCCCGCTGGTCCCCGCCGCGCGCAGTCCCAGGAAGAGGATCACGCCGCAGCTGACGGCCATGATCCCCATCTCGCGGCGGACGATCGCCAGCGCCAGGTCTTCCTGTTCCTCGGTGCTCAGGGACTCGGGGTCGAGGTCTCCGACCTCGCGATGGGCGGCGTCGGCGCGGGCGCCTTCGGCGATGAAGGAGACGAGGAGGGGAAGGATCCCGTAGAGGTAGTGGAGGCCTTCCTCGGGCTCGTGATTGGTGACGACGAGGAGGCCGCCGAGCAGGGCCTGGGCGAAGACCGAGGCCTGAGCCATCCGCAGCAGATACCAGAACGGAATCGAGGGCCGGCTGCGGAGCCAGGCGATGCCGCCGACGCCGAAAGCGGCGGCGTTGAGGGTGATCAGGAGGATGCCGACGGCAATGTGCAGGCCAAGCACGTCTAAATCCTCCTAAAGGGGTCGGAATTCCGCTTACTGATGCGGAAAAGCACTATGTAGCAAGTTGTCACAAGCTCGGTGTATAACAGCGAGTACGGCGCCTGAAACGGGTAGTGGAACCGCAGGCGTCAACCGGCTCGTCGAAACCCCCACCTCCCCGTGCTCAAGACCTATCTCCCGATTCTCGTCTTCGCCTTCCTCGGCCTCACGGTCGGCGGCGTCTTCGCGATGCTGAACCACATCCTGGGACCGAAGAAGCCGGCGCGGCCGACGGCCGCCAGCCGGCGCCAGGGCGAGCCCTACGAGTCCGGGATCCCGGTCGAGCCGACCAAGGGCCTGCGCTTCGGCATCAGCTTCTACCTGATCGCGATGCTCTTCATCCTCTTCGACATCGAGGTCATCTTCCTGTATCCGATCGGGGTCATCCTCAAGGACGCCGACAGCGTCCTCGTCCTCGGCGAGATGATCACCTTCGTCGTCCTCCTGCTCGTCGCCTTCGTCTACGTCTGGCGGAAGGGGGCCCTGGATTGGAGGTAGAGCGCCGCTCCCTGCGCGAGAAGCAAGTCAACGCCCGGGCGATGCTCCGCGGCGACCTCGAGGGCGAGGACCTCGAGCGCTACGTCGAAGAGCGGGTCCTCACCACCACCTTCGAGAAGATGCTCAACGTCGCGCGGGCGAACTCGATCTTCCCGCTCACCTTCGGCCTCGCCTGCTGCGCGATCGAGGGAATCCCGATGGCGGCCGTGACGGCGCGGTACGACATCGCCCGCTTTGGCGCCGAGGCCGGGCGCGCTTCGCCGCGCCAGGCCGACCTGATGGTCCTCTCGGGCCGGGTCAGCATCAAAATGGCGCCGATCATCCGCCGCCTCTACGACCAGATGCTGGAGCCGAAGTGGGTGATGGCGATGGGCGCCTGCTCCTCCTCGGGGGGGATGTTCGCTAACTACGCCGTCCTCCAGGGCGCCGACAAGTTCCTGCCGGTCGACATCTACGTGCCCGGCTGCCCGCCGCGTCCGGAGGCGGTCCTCTACGGCTTCACCAAGCTGCAGCGGCAGATCATGGGCAACCCGGACCAGGGCTGGCGCCAGCGCTACGAAGCCCACGGGACCGAGGAGTGGGCGCGGGGCGGCCCGCGCTCGGAACCGAGCCCAGAGGCGGCGCGAGCCTATGAAGAAGCCCGGGAGCTGAGCCTTGCCTGACGCCCCCGGACTCGAGCTGATCCGGGGTGAAATCGAGCGCGACTGCCCCGGAGCTGTGCTCGCCACCTCGTTCGACCGCGGCCAAGCGGCCCTGATCGCCGACCCAGACAAGGTGCTGGACGTGCTGCGCTGGCTGAGCGAGCAGCCCGGCCAACGCTACGACTTCCTCAGCTCCCTCCACGCAGCGGACTACCTCCCAGCTCAACCCCGCTTCGCGGTCCACTACGAGCTCATCAACCGCGACCGCGTCGAGCGCATCCGCGTAAAAGCGATGCTGGCCGAACGCGGAGGCGAGGGGCTGCCGGAGATCGACTCCTGCGTCGAGCTCTTCCCCACCGCCGACGCGCAGGAGCGCGAAGTCTTCGACTTCTTCGGCATCGTCTTCCGCGGCCACCCGAACCTGACCCGGATCCTGATGCCCGACGACTACGTCGGCTGGCCGCAGCGGCGCGACTTCCCGGTCGGCGGCGAGCCGGTCACCTTCACCTACTCGGAAGACCGCTTTGACTGAGCCAGCCGCCCCGATCGCCGCTGAGCTCCCGGACCGCGACCGCGAGATCATGACCGTCAACGTCGGTCCGCACCATCCGGCGACCCACGGCGTGCTGCGCCTCGTCGTCGACCTCGAAGGCGAGATCGTGCGCGAGGTGACGCCGGTGATCGGCTACGTCCACACCGGGATCGAAAAGTCCTGCGAGGACAAGAGCTACTGGAAGGTCATCCCCTTCGTGGAGCGGATGGACTACGTCTCCTACTTCTTCCAGATGGAGGCCTACTGCGGCGCGGTCGAGCGGCTGATTGACCTTGAGATCCCGCCCCGCGCCAAGTACCTGCGGACGCTCTTCCTCGAGCTCAACCGGATCCACTCGCACCTCGTCTGGCTCGGCACCACCGCGCTCGACCTCGGCGCGATCTCGATGCTCTGGTACTGCTTCCGCGAGCGCGACAAGATCCTCGACCTGTTCGAGATGGCGACCGGCCAGCGGATGCACACCCGCTACTTCCAGGTCGGCGGCGTGATCGAGGACATCCCCGTCGGCTTCGAGCAGAAGTGCCGCGCCTTTGCCGAGGAAATGCCGGTCCGGGTCGGCCAGTACCAGGACCTGCTCGACCGCAACGAGGTCTTCCTCCAGCGGACTAAAGGGACCGGGATCGTCTCCCGCGAGCGACTGCTGGAGCTGGGCGTGACCGGGCCGCTGCTGCGCGCCGCCGGCGAGCCCTGGGATCTGCGCAAAGCCTTCGACTACCTCGCCTACCCCGAGATGGACTTCAAGATCCCGGTCGGGACCGTCGGCGACAACTACGACCGCTACCGGGTGCGGGTGGCGGAGATGGTCGAGTCGGCGCGGATCGTCACCCAGTGCCTCGACGCCCTGCCCGAGGGCCCGTTCATCGCCGATGACCGCAAGTACGTGCTGCCGCCGCGCTCGGAGCTCTCGACCTCGATGGAGTCGCTGATCCACCACTTCAAGCTCGTCACCGAGGGCTACCGGGTGGCTCCCGGCGAGGTCTACTACGCGATCGAGGGACCGCGCGGGGAGCTCGGCTGCTTCGTCCTCGCCGACGGCTCGGCGAAGCCGGCGCGGGTCCACTTCCGCGACCCCTCCTTCGTCAACTTGCAGGCCTTCCGCGAGATGGCTCTCGACAGCTACGTCGCCGACATGATCGCCAGCCTCGGGATGCTCGACCCGATCCTCGGAGGCGTCGATCGATGAGCCCCGTCGACGGTCCCGGCGCCGTCAATCCGAACCTCCCCGTCGACCCGGCGGTGCGCGAAGGTCGCGTCCCCGGTCGCGCCGAGGAGGAGGTCCCGGAGCTGCATGAGGTCAATTGCCCGGAGGAGCTGCGGGAGCGGATCGAGACTTTGATGGGCCGCTACCCGGACCGCCGCTCGGCCTCGATCCCGGCGCTGTGGGCGGTGCAGGAGCGTTACGGCTGGTGCACTCCGGAGGGGATCCGCCAGGCCGCCGCGGTGATGCGGGTCACCCCCGCCTACCTGGAGTCGGTGGCGAGTTTCTACGACCTCCTCCACACCAAACCCGTCGGGTCGCACCGGATCGAGGTCTGCACCAACATCAGCTGCTGGATGCGCGGCGCCGATCGCCTGCTCGACGCCTTCAAGGAGGCCGCCGGGGACGACGACGAGACCTTCTTTGTCACCGGCTTCGAGTGCCTCGGCGCCTGCGACATCGCCCCGATGGCCTCGATCGACCAGCGCTACTACGGGCCGCTGGAGGCGGCCGAGGCTGGGGTAGCGATCGACCAGCTGCGAGCCGGCGACGAGGTCCTCCCGGAGAAGGCGCTGGCGAAGCGCGGACTGGCAGGGGATTCCTGATGGCGCACCAGCTGGAGAAGCGCGTCCTGCTCGAGCACGCCGAGGACGCGGCGCTGCGCACGCTCGAGGGCTACAGGCGCCTGGCCGGTGGCTACGCGACGCAGGAGCGGGCCTACCGCGAGCTGGAGCAGGACGAGGTCCTGAAAGAGCTCGAAGACTCGGGGCTGCGCGGCCGCGGCGGCGCCGGCTTCTCGATGGGCAAAAAGGCCTCGTTCCTGCCCCGCGGCGACATGGCCAAGTACCTCTGCTGCAACGCGGACGAGTCCGAGCCGGGCGCCTTCAAGGACCGGGAGCTGATGCAGCGCAACCCGCACCAGCTGATCGAGGGAATCGCGATCGCCGCGCTGGCCGCCGACGCCGGCCACGCCTTCATCTTCATCCGCGGCGAGTACGACGAGCAGGCCGACATCCTCGACGTCGCGGTCGCCGAAGCCTATGAGGCGGGCTACCTGGGGACCAACATCCTCGGCTGCCACCGCGACCTCGAGCTGGTCGTCCACCGCGGCGCCGGCGCTTACATCTGCGGCGAGGAGACCGCCCTGCTCGACGCGCTTGAGGGCAAGCGCGGCAACCCGCGGCTGAAGCCGCCCTTCCCGGCGGTGCAGGGCCTCTACGGCGGGCCGACCCTGATCAACAACGTCGAGACCCTCTCCAACGTCCCCCACATCGTCCGCCACGGCGCCGAGTGGTTCAAAGGCTTCGGCACCGAGCAGTCGCCCGGAACCAAGGTGGTCTCGATCTCCGGCGGCGTCCGCCGCCCCGGCAACTACGAGATCGAGCTCGGGATCCCGACCCGGGAGCTGATCTACGGCCTCGCCGGCGGCCCCGAGGAGGGTCACGAGATCAAGGCTTTCTTCCCCGGCGGCTCCTCCTCCCCGGTGCTGACCGCCGAGGAGGGCCTGGACCTCCCCTACAGCTTCGAGGCGATGGCCGAGGCGGGCTCGATGCTCGGCTCCGGCTCGATCATCGTCGCCGACGACCGCGTCTCGATCCCGCACCTGGCGCTGCGGACGGCGCGCTTCTACCACCACGAGTCCTGCGGCAAGTGCGTCCCCTGCCGCGAGGGCACCAACTGGACGGTGAAGATGCTGGAGCGGATGGTGCGCGGCGAGGCGACGCCGATGGACCTCGACATCGTCAGCTCGGTCCAGCAGAACATCATCGGCCACTGCCTCTGCGTGCTCGGCGACTCGATGGCGATGCCGGTCGGGGCGATGGTCCGCAAGTTCCGCGAGGAGTTCGAAGAAGTGATGGCCGATCCCGAGCTGGTCCTCGACCCGCACGCCGTCGTCCGCGGCGCCCCCGAGACCCTGGGAGCTTCGACGTGAGCGGCCGCGAGGTGACGATCACGATCGACGGCCGCGAGGTCGCCGCGATCGAGGGCGAGATGCTGCACGACGCCGCCCGCAAGGGTGACGTCGAGATCCCGTTCTTCTGTTACGAACCGAAACTCGGCGAGCCGGTCGGCGCCTGCCGCATGTGCCTGGTCGAGATCGAGGGGATCCCGAAGCTGCAGACCTCCTGCTCGACCCCGGTCCGCGAGGGGATGGTCGTCCACACCCGCACCGAACAGGTGAAAGAGGCGCAGAGCGCGGTGGTCGAGTTCCTCCTCGTCAACCACCCGCTCGACTGCCCCGTCTGCGACAAAGGCGGCGAATGCCCGCTGCAGGACATCTCCTACGGCTGGGGTCCCGGGAAAAGCCGGGTGATAGACGAAAAGCGCCACTTCGAGAAGCCGATCGAGCTCTCGCCGCTGGTCGCGATCGACCGCGAGCGCTGCATCCTCTGTTACCGCTGCGTCCGCTTCAGCCAGGAGGTCGCCGAGGACGCCCAACTGCAGCTGATCGAGCGTGGCGATCGCACCTTCGTCGGCACCTTCGACGAGCGGCCCTACGTCGCCCCCTTCCACGGCAACATCACCGACATCTGCCCGGTCGGGGCGCTGACCAGCTACACCTACCGCTTCCGCGCCCGGCCCTGGGATATCGAGCACGCGGGCTCGGTCTGCACCCTCTGCCCGTCCCAGTGCAACGTCAACTTCACCGTCCGCGACGAGAAGGTGAAACGGGTGGTCACCCGCGACAACCACGCAGTCGACGACGGCTGGATCTGCGACCGCGGCCGCTACGGGTTCGAGATGTTCGACGCGCCGGAGCGGGTTCGCGGGCCGCTGCTGAAAGGCGGCACCAAAGCCGGTTGGGCAGAGGCGCTTGACGCCGTCGCCGCCGGGCTGCAGCGGGCTGGCGGCAAAGTCGCGGCGATCGTCGGCGACGCCTCCAACGAGGAGGGCTACCTGGTCCAGCGGATCGTCCGCGAGGCGCTCGGCTCCCCGCACCTCGACTCGCGCCCCTCGCGCGGGCCGCTGGCGAACGTGCTGCGGCGACTGGCCGCCCCGGCAATCTCGGCCCGGGTGCCGGAGATCGACGCGGCCGACGCGATCCTCGTGCTCGGCACCGACCCCCTGCACAGCTCGCCGATCCTCGACCTGCGGGTGCGCAAGGCGATCCGCCGCAACGGCGCCAAGCTGGTCGTCGCGACCGAGCGCCCAACCGCGCTCGACGGCGGCGCCGAGGCGATCGCCCGCTACGCCCCGGGTCAGGCTGCCCACTTCGTCGCCGAGCTGGCGAGCGCGATCGGCGGCGCCGAGAACGTCGCCAGCCCGATCGCCGAGACCCTGCGCGAGGCGGAGAAGGTCGTCGTCATCTGGGGCGAGCGGATCGCCCGCGAGGACGGTGCCGCCGAAGCCCTGCTCGAGGTCGCCGCGGCCGCCAACATGGCCAGCACCGACGGCGCCGGCCTGCTGGAAATCCCCGACACCAGCAACGCCCGCGGCCTGCGAGAGGCGGGCGTCCTCCCCGACGCCGGCCCCGGTCTGACCGAGACCACCGCGGGCAAGTCCACCGAGGAGATCCGCCAGGCTCTGATCTCCGGAGAGCTAACCGGCCTGATCCTCTTCGGAACCGACCCCCTCCGCGACTTCCCCGACACCCCCGCCTGGGAAGAGGCGCTCACCGCCGCGGACTTCGTAGTCACCTTCTCGATGCACCAGAACGCCACCTCCGCCAAGGCAGACGTCGTCCTGCCGCTGGAGACCCACGCCGAGAAAGACGGCACCGTCACCCACCCCGACGGCCGCCTCCAGCGAGTCCGCCCCTCCGCCTCCCGTCCCGACGAAGTCCTCCCAAACATCATCGTCCTCTCCGAGCTCGCCGCAAAGCTCGACCTGGACACCGGCATCGACTCCCAACCAACCGCCTTCGCAGCGCTAACCGAGGCGGTCCCCTTCTACGCCGGCATCGCCGACAGCGACATCGGAGGCCGAGGAATCCGCTGGCAGGAAACCTCATCTGCCGAAAACCTGCCCGAGCCAGCAGGCCCGTCCGGGCCTACCTCGCCGGACACTCAGCCCGACAGGGCGTCCGCCGAGGTAGGACCGGACGGGCCCTTCACGCTTGGTACGTACAGAGACCTCTGGGCCGGCCCAATCACCGAGCTGAACCCCCCGCTGAAGTTCCTCGCGCCGCAACAACGCGTCGAGATCTCGCTGACCGACGCCGACCGTCTTGGCCTGAAGTCCGGCGACGGAGTCCGCGTCAGCCAGAACGGCGCCAGCATCGACGCCCAGGTCCATGTCAAGGAGCGGGTCCCGGCCGGAGTCGCCTTCATGGCCGAGGGCATCGCCGACGGCAATGCCAACGCCCTGCTCAATGGTGGCCCAGTCCAGGTAGAGATCAAGAAGCTGAGCGAGGTCGACGCCTAAATGCTGCCGCTTGCCGACACCGGCTTCGCCGAAGCCACCTGGATCATGGTCGTCAAGAGCATCGTCATCTTCGCCGTCATCTTCGGCATCCTGCCGATCCTGACGGTGGTCGAGCGCAAGCTGATCGGCCGTTTCCAGCATCGCTACGGCCCCAACCGCGTCGGCCCCTACGGCCTCCTGCAGCCGCTTGCCGACGTCGGCAAGCTCATCTCCAAGGAGTCGTTCCGGCCCGAGAACGCGACCCAGACGCTGTTCATCCTCGGGCCGCTCTTGCCGGTCCTCGCCGGCGTCCTCTCGCTGGCGATCATCCCTTGGGGCGACGTCCAAGGCGGGGTCGGCTTCTACGGGATCGACGTCCCGATCGGGATCCTCTACTTCTTCGCCGTCGGCTCGATCGCCTTCTACGGCCTGCTGCTCGGCGGCTGGTCCTCGGGCTCCAAATACAGCCTCCTGGGAGCGATGCGCTCGGCGGCGCAGCTGATCTCCTACGAGGTCGCGATGGGGCTGGCGCTGCTCGGCGTGGTGATGATGAGCGGCTCGCTCTCGCTGGTCTCGATCGTCCACTCGCAGGGGGAGATGTGGTTCATCGTCCCCCAGATC
>DATDLJ010000088.1:0-20521 GCA_036519395.1 Solirubrobacterales bacterium | reverse complement strand
GCGTCGAGCACGAGCACCTGATCCACGTCGCCTGGGACCTGCGCGACAACTTCACCTTCTACGACGGCCTCTACGTCGCCCTGGCGCTGATGCTGGGCGAAACCCTGCTCACCTTCGACGCACGGCTGGCGCGCTCTGGCCTCGACCTTCCGATCGAGGTTCTCGGTCAGGCGTAGAGCGTCTCGGAGGCGAGCTCCATCGCCCGCCGGCTCCAGAGCTTCACTTCCATGAAGACGTCGTCGCCGTAGCCCTCGAGGGCGTCGAGGGCGATCAGGGTGAAGCGATCCTGGGAGATCAGCTCCTGGTCAACGGTCTCGTCCTCCAGCACCGCGGTAGCGGCGACGGCACCGCGGACGAGCGGCCTGCCCCAGACCAAGGTGACCGCGCCGGCGCGACCGTTCTCGCCCCGCCAGCGACCGATCACGTCGTCGTTGAGGTCGATCAGCCAGTCGGCGTTGTCCTCGGCGAGGATGTCGGTGAAGTCGGCCTTGGCGGCGAAGTCACCCGGCTCGCCCTCCGGCGGCTGCACATAGGAGACGTGGCCGAACAGCTCCAACCGACCCTCCTCGCTGTCGGTGTGGGCCGAGCAGGGGACCCAAACCCGGCCCCCCCAAGCGCGCTCGGGGAACCAGTCGACCTCTGCCGGCAGCTCTGCCCCGGCGGGGAGGTCGCCGACGGCTGCACAAGCCGCCGCGAACTCGTCACGAAGGCGCTCGGCAAAGCGGCCGTGGGGAATTCCCTCTTGCGTGGTGTCGGCGATAAAGCGTGGGATCGGGCGGGCGGTCGGCCTCATCAAAGGCACTCTCTCAGGTCCGACGCTGCTTGCTCTGGCGGGTAGACGTTGATGTCGACGCCGGTGCCAAGCTCGAAGCCGGCCTTGATCGTCAGGCGGGGGGCGATGTCAACGTGCCAGTGGAACTGGTCGGCGCCGTGGGGGGCGGTGCGGATCCAGAGGTTCAGCTCGGGCGGGCCGTCGAAGAGCTTGGCGAGGGCGCGCATCGCGGTACGGATCATCGCCGCGCCGCCCTCGTCCTCCTCGAAGTGAGCCGCTTCGCGCCGCGGGATCACCCGCAGCTCGAAGGGGGAGCGCGAGGCCCAGGGGCAGATCAGCGCCGCCTCGTCATCGATCGCGACCAGGCGGTCTCGTCGCCGCACCTCCTCGACCAGGATGTCACTCAGCAGTCCCCCGCCGGCCGTGCGTTCGCCGTAGGCGCCGACCCGCTCACGCTCGCGGGCGACCGCGGTGGGGACGAAGGGCAGCGCGTAAAGCTGGGCGTGGGTGTGCTCCAGCGAAGCTCCCGCGCCGCCGCCCTCGTTGACGATCAGCTGCAGATAGGAGGCATCGGGGTGGGCGCGCATCCGCTCGCGCCAGGTGGCGATGGCGCTGGCGAACTGCTTGTCGCCGAGCTCGGCCATCGCCGTCACGTGCTCGGGAGAGTTGATCAGCACCTCGTGCGAGCCCTCGGCGGGCCGAGAGGAGAAGAGGTCGGGTTCGCCGGCGCGTTTCGTCGCCAGCAGCGGATCACCGGCGCTGGCGAATGCTCCGGCGTCGGCAGCAGGCCCAGCCCCGAGCTGTGGTTCCTTTCGGTCGCTATCCGTCCGAAAGGAACCGCGCGATGCGTTGGCGTTGGATGGGTCGCCCAGGGCGGGGTAGAGGTTCGGGACCACCCGGGTGGTCCAGCCTGGGCTGTCCGGCTCGCCGTCCGGCGCTCGCGTCGCGTAGAGCTCGGGCGGGGTGCGGTCCTCGCGCCCTTCGCAGAAGGGGCAGTTGTCCGGGCCCTTCGGCTCGCTGGCCCGCGCCGAGAAGCTGTCCGGTCGCGCGGCCCGACCCGGGGCGAGGATCGTCCTCAGCCCCGTCAGCTGGTCGATGCGGATCTCGGGAGCGCTCAGGAGCGGGAGGGGGGGAGGTCGCCTACGTCGGGATCGTCGGCCGCTGGTGGCTCCGGGGGCGGAGGCGGCGGGGAGGCCGGCGGCCGGGGCGGCCGCTCGGTGCCCGCAGCGCGTGCCGCCGAGCCTTTGCCGACGAATGGCTCGAGCACGTCCATCGGCAGCGGGAAGACAACCGTGGTGTTCTGGTTGGTGCCGATTTCGAGCAGCGTCTGCAGGTAGCGGAGCTGCAGCGAGGCGGGGTTGGTGCTGATGATGTCGGCCGCATCGGTGAGCTTCTGGGCGGCTTGGAACTCGCCCTCGGAGTTGATGATCTTCGCCCGCCGCTCGCGCTCGGCCTCGGCCTGGCGCGCCATTGCCCGCTGCATCTGCTCGGGGATCTCGACGTCCTTGATCTCAACTGCGGTGACCTTGACGCCCCACGGCTCGGTCGACTCGTCGATGATCTTCTGCAGCTCTTCGTTGAGGCGCTCGCGGTCGGCAAGCAGCTGGTCTAGCTCGGCCTTGCCGAGCACCGAGCGCAGCGCCGTCTGCGAGATCTGCGAGGTCGCGATCAGGTAGTTCTCGACCTCGACCACGGCGCGATTGGAATCGACGACGCGGAAGTAGGCAACGGCGTTGACCCGGCAGGGAACGTTGTCGCGGGTGATTACCTCTTGCGGCGGGATGTTGAGGGTCACCGTCCGCAGATCGACCTTGACCATCCGGTCGACCAGCGGAATCAGGAGGATCAGCCCGGGCCCCTTTTGCGCGATCAGCCGGCCCAGGCGGAAGATCACCCCGCGCTCGTACTCGCGCAGGATCCGAACCGATGCGCCCGCTGCGATCAACGCGAAGAACGCGAGGACGATGAGAATTCCTGCCACAACTTCCATCAATCGGCTCCTTCGCTCGTGTGGATCGCGGCCTGCGGCTCGGGGCGGACCACCAGCGTCAGCCCGTCAACCGCCTCGACCCGGACTTTATCCCCCAGCCCGATCGGCGCCGATCCGGCGGCCAGGCGGGCACTCCAGATCGTGCCCCCCAGCCAAACACGCCCATCGGGGTCGATTGAGCTGCGAGCCTCGGCCGTCGAGCCGACCATCTCCTCGGTGCCGGTGCGGACCTCGTCGTTGCGATGCGCTTCCAGGACTTTGCGACTGACGAAGTAGAAGGTGATCCCGGAGAGGATGCCGAGGGCAATCAGTCCGCCGCCGGCGAAGTCGGCGGCGCTGCTGTCGGAGCCGAAGGCGACAAGCCCCGCGGCGGTCAGCCCGATTACCCCGAGGACGGCAAGGACTCCACCCGTTGGCAGCAGCAACTCAGCGAGGAGGAGGCCGATCCCGACCAGGGCGATGATGATGAACGCTTCCATCGGTCCCCCTGATTATCCGCTCTTCAGGGCGTAGCGACGAATATCGGCTTCCATCTCTGACTCGTCCTGGTACTGGCCCTGTTTGACGTAGACAAGCTCCCCGGAGCGGTCGTAGTAGGCCGTGTCGGGGAAGCCGATGCCGCCGATCGAGTCGAAGATGTCTTTGTCGGGATCGGTGTAGCTCGGATACGGCACGGGCACCTCGCGCAGGAAGGTGGAGGCGGCGTCATTCGAGTCTTCCGAGTTGACGCCGAGGAAGGCGACCTTCTTGCCGTACCGCGCCGAGAGCCTCTGCAGGGTCGGGAACTCCTGCCGGCAGGGCCCGCACCAGGAGGCCCAGACATTGACCACGACCGGGTACCCGCGGAGCGCCGCGATCCGCTCTTCATAGGCAGAGGTCTCGCCCTCGAGGAGCTCGTTGCCCTGTTTGTGGAGCGCGGCCAAAGCTGGCGGCGAACCCGCCAGCGCCTTTGCGTAATCAGGGTGCGAGCCCCCGTAGTCTCCGCCCTCGGAGTCTCCGCAACCGCTGCCAATTGCCACCGTCAGCGCCAGGACGCCAAGGGTCAGGAGTAGTCTCAATCGCGTACCCATCCGCTAGGTGGGTACAATACGTACGTTCGGTTCGCGGCTCGCGAACCACTGAGTTCTCGGGGGGGACACGACCTGTTGAGCCCCCGCAGCCTCGTTCATCTTTGTCCCAGCCGTCTGTATGTGTTCGGTAGGGACGGAAGCCCCGGAAGCCTTCTATGGCCAAGACCAGCGACGTTGCCGCAGCCGCGGCAGTTCCCTCAGGCGCCGACATCGAGCGTGCGGCGGAGTTTGCCCGTGAGCCATTTTTGCTCGACGGGGAGGGACCGGAGGCGCTGGCTCCGGGGACCGCGCGACGCCGCGCCCTCGACGGGGCACTGAAGGAGCTGGACGAAGGGGCCGAGTACCCCTCAATCCAGTGGCGGCGGGATTTCTCCTTGTTGCTCGGGTTAGAGCGCTTCCTCGCCACCGAACCGCCGAAGCTGCGCGACGGCGCCGAACTCAACCCGCACCAGGTGGACGCCCTCTCCGGCACCCTGGCCGAGCTGATGGGTCAGCAGCAGGTCGCCGGTGTCGCGGTGGTGGAGGACAGCAACGGCAGTGAGCCGGAGGAAGACGCCGCGGAGGACCTGGATGCCGCGGCGATCGATGGCGAGGCCGATGCAGATGAGGAAGAGGACGAGGACGAGGAGCTGGCTCCCGACGAGGAGCCCCAGGACTGGGAAGAAGGGTTGAGCGACGAGGACGAGGAGGTCGTCGAGGAGGCACCGGAAGACCCCGGCGCCGAGCGCCGCTTCTGGTTCGAGCACGCGACCGGCGCTGGCAAGACGGTCGCCGCGGTCGGGTTCGTCGAGGCGACCCGGACGGGTGGGGTCCTGATCCTCACCCACCGCCGCAACCTCGTCGACCAGTTCATCGGCGAGATCTCCGACCGCGGCTACAAGGAGCGGCTGCGCCCGCCGCTGCTCGGTGACCGCGACGATCCCGACGGTCCGGTCACGGTCGAGACCTACCAGTGGTTCGTCCGTAACCACAAGAAAATCTCCGACGCGTACTCGATCGTTATCTGCGACGAGGCGCACACCGCGCTGGGCGAGAAAACCAGCGCCTGCATCCGCGAGTTGCCCGGTCCCGTCTACATCGGCATGACCGCGACCGGGGCGCTGATCGCCCGCCACGTCGCCGACCTCTTCCCGACCCAGACCTCGCGCTTCGACCTCGCCCAGGCTGCCCGCCGCGGCGTGATTGCGCCGTTGCGGTGCCTGCGGATCCCACCCGGACCGGGGGTGCGGACGATCGCCAAGGTGCCGCTGCGCAAAGGTGAGGTCGACCAGGACTTTGACCAGGAGGAGCTGGCCGCCCTGCTCGACCAGGAGCCCTTCAACGTCGCGATCGCCGACCTCTACCGCTCCCGCTTCCGCAAAATTCCCGGGGTTGTCTACACCGCTGGGGTCCAGCACGCCAAGAACGTCGCCAAAGCTTTCCGCGACGCTGGCATCAACGCTCAGGCGGTCTCCGGCGAGACCCCAAAGCGCGAGCTGGCCGAGATCCTCGCCGGCTTCGAGCGCGGCACGGTCGACGTTCTCTGCAACGCGATGCTCCTCGCCGAGGGCTGGAATAGCCCCCGGGCGACGATCTGCATGCACCTGGCGCCAACGGCTTCGCGGCGGATCTACCAGCAGCGGGTCGGCCGCGTTACCCGGCGGGCGCCGGGCAAGGAGTCGGGGATCGTGCTCGACTTCGTCCACCCGGCGACCACCCACGACGAGACGATCGTCACCCTGCACAGCCTGCTCGACCGCGACGTCTACCGCGGCGGCGCGATCGTCGTCGGCCCAGTACGCCGCGGACGCGGGCGCAAAATCCGGGTCGAGCGGCGGATCGTCCCCGTCTCCGACGTCGAGCAGCGGCGGATGGAGGTGCTGGAACGGGAGATTTGGCGGATCGCGGTCGAGAACCTCGACTACCCCGAGCAGCACGCTTGGGCGGCGCTGGCCGGAGCGCGGGTCAACACCCAGGGCTGGCGGCGGGCGCGGGCGATGCTGCAGAACGACCGCACCAAAGAGCTGCGCAAACGCTTCCTGCTGACCTGCGTGCAACGCAACCGCAACGCGCAGTTGCGGCTGAAAGCGCTGAGCGAGATCGCCGACCTCGGCGACCCCGACGCCTTCGACGATGCGATCGACATCGTTGGCACCTGGAGCCGGGAGGACAAACGGGCGGGGACGAAGACGCTGCTCCAGGCGCTGATCGACAAACGGATCGGCCGCCGCGACCAAGCGCAGGCCTGGGTCTGGCGCCTCGCCTCCTACACCCGCGAGCTGCACGAGGAGTACGCGGTGCAGCGCTGGCCGGAGACGAAGCGACTGCTGGGACTGCTGGTCAACTCCTCCGGGCGCGCGCACGGGCGCAACGCGCGGAGGCTCGTGCACGCGGCGCGCAAACAGGATCGCCGCCTGGCGGTGGCGTTGTTGGCGGCGGCGGTCTCACACACCCCTGAGGGCGAGGAGGTGCTGCGGGGCGCGCGGATGCGGATGGCGCGGAAACCGTCGGCTGTCGCTCGCGAGCTGTTGAAGAACTTCCCCAAAGGCGGCAAGCGCCGGCGCCGGCGCAAACGGACCAAAGGCGATGGCGACGGCAATGGCGGCGCGCCCGAGAAGGCGAACGGCAAAGCCCGAGCTAAACGCTCGAAATCAAAAGCGGGTGAGGTGGACCTCGCCGGCACCAACGGCGATGCGGTCGCCGCCGGGGGTGACGACGAGCAGGTAGCCCCGGTCGTCGATGCCGTCGGCGATTCCTGAGCCGCCGTCCCAGGCGACCTCTCTTCCTTTTAGCGCGTCGCGTTGGCGCCACTCGTTGAGGACCTCGTTTGGTTCTGCCTGGATCCACTTGTTCAGGCGGCTGCTCAGAACTTTGGCTGCCGTGTGAGGGTCGAAGGGAGGGGGTCCGGCGGACAACAGCGGGGAGGGTCCGGCGGACCCCCTCCCTTCGACCTGCGATCGGGGATCGACGATCGAGGCCGCCGTATCCCTCAGCTCCGGCGGGAACTCCTCTCTGGAGATGTTGAGGTTCAGGCCGATGCCGAGGACTGCCCAGCCGTCTTGAGGTCGCGCCTCTATTAGGACCCCAGACAGCTTGCGGCCTTCGACGTGGATGTCGTTGGGCCACTTGACTTTGCAGTGGAGGTTGGGGTTCAGCTGTTCGGCGGCCTCGCAGACGGCTAGGGGGACGGCTAGGGGGAGCATCGTGTGGCGGTTCTCGAGGGGGCGGACGATGGCTGAGTAGAGGAGGGCTTTGCCTGGAGGCGCGGACCAGGTGCGGCCCTGGCGGCCGCGGCCGGCGCTCTGCTCGGTGGCGGTGACGACGGTGCCGTGCGGCGCCCCTGCCGCGGCTAGCTCGCGGGCGCGGGTGTTGGTCGAGTCGGTCGAGCGGAAGTGGCGGTGCGGGGTACCGAAGCTCATTCGCTCGCGTCGGCGAGGAGGGCGGTGAGGAGCCCGTCGATGTCGTGGCGTTCTGCCTCGACGTTTACCTCGAGGCCGGCAGCGCGGACCGACTCGCTGGTGATCGGCCCGATCGAGACGATGCGGGCGCCACTGGGGAAGCGGTCGCCGAGGGCGGCGGTGAGGTTGGTGACGGTGGAGGAGGAGGTGAAGGTGACGTAGTCGGCGCCCTGGGCAGCCTCGATCTCCTCCGCGGCCGGCTCCTCGCGCACCGTCTCGTAGAGGGCGACGACATCGACGTCGGCGTCGCGCTCGCGCAGCGCGTCGGGCAGCACGTCCCGGGCCTCGGCCGCCCGGGCGACGAGGACGCAGCGTCCCTCGACCTCGACGTCGTCCAGCGCCTCGACCAGCGCCTCGGCGACGAAGCGCTCGGGGACGACGTCGGCGACGATGCCGCGCTCGGCAAGCGCTCGGGCGGTGCCTGGCCCGATCGCGGCGACGGTGGTGTTGGCAAGTGCGCGGGCATCGCGGTCAGCCGCCTGCATCGCCTCGAAGAGGAGGCGGACGCCGTTGGGGCTGGTGAGGCAGATCAGCGAGTACTCGCTCAGGGCATCGATCGCGTCGCGGACGGCCTGGGTCTCGATCCGCGGCTCGATCCGGATTGCCGGCAGCTCCACCACCTCGGCTCCGAGCCCGCGCAGGGTCTTGGCCAGCCCGCTGGCTTGGGCGCGGGCGCGGGTGACGACGACGCGGCGGCCGTGCAAGGGTCGCCGCTCAAGCCATGCCAGGTCCGCGCGCCGCCGCGCGACCTCGCCAACGACGATCAGCGCTGGGGCCTTGATCGCCTCCCGCTCGACCGCCTCGGCGATCGTCCCCAGGGTCGCTTCGACGGTCCGTTGGCCCGCCATCGTCCCGCGTTCGATCGCCGCGGCTGGCTCCTCCGGGTCGCGCCCCGCCTCGATCAGCGCCGCCGCGTTCCGGCCCAGCCGTTTCACCCCCATGTAGAAGACCAGCGTGCCGGGGAAGCGGGCCAGCGCCTCCCAGTCGAGCGCGCTCTCTTCCTTCTCCGGGTCCTCGTGGCCGGTGACGAAGGCAACCGCGGAAGCATCGTCGCGATGGGTGACTGGGATTCCGGCATAGGCGGTAGCGGCGACGCCGGCGGTCACCCCCGGCACCACCTCGAACTCGACTCCGGCCTCGCGCAGCGCTTCGCCCTCCTCGCCGCCGCGGCCGAAGACGAACGGATCGCCGCCCTTAAGGCGGACGACGCTCTTGCCGGCGAGACCGGCTTCGACCAGACGCTCGCCGATCTCCTCTTGCGGGACCGAGGACACCCCTGGCTGCTTGCCGACGTAGATGAGCTCAGCGCTCTCGCGAGCGCCGTCGAGGGCGCCGGGGGGGATCAGGCGGTCGTAGAAGATTGCGTCGGCGCTGGCGATCAGCTGCAGCGAGCGAGCGGTCATCAGGCCGGGATCGCCGGGCCCGGCGCCGACCAGATAGACGACACCGGAACGCGCGCTCATGCCAGCTCCTCGGCGCGGTCGAGGAGGTCGCGGGCGCCGGCGGCGAGCAGGCGCTGGACCAGTTCGGCCCCGATCAGGGCGGGTTCCTCGGCGTTGCCGTCGAGCCGGTCGCGCAGCCACTCGCTGCCATCGGGGAGACCGACGAATGCTTCGACCATGATCCCGTCACCCTTGACCCGGGCGTGGACTCCGAGGGGGCTGGCGCAGGTCGCGTCAAGCAGAGCAACGGCGGCCCGCTCCGCGGTCAACTCCCGCATCGCCTCGAGGTCGTTGATCGTCGCCGCGTGATCGGTGGTCTCTTCGTCCTCGGCGCGGACCTGCAGCGCCAGCGCTCCCTGTCCAGCAGCCGGAACCATTCGGTCGACCGGGATCGCGAAGCCGATCTCACTCTCGCGGCCGAGCCGGCGCAGACCGGCGGCGGCGAGGACGATCGCGTCCAGTTCGCCCTCCTCCAGCTTCCGCAGACGGGTGTCGACGTTGCCGTGCAGCTCCTCTACCCGCAGGTCCGGCCGGGTCGCCAGCAGCTGCGCGCGGCGGCGCAAGCTCGCGGTCCCGACCCGCGCCCCCTCGGGGACATCATCGAGTGAGCTGCCAGCGCCGATCCAAACGTCAGCCGGGTCCTCGCGCCTCGGCACCGCGGCGATCTCCAACCCTTCCGGCATCTCTCCCGGCAGGTCCTTGGCCGAGTGGACGCCGATCTCCGCCCCCTCGCTCAACAGCACCTGCTCCACGCCGCGCACGAAGCGCGACTTGTCCCCCGGTTCGCCATCCGAGCTCGCCTCAACCAGCTCGGCCCCGCCGAGTCGCTCGGCGACCCAGCGCGCTTGCGTCAGCGCCAGGGCACTGCCGCGGGTAGCGATCCGCACGCTCAGTCCTTGCGGCGGCGCAGCTCGGTGACGTTGTCGCTGCCGGCTTCGATCTCGACTTCGGTCTCGGGGTCGAGGCCGAACAGCTCGCGCAGGGCGCTGACGAGGTAGTAGGACTCTCCGGAACAGGCCGAGCCGCGAATCCGCAGGGTCGGGTCGTGCAGGAGGCGGGAGGCAATCGCCTTGGCCATCTTCTCGATCCGGTCGCGGTCGGCAGCGGAGAGGTTCTCCCAGCGACCCTCGTTCTCGGCCAGCACCCGCCGCACGACCTCGTCGCCGTGCTCGCGCAAAGCGCTGATCGTCGGTACTACCTCCTGCAAGCCGAGCCAGCGCTCAAAGCGGTCGAGCTCGGCGTCGAGGATTCGCTCCGCCCGCCGCGCCTCGGCCTCGCGGCCGCTCGCGTTGCGTTCGACGATCTGCTGCACGTCGTCGATGTCGTGAACGGTGACGCCGGCGATCTCGCGGCAGGCCGGCTCAATGTCACGCGGCACCGCCAGGTCGATTGCCAGCAGCGGCCGCTCGGGGCGCTGCTCCATGACGTGTTCAAGCCCGTCGCGCTCGACGATGTGGTGCGGCGAGTTCGTCGCCGAGACGACGATGTCGGCGCTTGTCAGCTGCTCGGGCAGCTCGTCGAACCGGACCGCCGTGCCGTCGAAGCGCTGGGCGAGGCCGATCGCGCGGTCGTAGTGGCGGTTGGCAACGAAGACGGTGGCGACGCCGCGGGCGACCAGCGCCCTGGCGACCAGCTCAGCGGTCTCGCCGGCGCCGACGACGAGGACGCGGCGGTCAGAGAGGTCGCCGATCGTGCGCCGCGCCAGCTCGACCGCAACCGAGGGAATCGAGACCCCCGTCTCACTGATTCCGGTCTCCTCGCGGGCGCGGCCGCCGGCGCTGAGTGCTCCGCGGAAGAGGCGGTTGAGGATCGCTCCGGTCGCACCCTCGACCATTGCCAGCTCGTAGGCGCGTTTGACCTGGCCCTGGATCTCAGCCTCGCCGAGGATCATCGAGTCGAGGCCAGCGGTCACTTGCAGCAGGTGCCGAGCGGCGTCGCCGGCGCGCAGCGAGTAGAGGTGGCCGAGCAGCTCGGTCGGCCGGATCTCCGCTTGGCGGGTGAGGACGCCGAGCGCGGTCGACTCCGCCTCGACCGGGTCGGAGACGATCAGGTAGAGCTCGGTGCGGTTGCAGGTCGAGATCGCCGCCGCCTCGTGGATCCCGTTCGCCGCGGTCAGCTCGGCGAGGGCGCTGACCGCCCGACCCTCGGTCAGGGAGAGGCGCTCGCGCAGGTCCAGCGGCGCGGTCTTGTGGGAGACGCCGAGGGCGAGCAGCTCGGCCATCAGGCGTTCACCCGCTCCTGCTCCGCCGCCTCGCGCTGCTCGGCGAAAGACGCGACCTCGCGCAGCTCGCGCTCGATCCGCTGCAGTTTCGCCGCCATGATCGCGACGTAGACGACGAGCAGCACGACGAAGACGATGTAGGCGCCGGCGACGTACTTACCGGCCTCATCCAGCGGCAGCGCTGGGGCGCCGAGCGGCAGTAGAGCAGCGAGCGGGAGCATCAGCTCACCTCCGGGGCGATTCGGGAGCTGCCGCCGGAAACCGGCGCGTCGAGGGCGCGGCGCAGGCGCTTGACCTGGCCGGAGGCGCTCTTCGCGGTCAGCTCGAATTTGACCAAGGTCGTCCACAGCAGCCCGATCGCGACCAGCATGCAGAGGAAGGTCAGCATCATCTCCCCGGGCAGCCCGCCTTCGGCGGTGGCGAAGGTGCGCGGGTGGACCAGGCTCTCGGCCATCCTCACCGCCATGAAGTTGAGCGGGACGAAGGCGCCGGCGGTGATCGCGAAAACCGAGGCGTAGCGCGCCTGGCGGTCGCGATCCTCGATCGCGTAGCGGAAGGGGTAGTAGGTCGCGTAGAGGAGGAAGACGATCAGGAAGCTGACTAGGGTCGGCTCGTCCCAGACCCACCAGTGGCCCCAGGAGGCCTTTGCCCAGATCCCGCCGGTTATGAGGACGGCGACGCCGAAGATGACCGAGATATGGATCGCGACGTAGGAGTAGGCGTCCCACTTGCGGTTGTCCGTCCGCAGGTGGGCGATCGCGAAGATGCCGCCAACCACAAAGCCGATCAGCGCCACGATCGCCAGCGGCACGTGCAGGTAGAAGATCTTCTGGATGAAGCCCTGGTCGGCGTCGAGCGGCGCGTAGAAGAAGACCAGCGAGAGCGACAGGGCGAGCATCGCCACGGTGGCGATCGAAAGAGGTCTCAGTCCTTTGCCGTACATGCCCGGGAGGTGGGGAAAGCGTGGTGCCCGGTCAGTCCTCGAGGAGGAAGTCGAAAACGGCGTAGCCGACCAGGCCGAAGATCAGATCGTATAGGCCGAGCACCATCAGCCAGGTGCCGAAGCGATCGTAGGACGGACCGCCCAGCGCCAGCAACGGCTCGGTGGCGCCGGTCGCGGCGATCATCAGCGGTACCACCAGGGGTAGGAGGACGAGCGGGACCAGCAGGTCCCGGGCCCGCGAGTTGACCGCCATCGACGAGATCAGGGTGCCGGTCGCGGCGAGACCGAGGTTGGTGAGGAGGAGGACGAGGACAAGCGGGCCGAGCCCGGCGCCGCCGTCGAGGAAGAAGACCGCGAAGACCGGCACCGTGACCAGCTCCAGCGCCACCAGGTAGACGACCAGCGCCGTCACCTTGGCGGCGAAGAGGACGCTGCGGTCAATCGGCGCCAGTCGGATCGCGTCGAAGCCGCCCTCCTCGCGCTCGGCGACGAAGAGGCGGTTGATGCCGAGCACGGCGGCGAAGAGCAGGGTCGCCCAGAGGACGCCGGCGGCGAGGCTGCCGGAGAGGCTGGTGCGGTCGAGGCCGAAGCGGAAGATGATGAAGGTGGTGACGGCGAAGAGCGCCATCGCCGGCAGCGACTGCAGGGTCCGCAGCTCCGAGCGCAGGTCCTTGCCGAGGATCGCGGCGAAGGCGGTGCGGGAGGGGGTCACGAGACCACCGCCGTCTCGCCGATTCCCAGCCGCAGCACCTGGTCGGCCTCGGGCAGGAAGCGCTCGGGGTCGTGGGTGACGACGACGCGGGTGCAGCCGGAGCCGGGGCCGATCAGCTCGCGCGCCAGCTCGCGGCCCTCGACGTCGAGGTTGGAGTCGGGCTCATCGAGCAGCAGCAGCTCCGGCAGGTGGAGGACGCAGCGGCAGATCGAGAGCCGTTGCCGCATCCCCGCCGAGAGCTCGGCGACCCGCTCGTCGGCCCGCCGCTCCATCGCGACGGCGCGCAGCAGCTCCTCGATTCGGGCCTCGGCCTGCTCCCGCTCGACCCCGTGCAGGCGGGCCTGAAAGCGGAGGTTCTCGCGACCTGAGAGGTCGCGGTAGAGCAACGGCTCGTGGCCGAGGTAGCCGATTTTGCCGCGCAGCTTCCAGGCCTCGTTTGGCAGCGCGCAGCCGAGCACCGACACCTTGCCCCCGCTCGGGCGCAGCAGGGTGGCGAGAATCCGCAAGAGCGTCGTCTTGCCGGCGCCGTTGGGGCCGAGGACGACCAGCGAGGCGCCCGCCGCCAGCTCGAAGCTGAGGCCGTCAAGCGCCGGGCGGTCGCCGTAGTCGCGCCGTAGCCCGGCGACGACGATCGCGGACCCGGCCTTCTCCTGCGAGGGTGGCATCGAGGGGGATTCTGCACCGTCCCCGGCTGAGAGCGGCGCCATCGCTTAGTCTGCCGCGGCAATTTCGGCAGGGGCGCGAGGCGCCTCGACAAGGAGAATCGATGAAGAAAACCAGTCATGTGGCCGCGCTCGGCGCCGCCATCCTCGCGGTGCTTGCGCTCGGCGCCTCGGCGGTTATCGCTGCTGGCCCAGGCGAGACGGTCAAGGTCAAGAGCGAAGTCACCCTCGGCGCCAGCGGCTACCAGGGCAAGGTCAAGTCGGCCAACTCGAACTGCGTCGGCGAACGGATCGTCGTCCTCAAGCAGAAGGGCAACGGCGTCCTCAGCCGGTCCGAGTCGAAGCCGAACGGGAACTGGCGCGCCGACCTCGACGCGCTGAACGAAAAGATCAAGATCCCGGCCAAGGTCTACGCCGAAGTGAAGCCGTCCACGCAGGCGACCGCCGGCCCGATCTACAAGTGCCTCGCCGCCGTCTCGAAGACGGTGGAAATCGGCGGCGGCTGAGTCCTCAGCGGCGCTTCTGCAGGGTGCGGCGACCGACCTTCAAGAGCGGCGCCGCACCTTCGCGCAGGGCCTTGGCCCGGACCTCGCCTTTGCCGTAGAGGATCTTGGCCGAGGCTTTGACCGCCTCGCCGAGGGTCTGGTCGTAGGGGTGCCACCAGAAGTCGCGGGTGAGGCCGGGCTCCCAGGCGTTCATCTTGATGTTGACGCACTCGTAGAAGCCGAATTTGGAGTGCGAACGGCCGAGGCCGGAGTCCTTGACCCCGCCCCAGGCGCACTGGCAGGCGCCGTGGCTGAAGGAGTGGTCGTTGACCCAGACCATCCCCGACTCGATCCGCCGGGCGATGCGGGCACCGCGCTGGCGGTCCTTGGTCCAGACCGAGGCACCGAGGCCGAACTCGGAGTCGTTGGCGAGGTCGATCGCTTCCTGCTCGGAGTCGACGACGACGATCGGCAGCACCGGGCCGAAGATCTCCTCGCGCATGATCCGCGTCTCGTGGGTGACGCCGGTGAGGACCGTCGGGGCGATGTAGCGGCCGGCGGATAGGCCGGGCGGGTCGACCGGGCCGCCGCAGTGCTTGGTCGCGCCGGCGGCGACCGCGTCCTCGATCAGGTCGACGACGATCCCGTACTGGTCCAAGGAAGTCATCGGGCCGATTGCGGTGTCCCAGTCGAGCTGGTTGCCGACCTGGAGCTTTTCGGCCTCGCGGACGACGCCCTCGATGAAACGGTCGGCGATGTCGCGCATCACGTAGACGCGCTCGATCCCCGAGCAGGTCTGGCCGGCGTTGGCGAAGCCGCCCCAGACGGCGCCGGAGATGGCGTTATCGAGGTCGGCGTCGGAGCAGACGATCATCGGGTCCTTGCCGCCGAGCTCCAGCACTGAGCCCTTGAGGTTGGAGGCGCAGACTTCGCCGACCTTGCGCCCAACCTCGACCGAGCCGGTGAAGAAGACCTTGCCGACGCTGGAGCGGCTGAGCGCGTCGCCGATCCGACCGCCGCCGTGGACGACCCGGATCAGGCCCTCGGGCAGCCCGCCTTTCTCGAAGACGTCGCGGATCCGCTCGCCCAGAAGAGGCGTCAGGCTCGCCGGCTTCAAGACAACGCCGTTGCCGGCCATCAGCGCGATCGCGACCTCGCCAAAGGGGATCGACCAGGGGTAGTTCCAGGGGGCGATCACGCCGACGACGCCGATCGGCTCGTAGCTGAAGCGGCCTTTCTTGGAGAGCGTGAAGGCCTGGGTCATCGGCACCTTCTCGTCAGCGAGGATCTTCGGCCCCGCCTTCGCGCACCAGTGCAGCGCGTCAACCGTTGGCAGCAGCTCCATCGTGTAGGCCTCGGTCAGCGGCTTGCCCTGCTCCTCGCTGAGCAGCTTCGCGATCTCGTCGATGTCGTCGAGCAGCGCGTCGGCGGCGCGCTTCATGTAGGCGGCGCGCGTCTTCGTCGGCAGCTCCGCCCAGGCGGGTTGGATCCGCGCCACGTCGTCGACCACGCCCTGCACTTCCTCCGGCACGATCGTCGGTACCGAGCCGATCAGCTCGCCGGTGGCTGGGTTGAACGACTCCAGGGTCGAGGTGGACAGGGCTGCGGGTTTTGCCTCGGTGGTTGCCATCGCTCGATTGTACGACCGTGTTAGGGAGGGGCAAGGGGGAGGGGTCGGCGGACAACAGCGGGGAGGGTCCGGCGACCCCTCCCCCTTGCCCCTCATACTCCGGGGTGGTGGACGGCCAGTTGTTTGACACGGGTGGGGAAACGCCCGGCGGGGATAAAGAGCTGCCGAGGGACGCACCCTTGGCCGTGCGGATGCGGCCTCGCTCGCTCGATGAGGTGGTTGGGCAGGAGCATGTGTTGGGCGAGGGGGCGGCTTTGCGGGCGGCGATCGAGAGTGGCAAGCCGCACAGCGCGATCCTCTATGGGCCGCCGGGAGCGGGAAAGACGACGTTGGCCCGAATCGCGGCGGCGGGGGCGCAGGGCGCCTTTGAGGAGGAGTCGGCGGTCAATGCCGGCAAAGCCGAGATCCGCGGTGTGATCGAGCGGGCGCGGGAGCGGCGGCGGGCGAACGGCCGGCCGACGATCCTCTTCCTCGACGAGATCCACCGCTTCAACAAGGCCCAGCAGGACGCGCTCCTGCCGGCGGTCGAGGAAGGGCTGCTGACGCTGATCGGCGCCACCACCGAGAACCCCTACTTCGAGGTCAACTCGGCGCTGCTCTCGCGGGCGCAGGTTTATGAGCTGCGGCCGCTGGAGCCCGAACAGGTGGAAGCGCTGCTGCGGCGGGCACTGGGGGATCCCGAGCGGGGCATCGCCGAACCGCCAGCCGTCGCCCCGGAGGCGCTGGAGATGTTGGCGGCCCGCAGCGGCGGCGATGCCCGGGTCGCGCTCTCGGCTCTCGAGCGCGCGGTCGAGCGGGCCCAGGGCGAGGTCGATGTCGCCGCGATCGAAGATGCGATTCAGCGGCGGGCGATCGACTATGACCGTCAGGGAGACCGCCACTATGACTTCGTCTCCGCCTGGATCAAGGCGACTCGCGGCTCCGACGTCGACGCCTCGCTCTACTACCTGGCGGTGATGTTGGAGGGAGGCGAGGACCCTCGTTTCATTGCCCGCCGGATGGTCATCTTCGCTTCCGAGGACGTTGGCAACGCCGACCCGCAGGCGCTGCTTGTCGCCGATGCCGCCGCCCGCGCTGTGGACCGGGTCGGCCTCCCCGAGTGCGCGCTGAACCTCGCCCAGGCTGCCGTCTACCTCGCCTTGGCGCCGAAGTCGAACGCTTCCTACAAGGCCCTCTCCGCCGCCCGCGCCGAGGTCCGCGCCAACGGCGCCAAGACCCCGCCGGACTACCTGCGCGATGCCCACTACCCGGGGGCGGAGAAGCTCGGCCGCGGCGAGGGCTACCGCTACGCCCACGACGAACCGGACGCGGTTAGCGACCAGCCGCTGTTGCCCGATGAGCTTCGCGGCCGGCGCTTCTACGAGCCGACCGATCGCGGCTTCGAGGCGGAGCTCGGACGGCGCCTCGAGGAATTAAGAAAGAAATTAGACGGCGCGTAAAACGCAGCGCAACTTCCCGGTTCCCGTCGGTTTTCAGAGTCGGCTCACCAAGCTAAGCCAGGGAGAGCCGACAACCCGGCCGGAGACCTGGACTGGGGGGCTCCGGCCGGATGTGTTGACAACAGGGGGCACGAGGGCGTCGAGAGGACTGGGCTCGACGCCCTCGGCTGCATCCGCGATCGATCGCCTAACCTGAACCGGTGGCAGGCAACGAGCCCAAAAAGCTCCGCCTCGGCGGGATGGCGCTCCGCAACGGACTGCTGATCCACGGCCCGACCCACTGGGCAGCAGCGGTCCGTGACCGCGATGGCGGCATCGAAGTCGCCTCCGAGCGCAAGCCGGAGCTAGCGCCGAGCCTGGTGGCGAAGATGCCGGGCCTGCGCGGGCCGCTGAAACTGGCGGAGGCGATGCTCGTCCTGCCGCTGGTGCGACGGCGAATGCCGGCGGCACGGCTGCCGTTCGAGGACGCCAGGGTTCTGGTCGCGGCTGGGGCGACGATCGGGCTCACCTCGCTCCTGCGCAAGCGTCTGCCGGCGGGCGCCTTCCGCGAGGGACTGGTGCAGGCAATCGGCGCCGCGCCCGCGTTGGTCGCGTTGAGCGACCGCGACCTCGCCGCCTACCACGGGGTCGAGCACAAGGCGATCGCCGCCTACGAGCAGGGGATCGACGACGTCGCTGCGGTGCCGAAAGAGCACGACCGCTGCGGCTCCAACCTGATCGTGCCGATGATGTTGCTCTCGGCCGGTGGCACCGTTTTGCTCGAGCGCCTGGTCGAGGCGCCGAGCGCCGCGGCCCGCGCCGGCGTCGGTCTCGGTGGCGCCTCGCTGGCGGTGGAGATGTTCGCTTGGAGCGATCGCCATCACGGCGAGCCGCTGGCCGAGGCTTTCCACACGCCGGGGCGCGAGATCCAGCGCCACTTGGCGACGAAGGAGCCGACCCCCGAGCAGCTCGAGGTCGGGATCGCGGCGCTGCGCGAGATCCTCCGAGCCGAGAACGCCGACAGCGACGGGCAGGCCTCGGCCGCATAGACTCCGCCCCCTTGTTCGGAAGGATTGACCACATCGGAGTCGCCGTCGAGGAGATCGACGCCGCGATCGCGCTCTACCGCGACAGCTTCGGGATGGAGCTGGCCCACCGCGAGACGGTTGAGTCGCAGGGGGTCGAGGCGGTTCTGCTCGATGTCGGCGACGGCCACGTCGAGCTCCTGGCGCCGCTCGGCCCCGACACGCCCGTCGGCAAATTCATGGCCAAGAACGGCGCCGGGCTGCACCACGTTGCCTACGCCGTCGATGACATCGACGCCACTCTCGAGCAGCTTGCCGCCGCCGGCCTGCGGTTGATCGACTCCGAGCCGCGGGTCGGGATCCGCGACAGCCGCGTTGCCTTCCTTCACCCCCGCTCCACCGGCGGGGTACTGACCGAGATCGTCGAACCCGCAGGAGGACACTGATGGCTGAGGCGCAACGAGTCGAGATCGGCTTCGAGGGCGGCCAGGTGATCTCCACCAGGCTTTCCAACGATGACCTCAAGGACCTGCGGAAGAAGCTCGATCAAGGTGGTTGGTACGACCTCCCGACCGAGGACGGGACGATCGCGCTCTACCTCGGCAAGATCGCCTTCATCAGGGTCGAGTCCGGCGAGCACCGCGTCGGCTTCGGTCTCGGCTCCTAGACCGATGCGCCCGCGCCACCTGCTCGGTGCGGCGGCCGCAACGACGCTGGCCGCAGCGCTCTGGTGGCGGAAAAACCCCTCCGCTTGTCCCTACGGCCAGCGCTTCTGGGTGGAAGCGCCGCACCCGATCATCAGCCGCGATCGCCTGCGCTCGGTATTGCGCCCGGTGCCGGGAGAGCGTCTGCTTGAGGTCGGTGTCGGCACCGGCTACTACAGCCTTGATCTGGCCGAGTGGGTTGGGCCGGAGGGGACGCTGGAGCTTTTCGATCTACAACAGAAGTTCCTGGACCACGTGATGCGCGGGGCGAGCGAGCGTGGGTTGGCAAACCTGGTTCCGACCCAGGGCGACGCCACCGCGCTTCCCTACGAGGACGGCTCGGTCGATGCGGTGGTCCTAACTGCCGTCCTCGGCGAGATCCCCGACAGCGCCGCCGCCCTGCGCGAGATTCGCCGCGTGCTGAAGCCCGATGGCCGGCTGGTGGTCGGCGAGCTCTTCGGCGACCCCCACTTCACCACTCGCGCCAGCCTCGAGCGGATGGGTGCCGAAGCGGGACTGGAGCCGAGCGAGCGCTCCGGCAACTGGTTCGGCTACTTCGCCCGCTTGTCCCCGCGTTAGATCAGTCAGGCTGCGCGGGCGATGTATACGGCCTTGGCGTGGGCAACCTCGTCGAGCGGCTGCTTCGGAATCGCGTCGTGGTGGTGGCCGTAGACGTCGAGGCACTCCAGCCCCGTTTGCTCCATCGCCGCCCGGATCTCGGCTTCCGGGAAGTGGCGCTCGCGGTGCAGCTCGGGCGGGATCTGCGGTCCATCCGTCCCCTCCATTGGCTCGACCTCGAAGCTTGCCTCGGCAATCGAGCTGGGTGGCACGTCGGGGGTGCCCTGGCCCCTCCAGATCAAGCGCTTGCCGTCGCGCTCGACGACGACTTCTTCGGCGAAGAAGGTGCGGTAGGTCTCCAGCGTGTTGACATCGAACATCAGCAGCCCGTTCGGCCCGAGGTTGCGCCGCATGCCCGCCAGCGCTTCTTCGAGTTCCTCGGTGCTGAGCAGGTAGTTAACGGCGTCGTCGAGGCAGAAGACGACGTCGAACTCGCCGAAGACCGGCAGCGTGCGCATGTCGGCGACCGAGAGCTTGACTCGCTCTCCCACCTTCTCGCGGGCGATCGCAACCATCGCCGGCGAGATGTCGCAGGCGGTCACCTCCCATCCCTTGTCCAGCATCGGGATGAAGCTCTTGCCGGTGCCGCAGGCGACGTCGAGCAGGCGCTGTCCCGGGATTCCGTGCTTTTCCAGCTTCGGCAGCAGTTCGCCGAGCCAGACGTCGTAATTGTGGTGGGCGGTGAAGTCGTCGTAGACGGGAGCAATCGCCTCATAGGCGATCTCGGCCCATTGCGGTCGCTTCTCCCCTTCTTCCCCGGCCACGATTTGGAGACCTGCGCAAGTTCAGAACAGTTTCGCTCTCGGAACTGGCAATTTGGTGCACCACTTATGTAGGTTCGTTCAATCAGCACTCCAATAGGGCATCGCCGCGGGAACGACGATGGTTGGGAGTGGGGTGAGGCACAGAGGGTCTGTCTTCGAATGGCTTATCGCTACGCGAGCAATCCGAGCGAAGCCGAAGACATAGCTCAGGATGCCTTGCTTCGGGCCTGGCGTCGCCGTTCGACCCTGCGCGATTCCGAGCGCCGCAATCAGTGGCTGGCGACGATCGTCCGTAACGAGGCCTTCCGCCAGCATGCGCGGGTCCGCCCCGATCCGACATCGTCGATCGAGTTCAGCGAGGGCGCCGAGGACGAGCGGGTCCTGGCAGCCGTCGAACTGGCCGACCTGCACGCCGCCCTCAACCTCCTCAACGAGCGCGACCGGCGGTTGCTGGAGATGAAATACGAGGAGGACCTGACCCAGGGGATGATCGCCCGCCGGCTCGGGATCCCGGAGGGGACGGTGAAGGTGAGGCTGCACCGGGCCCGCAACAAGCTGCGGCTGCTGTACGTGGGGGCGAGCGCCACGGCCTGAAGTTCGGACCGCTGTACAACGACCGCGGCGGGCC
>DATDLJ010000087.1:0-7442 GCA_036519395.1 Solirubrobacterales bacterium | reverse complement strand
GTTCGACGGCACCGTCCAGCCAGCCCATCTCCTCATCCGCCGGACGGACCAGGCCGCGGGCCGGGCCGGCGAAGGCGCGGAACGCCTCGTGCAGCTCGGCCAGCGAGCCCCAGCGCGAGTGATGGTCCATCTCGACGTTGGTGACCACCGCCACCTCCGGCCGTAGGCGCAGGAAGCTGGCGTCGCTCTCATCGGCCTCGGCGACCACCCACTCCCCCTCGCCCCAGCCGGCGTTGGCGGTGGCGCCGTCCGGGCCGAGGCCCGGGACCTCGCCGCCCACGAAGAAGGCGGGGTCGGCGCCGAGCGCCCGTAGCGCCCAAACCGTCATCGCCGTGGTCGTCGTCTTGCCGTGGGTGCCGGCGATCGCGATCAGCCGCTTCTCGGCGCAGAGCTCGGCCAGCAGCTGACCGCGGTGGATTGGCTCGTTGCCGTGCTGGCGGGCCAGCGCCAGCTCCGGGTTGTCCTCGGAGATCGCAGTTGAGACGACGACCTCGGCCCCCTCAGGCAGGTTGGCGGCGTCGTGGCCGACCACCGGGTCCAGTCCCGCTCCCCGCAAGCGCTCCATATAAGTGGAGTCGGCGCGGTCGGAGCCGGTGACCTCCGCCCCGAGCCGGGCGCAGACCAGGGCCAGACCGCTCATTCCGGCGCCGCCGATGCCGATGAAGTGCAGCCGGCGCCCGCCCCAGTCGGCGCTCATCGCGCCGCCTCCAGCACCTGGTCGGCGATCCGGCGGGCGGCGTCGGGCTTGGCCAGGGCGCGAGCGGCGCTCGCCATCTCCCCCAGCCGCACCGGGTCCTCCAGCACCGCCGCGACCTCGGCCCGCAGCCGCTCGGGGTTCAGCTCATCGTCGACGATCACCGTCGCCGCGCCCCCAGTCCGCATCCACTCCGCGTTGGCGGTCTGATGATCGGCGGTGGCGAAGGGATACGGGATGAGGATCGCCGGCCTCCCCACCGCGGTGACCTCGAAGATCGAGCCGCCGGAGCGGCCGAGCACGAGGTCGGCCGCGGCCAGGGCATCGCCCAAGTTGGGCTCGTACTCGAGGAGGGCGTAGCGCTCGGGGTGCGGCGCAGCGGCAAGCCGGCTCGCCAACTCCGGGTAATCGCGGCTGCCGGCGATGTGGACGACGTCAAACTCGCGGCCATCGCGCTCGGCGAAGGCCTCGATCGCGGCAAAGTTGATCGAACGCGCCCCTTGGCTGCCGCCGACGACGAGCAGAGCGCGGGCTTCGGGGTCGATCCCGAAGCGGGCACGGGCCTTTGCCCGGTCGCCATCGAGGACGGCCTTGGGGACCGGCCGCCCCGTGACCAAGTACGGATCGCCCTCGCGGCCCTCAATGGCAAAGGCAAGGCAGACCCGCCGCGCCCGTCCCGCCAGCAGGCGGTTGGCCAGCCCCATGTGGCTGTCGGCCTCGGTCAGGACCAGCGGCGTGCGGGTCAGCGTCGCCGCCAGCCCGGCGGGGCCGGCGACGAAGCCGCCGCCGCCCATCACCACGTCGGCCTGACGGCGGCGCAGAACCTGGCGCGCGGCTGCGACCGCGCCCAGCGCCTCAAAGCCAGCGCGGGCGGCACGCAGCGGGTTGCGGCGATCGATCCCGCGCACCTTGACGAAGTCAATCTCGTAACCGGCAGCCGGCACTAGCTCGGCCTCGATCCGCTCGCGCGTGCCGAGGAAGCTGACCTCAGCACCGCTAGCCCGAAGCTCGTCGGCGACCGCCATGGCGGGCACGACGTGCCCCGCGGTTCCCCCCGCCGCCACCACCACTTTTGGCTTTCCTGGCACCGCTAGATCGGCTCCTTTCGCGGGCGGGCGCGCGCCCGCCTTGGACGACGCGCAGTTTGCCAGCGCCGGTGGCCGTCGAACCGCGCGCCGCACTCGCCCGGCCGCCGCGGGCGACGTTGAGGATCAAGCCGACCGCGAACAGGCAGGCCATCAGGCTGCTGTTCCCGTAGGAGACGAAGGGCAGCGGCACGCCGGTCAACGGCGCCATCCCCATCACCGCGAAGAGGTTGATCGTCGCCTGCACGAGGATCAGCGAGGTCAGGCCGGTGACGAGGATCTTCGAGTAGCTGTCCCGCGCCTTCTGCGCAACTTTGAAGCCGGCGTAGCCGAACATCCCGAAGAGGCCGACGACGCCGGCGATCCCGATCAGCCCCAGCTCCTCGCCGATCACCGCCGAGATCATGTCGGTGTGGGCCTCCGGCAGATAAAAGGCCTTCTGGACGCCGTTGCCGATCCCGACGCCGAAGATCCCGCCAGAGCCGAGGGCGATCTTCGCCTGCGCCGCCTGGAAGCCAGCGCCGGAGGCGTCGGCGCCAGGATTGAGGAAAGCGGTGATGCGGGCCATCCGGTAGGGCTCGATCACCGCCATCAGCAACGCCAGGCAGCCGATCACCAGGGCGATCTTGCCGAGGTCGACGGGACGGACCCCGGCGGCGACCAGGGTGGCGGCGACGGCAAAGGTGATCACCATCGTCGTCCCCATGTCGGGCTCGAGCATGATCAGCATGCAGGCGATGCCGACGACGACGAGGAAGGGCGCGAACCCTTCGATCGACCGCGCCCGCTTCGGCTTGTTGGCGAGCAGGTCGGCGCCGTAGAGGATCAACGCCACCTTGGCGATCTCCGAAGGCTGGATCTGCAGGAAGCCGCCGCCGATCCAGCGGCTAGCGCCGTTGACTTCGGTGCCGACCACGAGCACCGCGAGCAGGAGGAAGAAGGAGAAGCCAAGGATTAGGGGCGTCAGATCGCGCACCAGTTTTAGCCCGTGGCGGGCGACCAGGTGCATGATCAGGAGGCCGACGGCGCCGAACATCAGCGTCCGCTTCAAGTAGAAGGCGCTATCGGAGAGGCCGCCGTCCTGCAGGACCCGGGTGGTCGAACTGGCGGAGAAAACCATCACCGCCCCCAGAGCCAGCAGGCAGAGGGTCGCGGTCAGCAGCATGTTGTACTCGGGCGAGACCGCGCGGCGGCGCTTCTTCGCCTTGCCCTTCCTCCCTTTGCCTTTCGCGGCCTTGCCGCGGCCAAGGGTGAGCGCGCTCATCGGCTCAGCCCCGCGGCGATCTCGCGGAACTGGTCGCCGCGCCGTTCGAAGTTCTCGAAGGCGTCGAAGCTGGCGCAGGCTGGCGAGAGGAGGACGACCTCGCCGGGCTCGGCCGCAGCGGCAGCGCGGCGAACCGCGTCCTCGAGGTCGGCGCAGCGGTGCAGTTCGACCCCAGCCGCGACCGCCGGCGCCAGCTCGCGCGCCATCCGCTCGCTGGTGGCGCCGATCAGGTAGGCGGCGCGGGCGCGCTCGACCAGCGGCTCGACCAGCGGCGCGAACGGCTCATCCTTCTCCGAGCCACCGAGGATGGCGTGGACGCCGCCGGCGAAGGCGCGGATCCCGACCGCGGCCGAGGCGACGTTGGTCGCCTTCGAGTCGTTGACGAAGCGGACGCCGTCGATCTCCGCCACCGGCTCGAGCCGATGTGGAACCCCGGCGAAGCTGCGCAGTCCCTCCCGCACCGCTTCGCGGTCGACCCCCATCGCCAGCGCCGCCGCCGCGGCGGCCATCGCGTTGGCGACGTTGTGCTCACCGAAGAGGCCAAGCTCGGAGACCGCCAGCAGTGGCTCGCCGTCGTAGAAGATCGTCCCCTCGGCGACCGCGACCTCGCAGTCGGGAGCGGCGCCGGTGCAAAAGGCGACCCGGCGGCCGCAACCGCCGAGGTCGGTGCCGGCCAGCATCGGGTCGTCGGCGTTGTAGACGGCGACGTCGTCGTTGCCTTGGTTGGCGAAGATCCGCAGCTTTGCCGCCAGATAGGAGTCGAGGTCGGCGTGGCGGTCAAGGTGGTCGGGGGCGAGGTTGAGGAAGACCGCGCACTCGGGGGCGAAGGCAACAGTGTCCTCGAGCTGGAAGCTGGAGCACTCGCAGACGATCGTCGCCTCCGGCTCGACCGCGCCGACCAGCTCCGAGAGCGCGGTGCCAACGTTGCCTGCCACCGCCACCGGCTCGCCGGCGCTGCGGTAGAGGTGGCCGAACAGCTCGACGGTCGTCGTCTTGCCGTTGGTGCCGGTGACGCCGAGGAAGCGGTTCGGCAGCGCTCGCCAGGCGACCTCCATCTCCCCCATCACCTCGATGCCGCGCTCCAGGGCGGCGGCGATCACCGGCGCCTCCCGGGGAACCCCCGGGCTCTTGACGACGGTATGCGTCACCTCGAGTTGCGCCAATCCATCCGTATCCAGGAAGACTTCGACGCCGGCCCCCTCCAACCCTGCCGCGCCCTCCGGGTGACCCAAATCGACCGCCCGCACCTCCTCCCCACGCTCGGCCAGCAACCGGGCCACCGCCTGTCCGGAACGGGCCAAGCCGACGACTAGGAACGGCCCCCGCGGCAGGGGCGGACGGACTTCCTTGGCCGGGAGGCGCTGCACGCCTCAAAGCTTCGCGATCGGGTCGGGCGGACCTTCGACTTGTGGTTCCTTTCGGACGCTATGCGTCCGAAAGGAACCACGCGATCGCTTTCAGGCGGCGAACTGCCTGATTTCCCGCGCCAGCGCCACTGGCTGGTCGATCGGGATCAGGGTGTAGCAGTCGGGCAGCTCGACGTAGGTCGAGTCCGGGAACGAGTCGGCGAGGCGGCGGCCCTCGGCGTTGGGCATCATCGTCCCCTCCTCGTCCCAGACGACCAGTACCGGCCTCTCGAAGGAGCGCAGCTTCGAGGTCGCTGCCTTGATCTCGCGGCTGCCGCGACGGACGTCGCGGACGTACTTGCGGACGTCGCGGCGGATCTCCGCTCGCTTCAGCGGCTGCAGCCACTGGTGCATCAGCTCGTCGGGGACGCCGCGCTTGCTCATCCGGCCGTAGGTGAAGGGCAGCTTTCGCAGGGTGGATGAGGAAAGGGCGAAGCGCATCACCCCGAAGCCACCGGGCATGAAGGCCGAGAGCGCCGCGATCCGGCCGGCGAGACCCGGCGGGTAGTTGTTGTCGGTCTCGCAGGAGACTAGGACGAAGGCGCCGACCCGGTCGACCCCGCCGTGGGAGACCATCGTCTGGGCGCCGCCCCAATCGTTGAAGCAGACCACCGCGTCGCGGAGGTCGAGCCGCTCGAGAAACTCGGTGACGATCCGCCCCAGCCCCGGCAGCGAGAGGTCGGCGTCCGGGCGCAGGGCTTTGCGCTGGGCGCCGAGCGGCAGCACCGGGGTCAGGCAACGGAACTGGGGCGCCAGCTCGGCGATCACCCCATCCCAGAGTCGCTCGTCATGCGGCAGGCCGCCAATGAAGATGATCGGCCGACCGTCGCCGCCGCTGTCGCCGTAGTCGATCGGCCCGGCCGTGACCTCGACCTCGGGCATCAGGACCCGATCGACTGCTGGTAGAGCGTGAAACCGATCCCCGAGCAGACCGCGGCGATGATCCAGAAGCGGAGCATGATCTTCGTCTCCGACCAGGCCATCATCTCGAAGTGGTGGTGCAGCGGCGCCATCAGCAGGACGCGGCGGCGGAAGGTCTTGAAGGCGAATACCTGGAGCAGGACCGAGAGCGCCTCGATCACGAAGATGCCGCCGATGATGATCAGCAGGACCTCGGTCTGGGTCATCACCGCGAGGGCGCCGATCGCTCCGCCGAGGCCGAGCGAGCCGGTGTCCCCCATGAAGATCGAGGCCGGGAAGGCGTTGTACCAGAGGAAGCCAACGCAGGCGCCGACCAGGCAGGCTGAGAGCAGGGCCAGGTCGAGCTGTTCGTTGGTGACGAAGGAGATCGCCGTATAGGCGAGGAGGACGATCGCGCAGGAGCCGGCGGCGAGGCCGTCGAGGCCGTCGGTGAGGTTGACCCCGTTGGAGGTGCCGGCGATCACGAGGAAGACGAGGACGAAGTAGAGGACCGGGCCGAGGTCGATGCTGCCGTCGCCGATCCGGAAGTAGAGCGTCGGCTCGAGGCCGACCTCGTGGCGCGCCACCCACCACAGGGCCAGGGCGAGGAGCAGCTGGCCGAGCAGCTTCCAGCGGCCGGCGAGGCCGAGCGAGCGGCGTTTGACGATCTTGATGTAGTCGTCGGCGAAGCCGAGCGCGGCGCAGCCCATCGCCACCCCGAAGACGGCCATGCTCTGCGCGTCGCGGTCGGAGAGGACGAGGAAGGGGACGCAGATCGAGGCGAAGATGATCAGCCCGCCCATCGTCGGCGTCCCGGCCTTGGTGTGGTGCTCCTGCGGGCCGTCCTCGCGGATGTGCTGCCCGAACTCCTTGACCCGGAGGAATTCGATGAATTTGGGGCCGAGGAAGATGCAGATCAGCATCGCCGCCATCCCCGCGATCAGGACTTCCCCCATCAGCCCTCCTCCGCCGGGACGAGGTCGACCAGTTGCTCGGCGACGGCCTCGAGGCCGGCCGAGCGCGAGCCCTTGACCAGGACCGCATCGCCCGGTTCCAGCCGCGCCGCCAGCAGTTCCGCCGCCTCGCCGGGGTCGGCGACCAGCTCGTCGGGGCCGTAGTCGCGGGCCGGCAGGCCGACGCCGATCACAAAATCGATCCCCGCCGCGCGGGCGTGCTCGCCGACCTCGCGGTGGTAGTCGGCCGAGTCGGAGCCGAGCTCGCCCATCTCGCCCAGCACGGCGACCGCCCGGGGCGCCTCGAGGGTGGCGAGGTGGTCGAGCGCCGCGCGCATCGACACCGGGTTGGCGTTGTAGCAGTCGTTCACGAGGACGATCCCGCCGGGAAGCTCCAAGCGCTCGCCGCGGAAGCGGGAGAATCCTATGCTCGCAGCGCGGTCGGCCATCGCGGCGGGCTCGGCACCGAGGGCGACGCCGGCGGCAATCGCCGCCAGGGCGTTGGTCAGGTTGTGGGCCTCGACGAAGGGAAAGTGGAAGCGCTGCGCGCCGAGCGGGGTTGAGACCAGGGCTTCGGTGACGCCGCCCTCGATCTTCACCTCGGTCGCTTCGACCTCGCCGCCGGGACCGAAGCGCAGCAGCCGCGGCGCCCGCGCCAGGTGCGGCTCCAGCTCGCCCGCCTCAACCGGCGCCACCACCGTGCCCGCGGGTGCGAGGCCATCGATGATCTCCGCCTTCGCCGCCGCGATCGCCGCGATCGAGCCCAGCAGCTCGACGTGGACGGGACCGACGTTGGTGATCACCGCCACTTCCGGCTCGGCGATCGCCGCCAGCTCGGCGATCTGGCCTCTCCCCCGCATCGCCATCTCGAGGACCAGGGTCTCGGTCTCCGCGGGGACTTCGAGCAGAGTCAGCGGCAGTCCGATCTCGGTGTTGAGGTTCTCGCGGTTGGCGTGGACGCGGCCAGGCAGGAGCGCCCGGGCGATGTCCTTGACGGAGGTCTTGCCAACCGAGCCGGTGACGCCAACGACGCGCGCACCGAGGGCGCGTCGGTAGGCGCGAGCGAGCGCTTGCATCGCCGCCAGCGGATCCTCCACGGCAAAAACCCAGCCGGTCCGCCGGACCATTTGGTCGCTATCC
>DATDLJ010000086.1:0-2974 GCA_036519395.1 Solirubrobacterales bacterium | reverse complement strand
GCCGATCGCGCTCGGCAGGCCGAAGCCCATCGTCCCCAGGCCGCCGGAGTTGATCCAGCGGCGGGGCTTGTCGAAGCCGTAGTACTGCGCCGCCCACATCTGGTGCTGGCCGACGTCGGAGGTGATGATCGCGTCGCCCTGAGTGGCACGGTGCATCGCCTCGATCATGAACTGCGGCTTGATCTCGCCGTCGGTGCCGGGCTCGTAGTAGAGCGGGTGCGCGTCTTGCCAACCGCGCAGCGTCGTCCACCAGTCGTCGAGGCGGCTGGAGTCGGTCTGCAACGCCCGGTACTCGCGGGTCAGTTTCGGCAGCACCTGCTTGACGTCGCCGACGATCGGGATGTGGGCGCCGACGTTCTTCGAGATCTCGGCCGGGTCGATGTCGATGTGGATCACCTTGGCGTGCGGCGCAAACTCGGCGAGTTTGCCGGTGATGCGGTCGTCGAAGCGGGCGCCGATGCAGACGATCAGGTCGGCCTTGTCCATCGCCCAGTTGGCGGCGACGGTGCCGTGCATGCCGAGCATCCCGAGCCAGTTCTCGCCTGACGCGGGATAGCCGCCGAGCCCCATCAGGGTCGAGGTGACCGGGAAGCGGTCCGAGGCGGCGAGCTCGCGCAGCTCCTCGGAGGCGTTGCCGTTGATCACTCCGCCACCGGTGTAGAAGATCGGGCGCCGGGCGTTGGCCAGCGCTTTCGCCGCGATCCGGATCTGCTTGATGTTGCCCTCGGTCGAGGGCTTGTAGCCCGGCATTTCGACCGGCTCGGTCCGCGGCAGGTAGTCGATATCGGCGCGGGAGAGATCCTGCGGGATGTCGAGCAGCACCGGTCCCGGCCGCCCGGTCGAGGCGACGTGGAAGGCTTGGTGCACGTACTCGGGGATCTGCCGCGGATCAGTAACTGCGAAGGAGTGCTTGACGAAGGGCAGCGTCGCTCCCAGGATGTCGGCCTCCTGGAAGCCGTCGGTGCCGATCAGCTCGGTCCGCACCTGGCCGGTGATGAAGACGGTCGGGACCGAGTCCATCATCGCGTCGGCGATCGCGGTGACGAGGTTGGTGGCGCCCGGGCCGGAGGTGGCGAAGGCGACCCCGACCCGGCCGGAGGCCTGGGCGTAGCCCTCGGCGGCGTGGCCGCCGCCCTGCTCGTGGCGGACCTGGACGTGGCGGAAGTCCGCGTCGACCATCGCGTCGTAGGTCGGCAGGTTGGCCCCACCGGGGATCCCGAAGACGTCTTTGACGCCCTCGGCCTTGAGGGATTCCATCAACGTGTCAGCGGCGCGCATAGGAACTGGCGATGGTACCAGCGGCGCGGGTTCAGCCCGGGAGCGCTGCGGCGCCTGTCTTCTACGCCTGGCCGGCGGGCGATTTGGCCGGGTTCCAGCGGGTCTGCGGGTCGATCGCGCTCTCGATCACGCGGCCTTTGTGGCGCTCGATCGCATGGATGATCGACTCGACCAGCTCCTCACCCAGCAGGGTCGGCTCGAGGCCGAGATCGAGCAGCTTGGTGTGGATCGCGTTGTAGTAGTGCTCTTCCTTCTCGACCCGCGGGTTGTCGTAGTGCTGGATCTCGACGCTGTAGCCGAGGTGCTCGCCGGCCTCCTTCACCAACCCCGCCAGCTCGAGCACTGAAAACTGCTCGGTGAACTGGTTGAAGACGCGGAACTCACCGCGCTCGGCCGGGTTCAGCGCCGCCAGTTCGACGCAGGCCAGGGTGTCGCGGATGTTGAGGAAGCCGCGCGTCTGGTGGCCGGCGCCGTAGACGGTCAGCGGGTGGCCGATCACCGCCTGCACGCAGAAGCGGTTGAGGACGGTGCCGAACAGCTCGTCGTAGTCGAAGCGGGTGACGAGCCGCTCGTCGCGGGCGGTCTCCTCGGTCTCGACGCCGTAGACGACGCCCTGGTTGAGGTCGGTCGCGCGCAGGCCCCAGGTGCGGCAGGCGAAGTGGATGTTGGTCGAGTCGTGGACCTTGGAGCAGTGGTAGAGCGAGCCCGGCAGCTTCGGGAAGGGCAGCGTGTCCTTGCGGCCCTTGTGCTCGATCTCGATGTAGCCCTCCTCGATGTCGATGTCGGGCTGGCCGTACTCGCCCATCGTCCCGAGCTTCACCAGGTGGGCGTCGGGGACGTGGTCGCGCATCGAGAAGAGCAGGTTGAGGTTGCCGATCACGTTTGCGTGCTGGGTTTCGACCGCGCGCTCGCGGGAGAGCATCGAGAACGGGGCCGAAGCCTGCTGGCCGTAGTGGACGACCACCTCGGGCTTGGTCTCGGCGACCACCTCGTCGAGGAAATCGCCGTCCTCGACCGCGCCGGCGTAGCTGCGGATCTGCTCGCCGGAGACCTCGCGCCAGGCGGCGATGCGCTGATCGAGCTCCGCGATCGGAGTCAGCGAGGCGGTGCCATGTTCGGTGTGCCAGCGGCGCCGCGAGAAGTTGTCGACGACGGAGACCTCGTGGCCGCGGGCCGAGAAGCGGAGAGCGGTCGGCCAGCCGAGGTAGCCGTCACCCCCGAGGATGAGGATTCGCATGAAGGCGGCAGCTTAAACGGTCGGGCGGCGCGCGGGACCGGCCGTCCTAGTTGAATCAGGCCGATGGAAAGTGGACTTGCGGCGCGACACGGGGGCCGGGTCGGCCTCGCCGCGCTCGTCGCGATCCTCATGCTGGGACTCGGGCTGCGGGTCGGCGAAGCCTGGGACGGGCGGGCGCCGGTCTACGACGCCCAGGCCTACGCGGTGCTCGCCGGGAACCTGGAGGGGGGGAGTGGCTTCACGCTCGGCCCGGGCGCCACGCAGCCGGCGAGCAACTACTCGCCGGGGTTGCCGCTGTTCGTGGCGGGTCTTTACAAGGTGAGTGGCGGGCTCGACGCCCGTCTTGCTCGACTCGTTCTTGCGGTCATCGGGACGCTCTCCGTCCTATTCGCGTATTTGCTCGGGAGAAGGTTGGCGCAGCCTCGGGGCCAAACTCAGCGGACGCTGTATTCGAGCCCC
>DATDLJ010000085.1:0-17405 GCA_036519395.1 Solirubrobacterales bacterium | reverse complement strand
GGATGCTCGGCATATCCCACGCCGCGCCACCCGCCGGAGAAGCGGATTTGCTGAGCCTCGAACTACGCTGCCGGGATGGCTCTCGACCGGCGGGCGTTGCGCAAGCGGGGGATTCTGCTCAGCGGGGGAGAGGAGATGGGTGCTGCGCGGGCTCGGGCCGATTCGGCCACGACTCGGCGGCTGCGGCGGATCAACGCCGTTGCCGCGACCGCTTTTGTGATCGGTGGGTCGTTGTTCTGCGCTGGGGCGTTGTTGGCGCAGGCGCATGTTGGGGGCCCGCGCTTGGCGGCGGCCGTCTTCATGGTCGGCGGGATCTTTTTCACCACTGGCGGCTACGCCTCGGTCCTGCAGGTCGCCAACGCTCCGCGCGGGGCCGACTCGGACGGGGTGGTGCGGGCACCGAAGTGGCGCTGGTGGTCGACCGAGCCCGGACGTCTCGACTGGGCCAGCGCCGTCGCCCTCTTCATCGGCACCCTCTATTTCGGTGCCAGCCTGACGGCGGCTCTGGTCGGCGACCTGACCACCGCTCAGATCCATCGCCTCGTCTGGAGCCCGGAATTCATCGGCTGCGTGCTCTTCCTCGTCTCCGGCCACCTCGCCCTGACCGAGATGCACCGCGACCGCCCGCGCGGCCGCCGCGCCGACCTCGGCTGGTGGATCGTGGTCGTCAACCAGGCTGGCTCTGCCCTCTTCATGGTCGCCGCGATCGCCGCCTTCGTCCGTCCCGAAACCGGCGACGAGCTCGCGGTCGGGGTCGCTAACTGGGGCACCTTCAGCGGCGCCGCCTGCTTTGCGATCGCCGGCTTGATGCAGGAGTTCGAGCGTCCTGGCGGCACCGGACACATCGCGGGGCGTCGTCCTCGGTCGGCCAAATAGCGCTGCTATTCGGCCTCCCTGCGTCCTAGCCCCACTCGGTCCGGCACTCGCCAGTCTCTGAAAGGATTGGCTGCGTGGCCAGTCCTGGAAAAGCCGAGGCGCCCCGGACCGAACGGGTCCTGCCTGGCATCTGGCGGCTGCGACTCTCGCTGCCCTGGCCGGGGGTCCCGCACGGCAACGCCTGGGCGATCGAGCACGATGGCGGCATCGTCATGTTCGACACCGGGATGGGCGGCAAGGGCCGCCTGCGGCAGCTCGACCTGGCGCTGACCCAGGCCGGGTTCGGGGTCGAGGACATCCGCTTCGTCGTCTGCACCCACTCCCACACCGATCACTACGGGCTCGCCGGCTCGATCGTCGCCGAGGCCAACTGCGAACTTTGGATGCACCCGCGCTGGGGGCACGTGCGGCCGCTTGCCGACGACCCGAAGGCGGCTCTGGAGGCGCGGATCGAGATTGCGCGTCAGAGCGGAGTGCCGCCGGCGGCGCTGGAGCGCTACCGCGAGGCGCGCGAAGAAGACGACGAGACCGGCATCGACATCCTCAAGGAGCCCGACCGCGACCTCGTGCCGGGGGTCGAGGTGGAGACCGACCTCGGCACCTGGCAGGTGCACGAGACGCCGGGCCACGCCCCGTCCCACGTCGTCCTCCACCAGCCCGAGCGCAAGCTGCTGATCTCCGGCGACCACCTACTCGGCCGCACCGTCCTCTTCTTCGACCACGGCCACAGCCCCGACCCGGTCGGCGAATTCCTCTCCAGCCTGGAGGTGGCGGAGGGGCTCGACGTCGACCTCGTCCTCCCCGGCCACGGCCGCACCTTTCGCGATCCGGAGGCGAAGATCGCCGAGTCCCGCCGCCAGGTCGCTGAGCTGCTGGTGAAAGTTCGGGCTGCGCTCGCCTCCGGCGAGGAAAAGACCGCCTTCGAGATCGTCGCCGAGATCATCGGTCCCGAGATGATCAAAACCCCGGCCAGCGCCTGGGTCCTGCAGATCGTCCTCTCTTGCTTGGACCACATGGCGATCGCCGGCGAGGTCGAGGCGATCGAGGGCTCGGACCCGCAACGCTGGCGTCTGACGTAGCCTGTCGGCGATGGCGAGCTTCACTTACGTCCGCCAGGTGGCCGCCCCGCCCGAGGTCGTCTTCGACGTCCTCACCGACCACCGGCGCTACAACGAGATCACGCCCGTGCGCAAGGCGGAGCTGGAGCGCGAGGGGAGCCCCTCGCCGAACGGGGTTGGGGCGATTCGCTCCCTCACCGTCGCCGGGCCGCCGATGCGCGAGGAGGTGATCGCCTACGACCGCCCCAACCGCTTCTCCTACAAGGTCCTCTCCGGCCTGCCGGTGCGCGATCACGTCGGCACCGTCGAACTGAAGGAGTCCGGCGGCGGCACCGAGCTCACCTACGCGCTGAAGTCGACGCCAACGATCCCCCTCGCCGGGCCGGTCTTCGTGGTGATCCTGAAGAAAGCGATCAGAGACCTCATCGCCGGCGTCGCCAAGGAGTCGGAGCGCCGCGCTGCGGATGCTTCGTAGCCGGTTCCGCGATTTCGACCTCTGGCATCGGTCGAACCGGCTGCTCGTAGTCGCCCTGCTTTCGCTCGGCATCCTCGTCAGCGGCGCGATCGTCGCTTACGAGCTATTGAAGCGCCCCGGCGACGTCCACAACCAGGACGCGATCGAACGCTTCAAACCGCAGAAACCGCCGCCGCCGAAGGAACCGAAAACGGTCAACTGGCCGGTCTACGGCTTCAACCCAGCGCGCACCCGCTATCTGCCGGTGAAGGGGGTGAAGCCGCCCTTCCGCAAACTCTGGCGCTTCACCGACCGGCCGCTGCTTGAGTTCCCGCCGATCTACGTCGGCGGCAGGCTCTTCTTCGTTAACAACAACGGCTACGCCTACGCGCTTGACGCCGACACCGGCAAAGAGCTGTGGAAACGGCGGATCGGCCGCCTCAACGCCTCCTCGCCCGCCTATTACAAACACCGCCTCTACATCGTCAACCTCGTCCCCGGCCACATCGTCAAGCTCGACGCGAAAACCGGCAGGGTGATCTGGAAACGCAACCTGCCGGGGCGGGCCGAGTCTTCGCCGGTGGTGGTCGACCGCACCATCTACTTCGGTTGTGAGAACGGCGAACTGTTCGCGATGAGCACCGGTAAAGGGCAGGTGCGTTGGTCGACCTCGCTCGGCGGCGCGATCAAGGCGGCACCGGCTTACTACGGCGGCCGCCTCTACGTCGGCGACTACGGCGGCTACATGAATGCGGTCGACGCCAAGAGCGGTGAGCTGGTCTGGCAGAGCGGCTCGCTCGGCCCTGGTTTCGGCGGCTCCGGTGCCTTCTATTCGACCCCCGCGGTCGCCTATGGCCGCGTCTACTCGGGCAACAACGACGCCCGCGTCTACAGCTACGACATCACCAACGGGGAGCTCGCCTGGTCCTACTCGACCGGTGGCTACGCCTACTCCGGCCCGGCCGTCGCCAACACCAAGCACAGCCCGCCGAGCGTCTTCATCGGCTCCTTCGACGGCAACATCTACGCGCTCGACGCCAAGGACGGCAGCGTCCGCTGGAGCCGCTCGGCCGGCGGCCAGGTGATCGGCTCGCTCTCCGCCATCGGCGACATCGTCTACGTCGCCGAGTTCACCAACAAGACGACCAGCGGCTTCATGATGCGGAGCGGCAAGCGCGTCTTCCGCTACCCGAAGGGGACCTACACGCCGGTGATCTCCGACGGCCGCCGGATCTACCTAACCGGGTACTCGAGCATCACGGCGCTCCAACCCCACCGGGGGGTGGCGGCGGTAGCTGAGGCGCGCCCGGCGCGTAGTTCGGGAAAAGCCCGGAGTGGAGACGGGCGCGCAAAACGTTGAGGCTGGTCGAGTAGTTCTGTATCCGGTAGTTGCTGGCGCTGCCGAAGTCCTGGTAGTAGACGAGCATCTTGGTCCGCGGGTGGTTGCGCACCCAGGCGAAGAGCTTGCGGACGAAGTCGGGGTCGTCGCTGCTTTCCAGCGCCCACTCGGTGATCGCGAACGGCTTGCCGGAGAAGCGGCGGTAGAGCCCGGTCAGCGACTTCCATTCCGGGTAGCCGGCGTAGAAGTCAGTGCCGGCCCAGTCGGTCCAGCGCGAGCCGGGGTAGAAGTGGCGCGGGCGGTTGTGGGGGACGGTTGGCGAGCCGGAGGGGAGGGGGCTCCAAACGATCGCGATCGGCGCTTTCGCCAGCCCCGGCACGTCGACGCTCAGCGGCGGCAGGCCGGCTTCGGCCAGGCGTTGGTTGATCTTCCCGGCCTTGCCGCCGCCGTGGACGATCACGTAGATGCGGCGGAAGGCTTCTTTGTAGGCGCGGGGGCTGTGGTCGGGACCGCGTGACGCGCCCTCGCAGTCGTAGGCGGCCCAGACGTTGAGGCAACGGTTGGGCTCGCCCAGCGGCCGCACGTAGGCCTTCATCTTCTTGTTGACGAAGAGCTTGTTGAGGCGGACCAGGTATTCGTCGCCGGCGCCGGCAGCGATCTGCGCCGGGGTAATCAGCTCGGCGCCGGTGTTGTTGTCGGCGGTCGAGAGGTGGATCATCGGCCGCGCGTTGGCGACCTGCCAGCGCCGGATTACCTCGTCGAAGTCGGTGCCCCAGGTGCGGAACGACTGCATCACCGCCGGGTGCTTGTCGAGGATGTCGGAGAACTGGCCAAAGTCGGCCGGGTCGCCGGTGTCGGAGACCCCCCAGTAGATCTTCTTGCCGGGCGGCTTCAGCAGGCCGCCGGCAGAGGCCGGCACGGCGCAGACGAGCGCAACCAGCATCAAGCTGGCGAACAGGACCGCGAGGCCCCTCGCTTTTGCCGGACCGACCAGAACGAGAGATGGTGGCAAGCGCCGCATCGCCACCTCCACCCGCAACTCGTGTTTGCAACCCCGCTTGCGACGATTGGTGAGTTAACGTCGCTATAGGACGGTTAACTCACCAATCGTGTCTAGGCGGCTTCGGCCGCCGGTCCGTGCTCGGCGACGATCGCCAGTACTTCCGGGGCGTACTTCTCGATGAAGGCGGGGCCGACGCCGTGGATCGCGAGCAGGGTGCCATCGTCGCCCGGCCGCGCCGCGGCGATCCCCGTCAGGGTGCGGTTGCTGGCGACAGTGAAGGCCGGCTTGCCGTCGGCGGCGCCCAGCCGCCAGGCTTTCAGCGCCTCGAAGAGGGGCGCGTCGGCGGCCGCCATCGCGGGCGGGGGAGGCTGCGGCGCCTTCGCCTTGGTCGGCTTGCGGACGGCGATCGTCTCTGGATCCGGCAGCCAGTCGAGCATGTCGCAGACGTCGCAGCAACGCTCCAGCGGCGCCCCGGCGGTGCTGTCGCTGAAGTGATCGAGCAGGGCCCGGCGCCGGCATTCGGTGCCATAGATGAAGTCCTTGATTACGTGGTAGGCCTGCCAGCCACGCTCGCGGGCGATCGCCAGCTCGGGGTCACCGGCGCGCTCTTCGTTGAAGCGGACGAGCCGGCCGAGGTCGGCTTTCAGCGCCAGCATTACGGCGCGGGAGGGGAGGCCGTCGCGCCCGGCGCGGCCCGCCTCCTGGTAGTAGGCCTCGACGCTGGTCGGGATCGTCACGTGCCAGACCGAGCGCACATCGGGCTTGTCGACGCCCATGCCGAAGGCGTTGGTCGCGCAGATCACCCCGGTGCCGGTGGCCATGAAGCGCTCCTGGATCGCGGTCCGATGATCGGGCTCGAGCCCGGCGTGGTAGGCGACCGCGGCGATCTCCGCCTCGCGCAGCTCGGCGGCCACCTCTTCGGTCTGGCGACGGGTGCCGCAGTAGACGATCGCCGGCCGGTTTGCCGGGTCATTCAGGCCGGCCTCCAACAAGGCCTGGCGTCGCGCATTTGAGCCCTTGCCCTCAAGCGCGACGACATCGAAGGAGAGGTTCGGCCGGTCGAAGCCGGAGCGCACCTGCAGCGGCTCGCGCATCCCGAACCGGGAGGCGATCTCCCTCGCGACCGGCACCGTCGCCGTCGCCGTGCAGGCCATCACCGTCGGCCGGCCGAGCTTCTCCACCACCGCGGGCAGCCGCAGATAGTCGGGCCGGAAGTCGTGCCCCCACTCGGAGACGCAGTGCGCCTCGTCGACCGCGACCAGGTCGACCGTCCGGTGCGAAAGCGCTTCGAGGAAGACATTGGAGGCAAACCGCTCCGGCGCGCAGTAGACGATGCGGGCGCCCTCGCGGACCTGGGCCAGCGCCTCCCAAGTGGCTTCGTCTCCCATCCCCGAAGTGATCATCACCACCGGCTGACCCTGCCGCGTCAGCTTTTCCCACTGATCCCGCATCAAGGCGATCAACGGACTAACAACGATCGTCAAATCCTCACTCGCCAGCCCAGGCAGCTGGTAACAGAGACTCTTCCCACCCCCGGTGGGCATAACGATCAGCGAATCGCGCCCCTCGAGAGCAGCGACCACCGCCTCCCGTTGCCCAGCCCGCCATTCGGCATAGCCAAGCTCGTGCAGCAACTCATCAGCTCTCTCACCGGCGGCGACCATCGAACGAGCAACCTTAGGCGCCTCTCCGGCAGCACACCGGCCTCTTCCCTGGACTTTGCGGCCTCTCCGGCGGGTGGCGACGATCGGGAGGACTCCCCCGGTAGGGGGAGCCCCCGATCGGAGACAGGACCGCCGGCCAGAGCTCGCCCGAGCCCTGGGCCGATCGGGCAGTGCGTCCTATTCGTGTTCCGCCGAAGCGATAGCCGCCGGCACCAAGCTCAGCTTCTCCGCCAGCGTGTCGATCCCAGTGGCCAGTTCCCGGGTGTCCGCCTTAGTTAGGTCGGTGTAGGGGACGAAACCGTCCTCGGTGCGGTAGGGCTCGAGCGAGTTGAAGACCATCTTGAAGTCAGCTTCGATTTCTCCCGCCAGATCGGCGCCGCTCTCGTCGAGCAGCGGCTTCACCGCTTCGAAGGCGGCCTCCGACCCTTCGACGTTGGCCTCGAAGTCGACCAGGTCGATGTGGGAGTAGCGCTCCTCCTCGCCGGTGATCTTCGAGGCGGAGACCTCACCCAGGAGCTCGTTGGCGCCGTTGGCGATCTGCACCGCCTGTAGTTCGACCGTTTCCACCTTTTCGGCCAGTTCTTCGACGTCGGCCAGGAGCTGTTCGGCGACCGGCGCCATTCCCTTCAGGCTTTCTTCTTCCCAGAGCGCTTTCTCGATCCGGTGGAAGCCTTCGAATTCACTCGCCGGCACGTCGTTTTCGCGCGCGTCGATCTTCGGGTCGAGGCTGCCGAAGGACTCGGCCACCGGCTCGATCCGCTCGTACGGGATGCGGGCTGCCGCGTAGAGGGATTTCGCCTTGTCAACTTCGCCAGCGACCACGGCGGCGACGAACGGTTCGGTCGCTTCGACCAGCTCGGCGGTGTTTTCCTCCAAGTAGGAGCGGTAGTCGGCGATCGCTTCTTCGACCTCAGGGCTGCCCTCAGTCTCCAGCTCGCCGCTGACGGTGAGGGTGCCGCTGTCGCCGTCGGTTCCCGGGCAGAGGAGGGTGTACTCGCCCTGCTCGAGGGTGAGGGTGAAGCTGCCGCTGTCGCCCTCGGCGAGGTCAGGCGTCTCCCCGAGCACCGTTTCCCCGTCCAGGACCTCGAGCTCGTGCACGTCGGGATTGGAGCTGGTGTTTTCCGCTTCGAAGGTGATCGGTCCAGCGGGCGCCTCGGCGTCGACCGGATCGCAGCCGGCGTCGGTCAGGGTGAAGCTGAGCTGCTCGGTTGCCGGCGCATCGCCGCTGGTGGTCTCGTCGTCGCTCGAGCCGCAGGCGGTGACGAAGAGGACAAGTAGGACAAGTGCCCCCGCAACGAGGGCTGGACGGACACGGGTTCGGTTCATCTGGGGTGGTGCTCCTTTGAGTTGGGATTAGGAGAGGAGGGCTTCGCCGACGTAGCTGCCTGGGGTGGCCCCCGGCGGGACGGCGAAGAGGGCGCTGCCGACGTGCTTGATGTACTCGTTCAGCGCGTCGAGGGAGCCGAGTTGGCGCTGGATCGCGACGAACTGCTCCGGGTCGCGTTGGAAGCTGATGAAGAAGAGGCCGGCTTCGAGCTCGCCGAGGCTCTCGTCGACGCCGTCGGTGAAGGAGTAGCCGCGGCGGAGGATGCGGGCGCCGCCGTTCTCCTTGGCGGAGGCGAGGCGGACGTGGGCGTCGGGCGGGATCACCGGGTGCCCGTCCTTCTCGGCCTCGAGCGGCAGCGGTTCGAACTCATCGTGCCCCCCGAGCGGGGCGCCGCTGTACTTGTGGCGCCCGATCGTCCGCTCCTGGTCCAGCAGCGAGGTCCGGTCCCAGACCTCGAGCAGCATCCGGATCCGGCGCGTGACCAGGTAGCTGCCGCCGCGCAGCCAGGCCGGTCCTTCGTCGCCGACCCAGACGAACTTCGCCATCGCCTCGGTGTCCTCGGCGCGGATGTTGGCGGTGCCGTCCTTCAGCCCCATCAGGTTGCGCGGCGTGTCCTGGCTGCGGCTGGTGCTGGCGGTGCGGCCGAAGCCGAGCTGCGACCAGCGCATCGCCACCGTGCCGCGGCCGATCCGGGCAAGGTTGCGAACGGCGTGGAAGGCGACCTGGGGGTCGTCGGAGCAGGCCTGGATGCAGATGTCTCCGCCGCTTTCGGCCGGGCTCAACTCGTCGGCGGGCAATGGTGGCAGCGGTTTCAGCGCCGCCGGGCGCTTGCCTCCGAGTCCGAGTCCGGGCTTGTCGAACAGGCTGGGACCGAAGCCAAAGGTGATGGTGAGTCGGGAGGGGAGGAGGCCGACCGTCTCGCCGGTGTCCTCGGGCGGGGCCAGCTGGACATCGTTGACGTCGCCGACCATCTCGCCCGCCGTCATTTCCGCCGCGGCCAGCGTCCACTCCTGCATCAGCTCGCGCAGCTCCGCCGGGTCTTCGCTCAGCAGGTCGAAGGCGGCGAAGTGGAGCCGGTCCTGGGCGGCAGTATCGATCCCCGCCTGGTGCTCTCCGTAGAAGGAGACGCTGCCGGTGCCATCGCTGCTGGCTTCGGCGGTCTCATGCCCAATCAGGTAGCCGCTGGCACCGAGGCCGAGACCAGCAGCACCGACTCCGGCGGAGGTCAACAGGCGGCGACGAGTAAGCGGGGACATGGCGCAGAGATTGCGAGGGGCGCAGCAAATCCATTAGGCACCCCTAATTAGGGAGGCCGAAAACCTAGCAGGGAGCTAGGGATTCAGGCACTCGGCAGCCAGGGCTGTGCCCATTGGCCGGTGCCGCGAAGCAGGTTCCCGGCCTCCTCGGGCCCCCAAGTGCCGGGCTCGTAGGGGAGCACCGGACCCGGTTCATCAAGCAGGGGCTGGACCACCCGCCAGGTCTCTTCGATCGCGTCCTGACGGGTGAAGAGCTGGTGGATGCCGGCGATCGCGTCGCCGAGCAGGCGCTCGTACGGCTCGGGCTCCTCGCCCGGCACTCGCTCGAAGAGGACCTCGAGGTCGGCTGGCTGGAACGCCTCCTCGCCCGCTTCCTTCGCGTAGAGGCGGATCCGCGCCCCCGGCTGCGGCTCGATCCGGATCGTCACCTGGTTCGGTTCCGGCGTCTTCCCGTGGCCGATGCCGAGCTGTGGTGGCCGCTTGAAGAAGACGGTGACCTCGCTCGCCTTCGCCGGCAGGCACTTGCCGGCGCGGACGAAGAACGGCACCCCCGCCCAGCGCCAGTTATCGACCTCGAGCTCGACCGCGGCGAAGGTCTCGGTGGTGGAGTCCGCCGCCACATCCTTGACCTCGAGGAAGCCGTCGTATTGACCGCGCACGTAGCGCTTCGGGTCGGCCGCCCGCATCGCCTTGAAGAACTCGAGCTTCTTGTCGCGGACGCTGTCGGGATGGTTGCCGGTCGGCGGCTCCATGCCGACGATCCCCAGCACCTGCAGGGCGTGGTTCTGGATCACGTCGCGCATCGCCCCGACGGCGTCGTAAAAACGCCCGCGGTCATCGACCCCGAAGTTCTCGGCGATCGTCATCTGCACGTGGGAGACGTGCTCGCGGTTCCAGACCGGCTCCAGCAGCGCGTTGGCGAAGCGCAGATAGGTGATGTCCATCACCGGCTCCTTGCCGAGGTAATGGTCGATGCGGAGGATCTGCTCCTCGTGCAGGGCCGAGCAGAGTTCGGCGTTGAGCGCCTGGGCCGAGGCGAGGTCGTGGCCGAACGGCTTCTCGATCACCACGTGGGCGTTCTCGGTCAGCCCCGCCTTGCCGAGCCCCTGGACGACGGTGGCGAACAGCGAGGGCGGAATCTCCAGGTAGAAGACGGGCTGCTTCGCGTCGCCGATCGCCGCCGCGACCCGGGCGAAGGTGTCGGGGTCCGCGTAGTCGCCCTGCACGTAGGAGAGCCGCTGCGCGAGCCGGCTGAAGACGTCCTCGTCGGGCTCGGCGACGGTGGCGCCGATCGCGTCGCGAGCGTGCTGCCGCAGCTGCTCGTCGTCCCACTCGTCGATCGCGACGCCGACGATCGGGCAGTCGAGCTTCCCCCGCGCCTCCAACCGGTAAAGCGCGCGGAAGGTCATTTTCTTCGCCAGGTCGCCGCTGATCCCAAAGATCGCCAGCACGTCGGCGGCTTTGTCCGAGTGCTTGGAGGCGGCCTTGCCCATCGGCGGGGAGGCTATCGTCCACCCACCCCTTAATCGCCACCAGCGGAGGTCTGCATGCAACTCGGAATCGTCGGGCTCGGTCGGATGGGAGCGAACATGGCCCGGCGCTTGATGCGCGACGGTCACGAGATCGTCGCCTACGACGTCAACCCCGACGCCGTCTCGCAGTTGGCGGGCGAGGGAGCGACGGCCGCCTCCTCGCTGGAGGACCTGGCGGCGAAGCTGAGCGCGCCGCGCTCGGTCTGGGTGATGGTCCCGGCCGGCGAGATCACCGAGCAGACGGTCGACGCCGTCGCCGCGGTGCTGGACTCAGGCGACGCGATCATCGACGGCGGCAACTCCTACTACCGCGACGACATCCGCCGCGCCGCGAAGGTGGGCGAGCAGGGGATCGATTACGTCGACTGCGGGACCAGCGGCGGCGTCTTCGGCCTCGAGCGCGGTTACTGCCTGATGATCGGCGGCCCGGACAGCGCCGTGCAGCGGCTCGACCCGATCTTCGCCAGCCTGGCGCCGGGGCTGGGGGACGTCGAGCGGACCCCGGGGCGCTCCGGCGACCCCTCGCCCTCCGAGCAGGGCTACCTCCACTGCGGTCCGAACGGGGCCGGCCACTTCGTGAAGATGGTCCACAACGGGATCGAGTACGGGGTGATGGCCGCCTACGCCGAGGGCCTCAACGTGCTGAAGAACGCCAACGCCGGCAAGGTCCAGCGCGAGGCCGACGCCGAGACGGCGCCGCTCGACCACCCCGAGTACTACCAGTACGACCTGGACCTGCCCGAAGTAGCCGAGGTCTGGCGCCGCGGCAGCGTGATCGGCTCCTGGCTGCTCGACCTGACCGCGGCGGCGCTGCAGGAATCCCCCGACCTCTCCGACTTCGCCGGCCGCGTCTCCGACTCCGGCGAGGGGCGCTGGACGGCGATCGCGGCGATCGACGAGGGGGTGCCGACCCCGGTCCTGACCACCGCCCTGCACGAGCGCTTCTACTCGCGCGGCCTCGGCGACTACGGCGACAAGGTGCTCTCGGCGATGCGCAAACAGTTCGGCGGCCACGACGAGAAGGCGAGCTGACCCGGTGCCAATCGAGCTCGAGGTCGCCGGCGACGAGAAGGCGGCCTCGCGCCGGGCCGCCGAGCTGATCGCCGCGGCCGGCGACCAGGCCGCGGCCGAGCGCGGCCAGTTCGCCTTCGCGATGAGCGGCGGCCGCTCGCCCTGGGCGATGCTGGCGATCCTCGGAGAGCTGGAGGGGATGCCCTGGGATCGGACCGAGCTCTTCCAAGTAGACGAGCGCGTCGCCGCGCCCGGTGACCCGGCCCGCAACCTCACCCACATGGTGCTCGGCCTCGCGATGGAGCACCAGCCGTCGCTGCGGCCAATGCCGGTCACCCAGCGCGACCTGGAGGCAGCGGCGCGCGAATACGAAGCCTCGCTACCGGAGCGCCTCGACCTCGTCCACCTCGGCCTCGGCCCCGACGGCCACACCGCCTCCCTCGTCCCCGGGGACCCCGTCCTCGAGGTCAGCGACCGCCGCGTCGCGATCACCGAGACCGCCTACCAGGACCACCACCGCATGACCCTCACCTACCCAGCCCTCGACGACGCCCGCCAGATCATCTGGCTCGTCACCGGCCCCGACAAGCAGGAGCCGCTGGCGAAGTTGCTGGCGGGCGACGACTCGATCCCCGCCGGCAGGGTGCGGAACGACCAGATGATCGTCGTCGCCGACGAAGCAGCTGCGAACTAGCTATCTGGCAGAGAGGCTCGACTCAACCTCGAGCAGCTTTTGCATCCTTGGGTCCTCCGTTCCCACCATCCGCTCCAGCCACTCTTTGATCTCGTCCAGGTCGAGGGGAGAGGTGGCGATGAGGATCTGCTCGATGTCGAGCCAGTCCTTGCTGCGGTCGAGTAACACCTTTCGGATCACAAGGTGCTCTGGGGCGACTATCGGAATTCTGTCGCTGTTGAAGGGCACGTAACGGCTGTCCCGCCTCATCCGGTCGTGCAGGGGATCGCAGGAGAAAAATAGATGCAGAGAGTTTGGGTCCCACTCGACGCGTAGGTCTTCTGCTTTTCCCAAATCTCTTCTATCTATCCCTATCTCCGGGCCGAGACCGATCCCGCTTAGGGCATCGCGAATGGTTGGCCAGCGGTCAGCCGACAGGAACACGTTGACGTCGATGTCGAGAGTTGATCGGGGCACGCCGTAGTAGCCCACCGCTAGAGCACCACCTATGGCGTGAGGTATTTCTCTCTCGGCCAGCCGTTGATGAATGACCGAGACCTTGTCGACCAGAGAGATGTCGCGCGGGGGACTGGGCCGCAGGGCGTCGGCAAGTCCGAGTAGTTCGCGGATGACCTTCTCCCTGTCGTCCGCCCCGACGCCGATCCACTCGGTTGCAGAGCGGGCCTCATCCGATATCAGCGCCTCGGGATCGGCTGGCCGGTCGCTGCGATCTGGGTTGCTCAGGGCATCCAGGAGCAGAAGCCTGAGCATCGGAACTCGATCTGGAAATTCTTTGTCTGCAGCCACAGCTGCAGTATCTACTACACCGCCGAATCGAGCGAGACCACGTGGTTGGCGGTGATCCGCCCGTCGGGGTCCCACTTGCGCTTCACCTCGGCGAGGCGGGCGCAGACCTCTGGCGGCAGGATCGCGTCGGCGTCGCAGGCACGCTCGGCGAAGTTGAAGTAGCCGCCGTCGGCTCCCCAAGGGGACAGCTCGTCCTTCAAGCGGTCGAGCTGGGCGTTGATTGCCTGTCCCAGCTCCGGCGTCATCGGCATCCCGATCCCGAGCATCGCCCATTCGGCGTCGAGGTGGGAGAGGGCGCCGCCGCTCGCGTCGGGGCGTCCCATGGCGCCGCCCATATGGCGCAGCTCGGTCAGCAGCAGCGGCGTGCCCGAGTCGGGCCCGGCCAGGGAGACGAAGACGTCGATCGCCTCGTCGGGCAGCTCGCGCAGCACCGTGTGGTGACCGAGACCCGGTACCGGCTGCTCGGGGTCCATGTGGATCCGGCAGAGCGCCGCGGGCGGAACCTGGTCGAAGGTGCTCATCATCGGCTCGCCGATCTCAAGCAGGGGAGCGAAGGTCGCTTCGCCCTCCTCGCGGCTGCCGATGCAGGCGCCGTCGATCGTCAGCAGCGGCGTGCCCCGCAGCGGCTCCGGAACGTCCGGGACGTCAGGCGGGGTGAGGAAGCGGACGACGGAGGTGACGTTCTCGCCGACCCCGGCCGCCCAGTCGCGGTAGATGCGGAGGGCGTTGGCTCCGACCGCCGCCGGCCAGAGGAACGCCCCGGCGTAGGCGTCTTTAATCGGGACCAGGTCGAGGTGCAGCGCGACGACGATCGCGTAGTCGCCACCGCCCCCGCGCAGCGCCCAGAACAGATCCGGCTCGTTGTCGGCGTCGACCGTCCGCGCCTCGCCGTCGGCGGTGATCAGCTCGAGCGCCCGCACCCGGTTGCAGGCGAACCCGTACTTGCGGCCGAACCAGCTGAGGCCGCCGCCGAGGGTGAAGCCGGTGACGCCGACGTCGGGCGAGGAGCCCGGCAGCGAGCTCAGCCCCTGCGCTTGCGCGGCTTCGGCAAGCTCGACCGAGAGGACCCCAGCCTCGACCCGAGCCGTGCTGGCGCCGGCGTCGATCTCGACGCCCCGCATCCGCTCGGTCTTAATCAGCACCGTGTCCTCCAATGAGCCAAGGGCAGCTGCCCCGTGGCCGGTCCCCTGGCCGGTGACCCGCAGGCCGTTCTCGGCGGCGAAGCGGACCACGGCGGCGATGTCGTCGCCGCTCTCGACGAAGGCGACGGCGCTCGGCTGTGGGTCGGCGACGAGGTTCCAACCCATCCGCGCCTGGTCCCAGTCGGCGTCGTTAGGGGTTGCGATCCGGCCGGCAATAGCTAGTCCGCTGAAGTCGGTCACTTCGGTCTCCTTTGGCTCAGGTGTAGCTGGTCCGGTCCACCGCATCTCCCCTGGCGATGAAGACCTCGGCCACCATATCCGGGGGGAAGAGGCCGTGGGCGGCGACGCCGGGATCGGCCTCCAGCCGCGCCGCCAACGCCGCTGGATCGTCAAGTCCAGGGCCTCGGTAGTCGGCGATTACACCGCCGTCGGGACTGCGGGGGACATCCCGCAGTTGCACGTCGGAACCGAGCCGCTCCAGGGTCGAGGCAGCGCCGAACCCGAACAGCTCCAGCGGCACCGGGCCGCGCAGTGCAGCGACCGGCTTGCTCGAGTCGGCGATGACGATGAAGCGCGCGGCCGCCGCGGCGACGATCTTCTCCCGCAGGTGGGCGCCACCGCCCCCCTTGATCAGCCAACCGTCCGGGGTTACCTCGTCGGTGCCGTCGATCGCGATGTCCAAGTGGGTGAGGCTGTCGAACTCCTCGACCGGAATCCCCAGCTCCCGCGCCTGTTCCTCGGTTGCGACCGAGGTGGCGACGCAGCGGATCCCCTCCAGACCGCGTCGGGCGATCGCCGGCAGCAGGTGGGCGACCGTCGAACCGGTCCCCAGACCGACCGTCATCCCGCTCTCAACCAGCTCCGCCGCGGCCTCGGCGGCGAGGCGCTTCTCGGTGTCTGGCACGCTCACGACCGGCACGCTACATTGCTCCAATGAATTACACCGACGCGACTGCAACCGAGACCCAGGACTACAAGGTTGCCGACCTCGGCCTCGCCGAGTTCGGCCGCAAGGAGATCTCCCTCGCCGAGGTAGAGATGCCCGGCCTGATGCAGACGCGCGAGGAGTTCGGCACCTCCCAGCCGCTGAAGGGAGCCCGGATCACCGGCTCTCTGCACATGACGATCCAGACCGCGGTCCTGATCGAGACCCTGGTCGCGCTCGGCGCCGAGGTGCGCTGGGCCAGCTGCAACATCTTCTCGACCCAAGACCACGCCGCCGCCGCGATCGCCGCCGCCGGCATCCCCGTCTACGCCTGGAAAGGCGAGACGCTGGAGGAGTACTGGTGGTGCACCGAGCAGGCGCTCAACTGGCCTGACGGCGAGGGCCCGAACATGATTCTCGACGACGGTGGCGACGCCACCCTGCTCGTCCACAAGGGCGTCGAGTTCGAGAAGGCGGGTTCGGTCCCGGACCCCGCCTCGGCCGAATCGGAGGAGTTCAAGATCGTCCTGCAGACCTTGCAGCGCTCGCTCGAGGAGGACCCACAGCGCTGGACCCGGATCGCCGCCAACATCAAGGGCGTCACCGAGGAGACGACGACCGGCGTCCACCGGCTCTACCAGCTTGCCGAGACCGGCGACCTCCTCTTCCCGGCGATCAACGTCAACGACTCGGTCACCAAGTCGAAGTTCGACAACCTCTACGGCTGCCGCCACTCCCTTGTTGACGGGATCAACCGCGGCACCGACGTGATGATCGGCGGCAAGGTCGCCGTCATCTGCGGCTACGGCGACGTCGGCAAGGGCTGCGCCTCCAGCCTCCGCGGCCAGGGCGCGCGGGTGATCGTCACCGAGATCGACCCGATCTGCGCCCTGCAGGCGGCGATGGAGGGCTACGAGGTGCGCAAGCTCGACGACGTGGTCGCGAGCGCCGACATCTTCGTCACCGCCACCGGCAACAAGGACATCATCACCCTCGATCACATGCGGCAGATGAAGCACAACGCGATCGTCGGCAACATCGGCCACTTCGACAACGAGATCGAAATGGCCTCGCTGGAAGAGTCCGAGGCCAACAGAGTCGAGGTGAAGCCGCAGGTCGACGAGTGGAAGTTCCCCGACGGCCACGCGATCATCGTCCTCTCCGAAGGGCGGCTGCTGAACCTCGGTAACGCGACCGGCCATCCCAGCTTTGTGATGTCGAACTCGTTCACCAACCAGGTGATCGCCCAGATCGAGCTCTTCGGCCACCGCGAGGACAAATACGGCGGCGAGTCCGCGGTCTACGTCCTGCCCAAGCACCTCGACGAGAAGGTCGCCCGCCTGCACTTGGCGGCGCTCGGCGTCGACCTGACCGAGCTCAGCCCCGAGCAGTCGGCCTACCTCGGCGTCCCGGTCGAGGGCCCCTTCAAGCCGGACCATTACCGCTACTAGCGACCCCGCCGAGTTTTAATCTCGGCGGATGGACCCCCGGCTCTGGATTTCCGCCAGCGGCGAGGCGCCGCACTCGGTTGCGCTGACCGCTGAGCGCACGGTGGTCGGACGTGCTCCCGAGGCCGACGTCGTGCTCGAGGACGAGGAGGTGTCCTGGAACCACCTGGAGATCGAGCGCCGCGGCGACGTGCTGATGGCGACCGACCTCGACAGCCGCAACGGCACCGCCCTCAACGGCGAGCCGCTGGATCGGCCGCGGCGCCTGCGTGACGGCGACACCCTGATCGTCGGCGGCCACCGCCTGGAAGTGAAGACGGGGGTGGTGACCCCGGTTGGGGCCACCGTCGCAGCCAGCGAGCCCGCGGTAGCGCTGAGCGAGGAGGAGCGGGGGACCGCCGCCGCCCTCGTCGCGCCCTACCGCAGCGAGGGCGCCTTCGCCGGCCGTCCCGCCACCCGGGCCGAGATCGCCGCCGAGCTCCACGTCTCCGAGCGCACCGCCCAGCGCCGCCTCGATGCTCTCGCCGCCAAGCTCGATATCCCGGGCGAAGCGGGCCGCGACCGGCCTCGGCAGATCGCGGCTCGTGTGATCGAGCTGGGTCTTGATCGCCCTCGCTGAAGGCTCTAACGCTTGCGGTAGGGAGGGACGGGTGTCCCCTGACCCACCTGGGATTTTCGCCGTGAACTACCTGTCTCTCGCCGAGTAGCCAGTGCGAAAATCACGACGCCGGTCGGTCAGGGGACACCCGTCCCTCCAAGCGACAGAACCAGCACTACGGCTAAGAACACGACAGCTTTTTTTAGAAAAGCTGCTGAACCCTGGGCGTCTCTCAGAGCTCGGTCGCAGGGGGTCCGGTCGTCCCCCGCGGGAATGTCCGCGAAGCGGCGAT
>DATDLJ010000084.1:0-2753 GCA_036519395.1 Solirubrobacterales bacterium | reverse complement strand
CCCCTACCTCTCACGGGTGCCGTTCCGCGACCTGGTGCTGAGGCGCCGTGCCCTGCCCGACCCGGCCGCGCTCGACCGCTTCGTTACCGCGCCGGGCGAGACGGTCGGCGTGCTCGTCGGCCACACCCACTTCGACCATGCCCTCGACGCGCCGGCGATCGCCCGCCGTTTCGGCTGCGACGCCTACGGCTCGCGCTCGCTGGTCAACCTGATGGCGCTGCACGGGCTCGCCGAGCGGGCCGTCGAGGTCGAGCCGTACCGCACCTACGAGCTCGGGCCCTTCGAGGTCTCCTTCACCCCCAGCCTGCACTCGAAGCTGCTGCTCGGCCTCGCCGTCCCCTACGACGGCGAACTCTGCTGCGACCACCTCGACTCGCTCTCCCCCGGCGCCTACCGCTGCGGTCAGGTCTGGGGGATCACGATCGCGGTCGCTGGGCTTCGCTTCTACCACCAGGGCAGCGCCAACCTCATCGACGACGCGGTCCGCGAGCGCGGCGTCGACGTCTTCCTCGCCGGCGTCGCCGGCCGCAGCTTCACCCGCGACTACTGGCAGCGGATCCTGCCCCGACTCGAACCCCGCGCCGTCGTCCCCACGCACTACGACAACTTCTTCCGGCCGCTGGGCGAGGAGATGGACTTCGTCGCCAACGTCCAGCTCGCGCGCCTCCCGGAAGAGATCGGGGCGGTCAGCCGCGATTTCGAGCTGGCGGCGCTGCCGCGCTCGGACCGCGGTTAATTCAGCTTGGCGGCGATCTGCCCGACCGTCCCCATGGTTCGCATCGTCCCGGCACCGAGGGCGGCGTCAATGGCCTTCAGGTCGAGGTCCGATTCGCTGATCCCACCGCTGGGGAGCCAGTAGAGCTCCCGCCCCTCAATCGCCAGCAGATCCTCGTCGGTGGCCTGCGCCAGCGCTTTCTTCTTCGCCGCCGCGCCCGGCTTCTTCGCCAGGAATGAGACCTGGAGCTTCCCCTTCGACTTGCCCACAGCCGCGGCGCCGAACGGCGCCTGCGCCGCAACCGCCGCCACCTCGGCAGCGCTGCGCAGGAAGACCGGCACCTCGTACCCGAGCCGCTCCCCCAGCTCAGCTTCGATCCGTCCCTGCAGCTTCGCCTCCGCCTCCCGCTCGGGGCTGGCAAAGATCACGTTGCCGCTGGCCCGGAAGGTCACCACCTCCTCGAACCCCATCGCCTCGAAGTGCCGCCGCAGCTCCTCGTTCTTGATCCGGCGGTTACCGAGGTTCAGCCCGCGCAGAAAGGCGACGTAGCGGTCCAAATTCCCGCCAGTCAGTGGGAAGTTCGGCCTATGGCTGGAACGGTGGCATCACTGATCTGCCAGCGAGGACCGGGGCCGTATTCCAGACCGACGCCACCGGGAGTGATCAGCTCCCAGTTACAGGGGTCGTCATCGGCCTCCTGCTCCGCAGGACGGACCGCGAAGACGACGCCACCGGCGAGATTGCAGCGGAGCTCACCGGTCTTCTCGTCAATCTCAGAGCTCTCGATCGTCTGCCCGGCCAAGGCAGCAGGGTCGGCCGGGAACCACTCCGCATCTTGGGTAGCCAGATGCCAATGGTCGCCATCCGAGTCACGGATGTCGAGATGCAGGACCTCTGGATAGCCCAAGCGAGCACTCGTGATCTCTCCCCGCAGAGAGCGGAGCAAACTTGCCAGAGACGCCTTTTCGGCAACTACGATCGTCATCGGTTCAGTTGCCATTGTCTCAACCAATCGAGTAGTTCGCCATAGCTCATATCTCGCCCTCGCCCCATCGACTCCTTCTCAGCATGCAGATCTTCGCTCGCCTGATGTCGCTCCGGCGACGAAAGTCCCACGGCCTCACAGGCCTGTTTGAACTGCTTGATGTCGCGCTTAGGGGCAATGAGCCCCTAAGCCGCCACAAGCGAAACTTCTCCCCCTCAATGCCTGACGAACTCCCTCACGAACCGCAAACTGGCCTCGGCAAAGCAGTGAGGGCCCTCCGGGAAGAGGCGCGGATCGATCAGGCGACGCTGGCGGAGCGGGCCAATCTCCCGATCGACTTAATTGCCGAGATCGAGAGCGGGCAATCAGATCCGACCTGGGGCGACATGCGGCGGGTCGCCGCGGCGCTCAGCGTCTCTTTGGAGGCGCTCTCCGAATTGGCCGAGGAGCTCGAGGCCGAGAGCGATTGAATCGCTCAGCAATAAATACGCAAGTTCTTCTTATCTCTAAGTGTTTTTTGGACGGCTCTGCTGGGCGGAGTAGATGCCAGCGGCAGTCGCCACGCAGCTCGAGAGAGCGGAGATCCAGGCGGCAAGTTCAGCACTGGCAGCCACTTAGGAAACCTTACCCTTTCAAGAGGCCATAAAGGCAAACGGCCCCTCCGTGCAGGAGCAGGCCGAAGCCCCTTTGAGGGGGCTCGAGCCGAATACATGGAGGCGCCGAGATTCGAACTCGGATCCGCGGACGCGGTGCGAGGGTGTCTACAGGTTTAGCTGGCGCTTGATTCTCGTCTCCCGGGGTCCGCGCCAGCGGGCACTACGGGAGATAAAGCCCCTTTGATGTCCCCCGGCGGTCAGGGCGATCCGCCTGGGTGAGCCCGCTTTTGAAGCCGGTGCCCCTTCCCGCGGGCGGGGAAGGACCGACTCTCACAGCGCTTAGCTTCTAACTAAGCGGCGAGGGCGAACTCATGGTCCGCACGTATTGGTTTGTGCTGGGGTTTAACGAGGCCTCCAGCAACCTCGACCTGCAACCGTTCGCACGAGTCGACCACGT
>DATDLJ010000083.1:0-3016 GCA_036519395.1 Solirubrobacterales bacterium | reverse complement strand
GTTCTACACCCTGCTCGCCGAGTCGACCCTGCTCTTCGACACCTCCAGCTACCGCAATTGCGTCTGCCTCGGCCTGATCCTCGACGCCGAGGGTCAGAAGATGTCGAAGAGCCGCGGCAACGTCGTCGACCCCTGGGACGTCCTCAGCGCCCACGGCGCCGACGCCTTCCGCTGGTACTACCTGACCGCCCAACAGCCCTGGGCCGGCTACCGCTTCTCGGTCGACACGGTCGGCGAATCGGTCCGCCAGTTCCTCCTCACCCTCTGGAACACCTACTCGTTCTGGGTGCTTTACGCGAACGCCGAGGGGCTCGGCCCCGCTGACTTCAGCGCGAGTCCGCGAGAGGCGTCGAATAGCGACGCTTCAGGCGGACTCACCGACCTCGACCGCTGGGCGCTCTCCCGATTGCAGGCGACGATTGGCACGGTGCGCGAGCGGATGGACGAGTACGACTGCACCGCCGCCGGCCGCGCGATCTCCGACTTCGTCGAGGAGCTTTCCAACTGGTACGTGCGCCTCTCGCGCCGCCGCTTCTGGGAAGGCGACCGCGCTGCCTTTGCGACCCTCCACCACTGCCTGTTGGAGACGGTAGCGATGTTGGCGCCGTTTACGCCCTTCCTTGCCGACGAGATCCACCGCAACCTCAGCGGCGACGATGCCGAGCCGTCGGTCCACCTGCGCAATTTCCCCGTGGTTGACGCGAGCCTCGCCGACCCCGAGCTAGAGCAGGCGATGGAGGCGGTTCGGCTCACGGTCGAGCTCGGCCGCGCCGCCCGTGCCCAGGCCAAGGCAAAGGTGCGTCAGCCGCTGCGCCGCGCGGTGATCGTCGCCAACGACGCCGAGCGCGCCGCGATCGAAGCCCGCGCCGACCTGGTCACCGCCGAGCTCAACGTCAAGGAGCTCGACTTCGTCACCGACGAGTCCGAGCTGGTCAGCTACAGCGCTAAGCCCAACTATCGGGCCCTCGGCCCTCGCTTCGGCAAGAAGATGCCGCAGGTGGCCGCGGCCGTCGAGGCGCTCGACGCGGCCCACGTCGCCGCCGTCCTCGCCGAAGGCGGCGAGATCGGGATCTCGATCGAGGGCACCGACCACAGCCTCGGCACCGAGGACCTCACCCTCGCCCTCGAACCGCTCGAGGGCTACGAGGTCGAGGCCGAGGCCGGCCACGCAGTCGCCCTCCAGCTCGAGCTCGACGACGAGCTGCGCCGCGAGGGCCTAGCCCGCGAGATCGTCCACGCCGTCCAAAACGCCCGCAAAGCAGCGGGCCTGGAGATCACCGACCGAATCGACCTCACCCTCACCGGCAACCCCGATCTCCTCGAAGCCGCCCAGGCCCACCAGGACTACCTAGCCACCGAGGTCCTAGCCACCTCCGTCAGCTACGACAGCAGCAACGGCCCCGTGGCCACGATCGACGGCAAAGACCTCAGCATCGGCGTCAGCCGGGCCTGATCAACGTCTAGCTGAGCTCTGTCGTAGGAGGGTGCCGGTGTCCCTCGGAGGAATGTTCGGCGATATGCAATCTGTCTTTTTGCGCGGCGAAGCCGCGCACTAGGTTCTCCCCGCAGCGCAGCGGAGGGGAGGTCAATTCCGGAGAGGGATACCGGCACCCTCTACCGAAAGCGCTCAGTCCTGAGGTTTCTCGCCGATGATGAAGTCGGATTTCGAGGAGTCGTCGAACTTCACCCAGCAGTGATCCGGGGCGACGCCGGCGACCTCGATTAGGGCCGCTTCGATCCGCTTGGCGATCTCCGCCTTCTGCTCATCGGAGCGGCCCTCGTACCAGTGGACGTGAACGAACGGCATGGAGGAGCGCCCGCTTAGGCGAGCGCCGGCTCCAGCTCGGCCTCGAGGCGGCGCTTTGGCATCGCCCCGACCACTTTCTTCGCGATCGCGCCGTCCTTGAAGAGGATCATCGTCGGGATCGAGAGGACTTCGTAGTTGGACGCCGTCTGCTGGTTCTCGTCCACGTTGATCGAGACGATCTTGAGGTCGTCGCGCTCGGCGTCGATCTCCTCCAGGACCGGGTGGACGACGCGGCACGGACCGCACCATGGTGCCCAGAAGTCGACGAGGACAGGGCCCCCGGCGTCGAGCACGTCAGCTTTGAAGGTGGCGTCGGTTACGTCGGTCAATTTGCCAGTCACTGTCGGTCCCCCGGTTGCGGTTTTCGCTTCAGCTCAATACTTCAGAAAGTATAGCGATGTTGTCCAGTGGCATATAAGCCTCTAAACCTAACTCCGATCGAAGCGCAGCAAGGGTAAACGCCAAACCGCCTCAGCGACGATCGAGAGGTCCATCTTCGACGTCCCTACCCGCCGCTCGCGGAAAATGATCGGCACCTCGGTGACCTTGAAGCCGCGGCGGATCGCCCGGTAAGTCACCTCCACCTGGAAGGCGTAGCCGCGGGTTGCGATCTCGTCGAGGTCGATTGCCTCCAGGACCTCGCGGCGGAAACACTTGAAGCCGCCGGTCAGGTCGCGCACGTCGACCCCCAGCACCAGCCGCGCGTAGGAGCTGCCGCCTCGGCTGATCGCCCGCCGCAACGGTCCCCAGTCGCTGACCCCGCCGCCGGCCACGTAGCGCGAGCCCAGCACCAGGTCGGCCCGCTTCGCCGCCTCCAAGAGGCGCGGTAGGTAGGCGGGGTCGTGGGAGAAGTCGGAGTCCATCTCAAGCACGAAGCCAGCACCCCCCGCGAGCGCCTGACGGAAGCCGGCGATGTAGGCGGGTCCGAGTCCTTCCTTGCGCGGCCGGTGCAGGACCCGGACGTTCTCGTGGGCGGCGGTGAGGCGGTCGGCGATCTCCCCGGTCCCGTCGGGCGAGCTGTCGTCGACGATCAGCACCTGGGCGGAGGTCGGCAGCTTGGCGCGGGCCGCCTCGACCAGCGGCTCCAGGTTGTCGGCCTCGTTATAGGTCGGCAGGACCAGCCAGGCGGGGCCGGCGGCGGACTCGGTCATCGTCGCGACTCTATGGGGTGTGGTTGAGCTTTGGCCTCCTATGAGGGGCCAAAGCTCA
>DATDLJ010000082.1:0-4969 GCA_036519395.1 Solirubrobacterales bacterium | reverse complement strand
ACAGCGGGGAGGGTCCGGCGACCCCCTCACCTGACTCCTTTACGCTCCGGAGCGTGTCCAGCTTCGATGCGATTGCGGATTTGCCGCTTCTTATTGAGAGTTGTGAGTTCGAAGGGTTGGAACTCAACGTTGGCGATTTCGAACGGCTTACGACGATCGTCAGGTTGCGTGGCGGTGGCCAGGAGGGGATCGGCGAAGACGTTGTTTACGACGCCGTCGACCACGTCGGACAGCAGAGTCACGGCCCGCCTGAGGGTCTCGTCTTCAACGGCACCTTCGCCGAGTTCTCCGAGCGGCTGGACGGGATCGACCTCTTCCCGGCCGGCGAGCCGGTGCGCGAAGACGTCTCCCGCGACTACCGCCGCTGGGCCTTCGAGTCGGCGGCGCTGGACCTGGCGCTGCGCCAGGCCGGCACCAACCTCGCCGCCGCACTCGGCCGCGAGCCGCGGCCGGTGAACTTCGTCAACTCGATGCGCCTGGCCGGCTGGGAGGAGGGCGCGCGCTCCTCGATCGAGCCGCTGCTGGCCCGCCTCGCCGTCTACCCGACGCTGCGCTTCAAGCTCGACCCCGCCAACGACTGGGACGACGAGCTGATCGCGGCGCTGGCCGAGACCGGGGCGGTCGACTCGCTCGACCTCAAGGGCTTCTACAAAGGCACCCCGGTCGACGTTGAGACCGACCCCGAGCTCTACGCGAAGTTGATCGCGACCTTCCCCGACGCCTGGCTCGAGGACCCCGACGTGACCGCGGAGACGAAGCCGCTTCTCGACCCCGTCTCGGAGCGGGTCACCTGGGATGCCCCGATCCACTCGATCGCCGACATCGAGGCGATGCCGTGGTCGCCGCCGAAGACGGTCAACGTCAAGCCCTCCCGCTTCGGGCCGATCCGCAACCTCTTCGCCGCCTACGACTACTGCGAGGAGCGCGGGATCGGGGCTTACGGCGGCGGCCAGACCGAGCTCGGCCAGGGCCGCGGCCAGATCCAGTACCTGGCCTCGATCTTCCACCCCGACACGCCCAACGACGTCGCCCCCGGCGGCTACAACGATCCCGAGCAGGCGACCAAGCCGGGGCTGCCGTCCAGCCCGCTGGCGCCGGCGATCGAGGAGATCGGCTTTCGCTGGAAACTGTGAGGGCCACCTAACCCGGGCTTCGGCCGACCGAATCCGGGCTTTCGGCTACGTTGGACTTGCCAGTCCGCTGACAAGGAGCCCTGCATGTCCGACAAATTCGCCGACGCCCTCAACGCGCAGATCGCCAACGAGTTCGCCGCCAGCCAGCAGTACGTGGCCGCCGCCGTCTACTACGACGCCGAAACCCTGCCCCGCCTCGCCGCCTTCTTCTACCGGCAGGCGCTGGAGGAGCGCGAGCACGCGATGATGATGATCCAGTACCTGCTCGACGTCGGCGAGGAGGTTCGGATCCCGGACATCAATGCCCAGCAGACGAGCTTTGCCGACGGCAGCGCTCCGGTGCGGATGGCGCTCGAGCAGGAGCAGCGGGTGAGCGATGAGATCTTTGCCCTCTTCGAGCTCGCCCGCGAGTTGAAGGACTACCGCGCCGAGCACTTCCTGCAGTGGTTCGTCAAGGAGCAGGTCGAGGAGGTGGCGCTGATGAGCGACCTCCTGCGCGTAGTCGAGCGCTCGAGCGACAACCTGCTGCTGGCCGAGGACTTCATCGCCCGCGAGGCGCTTGGCGAGGAGGGCGAGGACCCGACCGCTCCCCCGACCGCTGGGGAGTGAACGTCAGCCGAGCTGCTAGCTAGGCGAGGAGATCGCTTAAGACCAGGCCGATTGATCCCGTGATCATCACCAGGTAGAGACGCTCGAATCGCCGTTCGACTCGCTCAAAGCGTTCGTCTACTCGCTCAAAGCGTTCGTCGACCCGCGCGAAGCCCTCGCGCATCTCCTTGAAACCTTCGTCCATGCGCCGACTCAGTTCGTCGAGCCGCTCGTCGTTCCAGCTGTCCATCGGCCTCTCCATCTTCAGCACCACCATGATGGCACGACTGTAGACAGAAAGTTGCGACGTGTTATGCGCGGATCGTAAATTCTTGGCGTCGAGAGCGTGGCGAATCCGTGGTTTCAGCCGAGCCAGCCGGCGCGGCGGCGCATCGTCTTGATCCGCCGGAACTCGGCGATGTCCTCGCGCAGGGCGGCGGGTGCCGGCGCTGCCAGGAACCGAGCCGGCAACGGCGACTCAGCGACATCGCCCTCGCGGCTGCTTACCCGGTAGGCGCGGGCGCCGCGGCGGGCGGTCACGGCCGAGGGACTGCCTTCGCCCTCCCAGAGCAGCCCCGCGTAGTCGTCGAGGCCGTAGCCGCTCGGCATCCCGCCGCCGACGGCGTCGAGGTAGGCAGCACGGCGCTCCGGTTCGTTGTTGTAGTGGACGCAGAGACTGCCGCCGAGGAGGCCGAGCCCAGCCGCGGCCAGTGGCTTGCCGGAAGACTTGGTGATCCCGGCCTCGAACCAGCACATCGCCCCCGCGCTTTGACCGGCGAGGACGATCCCCTGGCGCCAAGCGAGGCTGAGGATGGAAGCGATGTCATGCGCCTCCCAGACCGCCAGCAGGTTGAGCATGCTGCCGCCACCGACGTAGATCAGGTCCTGGGCGAGGAGGTGATCGCGCAACTCCATCGGCCGTCTGCCGAGCCGAAACAGAGAGACGTCGGAGGGCTCGCAGGAACGCTCGCCAAACGCCGAGTAGAAGCTGGCGATCTGGTCAGAGGTGTCTCCGCTCGCGGTCGGCAGGATGCAGATCCGCGGCCGTTCGCCGCCGCGCTCGGCCGCCAGCCGCAGCAGCAGCTCGCAAACCGCGCGGTCGGCCGGACGGGAGCTGAACTCGTGGCCGCCGAGGGCAAGGATGCGGCGCACTGGAGTCGCCGTCGGAATCGGGCCGGTGGCAAAACCCATCAGGCGGCTGGAGCGGTAGAGAGCGCCTCCGGCAGCGGGGCTGCGGGCGGCGCATCCCGGTCACCGAGGTAGGTGGTCGCGATCCGCATCTCCACCACCCGCGTGCCGGTGACGTCGAGTCGGTAGCCGCGCGCCTGCGGACGCGAGGCGACAACCCGGCTCAGTTCTTCGCCGGTGAAGTGGAGGGCGGCACCGTCCTCGGCGGCATAACCGCCGCGCATTCCTTCGCGCAGGAAGGAGTGGTAGGCCTCACCCCGGCGCGAGCCGCGCTCGTAGTGGACGCAGTTGCTGAACGGCAACAAGCCGAGACCCCGCAGCCGCTTCGACTCCCCGTGGAAGCCGCTGACCGCCTCGGCAAACCAGCAGAGCGAGCCCGCAGAAAGGCCGCAGAGGATCACCCCGGATTCCCACGCCTCGCGCAGGATCGAGTCGATCCCGTGGGCGCGCCAGACCCCGAGCAGGCTGATCACGCTGCCACCGCCGACGTAGATCAGGTCCTGGGCAAGGAGGTGGCGACGGAGATCGCTCGGCCCCTGCTCGCGGCGGAAGAGCGAGATGTGGCTGGGCTCGCAGCGGTGGGCGGAAAAGGCGCGGTAGAAGCGGACGATGTAGTGGTCGGCATCGCCGCTCGCCGAGGGGAGGAAACAGACCCGGGGGCGCTCCGCCTTGGTCAACCCCAGCACGTAATCGTCGAGCAGAGGGTTGCCCGACTCCATCGAGAAGCCACCGCCGCCGAAGGCGACGATCTGACGGGCTGCCGTCTTCATGGGTAAATGTTCGCCGCGAGCGGTGCCGCGGTCGTTGTACAGCGGTCCGAAGTTCAGGCCGTGGCGCTCGCCCCTACGTACAGCAGGCGGAGCTTGTTGCGGGCGCGGTGCAACCGCACCTTCACGGTCCCTTCCGGGATCCCCAGCCGGCGAGCGATCGTCGCCTGGGTCAGGTCCTCCTCGTATTTCATCTCCAGCAGTTTCCGGTCGCGCTCGTTGAGCCGGTCGAGAGCGGCATGAAGGTCAGCCAACTCCACTGCCGCCAGCACCCGCTCGTCCTCGGCCCCCTCCCGGTACTCGATTGTCGATGTCGGATCGGGACGGACCCGCGCGTGCTGGCGGAACGCCTCGTTGCGGACGATCGTCGCCAGCCACTGGTTGCGGCGATCGGAATCGCGCAGGGTCGAACGCCGACGCCAGGCCCGGAGCAAAGCGTCCTGAGCTATGTCCTCGGCTTCGCTCGGATTGCTCGCGTAGCGATACGCCATTCGAAGACAGACCCTGTGTGCCTCACCCCACTCCCAGCCATCGTCGTTCCCGCGGCGATGCCCTGTTTGAGTGCTGATTGAACGAACCTACATAAGCGGTGCATCAAATTGCCACCTCTGTTTGTGGAAACTGTTCTGAAAGTTGCGCAGGTCTCTTTGATCGTGGGCGGGGACTTGGGGGAAAATCGACCGAAGTGGGCGGAAATTGCCTATGAGGCGATCGCTCCCGCCTACGACGACTTCACCGCCCATCACAACTACGACCTGTGGCTCGGTGAGCTGATGCCGAAGCTGGAGAAGCACGGGGTCCCGGGGAAGCGGCTGCTCGACGTCGCCTGCGGTACCGGCAAGAGCTTCCTCCCGCTGCTCGGGCAGGGCTGGGAGGTGACCGCCTGCGACGTCTCCCCGGCGATGATCGCGTTGGCGCGTGAGAAGGCGGGCGAGCGAGTGGAGCTCTCCGTCGCCGATATGCGCGAGCTGCCGGTCTACGGCGAGTTCGACGTCGTCTTCTGCCTCGACGACGCGGTCAACTACCTGCTCAGCAGCGAGGAGCTGGAGCGGGCTTTGGCGGGGATGCGCGACAACCTCGGGCCAGGTGGGCTGCTGATGTTCGATGTCAACACGCTCGAGACCTACCGGACCTTCTTCGCCGAAGAGGTCGTGGTCGAGCACGCCGGCAAGCGGATGATCTGGAGGGGGCTTACCAGTCCGGACGCGCAGCCGAGCTCGATCGCAGAAGCGAGCCTCGAGGTCGAGCCGATGGACGGCGCGGGCGGACCCGAGATCCCGCCCGAGATACACC
>DATDLJ010000081.1:0-10593 GCA_036519395.1 Solirubrobacterales bacterium | reverse complement strand
CCGAAGACCGTCGCGCAGCTGGGGCGTCCTTTTGGGCGCCTTTGTTGTTTCTTGAGCCTTCGGGGAAGGGGCACCCGCCCCCTCGGCGACAGTTGCAGGAGGTGCCGTGTGGGGCAATTGGACGCTCCTCCAGCTAGCGTTTCGGCGATGCGGAAGGTCATTAGCTACCCATTTACGAGATGGCCGCGGCTGTCTAAAGCTGTTGTGGGCTCGGGCGTGGCCCTCGCTCTGATGGTTGCTCTGGCCAATGCGTATGTGCTGCTTGGTGCCAGCGGGGAGTCGACGGATGAGGTCGCTGAGGTCCCCAAAGCTCAGGTGGCGATCGTGCCGGGGGCACTGGTCAAACCCGATGGGGAGATGAGCGCGATGCTTGCCGACCGGGTCGCGCAGGCTGCGGCGCTGTGGCATGCGGGGAAGGTCGAGAAGGTCCTTGTCTCCGGCGACCACGGAACTTGGAAATACGACGAGCCGGACACTATGCGCAAGGCCCTGGTGCGGGACGGGGTGTCGCCGGAAGACATCTTCGAGGACCACGCCGGCTTCGACACTTGGGCGACGATGGTGCGGGCGAAGAGCATCTTCCAAGTTCGCGACGCGGTCGTTATCACTCAGGGCTTCCACATGCCACGGGCGCTCTACCTGGCCGACGCCGCTGGAATCGAGGCAACCGGCCTCACCGCGGACTTGCACCAGTGGGGCTACCAGGGGCGCAAGAGTTCGGTGCGCGAGGTCCTCTCGCGGGTCAAGGCGGTCGCCGACGTCACCCTTGACACGGCGGCGCTGGCTGGGCCCAAGATCCCGATCGCCACCACGGACGGCCGCGAAAGCTGGGGCCCGGAGCCGCCAGAGGGGACGCCCCCGGCCGGATCCCCCGGACCCTGAAAGGGGGCTAGCCGCAGCTCGCCAGCGAGTTCGCGTAGAACCGCAGGTAGGCGGCCCAGTGGCGGTCCCAGTAGGCGCTGTCGTGACCACCGGGCCAGGAGTGGGCGCTGAGGTCGGCGCCGTCGGCCTGTAGGTAGTCGACAAACCCTTCGTTGTAGACCCGGAAGGGATCCTCGCTGCCGTAGTCATTCCAAACCCGCATCCCGGTGAAGGCGCTGGGGTTACCGCGGGCCATGCCGACGACGTCGTTGCGGTTGAAGTCGGCGGCGTCGTCGAAGGCCCCGGGCGCGGTTTCGCCCGCCTCGAACCAGAGAGCCGCGGAGTGGCCGCCGACCGCGCAGAAGTGGCGCGGGTGGAGGAGGGCCAGGTCGTAGGCACCGAAGCCGCCCATCGAGATCCCACCGATCGCGACTCGCCGCGGATCGACGCCGAAGCGCTTGACCACGGTTGGGATCACCTCGCGCATCACGTAGCGGCCCCAGCGGCCACCGTCGCGGTCGTGCCAGTAGCTGTGGTCACCACCGTCGGGGAAGGCGACCACCGGCGCCTTGGCTCCCTGCTTGGCCAGGCCCTTGAAGATTGCCTCGTTGCCCGTGAAGGTCCCATCCGAGCCGCCGCGCCCGTGCAGGAAGACGAGCAGCGACCGCTCGCCGCGCGGGGGCGCCTTCGCCGGCGTCACGACCGCCACCTCGAGCTGGCGATCGACGGCTGCGCTGCGGATCGTCAAGTGCTCTACCTGCGCCCCGTGCCTATCGGCCGGCGCGAAGACGGTGGCGGCGAGGGCGAGGTAGACGGCGGTCGCGGCGATCAAGGTGAGCACTATGACGGCCACCCGCCGGCGCCTGCGGATCTGCGCTGGCGTCGGCCGGCGAGGACGGTTCATCCCCCGTCAGGTTAGTGTCGCGACGTGAGTCCGGACTGGATCAATCTGACCGACGCGGAGCGCGCCGGTCAGGAGAAGCTCGAGCGCGGGCCGCTTGATTACTTCGCCGGTGGGGCGGGGGACGAGGTCACCCTGCGGGAGAACGTTTCCGCTTGGGGGCAATGGCGGTTGCGGCCGCATGTGTTGACCGACGTCAGCCAGGTCAGTACCGCCGCCGAGGTGCTGGGTGGGCCGGTGGAGATGCCGATCTTGGTCGCGCCGGTCGCCTACCAGCGGATGGCGCACCCCGACGGCGAGGCCGCGATGGCGGTTGGAGCTGCGCAGGCCGGCACCGTGATGTGCCTCTCGACGCTTGCCAACACGAGGCCGTCCGCGGTCGCCGCCGCGGCCCCCGGGGGCCGCCACTGGTTCCAGCTTTACGCCTTCAACGACCGCGGCGTGACCCGCTCGCTGATCGACGAGGCGATCGACTCCGGCTTCGAGGCGATCCTCGTCACCGTCGACGCCCCGCCTGGCGGCAACCGCGAGCGCGACCGCCGCAACGGCTTCACGATGCCCTCAGAGCTAGGCACGCCGGGCCTCACCGCGGCCACCGGCGGCGAGCGGCAGCTCTCGATCGAGGAGATCTTCGCGCTGATGAACCAGGCCCTGACCTGGGCCGACCTCGGCGACCTCGTCTCCGAGTGCAGCGTCCCGGTCTTCGTCAAGGGCCTGCTCACCGCCGAGGATGCGAAGCTGGCGCTCGACCACGGCGCCGCCGGGGTCGTCGTCTCCAACCACGGCGGCCGCCAGCTTGACCGCTCGCTGGCCACCGCCGATGCCCTGCCCGACGTTGCCGAGGCGCTTGCTGGTCGCGCCACTCTGCTGGTCGATGGCGGCATCCGCCGCGGCATCGACGTCGCCACCGCGCTCGCGCTCGGCGCCGACGCGGTCCTCGTCGGCCGTCCCGCCCTCTGGGGCCTCGCCGGGGACGGGAGTGACGGCGTTGCCAGAGTCCTCGGGCTGCTGCGCGAGGAGCTCGAGCTGGCCCTCGCCCTGCTCGGCTGTACGTCCCCTTCCGAACTGACTCGGGCGCACGTCCGCCGAGCCCCCGCCGCGACCGCGTGAGAGCACCGGCCGCGTCCGTATATTCGGTCTGAGTGACCGGTTCTCGTTCCTCATAAATGGCCCAGCGGATCCCCAGAGACGAGTCGCTGAGCCGCGTCCACGGCGTCGGAGCGCTGTTCTCCGCCGCTTATGGCAACGTCGGCTCCTCGATCTATTACGCGCTTGGCGTCACCGCCGCCTTTGCCCTCGGCCTGACCCCGGTCGCTTTCGTCATTTCCGGCCTGATCTTTGCCGCCACCGCTGCCACCTACGCGGAGGCGACGGTGATGTACCCCGAGGCGGGTGGCTCCTCCAGCTTCGCCCGCCACGCCTTCAACGAGCTGGTCAGCTTCGTCGCTGCCTGGGGGCAGATGCTCAACTACACGATCACGGTCGCGATCTCGGCCTTCTTCGTGCCCCATTACCTGGCGGTCTTCTGGCCCTGGCTCGGCGACAGCCCGGGCGACATCATCGGCGGCGCGGTCCTGATCATCGCCCTCGCCCTGATCAACATCCGTGGCACCGAGGAGTCGGCGAAACTGAACCTTGTCCTCGCCGTCGCCGACCTAGCGACGCAGGTGATCCTCGTCGGCATCGGCCTGGTCCTGGTCCTCAGCCCCGACATCCTGGTCAGCAATATCCACCTCGGCGTCGCCCCGACCTGGAGTGACTTCCTGCTCGGGATCGCGGTCGGGATGATCGCCTACACCGGGATCGAGACGATCTCCAACATGGCCGAGGAGGCGCGCGACGCGGCGCGGACGATTCCCCGCAGCGTCGGCCTCACCGTGATCGCGGTCCTCGCCCTCTACTTACTGATCCCGATCGTTGCCCTCTCGGCGATGCCGGTGACCCAGGACGCCGCCGGTCACTACGTGACCGAGCTCGGAACCACCTTCGCCGACGACCCGATCCTCGGCATCGTCGAGAACCTCGGCCTCGCCCACATGCCGACCGAAATCCTCCGCTACTACGTCGGCATCCTCGCCGCGGTGATCCTCCTGATCGCCACCAACGCGGGGCTGATCGGCGTCTCCCGGCTCACCTACTCGATGGGCCAGCACCGGCAGTTGCCGGAGAGCCTGCGCCAGGTTCACCCCCGCTATCGCACCCCCTACATCGCGATCCTGATCTTCGCCGTGATCGCGATCATCACCCTGCTGCCGGGCCAGACCGACTTCCTGGCGACGATGTACTCGTTCGGGGCGATGCTCTCGTTCACGATCGCCCACGTCGCGGTAATCCAGCTGCGGCGGATCCAGCCCGACGTTGAACGGACCTGGAAGCCGCCGATGAACGTGCGTGCCTTCGGCTTTGAGGTCCCGATCAGCGCTGTCCTCGGCGGCCTCGGCACCTTCATCGCCTGGCTCGTCGTTATGGCCCTCAACCCGACCACGCTGATCGTCGGGCTCGGCTGGATGGTGCTGGGGATCACCGTCTACGTCCTCTACCGCCGCAGCCAGCGGCTGCCGCTGACCGAAACGGTGAAGGTGGTGCTGCCGGAGCCGCTCGGGGTCGAGGAGGTCGAGTACCGGTCGATCCTCGTCGCCTTTGAGGGCGACGAAAGCTTCTCGCCGGAGATGGTCGCGACCGCGGTCAAGCTCGCCTCCAAGCGGCGCCGCGGGATCCACGTCCACTCGATGATGACCGTCCCTACCAACCTGCCGCTGAAGGCGGAGATGCCCGATCAGGAAGCCGAGGCCCAGCGCAAGATCGAGGAGGCGAAACTGATCGGGGGGCAGCGGGTCACCGGCCACGTCTCCCGCGTCCGCCCGGGCCAGGCCGGCTACGCGGTCGCCGAGGAGGCGGCGGAGATTAAGGCGGAGGCGATCGTCGTTGGCCTCAGCTACCGCAACGGCGTCCCGCTCTACGACAAGACCCTGCAGACGATCCTCGGCGAGCGCCCCTGCCGGGTGATCGTCGTCTCCGACCCGACCGATAAGCCGCCAGCCGTCCCCGGTGCCGCTGTGGCCGAGGTGGGACGGTGAGTAGCGAGCGGGCCTACCGCGGGGCGGTCCGCGCCTTCTCCCTTTTCTTCGTTTTGATCGGGCTGACGGTTCTCGTCGTCACCCTGGCCAACGGCGGCGGCCCGGCCTCGGTTGGGTTCCTGCTCGGGATCGCCTTCCTCGCGGTTGGGATCGGCCGGCTCTGGATCGGCTCGAGGAACGAGCAATGAGCGCCGAGGGCGGGGCGCCGCGGGAGGGAAACGACCCGCCGAAGCCGCCGGAGCCGCGCGGCGAAAAGGTGATCGTGCGCGGTCTCGGCGTGCCGTCGCTGTTCGCCGCCGCCTATTCGGCGGTCGGCTTCTCGATCTACTTCGCCCTCGGCGTCGTCGCCGACAAAGGTCTTGGGCTGACGCCGCTGATCTTTCTCGCCGCCGGACTCCTCTTCGGTCTCACCACCCTCAGCTACGTCGAGGGTGGGGCGATGTTCCGCGAGCGCGGCGGCTCCTCGACCTTCGCCCGCCACGCCTTCAACGAGCTGATCGCCTTCATCGCCGGCTGGGCGATCCTGATCGATTACCTGATCGTGATCGCCCTGGCGGCGCTCTCGGTGCCGCATTACCTGGAGCCGGTCAGCAGCGACTTCGCCAAGCCCGGCTGGGAGATCGGGATTGGGATGGCGGTGATCGTCGCGATCTGCGTGCTCAACATCCTCAACATCACCGGTCGCGAGCGGCAGCGCTCGCTGACCCTGCTTGCCCTCGCCGATCTTGGACTGCAGCTGGCGGTGATCGTCGTCGGCCTGCTGGTGGTGATGCACCCCGACCGCCTTACCGCCGAGCTCAACCTCTTCTCCGATCCCAGCTTCCGCGACATCGTCTATGCCGCGGTGGTGGCGATGCTTGCCTACGCCGGGATCGAGGCGGCCTCCGACCTCGCCCCGGACATCGACGTCAGCCGCAAGGACCTGAAACGGGTGGTCAGGGCGGGGGCCGTCGGGGTGCCCCTGGTCTACGCCGGCATGGCGGCGATCGCGCTGATGGCGGTGCCGGTGGTCGGTGGGCCCGACGGGCCGCAGACCGCGCTCGGCAACGAGTTCGTCGAGGAGCCGGTGCTCGGCATCGTCTCCGCCTACGAACCGGCCTGGGTGGCCGACACGATGCGCTGGTTGGTGGCGGTGGTTGCCACCCCGGTGTTGATCTGGGCGGCAAGCACCTCGATGCTCGGCGTCTCCCGCCACATCTACACGCTGGCGATCAACCGCCAGATCCCCAGCTGGCTGGGCAAGCTCGACCGCCGCACCGCGACGCCGTACGTGGCAATCGCGATCAGCGGCCTGATCGCGATCGGCCTCGTCGTCCCCACCAACGTCAAGCTCTTGGCCGGGATCTACGCCTTCGGCGCGACCCTGGCGATCACCATCGCCCACCTCTCGATCATCCGCCTGCGGGTGACCCAGCCGGACAGGCGCCGGCCGTTTCGGGTCCCGTTCGGGGTCCCGTGGGGTCACGCCGAGCTGCCGCTGCCGTCGATCCTCGCCGCGATCGTCAGCGGCCTCGCTTTTCTCAGCGTCCTCGCCTACCACTCGACCGCCCGCTGGGTGGGGCTCGGGTGGATGGCCTTCGGCCTCACCTTCTACGTCGTCTATCGCAAGGTTTTCGAGGGGACGACGCTGACCAAGCGGGTCACCGTCACCGAGAAGGCCCTGACCAAGCAGGTGCCGGCGATCGAGTTCAGCAACATCCTCGTCCCCGTCTTCGGAACCAAGTTCGACGACGACATCGTCGCCACCGCCGGGCGCCTGGCTGCGGCCGAGGCGGGCTCGCCAAAGGACAGGTCCGACCCCCGCCTCGACGTCGTCTACGTGATCGAGATCCCGCTGACGCTGCCGCTCGACGCGAAGCTGCCGCGGGAGAAGGAGGAGCAGGCGCGGCGGGCGCTGGAGCGCGCCCGCGAGGTGGGGGAGGAGTACGAGGACGTCGAGGTGACGACCGAGGTTCTGCGCGCCCGCAAGGTCGGCGCCGGCATCCTCGAGGCGGCCCGGCGCAGCAACGCGGAGGCGATCGTGATCGGCGGCGAGGCCCCGACCAAGATCCGCGGTGGGGCGACGATCGGCGGCATCGGAGCGGCGAAGCCGGCCGAGATCGGCGCCGCGACCGAGTACGTGCTGAAGAAAGCGCCCTGTCGGGTTCTGCTCACGGCTCCGCCGGAACCCGAATAGCCGAACCGCCCGTCTAGTATCCGCACCAATGTTCGTTCTGATCGTCGGTTGCGGGCGGGTCGGATCCTCGGTGGCGCGGGCAATGCTGCGCGAGGGCCACGATGTCTCCTGCCTCGACGAGGACCCGGAGTCCCACGCGCGGCTCGAGGTCGGGCTGGAGAAAAGCTGGGAGGACCTCGGCGGTCAGTTCACGGTTGGCGCCGGGCTCGAGACCGAGGCCCTGGAGGCGGCTGGGATCGAGAACGCCGACGTCTTCATCGCCTCCACCGACGGGGACAACACCAACATCGTCATCTCCCAGATCGCCCAGCGCCGTTACGAGGTGCCGACGGTGATCGCGCGGGTGCTCGACCCGCTGCGGGCCGAGTGGTACCAGCGCCAGGGTTTGAACACGGTCTGCCCGACCCGGGTCGCGATCGACATGCTCGAGGGCGCGGTCCGCGAGTCCTCCGGGCGCGGCGGCTCTCCCGACGCCACGGCGGCGGCATAGGAAGCGGGGCGGGAGCGCATGTACATCATCGTCGTCGGAGCGGGCAAGGTCGGTTGGAACCTGGCCCGGGAGCTGCTCGACAAGGGCCACGAGGTGACCCTGATCGAGAGCGATCGGCGTCGCTACCTGACCGTCGAGCAGGAGCTCGAGCACAACGTCTCCTACGGCGACGCCTCCGAGCTCTGGGTACTGGAGCGGGCCGGGATCCAGCGCGCCGACATGGTGATCGCGGTGACCGGCGACGACGAGGACAACATGCTGATCTGCCAGGTCGCGAAGGAGAAGTACCTGGTCGGTCAGATCATCGCCCGCGTCAACAACCCGCGCAACCGTCAGCACTTCGACCTGCTGGGCGTGAAACCGTCGGTCTCCGCCACCGACCTGATCCTGCGTCTGCTCGAGCACGAGGTGCCCGAGTACGGGCTCGTCCATCTGCTCGACCTGCAGGAGGAGCAGCTGGAGATCATCGAGATGCTGCTGGGCAAGGATTCCGGGGTGACCGGGCGCCGGGTCGGCGACCTGCAGATGCCCGAAGGCAGCCTGCTGATCTCGGTCCTGCGCTCTGGCAAGGGTTTCGTCCCCAATGCCGACACCGTGCTGCAAGAAGGCGATGAGATCCTCGCTGTGCTCGACCCGGGCAAAGAGGAGGATCTGAAGGTGTTGTTCGGGCCCGAAGGCAACGGGTCCAACGGGTCCTGAACGGGTATAGCCAAGGCATGGCCGACAGAGAGGTCGACTTCCTGCTGATCGGCGGCGGCATGGCCTCGGCCCACTGCGCTGCGGAGCTCCGCCGGCGCGGCGCGGAGGGCTCGATCCTCCTCGTCGGACGCGAGCCGGAGCCGCCTTACGAACGGCCGCCGATCTCGAAGGAGTACCTGCGCGGCGATGCCGGTCGCGAAGACGCCCACGTCAATGGCGGCAGCTCCTGGTACGAGGAGAACGGGGTCGAGCTGCTGACCGGCAAGAACGTGATGGGGCTCGACCTCGAGGCGCGGACGGCGAAAATCCAAGGTGGGGAAGAGGTCGCCTTCGGCAAGGCCCTGATCGGCACCGGGGCGATGGTCAACATCCTCCGGGTCGAGGGCGCCGAGAACGAGGGCATCCACTACTTGCGCGCCTTCGGCAACGCCGACGCGATTCGCGCCGACGCCGAGGCGGCCGAGCACGTGGTCCTGATCGGCGGTAGCTACATCGGCTGCGAGGTGGCGGCCTCGCTGACCGCGCGGGGGACGAAGTGCACGATCATCGCGATCGAGGACGTCGCCCTCTCGCGCACCTTCGGCGAGGACGCCGGCCGCTGGTTCCAGGAGCAGCTGGAATCGCACGGGGTGACCTTCCACGGCGGCGAGATCCTGAGCGCTTTCGAGGGCGATGGCCGGGTGCGGGCGGTGATCACCGAGAGCGGTCTCGCGGTTGAGTGCGACACCGTCGTCGTCGGTGCCGGGGTGCGGCCCGACGCGATGCTGGCGCAGCGGGCGGGGATCGAGGTCGGCGATGGCGGCATCGTCTGCAGCTCGAAGCTGGAGACCTCGGCGCCGGGGATCTACGCCGCCGGCGATTGCTGCTCTTACGACAGCGTCGTCCACGGCCGCCGCATCCACGTCGAGCACTGGGACGTGGCGATGCAGCAGGGCTCCCACGCTGCCGGCAACCTGCTCGGCGACGACGCCGACTACGAAGTCATTCCCTATTTCTTCAGCGACCTCGCCGACTGGGCCAGCCTCGAGTACGTCGGTCCGGCCGCCAAGTGGGACCGCGAGGTCTGGCGCGGCGACCGCGATAGCGGCGAGTTCTCGGTCTGGTACCTGCAGGGCGACCGCGTCGCCGGTTGCCTCAGCGTCGGCCGCGCCGAGGAACTCGCGGAGGCCCGGCAGATGATCGCCGCGGGTACCCCCTTCTAGGGCGGGACGGGGGAAATCCCCGCGCACGCTTGGCGGCGGCGGACACTGCGCGGTGCGGCGTCCTCAGTCGGCCGAATAGCGCTGCTATTCGGCCTCCCTGCGTCCTTGCCCCGCTTGGTCCGGCGCTCGCCAGCCGCACACGCGGGTTTCCCCCGTCCCGCCTCGTCCCTTATCCTGGGGATTGCCGTTGCGGCCTGGTGTAATGGCAGCACGCCTCGCTCTGGACGAGGTAGTCGGGGTTCGAGTCCCTGGGCCGCAGCTTCGCTAACCCCCTGCAAAGGCGTCTAATCCCTTTGCTAGCTTCGCCCTCGTGAGGATTCCCGGCAACAAGCCAATTCTGCTCCTGCTCGCGGCGCTGACGGCGCTCGCCATCGCCGGCTGCGGTGGCGGCGGGGACGAGACCGAAACCACGACGCCGACGGTCGAAGAACCGACCGCGCTGACCCAGGACGAACTGATCGAGCAGGGCGACGGGATCTGCGCCGAGGTCAACGCCGCGGTTGGGGCGCTCAGCTCCTCGGAAACGGAATCCGGCGGCAGCGAAAAAGTCGCCAACCTCTACCTCGGCATGGTCGAACGCCTGCAGGACCTGGGGACGCCGGAGGGGGACGACGGCAGCTACGCGAAATTCATGGAAGCTTCCGAAGAGCTGGCCCAAGTCGAGAGCGAAGTCAAAACCGCGGCTGAAAGCGAAGACGCGGCGGCGCTGGAAGCGGCCGAAGCTGAATCCGGGCCGGCGCTCGAAGAATTCCAGTCACAGGCGGCGATCTACGGGTTTGAAGATTGCAGCGAGGGTCCGGGCGAACTGCCGACCCCGGTCGAGCCCGGCGGGACTCCCGGTGGCGAAGAACTTGAAGGCGAAGAAGGCGGGGTCGAACCCGAATACGTCGAACCCGCCCCCGAAGAAGAAATCGTCCCCGAAGAAGAAGTGGCGCCCGAAACCGGCGGTGCCGGCGGTGGCTCCGAAGCCCCTGAACCGGCCCCCGAAACCGGTGGCGGCTCGGGCGGCGTCGGGCCCGGCTGAGCTGATTTCGGGGTCTGTGGGGGAGGGTCCGGTCCTCCCCCGCGGGAATTTGTCGCGCCCCTTCGGGGCTGCTCCCTGAAGTAGAGCCCGCCTATGGCGGGCAATAACCAGATTGCATATCGCCGCTTCGCGAACATTCCCGCGGAGGACGACCGGACCCTCT
>DATDLJ010000080.1:0-28512 GCA_036519395.1 Solirubrobacterales bacterium | reverse complement strand
CGCCGTCGGGCATGTTGTGGTCGCCGACGCAGGGGATGAAATGGCGGCCGGCGACACCGAGCTTGATGTCGGTCCCCGGCGCCGTGATCCGGACCTCCTCGCGCCCCTCGATCCACTCGGCCAGCCGCTTGGTCTCCTCCGAGGCCTTCTGCCAGGCGCTGAGCGGATCGCCGTCGCCCGCCAGGCAGGCGCCGTAGTAGAAGTCTTCGTAGTCGGCGAGGCTCATCTCCGCCTCAGAGGCATAGGCGCTGGTGGGATAGAGCGTGTAGCACCAGCGGAAATCGCCTTCGGCGCTGCGTTTCATCGCCCGGGTCATCAGGTCGCCGGTCGCCGACTGGCGCAGGGTCTGGCGCTCGGGCGGCACGCCGGAGAGCTCCCGGGTATTGGTGCTGGCGCCGATCGCGATCCGCACGTCGGCGTTGTCGACCATCCACTCGGCGAAGGGCGAGATCCATTCCAGCTGCTTATCGGAGGCACGCTTGAAGTAGGCCGCGATCTGACCCTCGAGGGCGACGTTGAGGACCGGGTGTCCGCCGGCCTTCAGCACCTCCTCGTAGACCGCCAACAGCAGCGGCGCCGCCGCGCTCTCGCCGTCGATCGAGACAACGTCGTCCTCTTTCACCCGGGTCGAATACCCGACCAGGATTTTCGCCAGGTTCTGCACCCTGGGATCGCCACCGCTCATCTCGTCGCCTCCTTCCCCGCCCGTTCCCGGGCGGCAGTCGTCATCGCCATGAAGATCGCGTGGAAGCGGGGGTCGTCAGTCAGCTCCGGGTGGAAGGCGCAGGCCAGCACATTCCCCTCCCGGATCGCCACCGGATGCCCATCGTGGGAAGCAAGCACCTCGACCTCCGGTCCCCAACGCTCCACCCACGGCGCCCGGATAAAGACCGCGCGCAGCGGCTCATCGCCAACCCCGGCCACTTCGAGGTCGACCTCGAAGCTCTGCAGCTGCCGACCAAAAGCATTTCGCTTCGCGATCGCATCGATAAAGCCGAGGTGCTCGGCGTCGCAGATGATCAGCCCGGCGCAGGTGCCAAGGATCGGCCGTCGTTCCGCGTGATGGGCGCGCAGGGCGGGCTCAAGCCCAGCTGAATCGATCCCCTTGCCGATCGTCGTGCTCTCGCCACCGGGAATCACCAAGGCGTCGAGGCCCGTCATCTCCTCGGGAGTGCGAACCTCGCGCGGTTCGGCCCCGAGCTGGCGCAGGGTCTTGGCGTGGGCCTCAAAGCCGCCCTGCAGTGCGAGGACGCCGACCTTCAGAGCCTGGCTCCCAGGGCAGGCACCTACGCCCCGCGGTTCTGCAGCAGGGCGTCCTCGGCAGCCAGGTCGGCGATCTCCAGACCCGGCATCGCCTCGCCGAGACCAATCGAAGCCGCGGCGACGCGCTCTGGGTCTTCGAAGTGGGTGGTCGCCTCGACGATCGCCCGCGCCCGGCGCTCGGGATCGGCACTCTTGAAGATGCCGGAGCCGACGAAGTTGCCCTCGGCGCCAAGCTGCATCATCAGCGCCGCGTCAGCCGGCGTGGCGATGCCACCGGCGCAGAAGAGCGGCACCGGCAGCCGACCGGCCTTGGCCACCTCTTGGACGACTTCATATGGCGCTTGATGTTCTTTTGCCGCAGCGGAAAGCTCCTCCGGTCGCAACTGGGCGAGCCGCTTGATCCCCGAGTTGATCTCCCGCATGTGGCGGACCGCCTCGACCACGTTGCCGGTGCCGGCCTCCCCCTTGGAGCGGATCATCGCCGCGCCCTCGCCAATCCGCCGCAGAGCCTCACCGAGGTTGGTAGCCCCGCAGACGAAGGGCACCTCGAAGGCGAGCTTGTCGATGTGGTTCTGCTCGTCAGCCGGCGTCAGCACCTCCGACTCATCGATGTAGTCGACCGCCAGCGCCTGCAAAACCTGCGCCTCGGCAAAGTGACCGATCCGGGCCTTTGCCATCACCGGAATCGACACGGCCTCCTGGATGCCTTTGATCATCGCCGGATCCGACATCCGGGCGACACCGCCGTCACGGCGAATATCCGCCGGAACCCGCTCCAGCGCCATCACCGCGCAGGCGCCGGCGTCCTCGGCGATCTTCGCCTCCTCGGGGGTGACCACATCCATGATCACCCCGCCTTTCAGCATCTCGGCAAGGCCGGTCTTCAACCTGAAAGTCGCTCGCTCACTCATGGCCGACATCTTAGGGAGGCAGGCTCCTCCCGCGGGTGGCGCCCGTGCAGGTGCCGAGCATCCAGCGCAGGTACCTGCACGGGTGGCAGAACCCGCGGGCCGATGCCCTCTGTCTTACTTGAGTTTGTAGGCCCTAATGCGATCTTTATGCGCTGCTTCGTCCCGCGCGTACAAACCGTGCGCCAAACCTTGGACGAGTGCCATCAACGCCGTGTGCGAACGGGTGAAGCTGGGACTGTTGGATGAGAAGTAGAGCGTCAGCTCGGCGTGCTCCCCCACCTCTGACATCGTCGCATCGGAGATTGCCAGGGTGCGAGCGCCGCGGTGCAGGGCCAGCTTCATCGCCCGCAGCAGGAGCGGGTGGGCGCGGCCAGCAGAAAGGGTGATCACCAGCGTGCTCTCGTCGATCCGACCAAGACGCTGCAGCGACTCGCCGCCGGTGCTGGCGACGATCTCCGCGCGGATGTCGAGCAGGCTGAGGGTGTGGCGCAGGTAGCTGGCGAAAAAGGCCATCTGGTCGACGCCGACGATGACGATCCGCTGGGCTTCCGCCAGCGCTGCAACCGAGGCTTGGACCTGCTCGGTGCTCATCTTGCGCGCGGTTTCCTCCAAGTTCGCGTAGTCGGCGCTCAGCGATCCCTCCAGCTCGGAGTGGTCGAAAGAGAAGAGGGCGCCGGCACCGGCGCCGTTGCTGGCGATCGTGGTCCGGTACTCCTCGATCGCCGCCTGCTGCAGCTCCGGATACCCCTCGAAGCCGAGGGCCTGGGAGAAGCGCACAACCGTTGATGAGGAAGTGCTCGCTCTCCGGGCCAGCTCCTCGGCGGTGAGGAAGGCTGCCTCGTCGAGGTGGTCGACGATGTATCGGGCGACGTCCTTCTGGGAGCGCGAGAACTCGTCGAAACGCTCCTGGATGTAGTCGGAAAGGCTTTTGAGCTGTGGGGACTTCGTTGCGGTCTTGGTCACGGCGGTCCATTTCGCCGAACCTGACCCTTTCCCTTCCAGGTTCTGGTTGGATTGTTCGCAATATGACCCTGGAACAGGCGCTACGCCTCACTAACCGCAACATGATCGCCTTCGACCTAATGCTCGGCAGCGCCGCGATCGCCGCCCCGGCTGCGACGCTCAAGGTGCTCGGCCATGACGAGCCTTCGCCGGACGCCAAACACCTCTTCCGCCGCTGCGGACCGATCTGGCTCACCTTTGCCGCCGCGCACCTGATCGCCGACCGCCGCGGCTCCGCCGCCGATTGGCAGTCGCTTGCCTGGCTGCGAGGAACCGAGATCGCCACCGACGCGTTGTGGTCCGCGTCGCCGGCGGTCAGCCGCCCCGGTGCCAGGCTCGGCTTGCAGCTGGCTGGGGTCGCCAACGTGGCGATGGCCGCCGGCTTCGCCTGGATGTCGAGGCGCTCGGGGTGAATCAGTTCGAGGGTCAGCCGAGCAAACGCTGGAGCCTCGTCGGGATCAACGAAGAGGGCGATGAGACCTGGCTGATCCGCGGCATCGCCCGCAAGCTCTACCACTGCCCCGGCTGCCACGGCGACATTCCGGTTGGCGAGGAGCACACCGTCGTCCAATACGTGCGCCGACTCGGCGGCACGGACCATCACCATTGGCATCGCCGCTGCGCCGAAGAATTGCTGGTCCCGGAGCTCGGCAACTTGAAGCGGATCCCCGCCGGTGAGTCGAGCCAGTCGCGCCTCGAGGCGCGCGGGCGCCAGCCCGCGGGGCGTCGCCATCGCCCGTGAGCTTCCCGCGCAGTCTCGCCGCTACCTACCAGCAGATCTGGCGCACCTACTGGAGCTGGGCGCCCTCGATCCTGCTGCTCGCCGTCATCGTTTTCATCCCGCTCGGCTTGCTCAACGCTCTGACGATGAACGTCGAGCTCGACTCGCTGAACATCACCGACGGGATCAAACTGGCCGCCTTCGCGCTGGCGGTCACCGTCGTTACGGCGACCGGACTGATCGGCGAGGTCTTCTTCAGCGGCGCGATCGCGATCTCCCTCACCCATCCCCACGGCGAGAAGCCGCCGGGACTACGTGAGATCGCCCGGCGCCTCAACTACGGACGGCTAATCGCGGTCGACCTCGTCTTCGTCGGGATCGTCGCGGCCGGGCTGATCCTCGGCGTCGTGCCCGGCATCCTCGCCTATGTCTGGCTCGGTCTCGCCGGGCCCTTGGTGGAGCTCGAGGGCTGCACCGTCAGCGGCGCACTCCGCCGCAGCGTGCAGCTCGTCCGCGGCGGATTTTGGCTCGTCTTCTGGGTGCTGGTCCCGATCGAGATCGTCGGCGACGCAATTGGCCACGGCCTGGCGGCGCTCGTCCACGACCTCTTTGGACACACCTTCCTCGCCACCTGGCTGGCCGAGTCGCTTTCTGACGCTGCTCTCGCCCCAATCTTCGCCGTCGCCGCGGTCCTGCTCACCGTCAACCGGATGGCCGCTAAGGAAGGGTCGGCACCGCCTCTACACTCGGCGCCGGTGTCGGCATGATCATCACCGCCTCGATCTTCACCGAGTTTTGGGAACGGCTCGAAAGACACAACGAGACCGGGCTCTTCCTCGTCCTCGTCGGCTTCCTCCTCTCCTTCGCCTTCATCCGCATGAGCACGCGGCTGATGCGCAGCCCCAAGGTCCCCTGGTGGCCGGGCAGCATCGTCAGCGACAGCGGCGTGCACCTGCACCACCTCGTCTTCGGGATCGTGACGATGATGGTCGCCGGGGCGCTCGGCTTCCTCTCCTTCGGCACCAGTCCCTGGACCGAGCTCTGCGCCTTCGCTTTTGGGATCGGAGTTGGCCTGACGATCGACGAGTTCGCCCTCTGGGTGTACCTCGACGACGTCTACTGGGCCGAGGAGGGTCGGAGCTCAATCGATGCCACTGTGATCGCCGCCGCCGGGATGGGGCTGATCCTGCTCGGCTTCAGCCCGTTCACGATCGAATCGGGCTCCTTCGGCGCCGTTTTCTTCAGCATCCTCAGCGCCCTGGCCGTCTTCGTCTGGGTCGCGATCTGCTTCGCCAAGGGGCGGATACTGCACGGCACCGTCGGCTTCTTCGTCTTCCCGATCGCGATCTACGGCGCCTGCCGGCTCGGCAAGCCCGGCTCAGCCTGGGCGCGACGCCGCTACAGCGAGCGGCGCCCGAAGAAGCAAGCGCGCGCCGAAGCTCGCTTTCCGCCGGATCGTCGGACCGAGCGCTTCAAGAACGCCTTCCGCGACATCGTCGGCGGCAAGCCCAGTGAGGGCCTAACCGCAGCACGCGAGGAGGCCGTAGCCGCCACCCGCGAGGCAAGCGAAGAGATGCGCCAGCGGGCCGAACGGCTCAGCCGTCACGACTGAGGCTGGCTACAGACTTTGAAGCCGATCGCGTCGGCCAGGCGTTCGCGCTCAGGCTGGGTCTCGTCGCGTGATTCCCGCGCTTGCAGGTAGGCGGTCAAGTTTTCGTCTTCGGCAGCTCGCAGCGCATCCCTATCCCACTCCCCGACTTCTTCTTGCGCTTTGACATACGCCCCGTAGGGCTGCTCCAACCCCGGCGGTGGGCTCAGGTCGTTGAAGCGCCTCACCGCCCTACTTGAGATCGTGACGAGCAGGCGCGAGTACGGAACGTTGGCTTCGTTCTCCCCGTTCGGAAACGTGTCTCGGTAGCTCGCATACGTGTTCTGACTATCGGCGCAGATTTCGTCCCCCTGCTTGATCAGCTGCGCCTCGGTCAAAGTCTGCGGTTGCGGTTTCTTTTTGGCTTCCTTCGTCGTCGTCGCGACATTCGTCTCACCACTCGCACCACCACCGTCATCGCCGCCGCCGGAAGCGATCAGCGCCACCGCGACCGCGGCCGCCACAAGCGCCATCAACCCTCCGACCAACAGCGTTCGCCGGCCGCCCTTTCTGCCCGCTCGCTCGCGAGACCGCGAGAACCCTCCTCCAGGGAGGGTTTTTGCGGTCACGGCGGGCGGGGCCTCGTGCTCCCGCGTCGCCGCGGCGCCGGTGGCGACCGTGCGCTCGGGGATCGAAACCGCGGTACCGCTTAGAGCCGCCTGCGCCGCCCGGCCCAGATCGCCGGCGGAGGGATACCGGTCCTCGGGCGACTTCGACATCGCCCTGGCGACGACGTCATCGAGCGCCATCGAGACCGACGTTGCGTAGAGGGATGGCGCCGGGGGTGGGTCGTTGAGGTGGGCGTAGAGCCGAGCCGCCTCGCCCTCACGGGGGAATGGCACCTCTCCCGTCAGCAGCTTGAAAAGCAGGCAACCGAGCGCGTAGATATCGACCCGGGCGTCGATCGGTTTGCCGGAGATTTGCTCCGGCGCGACGTAGTCGAGGGTGCCGACAAAGCGGCCGGTCTGGGTCAGCCCCGACTCGGTGGCGACGTTGCGGGCGACGCCGAAGTCGGTGATGTAGGCGTGATCGGAGCCGGACTCGCCACTGAGCAAGACGTTGGCCGGCTTGACGTCACGGTGGATCAGACCGGCGGCGTGGATCGCGTCGAGACCGTTGCCAACCTGGGCGATCAACGCCACCGCGTCGGCCGGCTCCAGCCGGCCCTCGCGGGCGATCCGGCGATCGAGGTCGGAGCCCGGCACGTAGCGCATCGCGATCCATGGCACGCCCGCCTCTTCCCCGGCGGCGTAGATGGGGACCACGTTGGGATGCTCGATCGAAGCCGCGATCCGCGACTCCTCGGCGAAGCGCCGCGCGAACACCGGGTCGGCCGCCGCCTCCGGCGCGATCAGCTTCAGCGCCACCCGCCGCTCGAGGCCCGGCTCGAGCGCCAAGTACAGGATTCCCATGCCGCCGCGCCCCAAGCGCCGCTCGATCCGGTAGCCGGCGAACTCCTCTCCCTCGCCGAGTTCGGTCCAGCGCGACTCAACCATTGCCCAACCCTAGCCGCCGCGTCACCCGCCTAGACTCGTACTGAAGATGGGTCTCCGCACCGCCATCCCACTTGCGATCCTGCTCCTGGCGCTCGGCCTCGGCGCTGTGTCCCAGGCCGAGGTGGAACAAAGGGGAAACCTCCGCGTCAGCTTCGACGCCGACTTCGTCCCCAACAAGCTGCCGCGGCACCGCGCCGCACCCGTCAAGGTCAAGATCGAGGGCAGGATCAAGACCCTCGATAACACCCACCCACCCTCCCTGCGCTGGTTGGAAGTGGAAATCAACCGCAACGGCCGCCTCTCCACCGAGGGCCTCCCCACTTGCTCTGCCGCGCTTCTGCAGTCGACCAGCACCCAGACCGCCTTGGCACGCTGCGGCCCTGCCCAGGTTGGCCGAGGCAGCTTCCAGGCCTCCGTCTCGCTCGGGCGCGAGATCGCGAGCAGCGGCAAGATCCTCGCCTTTAACGGTCTCCGCGGCGGCAAACAGGCTCTGCTCCTTCACCTTTTCGCCGCCGTGCCGGTCCGCTTCACGCTGGTCGTGCCGATGACGATCGGCCACCGCGAGAAAGGCGAATTCGGGACCGTGCTGCGGGCGCAGATCCCACGCATCGGTGGCATCACCTCGGTCACCCACATCGGCCTGACCATCGGCCGCCGCTACACCGTCAACGGCGAGCGCCGCAGCTATGTCTCAGCTGCCTGCAGCGCCCCACCTGGGTTTCCGGGTGCGGCCTTCCCCTTCGCGCGCGGCAAGTTCCGCTTTGAAGGCAACCCGCAGATCCGCACCACCCTGATCCGCGACTGCCTCGTCCGCTAACCGCGACTCAAAGTCCGAGGCCGCCGACTCCACCCTCGTCCCAACCGAGGTGATGGGCGAGCTCGTGGCGCAGCGTCTGCTCGACCTGGCGAGCAAGCAGCTCCGGGTCATGGCCGAAGTCGCGTTCGAGCGTGTCGCGGTAGATGACGATCCGATCCTCGTAGCGTTCGGCCGCCACCCCGTCGCCGAAATACTCGCCGTAGGCGTTGCGCTCGAAGCCCAGATCCGAGACCACCACAGCCACTCTCTCGAGGACCCGCTGGAATTCAGCCGGCAGCGCGTCGATCGCGTCGACAACCAGGCCTTCGAACTTGTCCGGCTCAGTCTGATTCACTGCCACCACGTTAATCCGCAACCGATCTGGAGCACCCGCCAAATGAAAGACGATCAGCCCGTAACCAGCAGGAAGCTGCGCGCCGTCGGCTCGCTCTTCGCCGTGCTCGCAATTGCCGCCGGAGGCGTCGTCTGGTCCGGCTGCGGCAGCGATAGCGATACCGGCACCGTTCAGGACAAGGCCGAAACGCAAATCGAAGAAGGCACGCAGAAGGCCGAAGACGCCGTCGACGAAGGCGTCGAAAAGACCAAGAAGGGCCTGGAAGAAGCCCAGGACGAAATTGAAAAGGGCGTCAACGGCAAGACCTCGAAGAAGCTCAACGAAGCCCAGAAGAAGGCTGAAGAAAAGCTCGAAGAAGGCACCGAGCAAGCCGAACAGGGCATCCAGGAAGCCAAGGAAGAGGCGGAAAAGTACCTGCCCTGACCGCTTTACCAGCGTTCCTAGGGGTGGAGGTCCGCGGTGGCGTCGATGCTGTCACCGAGGATCTCCACCGATCGCCGCAGCATCTCCTCTGAGATCGTGAACGGGGGCGTCAGGCAAAGGATGTCGTCGAGGAGCCCGCGGGTCAGTAACCCCCGCTGACGTGCCTCGGTGGCGGCTCGCCGACCGCGAGCCGTCTCGGTCGGCCAGCGCTCCCGCGTCTCCTTGTCGGCAACCAGCTCGATCCCGACCATCAAGCCGGATTGGCGGACCTCTCCGACTTCGGGGTGGTCCCGCAGCGGCGCGACCATCGCGGCCAAAGCCCTGCTCATCTCGTCAACCCGTGCGATCAGATCCTCGCGCTCGATCGCTTCGATGTTGGCCAGCCCGACGGCGCAGGCAACCGGGTGCCCCGAATGGGTAAAACCGTGCATGAGGACGCCGGGCCGGTGGCTCGGATCGCGGAGCTCGTCCCAAAGCTCATCGCTGACGATCACCCCGCCGAGCGGGACGTAGCCGCTGCTGACCCCCTTGGCGAAAGTGATCAGGTCCGGCGAGATGCCCTCGTGTTGAGACCCGAACCAGGCCCCGGTCCGGCCGAACCCCGTGATCACCTCGTCGACGATCAAGAGGACTTCGTGGCGATCACAGACCTCCCGCAAGCGGCGTAAGTAGCCGCGGGGCGGCACGATTACCCCACCTGAGCCGAAGACCGGCTCGACCATCACCGCCGCGACCCGCTCAGCCCCCAGCTCTTCGATCCTCTGCTCCAGCGCCTTTCCTTGGCAAACCGGGCAACTCAGGGGGTCACACGGCGTCCCGGCCGGGCAGCGGTAGGTGTACGGAGCGGGGATCTCGACGACATCCGGAGCGCCAACGCCAAATTCACCGTGGTAGGGATCGAGTCGGGTTGCCGTGGTGGTCACCCCGGACAACCCGTGGTAGCTGCGATCGTGAACCAGAACCACCGACTTCTGCGGCTGATCGCACCGGACCCAGTGGCGGCGCGCGAGCTTGATCGCCGTCTCGTTCGCTTCGCTGCCACCGCTGACGAAGAACACGCCGCTGAGGCCCGGTGGCGACAGATCCGCAATCCGCTCCGCTAGTTCGATCGCCGGTGGCGAGGAAACCCCGCCAAAGGTTGCCGCGTAGGGAAGCGTTTCCATCTGCTTAGCGGCCGCGTCAATCAAGTCCTGCCGCCCGTGGCCGAGGTTGACCGTCCACAAACCGGCGAAGCCATCGATCAAACGCTGGCCGTCCTGGGCGATCAGCTCGCAGCCCTCCCCGCGGACGATCACCAAGGGTCCAACCTCAAACAAAATCGAGTGATCAGTGAGGGGATGGATCAAATGCGCCAGATCCCCCGCTGAGTGATCAGGACGGGACATGGCAGGAGCCTAGCGGCGCTTTACAAACTGTCTAGGCTGCGCGCGGCGTGGTCTTACGGCCAAGCGGGCTGCGTGGGGCCTCGCTTGGCGGCACTGAACAGATTGAGTACCAGTGCATGAGTGCCAACTGGTGAGCCGCCTTGTTGATGTCCGCCTCGCTGGAGGAGACGTCAAAGGAAGACAGGACCGACTCGATCATCGCGAAGGCCGCGCGAACGGCGAACTCGATGTCGATGTCGTCCCGAATCAGGCCGGCATCCGCATCCGCGGCGTGAACGTCGATGATCCAGCCAAGCAGCGCGTCGTCAGCCGCTTTGTCCGCCTCATCCCAGCCGCTGCTGCGCAGATTCTTCGCCACGGCAACAACCGGCCGCAGGTCGGCGTTCTTGACCCGCCAGCTCAGCGCTTCGCGAACCATCTCCTCGATCAGCTCGAACGAGGTTTCTCCCCAGCGGGCGTTTTCGCGAAGCCGCTGGGCGATCATCGCGTAGCCGGCCATGTAGTCCTTGATAATTGCCGCGAGGATGTCCTGCTTGTCGTCGAAGTTGTTGTAGACGGTCGCGCGCGCAACCTGAGCGCTGCGGGCGATGTCTCCCATCGAGGTCTCGGAAAATCCGCGACGCGAAAAGAGCTTGCGGCTCGCCTCGAGGATCTTCGTCCTCGCGCGTGGCTCCCCCCGTCGTGGTCGCGTCAACTTTGGCCTCTCCCGAGGCGAATGGTCAGCCCATTCACAAAACTGAGACTATCCAAAGTGAACGTTGTGACCATCCTCAGTGCACCTCTTCGGGCAGTTCGTACCATCGCTTCCTGTCCCCGACTCTGGCCCTGACCTTCCAGCCGCGCGTCTTTGGGACGGTGTCCATTTCCACCCGCAAGCGTCGTAGCCGGTCGGCCACGATCTCCCCTGCCGCAAACCCAGGCAGCTCAAGAGCGAACTGTTCGCTGCGCTCGGCGACTATTCCCAAGGTCCGCCAGAGCCCCCAGTCGGATGCGGTCAGACCGGCGATATAGGGCGAGTTGACTCCACTGTCGTCCTCACTCAGGTCGTGGTCGGCGAAGATCGCGCAGATGTCGAGATAGTCCTTCTCGTTGGTCTCGACCACCTGGAGCTTCAACACCGTCAGGTCAGCAAGTGAAACCGTCAGCGACACCGCCTCGATCCGCTTCTTGAGATCGATCCGGTGGCAGAGGTCCGCCCCGTCGACGAAAACGTCCACCTGGCGCTGATTGATCTCGTCCCAGAAGTAGAGCCGACGGTGGCCGTGCAACACGTTGAACTCCCGGTCGCCGACGTAGCCAAGCCCTGCCATCAACTCGACCACGCCGTCTTTGGCGGCTGCCGTCGTGGCGAGGTCGATGTCCGCGTACCCTCGCTCCAGGGGCGGGCGGCGACTGCTTGGGCAGAGCATCGCGACCGCGACCCCACCAAGGACCCGCAAGGGCAAACTGCGCTCGGCGGCTGCCTCGGCTATCCGCCTGCCCTCAGCGACGGGGTCCGAGCGCGGCTCCACTTTGCCCTCGGTCACTACTCCGGTGGGATCTCCGCCGCCAATTTGTCCACATCCACACCCTGACGCAAACGGGCGGCGCGGGCGATGAAGAACGTCAGCAGCGCCGCGCCGAGGATGTAAGCGCAGTGGCGGAAGAACTGGCCCTTGTCGATCCCGAGATCTGGGTAGCGGAGGTAGATGTAGAAGATCGCGGCCAGGAGGACCGCCGTCAGGCCCCCGGCCAAAGCGACGATTGGGATCCCGAGGAAGCGCTGGGTCGTCGCCGAAGCGCGCCAGACTTCGGGCCTCCGATACGGCAGCAGCACTGCCGCGACGCCGATCAGGATCATCGTCACCAGCTGCAGCGAGAAGGCCTCAACCAGGACGCTGAAGAAGTCCTCGCCGTTGGTGACCGCCCACCTGAGGACGATGATGCTGAGGATGACCGTCAGGCCGATTGCGTAGTTGGGCGCGTGGGTCCGCGGCGACACCTGCGCGAAACGGGCGGGAATGATGCCATCTAGAGCCCAGGCGAAAAGGGTGCGAACCGGAATCGTGAGGTTGGGGATCATCAGCAGCGGGAAAGAGGCCGCGAAGGTGACCAGCAGCCACCAAGCGAGCACCGTACTGCCACCGGCGATCGAGGTCAGGAACGTGTAGAAGGGCGGCGCGGCGAACGGGTAGCTCTCCGATTCACTAAGCGCGTTGATCGCGTAGAAGAAGTCGTGGCCGAACCTGCTGAAGAAGAGCAGGCCGAGGACGGCTGCGATCCCGATGTGAACCAAGGTCGCAAGGCTCATCACCTTCATCTGGGTCGTGTCTTTCGCCCGCCTCACCTCGCCCGAGATGTAGATCGAGAGCCAGCTGAAGATCGAGAGGCTGCAGATGGCCGCCCAGGTCGGCCAGGTGTTGTTCATGCTGAAGGCCGGGCTGGTGTCGATCCCTTCTTTGTGGGCGTTGTCAATCACCGTTTTGTAGGTGTCGGGTTCGCCCGTAATCGACCCGGCGAACTGGTTGAAGCTGTGGATAAAGCCATCCTGGCTCTTGAAGAGAAGGACGATGAACACGGTGCCCAGGCCCAGCATCATCAGCAGCCAGAAGCCGTTCATGATCCGAGTCGTCCAGCGCCAGCCGCCGGCTAGCAGCGCCGCCGAGACGAGGATCAGCAGCGTCCCGATCGCGAACTGCCAGTTTTCGCTGGTGGCGAGGGTGTTGCCCGCATCAACGAGCGAGTTGCTGCTGCTGACGAGGCCGACGGCGGTGAGCGATGGGCCCAGTCCGACGGTGACGAAGGAGAGCGCGATGAAGGCAATCGAGAGGATCACTCCTGCCGTCCAGAAAAAGGACGACACCAGTCCGATCGCTGGGTGAGTCACGCGGCTGACTAGAACGTAGTCACCGCCACTGCGAGGAATCGCCGAGGTGAAAAGGCCGTAGCAGACGCAAATTACGATCGCCACCACCAGGGCCATCGCCAAGCCAAGCCAGATCGAGCCGCCGGGAAAGGCCCCGAGCAGGAAGAAGACCGAGATCGCCAGGAAGACCGCGGTCGGCTGCCCCGCCATGTTGAAGACGAAGGTCGAGAACGGCGAGACTTCACGGACTAAGCCCGTCGCCTTGCGCGCGTAGTTGGCGCGTGGCGCGCCTGCAGCCACTCGACCCTCCCCAGAATCAGCCATACGTCTCCCCTCTCCCCTTTATAGAACTGCTATCCCGAAACCAAGTACTGGTTAATTACACGTTCGGGTCCCAAGTGGACCAAACACCCATCCAGGTGACCGCTACCGTAGTCGGAGCCGGGATTAATCGCCACCGTTCGACCAATCCGCGTTACTCCCTTGCTCTCATGGATGTGACCGTGAAGACTGAGCAGCGGTTGCGTCTCTTCAATGATCTGGCGCACCGCTTGGCTCCCGGTCGGAATCTCGTGCGGTCGGCCGCCCTTCAGCACGTACCGCAGTTCCTCGTCCACCTCAAAAGCGGTGTCGAGGCTGCTCTCGTACGGCGGCACATGAATGTTGAGGATCGCCCGCCGCGGCTCTTCTAGCTGATCCACCAACCGCTTCAACCGCGAGTAGATCTCCTCCTCGTCCAGCTCGCGCGGCGTCTGCCAAGGGGTGCGATTGGAGTAACCGAAGGAGGCAAGCTCGTGCGGACCGATGAGCTCCACCGTCTCATCGCAGGCGACGACGCTCGTTCCGCTCGCCAGCACGGCGTCGACCGACCAGGGATCGTCGTTGCCGGGGATCACGTAGGCCCGGGCATCGCCAGCGGCCAAGCGCTGATCGGCAAACTCGACCCAGAGCCGCAGCTCGTCGAGGATCACCCGCTCGAAAGCCTCCTCGCGATGCTTTGCATCGGCAGCCAAGACCTCGGCCTCCTCGCGATCGACGATTAACGGGTACATGCCGTTGGTCGAGATCGCCCGCTGCAACCGATCGAGCTCTTCGGCCGTGCGGGCGGCCCGCTCCTCACCAATCACCACCGCCCGGTAGGACCCATCGCCTTCGCGCACGATCGGCACCAGCGCCTTACCGGTTAGGTCCCCGCCCATCACCAGGGCATCAGCCGGGTAGTGGGCGGCAGCGTTGATGAACTTCTTCCAGCAGACCCGTGATCCATGCACGTCGCCCGCGTAGAAAATGCGCGTGATCTCGCTCTTTTGACGGCGCTTAAACATCGCTTCTCCCCAGAGATCATGGGGGATCGGGCCGACGCACAGCGGCCGCATTTCGGCCTCGCACTGGTCAGGTCGTCTAGTTGATGCCGTCGAGCAGCTCGCGGTCCAGCAACCGTTTCGCGCCGTCGCGATCCTCGGTGGCCAACAGTCCGGCGGCCGCAAGAACGTAGCCGTGGTCGATCGCAAGCGCCGGGTCATCGGGCACCAGCGAACGCGGTGGCTTTCGTTTCAGGGCCTCGCGGAGGATCGCCTTCCCGTCCTCACGGTGGGCAAACACCCCTCCCGTACCCAAAACCAGCTTGACCTCTCGAAGATCCGCCCCTTCCCGTTTCAGGGTTGGCGAGCCCGACTCGGCCCGCGCCAGAAGCATCGTGCCGCTGTGACGGGCGAGGGCGTGGGTGGCGCAGCCAGCGGCGAGCAGGGCATCGAGCCGCAGCTCTTCCGCCCCCTCTGGAATCCAGTCTGGATACTCAGCTCGTTTCGAGACAGCTTGTCGAATTGCCACCCCCTCAACCCCCTCCTGCGCTTCGAGCCAGCGACTATCGGCGGCCAAAACCCCAGGCGCGCCCGCCCGCAACCCAAGGTCCCCCTCAACCGTGCGCAGCGTCGCCGGCGGCGGCAACAGAGGGTCCTCGACCCCGGGCATCGCCGTCTCGCTCGAGCGGGTGGAGTGAACGTCGGTCGTCGCCCCGCCAACGTCGATCACGACCGCGTCGCCGAGCAGGCGGGTCGCCTCCAGCACCGCCTCGGGCGTCGGCAACCTCACCATCCGCGCGAACTCAGGGCTGACGCTTAACCCCTTGCCACCGATCACGTGCTCGAGGAAGAGGCGGAGGATCTCCGCCCTGGCGGAATCGATCTCGAGCCGCCCCAGCTCCGGCATCACGTTGGCGGCGATCGCGACCCGAGTACCGGCATCTCGCAAAGTGGCCGCCACCTCCTCCGCAATTGCCGCGTTGCAAGCGACAACGGCGTTGCCGCCGAGGTGGCGAGCAGCCAAGCGGCGAGCATTCTCCAGGACCCGCTCGGCCTGACCGCCGTCGGTTCCGCCGGCGAAGAGAACGATCTCCGGCCGCGATGCCCGCAGTTCATCCAGATGCTGATCTGCGAGCGCCCCCGCCAACACGACTTCCACTCGGGCGCCGGCGTTGAGGGCCGCCTGCCGGGCCGCAGCGGCAGTGAGGTCAGCGACCAGGCCGACCGCCGCCACCCGCAAGCCACCCCCGGCGCTGGAAACGGCCATCTGCTCGTCGAACGTGATCTCGGGGCCGAGAGAGCCTCTGGCGGCTGCAAGCGCGGCCGCATAGCCCTCCATCAGGTCGCTGCCAATCGTCGTCGGCGCCTCCGCCCGGGCCAGTAACTCACCTTGGTCGGGATCGACCAGGCGGACCTTGGTGTAGGTGCTGCCGAAGTCGGCGAGAGCGACGACGCCCACCGGCGGCTCAGGCGAGGACGCCGCCGGCGCGGCGGGCGATCAGGGCCTCGATCAGCCGGTCGATGGTTCCAGGCGTTTCGATCCCGGTTGCATTGAGATCGGCGCTGACGTCGATCGGGATATCGGAGCCATCGATGTCTTCGTTGAGGACGCCGCCCATGAAGATCGGGATTTCGCCAACCCCAGCGACCCCAAGCTCCTTGATCAGATGCTGCCCGAAAGTGCGAGCCACGCCGTTGTGGGTGGTGATGACGATGGCGTCGGCGTCCGTCTCCACCACCGCTTTAACGATGTCCTCGGGGTCGCGGTTGATACCGAAGTCGATCACCTCGGTGCCGGCCGCGGCAAGGGCCGAGGTGAGGAGGTACTCGGCGAACTCGTGCACATCGGTGGAGGTAACAAGCACCTTCATTCCCCGGATCGCCCCCTCTTCGCCACGTTCGCGTAACTGCAGCAGCAGGCGATCACGCTCTTTCATCGTGCTCTTGACCAGGTCGGTTTCGAGGACGGGGCGACGGCCGCGAGGGAACTCAGGGTCCGGTTCGCCGGCCCCGAAGAGCTGCTCGCAGCGGGTCGAGCCAAGCCGTTTCAGCACCAGCAGCAGCTGCGCCGGATCGCGGACGTCGATCCCCGCGCTCGTCAGCCCTTTCATCGCGGCGCTGAAAAAGGCCTTGCCGCCGCGCACCAACTCGTCGCGCATCGCCTCGATCCGCGCCCAGTCGACAACCGGCTCGACCATCGGTAGGTAGTCCTCGAGTCGGCGACTGATCGTCTGCACCGTCGCCACCTCCTGCCAGGTCGGGATCCGCTCGGTCTCGGTGACCGGAACGGCGATCGGCGCTGAGCCGAGGCGGTAGCGAAGGTCGACCATCTTCGTGAAGAGAACATCAGTGTTGAGCACCGCCATATTGGCGTCGAAGTCCGCGGTGTTGCCGATCGTGTCGCCCTGCGTGTAGGAGAGCGGCACCCGGTCCGGGTTGACCTCGTAAAGGGCGAGGGTCACCGCCGACTTGATCACCGGGTTCTGGGTCAGGCCTCCCCAGGAAGGCGAGTAGGCGGCACCGATCAGCTCTTCGCTGATGTAGCGCTCGACCATCGCCCAGCCGATGTAGTTGGCGTAGTCGTGGAAGACCCCGGGGTAGCCGTCCTCGAGATAGGAGTCGAAGACCACTCCCTCGTCTTTGAAGGCGGCGAGAAGACCGGCCGCCTGCAGCGTCACCACCGTCTGGCCAACGTCGTCATCCCAGTAGGGCCAGCGCCAGGAGTACTGCGAGAGCACTCCGATCGTGGTGATCCCCGCCCGCAGTGCGTCGATCGCGTTTTCGACCGACCCGGGCCCGCCGATCGTGTTGTCAGCGGCCTCCGGCTCGATCGGCACCGTGTGCGCCAACTCCCACCAGTCCTGCTCGGTCATCATTACCGGACCGGTTTCCTGCGCCGCCTCTGCGCGCTTGTCTTTCGGCAGGCCCATGCGGCGCTCGGCGATCAGGTTGAAGCGGTCGGGCGGACGCACCCCACGCGAGAGCGCGTCCTCGTAGATCAGGCCCAGCGCCTCACGCGTGTCCGCCCAAGTCGCGAGACCGATGTTCATGCAGGTGCAGGGGATTCCCTCCTGCCGCGCCCGTTCACGCCACTCCCGCTCAGAGCCGACACCCTTCTCCTCGCAGTAGAGGGAGCGCCCGCGCTCCAGCCCCTGCGCCATCGCCCGCCCTTCCTCGACAACCTCCCTTCCATCCGGGAGGTCCGAGGGAAGCAGCGCCGTCAGGTCTACGTCAATCTCCGTCATCGCTCAAGAGTTCCTCATTGGTACGGAGGGAGTCTGACGGGTAGGACTCCTAAATGCCAGTCAGACCGGTACCTCAACCCCAGTAACCGGATGCAGCTCACCGCGAACCAACGCCTCGGTGCGCAGGTGGGCAATCGCCTGGTACTCATCGGACCCGATCATCTCCAGAAACGCCCCGCGAGTCGGGTACTGGACGAGGAGGACCATGTCCCAGGAGGTGTCACCGAGCAGGGCGAGGCCGGCCTCCCCCGCAAAGACAACTCGCGCTCCCGCTTTCTCCAGCAGCGGCGCTACCGCCGCGCCGTATTCCGCGTAGCGCTCACGACCGCCGGCGGGCGAGAACTCGAGCAGATTCAACATCGTTACCGCCTCCGGCTCGTCGCTGAGCACGGAAAAAGCCGCGAGCCCGGCGTCGTTTGGCCGCTCTGGCGGGGCCCCGTTGGTCATTGCCGCAGCCTACCTTCCCGCGAGCGTCGAGCAACCTTTCTACCGCTCGCAGCAAGGACTCCGAGGCGGCGCGGTTAGCTACTGGCAGGGGTTCAGCAGCCAACCGCGGCCTCCTTAGCCTCGGCGGGGTAGGTGCTCGGACGTAAAGCTGACCGGCGACGAAAGGGGCGAGACGCCGAGTCTTCACCGTGATCGAACACCAAGGACAGAGTAGACCTCCAGGCACCCTCCTATAGAGGGGTTGAACCCGCCCTGCGACTAGTGCATCATCCTGGGATAGATGGCTTCGCATGGGAAAACGGAGCAATCTCAACAGGTTGCAGATTCCCTCGCTGGGATCCAAACGATGCTGGATGCGTTTCCAGCGATGTTCAGCTACTGGGACCGCGACCTCAAAAATCGGCTTGCCAACGCCGCTTACATCGAGTTCTTTGGGAAATCCCCCGAGGAACTACGCGGGACCCATCTCCGCGATCTGCTCGGAGAGCATCTCTATGAGGTGAGCCTTCCCCATATCGAAGGCGCGCTTGCAGGCCAAAAACAGCTATTCGACCGGGAGATCCGCACGCCCTCGGGCGAGCTTCGCTACACCCAGGCCTCCTACGCGCCGGACGTCGTCGAAAACGAGGTCCGCGGTTTCTTCGTCCTGGTTATCGACATCACCGAGAGACGGCGAATCGAAAAAGAGGTCGAGCACAGTCGAACCCGGCTCGCCGAGGCCGAGCGAATCGCCCGCTTGGGCAGCTGGGAGTGGGACATCCCCAAGGAACAACTGACCTGCTCGGAAGGGCTCTTTGCCATCTACGGCATCACGGCCGAGGACTTCGATGGCCGCTACGACCCGAGCAACACGAGGCACATCCACCCCGGAGACCGCGACCTGGTCGAACGCGAGATCAGTCAGGCCGTGGAAACCGGCACCCCGGTTGACTTCGAGTACCGGATCATCCGGCCCGATGGGCGCGTCCGCCGTATCCACAGCCGCGCCGAGTTGACCGCCGATACCGAGGGCAATCCCCTGCGCCTCACCGGCACGGTCCAGGATGTGACCGAGCTGCGGGCCGCCGCCGAGGTCCTGCACCAGACCGCCAGCGACCTCGGCCGCCGCGCCGCCGAGCTCCACAGCTTCGCCGACCGCTCCCGTGAAGGCGATCTGACCAAACTGCTCAGCCGCCGCCAGATGGAGATCCTCGCCCTCGTCGCCGAAGGCCTTAGCAACGCCGAGATCGCCTCCCGTCTCTACCTCACCGAGAGCACCGTCAAATGGCACGTCCGCAAGATCCTGCGGGCGCTTGGGGTAGCGAACAGGGCGCAGGCGGTGGCGCGATATCTCTCGGCCCCGCGTTACATGGGCTCAAGCTGAGGGAACCAAAACTTCAGAATCCCGCCGAACGCCCGACTTTAATCAGGTCATCCCAAGAAAATGGCCGATCACGCACCCACCTACGACGAGCTGACCATTCGCATCCAACCCGGCGAAGGACAGCGCTACCAGACCATCGCTTCAGCCTCAGATGGTTCCGCCGCCTCAGGCAGCTTCTTGCTGCCGTTCAACGAGACCGAAGTCGACAACTTTGTCCTCCGGGTTGGTCGTCAGCGCCTCCCGGTGCGGAGCTATCGGTCGACCCAGATGGAGGAGGCAAAGAAGTTCGGAGAGGGCTTGTTTGAGGCGCTGATGATCGGTGACGTACGCGACGTCTTCCGCTCCGCCCGAGCCGTCGCTGAGAAGTCACACAAGGGGCTGCGGCTGACGCTCTGCTTAACCGATGCGCCGGAGCTGATGGACATTCCCTGGGAGTTCCTCTACGAGCGCCCCCGCTTCCTCGCCCAATCGATCTACAGCCCGGTCGTCCGCTCGCTCGACCTCGGCGAAGTCCCTCCCCCTTTCTCCCTTGACCTGCCGCTCAACGTCCTCGGGATGATCAGCGCCCCCCGGGGTTTCGGAACCCTCGACGTCGAGCGCGAGAAAGAGAAGCTAAGCAGCGCCCTGGAGCCGCTCTGCGAACAAGGCGCAGTCAATGTCGAGTGGCTGGAGAGCGGCACCCTGCGGGAGCTCGACGAGACGTTGAGCCAGCGCCGCGAGGTCAATGTCTTCCACTACATCGGCCACGGCGCCTACGACCAGCAAACCGCCGGCGGCATCCTCCTGCTCGAAGACGAGCAGGGCGAGCCGCACGAGGTATCCGGAGAGGAACTGGGGCTGCTGCTGCAAGACGAGCGTGGCTTGCGCCTCGCGGTCCTGAACTCGTGCGAAGGGGCTCGCAGCTCCCATTTGGATCCGTTCTCGGGCGTCGCCTCCAGCTTCGTCCAATATGGAATCCCCGCTGTGATCGGCATGCAGTTCGAGATCACCGACGAGGCCGCGATCGCCTTCGGCTCCAGGCTCTACTCATCGCTGGCACAGGGCTTCCCGGTCGACGCGGCTCTCGCCCAAGCTCGCCGCTCGATCTTCGCCGCCGGCAACGACATCGAGTTCGGCACCCCGGTGCTGTTCCTGCGCGGTGCGGATGCCCGCCTCTTCGAGGTGATCGAGTCCCTGCCCGAGCCGGTTGCCCAACCCGACCCGGTCCCGCTCGAGGATCCATATGTCGAACCCGTCGAAGAACCCTCCTACGAGCCGGTTGCGGACGACAATTACGTCACCGAGCCGAACCCGGTCCCGGCTTACGTCGCCTGGCTGCCGAGGCCGTGGCAGGAATGGTGGCTAAGGGGGGTCAGATCCAATCTCGCCGCCTCTCTGCAACGAGTTTCGAATCGCAGGTGGATACTGATCTTCCTCCTCATCCTCATCTGCGGTGCACTGATCACCACCATCTACGGCAGCGAGGGACCCTCTGGCGACAACCAGAACACGCTGGGTACGGTCCTCGCCCTGATCGGCTATATCGGCTTGATCGGGGTCGCCTTCCGTATTGCCTACAGCCGCTTGCGTCGCTTTCGTGATTGGTGGACCGGCAACGGCTAGGCACCGACACCTATCTGAAGCCGGTCGCTATTGGGCTGACTCGGAGAGCTCGTCAACGAGGCGCTCCGCGTCGATGCTCGTGCTACCGCCGTATTTCTCGAAAGCCTCGGTGAGGACCTCGAAGGGTATGTAGCGGCAGGTCTCCTCCAAGGGAGGATCCAGACCAAACCGAAACAGGGGTCGCGTGATCTCACTGAAAACTTTTTCGCGCTTCGATTCTGGCGCAGCGACGAATAGAGGGATCTTCATATTTGGAATTGCCGCCATTAGGTCCCCCATTCGCTGCAAACCAGTGAAGACCGGCGTCGACGCCTCGACCTCGAAGGCGGCGACGTAGCGGTTGCGTTTCAGCCAGACCACGTCAATCAGTTCGATCGTGTTGCGAGCGTCAGCCGGCAACCCATCTGGCAAGCTCTCCACCGATAGGTCTCCCAGCCGGTAGCCATCCACCTGCCGACTGCGGTCGTTACGAGCGATCCAAATGTCGAGGCCCGCGTTCTTGGCCAACAAGGCAAGCTGCAGCTGGACGCGACCGTGACCAGTATCGCGGCGGCTCTCAGCCTCCTCCTGGGGGCGGCTTGCCACGGGCTCTGGGTCGAGCGGCACAAGCTGCGGGCGCTCTCGCAATGAGGAGAGGATCCACTCGGCATCTGGGTCGGGGATCCGATTTCCAGAGTTACGAAAGATCCAGCGCCAGTAAGAAGGGTCCTGGGAATGCTCGCGAATGCTGGGCAGGCTCACTCCCTCTTCGACGGGAACCCTGACGAGAAGCTCGACCGGAAAGCGAACAGGGAAGAGCTTCTTTCTCCAGATCCGCTCACCCTCCGGGCCAACCTCAACCGCTGGGCCGGTTACCCGCATTGCCCCGACGAAGGCGGAGACCTTCGTCACCCAGCAGAGCAAAACGTCCCCCTCTTCGATGCGATCGCGGTTGCGCAACCGCTCGGTGTGGCCCGACACCTGCCAACGGGCGTTCTCCCGGCTCTCGCGCCAGGTCTCCTCCGTGTAGAGATTGATGAAGTAAGCCACGTCTCCTACCGATGGGGCGGGCTGGACTCGAACCAGCGACCAAGGGATTATGAGTCCCGTGCTCTAACCAACTGAGCTACCGCCCCAGGCGGCGAGCGTAGCGCGGCTATCGGGCTTAAGCGCTGAAGAGCTGGGCCAGCGAGCGGCCGACGTCGGGGGGCTCTTCTTCGCCCTTGGCGGCGGCAGCAGCGCCCTCGGCCAGGGCCTTGGCGGCGTCGGCGATCTGGTGGTCGCGGCCGCCGCGGATCGTGCCGGTCTTTTTCGCTTCGGCAAGGTCGGACTCCATCAGGCCTGCCAGCTCGGCCAGGCGGCGGAGGCCGACGACGCTGGCCGTGCCCTTGAGGGCGTGGGCTTCAGCGCGCATCGTCTCGAAGTCGGTGGTGGCGGTGGCGAGGCCGGCGGCGATCACGTCGCAGCGCCGCTTCGCCTCCTCGGCAAACGACTGCAGGAGCTCCTCGTCGGTGACGGCTTTCTCATTCATTGACGATCGCTTTATCGATTGATTCGTGCATCAGCTTGAGGCCGAAGGGTCCCTCTACCGCGGCGCGGACAGTCCCTTCGCGGTCGATCGTAAACAGGTACGGCTCCGTCGGGAGGTGAAAGGCCCGCACCTGAGGCCGCACTCCCTTGGCCGGGTCGTTCTCGTTGTAGATCTCCATGTGGATGAAGGCTGCCTTGTCTCCAAGTTCCTGTTTCGCCTGCTCGGCCACGTCAACGACTGGGCCGCAAACCCGACTCTGGCAGAACTCGGGGGTCGCAAACAAGAGCACGATCGGTTCTTTGCCCAGCGTGTCCGCGTAATCCACCTTGTTCTGGCTGTCCGGGGGGGTGCGCGTCGTGATCTTCGACAGGTCCCCTCCGACGTCCTGCGCGGTCGGCGTATGGATCTTCGGCGCCGGCTGGCCCGGTCGTGGGACCCGTTCGAATTCACCAACCACGACGCTCGGCAGCGGGGTTCCCTTCAGTTCGCCGTCTTCCCTGATGATCGCGGCAACTCGCCATTTGCCCGCGGCGGGGAAGTTGAGCTTGGTTGCGTAGACGACGCTCGCCGCATCGGGGTCTTCGCTGGTCGACTGAGCGCGAAAAGCCGGCTTCGTCGCCAGGCTTTCGATCGAGGCGGGGAACGGACCCATCGCCGGTCGGTCGAGCGCCTGCTCTTCGGCTTTGGCGTCCTGGCCCCGGTTGCCGGACTTCGATTTCCGCTGCGGCCTTGGCGTCGGCACCTTGGAGAAGTAGAAGGCGACTTCGGCGTCGGAGACCTGACCGTGCTCGCGGTCGAAGACACCGAAGGGGTAGCGGTTGAAGCCTGGGTAGAAGACTTCCGCCGCGGGCTCGACGACCAGCGGGGACGGGGCATCCGCGGCCTTCAGCACCTGCCGCAGGGTCCTTCCGTCGGCGCTGGGGAAGGCCGACTTCGGCGGCGCCGGGCGGCTCTTCGCGTTCGCGGCGGCGGTCGCCGTCGAATCCTCGCTTCCCGAATCGCTACCGCAGGCCCCGAGCAGGCCCCCGATCGCGAGCAGGCCGAGCAGCGCTAGGGCGAGGCGGGGGGCGCGCATCGGCGGCATGTTATGGCGAGATAGGGTGCCCTGGGTTCTCGACGAGTAGGAGGTTGGAGATGGCGGAGCGAGCTGCACTGGTGACTGGGGCTTCGAGCGGGATCGGCCTCGCGATCGCGCGGACGCTCGGCGAAGAGGGCTACGCCCTGACCGTGGCCGCCCGCCGTCCGGAGAAGCTCGAACAGGCCGCCGAGGAGTTGCGCGGCGAGGGCTTCGAGGTCGAGGCGATCCCCGCCAACATGGCCGAGGAGGACCACGTTGTCGCCATCTTCGCTGCCCACCGGCAGAAGTACGGGCGTCTGGACGCCCTCGTCAACAACGCCGGGGTCGGGATCGGGTCGCCGATGGAGGAGATCCAAACCAAGCATTTGGACATGCAGCTGGCGGTCAACCTGCGCGCGCTGATCCTTGGCACCCGCGAGGGACTGCCGATGCTGCGCGAGGCTGGCGCCGAGCACGGCAAGGCGCTGATCGTCAACACCGCCTCGATCGCCGGCAAGGGCGGGCAGGCCTGGCTCTCAATCTACGCCGCGACCAAGGCGGCGGTGATCAACTTCACCCAGTCGACCCACCGCGAGACCGGCAGCGCCGGGATCCAGTGCACGGCGCTGGCGCCGGGCTTCGTCGAGACGCCGATGACCGAGTTCGTCCAGGGCCAGATCCCGCCGGAGGAGATGATCCGACCGCAGGACCTTGGCGAGGCGGTTCGTTTCCTCCTCCACACCTCGCGCAACTGCCACGTGCCGGAGGTTGTCTTCACCCGTCCCGGCGAGGGACTTGACACCCCCTGAGCCCGCCGCGGGCGCCGGCGAGCGCCTGAAAATCCTTGTCGCCGCCTTTGGCGACGCCGGGCACGTTTTTCCCGCGATCGCGCTGGGCAAGGCCCTGGCCGAGCGCGGCCACGAGGTCGTCATCGAGACCTGGGAGGAGCGGCGAGCGGCGGTCGAGGGCGAGGGCCTTGGCTTTGCCGCGGCCGAGGAATACCGGATGTTTCCGCCCCCCGACCCCAACTCCGAGGGAGGGCAACACGCAGCGGAGGCGGCGCTGGCCCTGCTGCCCCTACTGGAGAACTTCCGCCCCGATGTCGTCGTCAGTGACATCTTGACCCTCGCCCCAACCCTTGCCGCCGAGCGTGTCGGGATCCCGCTGGCGACCCTCATCCCACACATCTATCCCGTCGTCGAGCCCGGGCTTCCTTTCTTCGCAATCGGGCTGCGACCGCCCCGGACCGGCCTCGGGCGCAGGCTCTGGAGCTTCGGGCACGACCGCGCCCTCAAGGTTGGCCTGGAGCAGGGCCGGCGGGACCTCAACATCCAGCGCTCCCGCCTCGACCTCCCCCCGATCGACCGCTTCCACGGCGGGATCAGTCCCGACCTGGCGCTGGTCGCTACCTACCCACAGCTCGAGTACCCGCGACCCTGGCCAACCGGCATCGAGATCACCGGGCCGATGACCTTCGAGGTGCCGCATCCTGAGATCGAGCTGCCGCCCGGGGACGACCCACTCGTGCTCGTTGCCCCCAGTACCGCCCACGACTCCGACAACCACCTGGTGCGGACGGCGCTGGCGGCGCTGGCTGAGGAGCCGGTGCGGGTGGTGGCGACGACCAACCGGGTGGCGCCGCAGCAGCCAATCGCGGTTCCCGCCAACGCGATCCTGGTCGAATGGCTCAGCTACAGCCAGCTGATGCCGGCCGCCTCACTGGTGATCTCCCACGGCGGCCATGGCACCGTCGCTCGCGCCCTCGGCGCCGGCACCCCGGTCCTCATCTGCCCGATTATCGGCGACATGAGCGAGACGGCGATGCGGGTCGACTGGGCTGGGGCTGGCCTCTCCCTGCCCTGGCGCCTCTGTCAGCCGGCACCGCTGCGCTGGGCCGCTCGGCATCTACTGCACGAGCCGCAGTTCACCGCCAAAGCCGAGGCAATCGCCACCTGGGGACGGGAGAACGATGGCGCTGTTCGGGGCGCGGAGCTAGTCGAGCGCCTTGCGATGGAACGGCGTCCCGCCTAGCGAGACTCCGGGGGTGGGACTCGAACCCACAACCCTTCGATTAACAGTCGAATGCTCTGCCGATTGAGCTACCCCGGACCGGGCCCGGGCATTGCCGGACCGCTCGGAATTTACCGACTCAGCTCTCGACCCGCTCGGCGTGGGCGATCCGCTGGACCAGCGCCGCCCGCTCGCGACTGAGGGTGGCGCGGCGCTCGTAGTCGCCGCGCTCCCCCGCGGCGGCAATCTCGCCCTCGAGGCGCCGCTGCTCGAGGAGCAGGAAGTTCAGCTCCATCGCCTCCCCGGAGGCCGGCTCCTCGCGCGACATGATCGCCAGTTCGGTGATCAGCCCAGACAGCTCGGCATCGTCGTGCGGCAGGTTGGCGGCGGGATCCTGCGGGTGCTCTCGGAGCCAAGCGGCGGCGCGCAACCCGCTCGCCGAAAGATGGGCGTCGGTCAGCCGGGCGAGATAGTCCTTCCCCTCCCCGGGGACCGCGATGCACATCGCCAACAGCGCCCGCTCGCGCCGCTCGCGCGAGGTCAGCTCCGCCGGCGGCTGCGCCCGTTGCGGCTGAGGTCGGCGCTGGTCCGGCGGCGCCGAATCGCGCCCGCCGCTGGCCGGGGTCGCGGCGACCACCCGGCCCATCACCATCGCCGGGTCAAAGTCGAGCTGCTCGGCGACGCGGCGAACAAGGTCGTCGCGGCTGGCGGTCTCCCCCATCCCCGCCAGAACCGGCGCCACCTCGGCCAGCGCCCGGTCCCGCTCCACCGGCGAGCCGGCATCGGTGCGACCGAGGACGAGACCGACCTGAAACGCGGTCAGCTCCTCCGCTCCCTCCATCAACTGGCGGAAACGCTTGGAACCCTCTGCCTCGACCATCATCTCCGCCGGGTCCTCGCCCGCCGGCATCGCCGCCACCCGCAGCCGCATCCGTCGCCCGGCGGCGACGCTCTGGGCTCGCAACATCGCCTCTTGGCCAGCCGAATCGGCATCGAGCGCGAGCACGACCTCATCGACCATCCCCGAGAGCGCCGCGACTTGCTCGCCGGTGATCGCGGTGCCCATCACTCCCACCGCCTCCTCGATCCCGGCCTGATGAAGGGCGATCACGTCGGTGTATCCCTCGACGACGACCGCGCGCCCAGCCTTGGCGATCGAGGCCTTGGCCAGGTCGACCCCGTAGAGGATCTGGCTCTTGTGGAAGAAGTCGGTCTCGGCGGTGTTGACGTACTTGGCGCCTTGATCGGGGCGCATTGCCCGTCCGCCGAACCCGAGCACACGGCCGCGACGATCGCGGATCGGGAACATGATTCGCTCGCGGAAGCGGTCGTACTCACCGCCGCTGCGGCCGCGCTGGACTAGGCCTACCCCGCGCAGCTCCTCAACGCTGAACCCAGCCCGCTGTCCGCTGACCAGCAGCTTGTCCCAGGCGCTGGGGGCGTAGCCGACCCCAAATGCGCGCAGCACCTCCTCGCGCAAACCGCGGCCGGCCAAGTACTGGCGGGCCTTCTCCGCCTCTTTCGACTCCCAGAGGTAGTTGGCGTAAAAGGAGGCCGCGCGGTCGAGCAGCTCCTCGAGTCGGCGCCGGCGCTGGCGGCGGGCTTCGGCCTGAGGGTCCTCCTGCTCGCGCTCGAGCTCGACCCCGTAGCGGTCAGCCAGTAGCTCGACCGCCTCGGCAAACCCAAGCCCCTCTTTCTCCTCGACGAACTTGATCACGTCGCCGCCGACCCCGCAGCCAAAGCAGTGGTAGAGCTTTTCCTGGGGCTCAACCGAGAACGAGGGCGTGCGCTCGTCGTGGAAGGGACAGAGGCCGACGTAGCGGGCGCCCTGCCGACGCAGATCGGTATGGGCGGAGATGACCTCGACGATGTCAGCCGCCTGCTTCACCCGGTCGACGCTGTCAGGCGAGATCAGCGCCATCAGAACCGCGACTCTTCCGGAATCGTCAGCTCGGTGAACTTGGCGATGCAAAAGCGATCGGTCATGCCGGCGATGTAGTCAGTGACGCGTTGTTGATCGCTCGCCCCCGGATCCGGGGAGGGGATCCCGCCGGGATACTGGACGTAGTGGTCGAAGAGGCCGTGCATGGTGCGCTCGACGCGGGCGTGCTCGCGACGCGCCTCGGGGCCCAGATAGACGCGGTCGAACATGAACTTGCGCAGGCGCAGCATCGCCTGGCCCACCTCACGCCCCTGGCTGATCTCCTCCGCTCCTGCCGAGTGGGCGACGATGTCCTGGACCAGGGTGTCGATCCGCTGCGAACCGGTTGGGCCGAGCAGCTCGATCTCCTCCGCCGGTAGATCCTGCGGCGCAAGAATGCCCGCCCGCAGCGCATCGTCGATGTCATGGTTGATGTAGGCGACCCGGTCGACCAGCCTGACAATTTGGCCCTCCAGGGTTGCTGGACGGCGCGAGCCGGTGTGGTTGAGGATGCCGTCGCGGACTTGCTCGGTCAGGTTGAGACCCTGGCCATCGCGCTCGAGTACGTCGATCACCCGCAGGGAGTGCTCGTTGTGACGGAAGCCGGGACCGCCGTGGTTACGCAGGGCTTCGTCGAGCGCCTCCTCGCCGGCGTGGCCAAAGGGCGGGTGACCGAGGTCGTGGCCGAGCCCGATCGCCTCGGTCAGATCCTCATTGAGGCCGAGGGCGCGAGCGACGGTGCGGGCGATTCCACAAGCCTCGAGCGTGTGGGTCAGGCGGGTCCGGTAGTGGTCCCCCTCGGGGGCGACAAATACCTGGGTCTTGTGCTTCAGTCGGCGGAAGGACTTCGAGTGAACGATCCGGTCGCGATCCCGCTGGAAAGGCGTCCGCAGAGGACTGTCCGTCTCCTCTCGCCGCCGCTGCGCCGGATACGACCGCTGCGCCTGCGGGGCGAGGAACTCCTCCTCCCAAGCGGAGATGCGGTCCTCGAAAGTGGCGGTGGCGGGCATGTGTCGATCATAAGCCTCGGGAGTGAGTGTTCTCGGTAGAGGTCCGGTCATTGCGGTAGAGAGGGTCCGGTCCTCCCCCGCGGGAATTTGTCGCGCCCCTTCGGGGCTGCTCCCTGAAGTAGAGCCCGCCTATGGCGGGCAATAACCAGATTGCATATCGCCGCTTCGCGAACATTCCCGCGGAGGACGACCGGACCCTCT
>DATDLJ010000079.1:0-12449 GCA_036519395.1 Solirubrobacterales bacterium | reverse complement strand
GGTCATGATTTCGATCGCGTCCTGGTCGCCGAGGTAGTCGGAGCCCTTGATCGTGTCGAAGGCGTGGGACTCCCAGGAGTCGCCGGGGTTGAGCGCCGCGTTGATCCCGCCCTGGGCGGCGTTGGAGTGGGAGCGAACGGGGTGGACCTTGCTGATGATCCCCACCGATACGCCTTCCTCGGCGGCGGCGAGAGCGGCACGCTGGCCGGCGAGCCCGGCCCCGATTACGAGAACGTCATGGGATGGCACGGGCGCGGATGCTATACCGCGAAATCCCGAGGACGTAGTCGGGATTCGTCACGTTGTAATTCGTCACTCAGAGCCAGCACTTTCCTAAGCGACGGGTGGCCTCGTCGGAGATAGAGATGGCTCGCTGCACCGTGTCGAAGTTGACGTTGGCGGCGACGTCGTCGGGCCAGTGGTAGCGGCCCGGCTGCTTCTGGTCGGTGCAGCTGCAGAGCGAGACGGTCTCGTAGCCGGCGACTCGCGGCTCGAGGCCGTCGGTGCCGTTGTAGGTGCGCAGGTTGGGGAAGAGCCAGATGTCGAGCTCTTCGGCCACTCCTTCGACGAAGGCAAGGGCGCGCGGCGGGTAGTCGCGCATCTTCAAGAAGCCCTCTCCATGCAGCGCCAGCAAGTGGGTCGCGCCGAGCGTCTCCAGGCAGAGGAAGAAGGTGCTCTCCCTCGGCAGCTCGTCGAAGTGGCGCTCGCCGAAGGCTTTCATTCCCTCGCTGAAGGACTCCTCCGAGCCGGCCGAGAGGAGGATTACGCGGACCCCCCGCGGGGGGTCGTTGAGGAAGTGGCGGGCGAGGGCGAGCAGGGCGACGACGGCGGTGCCGTTGTCGTTGGCTGCCGGGACCGACTTGCGGCGGCCGATGTCGACCATCGCCGCGACGCTGCCGAGGCCGAGGAAGAGACCGAGCTTGGTCAGGAGCCTGCGGCCGGTCACGGCCCCGAGCGCCGCCAGCACCGGCCCCCCGACCACCGGCGCCATCAGCGGCGGGCTGGTGTCGGTGCGCTCGATCAGCCCCAGCCGGTCGGCGAGTGCGGGAAGGGCGGGATGGAAGACGAGGCCGGAATGGGCGGCGTCGTGGTGGGCGCTGATCACGATCGTCCGCTCCGCTTCGCGGTCGCCGAGTTCGCAAACGACGTTGTAGGTGGTGCGTTTGGGAAGGACGCGGCGCAGGCGCCGCTTCCCGGGCGGAAAGTCATCGGCGATCCCGGCCGCTCCGATCAGCCCCAGCAGCGCCCCCAGCAAGCGCCGTCCACGCAGGCTCGCGAATGCGCCGAGGGCGCCGAGGGCAGCGCCGATCCCCAGCGGCCACCAGTAGGTGCCGTGGGCCGGCTCGGCCTCGATCCGAGCATCGGCGCCGAGCTCGCCCAGCTGCGCGACGATCCACTCGGCGGCCCGCCGCTCGCCCTCGGAAGCCGAGGGTCGCTCGATCTGCTCCAGTTCCTCGAGCCGCTCGCGCAGCCAATGTGCTTCGTCGGGCATCTGCGCGGGACGCTAGCCGCTTACCATGGACCAATGCTCGGTGGTGGGTCGATCACCCTCTTCCATTTCCGCGGGATCAAGGTCGGCGTCGACTGGTCGTGGTTCCTCGCCCTCTTCCTGGTCATCTTCTGGATGACCGGCAGATTCGAAGACATCCTGGACGAATCCGGGAGCACCCCGTTTCTGCTCGCCTTGCTCAGCGCCTTCGGCTTCTTCGGCTCGATCCTTCTGCACGAGTTCGGCCACGCGGTGGTGGCGATGCGCAACGGGATCGGCATCTCCCGAATCCAGCTCTGGATCTTCGGCGGAATGGCGCAGATGGACCGCGAAGCCGACTCGCCGGGGACCGAGCTGAAGGTGGCGCTGGCGGGGCCGGCGGTTACGGCGGCAATCGTCGTCGTCCTCGGGGCCGCGGGCGTGATCGCCGACGGCTGGACCGGGTTCCGCGAGGCGGCGATCCTCGAATCCGGGGCGGATGTCTCCGGGCCGCTGGTGTTGGTTGCCTGGCTGGTGACGATCAACTTCCTGATCCTCGTCTTCAACCTGCTGCCCGCCTACCCGATGGACGGCGGCCGTGTCGCCCGCGCGATCGCTTGGTGGAAATCCGGCAATCGCAACTCGGCGACCCGCTTTGCCGCCAACCTCGGGCGCGTCTTCGCCTATGGCTTCATCGGGCTTGGCCTCCTCTGGGCCTTCAACGGCAACCTCTTGGGCGGCGTCTGGTTGGCCCTGATTGGGATGGTGATCAACGGCTCCGCCCGCGGCGCCGCGATGCAGACCGCGCTCACCAGTCGCATCGGTGACCTGCGGGTGGCCGATGTGATGGATCGCGAGCCGGTCACGATTCCCGGCGACCTCAGCGTCGAGCGTGCCCTCGACGAGTACTTCCTCCGCTACCGCTGGCCCTGGTTCCCGGTCGTCGATGCGGCCCACCGCTTCCTCGGCTTGGTCGAGCGTGACCGTGCCGACGAGGTACCGGAGATCTCACGCGCCAGCTCCCACGTTTCCGACCTGGTCGATCACGACATCGGCCTCTTCGTCCGCGACGACACCCCGCTCGATTCCCTGCTCGCGAACCAGAACCTGCGCCGTCTGGGGGCACTGATGGCAGTCGACGCCGAAGGCCGCCTCAGCGGCGTAATCACGATCGAGCAGGTCGGCAGAGCCCTGCGCGACGCAACGACTGGACAAACCCCCGCGTAGTCCGTCTAAAGCTCTTCACCTGGGGAGAGAGCCCTCTCGCGGCAGAGCTTTTCAACCTCATGGGTACAAAAACTCTGCCGCGGGGCCACGGTCTGGCGGCCCTCGCCCATGGCCAGCATGGGGTTGTTTCCATCCGGCAGCTTCGGTGGCTCGGTTACTCGCACAGGTCTGTTCAACGAGCGACTGAGGCCGGGCGTTTGCATCGGCTCCATCAGGGCGTCTACGCCGTTGGGCACACGAACCTCTCGCTGCAGGGACGGTGTTTAGCCGCGGTGCTGGCGTCAGGTCCGAGGGCGCTGCTGAGTCACTACTCGGCCGGTTGGTTGCTCGGTCTCATCGCCACCAGACCGGTTCCGGTTCACGTGACGAGCCCGGTCCCGCGTAAGCGGCGCGGTTCAGTTCGCATTCATCACTCGCGCACGCTGATCGACGCCGACCGTGCTCTGGAGCAGGGAATCCCCGTCACCTCCGTCGCCCGCACCGCACTCGACCTTGCGCCAGTCGTGCGCTTTCGAAGTCTGCGCCGGCTCATCAGCCGCTCCGAGGAGTTGCGCGCCTTCGATCTCGCCGACTTCCGCTCGGTCCTCGCCCGCAATCGAGGCCACCGAGGTGCCTTCCACCTGGAGCGGGCGATCGACATCTACGAACCACCGCGCCTCACCCGCTCGGAGCTCGAGCGGAAACTCGTGGCGCTGATCGAACGGGCCGGGCTGCCGTCGCCCAGCACCGCCTTCGTGGTTGCCGGTTACGAGCTCGACGTCTACTGGCCCGAACTCCGATTCGCGGTGGAACTGGACGTCTACGCGACCCACGGCGGCCACGAGTCGTTCGAGCAGGACCGCCGCCGCGACGAGGACTTGAAGCTGGCCGGCGTCGAGCTGACCCGTGTGACCGGCCGGCGTCTCGAACGCGAACCGCGGCAGGTCGTCGAGCGGATCCGTCGCCTCCTCGATCAGCGTCGGCAGCAGGTCACGGCTGCGGCGATTACTGAGGCTGCTTGACGCAGGTCACGGTCGCTTGGCAGCCCGTAGCCGATCACCAGGCTTGGCGGTCGGGGGTGACCGAGCGTGTAGTCGCCCAGTCCCTGGACCTTGACGCCACGGCGGCCGGTCTCGGCGATGACCTCGCTCTCGTCGCTTCCTGGCGGCAGCTCCAGCAGAGCGTGGAGGCCGCCGGCGATCCCCCGCAGCCGGGCCTCCGGCAACAATTCCGCGACCGCGTCGAGTAGCAGCGAGCGCTTGGCGCGATAGCGCTGGCGGCAGGCGCGGACGTGGCGGTCGAAGCCTCCGGAGGCGAGCAGCTCGGCGAAGGCGACCTCCGTGAAGCGGGTGCCGCCGCCGTCGAAGGCCGCGCGCAGCGCCATCGCCTCGGCGACGCGGTCACCGGGCAGGCAGAGCCAGCCGATGCGCATGGTCGGCGCCAGCGTCTTCGAGACCGAGCCGGCGAGGACGACCACGTCGGGTGCGAGCCCTTGTAGGCAACCGGTCGGGCCGCGGTCGTAGCGAAGCTCGGCGTCGTAGTCGTCCTCGAGCACCAGGGCGCCTCGCTCCCGCGCCCAGGCTGCCAGCTCGCGTCGCCGCTCGGGGGCGAGTGCCACCCCGAGTGGCATCGAGTGGGCGGGGGTGACGACCGCCGCATCGACGTCGCCGGCGACGAGCGCATCGACGTCGATGCCACGGTCGTCGATCGGGACCGGGACCGCGTCCAGTTGCTCCGACTCAATCGTCCAGGCTGCCACCGGGTAGCCCGGGTCCTCGACCGCGACACGCCGGCCGCCGCGCGAGCGGACCAGTTGGCAGAAGATCCGCAGCCCCTGCTGGTAGCCGGAGGTGACGACGATCTGGTTTGATTCGACCGCCGCCCCTCGCACCCGCCCCAGGTGCTCGGCCAGGGCTAGACGAAGCTCCTCGGCACCGCCGAACTCGCCGTACGAAAGGCGGTTGTCAGCAACGGTCTCGACGGCTCGCCGCAGCGCTCGCGACCAGGCGCGCCGGGGGAACAGCGCCGGCTCCGGCGCGCCGGCGAAGAGGTCGATGACGCCCGCCTGCGGCCCGGGCTCGATGGGGTGGGGCGGGGCCGGCTGGGGGGAGCCGGGCGGTTGCGGCGCAACCATCGTCCCGGAACCGCGGCGGGCGACCAGGTGGCCCTCGGCCGACAGCTGCTCGTAAGCGTCAACCACCAGTCGGCGCGAGACGCCGAGCTCCACCGCGAGGGCGCGCGTCGATGGCAAGCGGGTGTCCGGTCGCAGTCGCCCCTCCCTGATTGCTGCCCTCAAGCCACCCTCCAGTTGCGAGCGGCGGGGTCGCGACGGGTTCCAGTCGGGCAGCAGGAGCTCTCGCGCACCCGGAAAAGTGGTACCCATTTTCTCCATCGAAATGGACCTTAACTAGATTCCACATCCGGGCTACCTTTGCAGCCCAAACACACAGGCAGGAGGTGTCGAGATGTCGAGGATCGAGCCGCGCACGGGCGCGTTTGCGGAGCTGGTCGTCCGCGGAGGGAAGGTCTCCTACGGCCGCCGCATGGAGTCGGGGCGGATCTTTGCCCAGCACCCGCGCCTGATGTTCGACTTCGTGCGCTTCAACCGCGCCGTCGAGCGCGGCAAGCGGGTGCCCAAGATGCTGATGGAGCTGGCGGTCCTGCGGGCGGCGACGATGGTCGGCTGCGAGTTCTGCATGGACATTGGCTCGGAGTTCGCGCGCCGGGCTGGGCTCAGCGACGAGAAGCTCCTTGCCCTGTCCCAAGCTCACGAGTCGGGGCTGTTCAGCGAGGACGAGCTGCTGGTAATCGATCTGGCGACCGGTATGACCACGACTCCCGGAGTCGTCAGCGACGAGCTGATGGAGCGCGTCCGCGAGCGCTTCGGCGTCAAGGGTGCCCTCGAGCTCGCCCACATGATCGCCTGGGAGAACACCCGCGCCCGCCTCAACGTCGCCCTCGACATTGCCCCCGAGGGTTTCTCGACGGGGAAGGCGTGCGCCGTTCCCGCGCTTGCCGCTATGCCTGAGGCTGGTGCCGCTCGATGATGCGGCCGAAATCGGTGCCGGCCGGCAGGGTGCCGAAGGCCTGACCCCAGTCACCGGCGAGGCGGGAGGCGCAGAAGGCGTCGACGACTGCTTCGTCGCCGTAGCGGACGAGGAGGGACGCTTGCAGGGCGAGGGCCATCCTCTCGACCACGCGGCGGGCGCGGGCCTCGATCGTCTCCAGGTCGCCCGGTAGCTCCTCGCGTAGGGCGGAGGCATAGGCGGCCAGACGCGGCTCGGCGACGGCGCCCTCCTCGACCTCGGCGAAGTAGGCATCCAGGGAAGCCGGGCTCTTCACCATCGCCCGCAAGACGTCGAGGCACTGGACGTTGCCAGAGCCCTCCCAGATCGAGTTGAGCGGGCTCTCGCGGAAGAGGCGCGGCAGCCCCGACTCCTCGACGTAGCCGTTGCCGCCGAGGCACTCGAGCGCCTCGCCGGCGTGCATCACTGCCCGCTTGCAGATCCAGTACTTGAGGACAGCGTTGGAGACCCGCTTCAGCTGCGCGGCCTCCTCGTCGCCGGCGATCGCTTCGTCGTAGGCGCGGGCTAGGCGCAGCGCCGAGATCGTCGCCGCCTCCGACTCGACCGCGAGGTCGGCGAGAACGTTCCGCATCAGCGGCTGCTCGCTCAGCTCGCGGCCAAAGACCGAGCGATGGGCAGCGTGGTGGAGAGCTTGGGCAACTCCAGCCCGCATCCCGGTGGCGCCGCCGAGGACGCAGTCGAGGCGGGTGTGGTTGACCATCTCGATGATCGTCCGCACCCCGGCGCCCTCCTCGCCGACCAGCCAGGCGGAGGCCGAGTCGAACTCAATCTCGCTGGAAGCGTTGGAGCGGTTGCCGAGCTTGTCCTTCAGCCGCTGCAGGCGGAAGCGGTTGCGCTCGCCATCTGGCGTCCAGCGCGGGAAGAGGAAGCAGGAGATACCACCGTCGGCCTGGGCGAGGACGAGGAAGGCGTCGCACTGGGGGGCCGACATGAACCACTTGTGGCCGGTCAGCTCGTACTCGGCACCGGGCCCGCCGCCGTTGACGGGGCGGGCGACGGTGGTGTTGGCGCGGACGTCGGTCCCGCCCTGCTTCTCGGTCATTCCCATCCCCGCCAGCGCCCCCGCCTTGCCGGCGACCGGGGCGCTGGTTGGGTCGTAGGTCGCCGAGAGGAAACGCGGCTCCCACTCGGCGGCCAGCTCCGGCTGCGTCCGCAGGGCTGGGATCACCGAGTAGGTCATTGAGATCGGGCAGCCGATCCCGGCCTCGGCCTGCGACATGCACATGAAGGCGGCGCCGCGCGCGACATGGGCGCCGGGCCGCGGGTCCTTCCAAGGCGAGGAATGAAGCTCAAAGCCGACCCCGGCGGTCATCAGCTCGTGCCAGGAGGGGTGGAACTCGGGCAGGTCGATCCGGTTGCCGAAGCGGTCGTGGGTGCGCAGCTTCGGCGGGTTCTCGTTCGCCTGTCGACCGAGCTCCTGCGCCCGCTCGCTACCGGCGTACTCGCCGACTGCCGTAATGCGCTCCCGGTCCCAGTCGGCCCCCTCGCGCTGTACAGCCTCGGTCAGCACGGTGTCGGCCTCGAAGACGTTGTAATCGACCAGCGGCGGCGGCTGGTTAATCACCGCGTGGGTGCCGAGGCTGGGGCGCTCTGCGGTTGCCATCGTCGCCGATTGTCGCATCTGGATAGCATCGCCGCGCGATGCAGAAGATCAAGGTCGAGAAGCCAGTCGTCGAGCTCGACGGCGACGAGATGACCCGGATTATCTGGTCGTTCATCAAAGAGCAGCTGATCCTGCCCTACCTCGATCTCGAGCTCGAGTACTACGACCTCGGGATCGAGAGCCGCGACGCGAGCGAAGATCGGATCACGGTGGAAGCCGCGGAAGCGATCAAGCGCCATGGCGTCGGCGTCAAGTGCGCGACGATCACCCCCGACGAGGCCCGGGTCGACGAGTTCGGCCTGAAGGAGATGTACCGCTCGCCGAACGGGACGATTCGCAACATCCTCGGTGGCGTCATCTTCCGCGAGCCGATCGTGATCTCGAACATCCCGCGCCTGGTGCCGGGCTGGACGAAGCCGATCGTGATCGGCCGTCACGCTTTCGGCGACCAGTACCGCGCCACCGACCTGGTCGTGCCTGGAGAGGGGAAGCTGACCCTTACCTACACCCCGAAAGACGGATCGGAGCCGATCGAGCTCGACGTCTACGACTTTCCCGGGGGCGGCATCACGATGGCGATGTACAACCTCGACGCCTCGATCCGCGAGTTCGCCCGCGCCTCGATGCGCTACGGCCTCGACCGCGGCTTCCCCGTCTATATGTCGACGAAGAACACGATCCTCAAGCGCTACGACGGCCGCTTCAAGGATCTCTTCGCTGAGGTCTACGAGGCTGAGTTCAAAGCCGACTTCGAGGCTGCCGGCCTCACCTACGAACACCGCTTAATTGACGACATGGTCGCCGCTGCCCTGAAGTGGGAGGGCGGCTACGTGTGGGCTTGCAAAAACTACGATGGCGATGTCCAGTCGGACACGGTCGCCCAGGGCTTCGGTTCGCTGGGGCTGATGACCAGCGTGCTGATGAGCGCCGACGGGAAGACGGTCGAGGCCGAGGCGGCCCACGGCACCGTCACCCGCCACTACCGCCAGCACCAGCAGGGCAAGCCGACCTCAACCAACCCAATCGCTTCGATCTTTGCCTGGACCCGCGGGCTCGCCGCCCGCGGCCGGATGGATGGAACCCCCGAGGTCTCGCAGTTCGCGGAGGCGCTTGAGCGCGTCTGTGTCGAGACCGTTGAAAGCGGGAAGATGACGAAAGACCTGGCGCTGCTGGTGGGCGACGGCCAGGCGTACCAGACCACGCAGGAGTTCCTCGCCTCGATTGACGAGAACCTTCAGCGCGCGATGTCTTAATCGTCTTCCAAACCCCCAACTCCGAGGAGAGATTTAGTGAGCACCACCCCCGTTAAGGTCACCGTCACCGGCGCCGCCGGCCAGATTGGCTACGCGCTCCTGTTCCGCATCGCCAGCGGGCAGATGCTCGGCCCCGATACGCCGGTCGAGCTCAGCCTGTTGGAGATCCCCCAGGCGGTCAAAGCCGCCGAGGGAACCGCGATGGAGCTCGATGACTGCGCCTTCCCGCTGCTGCGCAAGATCGACATCAGCGACGACCCGAAGCAGGCTTTCGATGGTTGCAACGTCGGCCTCCTGGTCGGTGCCCGGCCGCGCGGGCCCGGCATGGAGCGGGCCGATCTACTCGAGGCCAACGGCGGCATCTTCAAGCCCCAGGGCGAAGCGATCAACTCGGGTGCGGCTGACGACGTCAAGGTGCTGGTGGTCGGCAACCCGGCCAACACCAATTGCTTGATCGCGATGTCGAACGCGCCGGATGTTCCTCGCGAGCGGTTCACCGCGATGATGCGGCTCGATCACAACCGGGCGATCTCCCAGTTGGCCAACAAGCTCAGCAAGCAGGTCTCCGCGGTTACCAACATGACCGCCTGGGGGAACCACTCACCGACTCAGTACCCCGACTTGGTTAACGCCAAGGTCGACGGCTCTAGCGCCTGGGACGCGGTCGATGACGAGGCCTGGATCGCCGACGAGTACATCCCGCGGGTGGCAAAACGCGGGGCGGAGATCATCGACGCGCGGGGCGCTTCCAGCGCCGCCTCGGCCGCCAATGCGGCGATCGACCACGTCCACGACTGGGTGCTCGGTACCCCGGATGGCGACTGGGTGTCGATGGCGGTACCGGCTGACGGTTCCTACGGGATCGGCGAGGGAATCATCTGCGGCATGCCCTGCACCTGCAGCGGTGGTGAGTGGAGCATCGTCCAGGGCTTGGACGTTCCCGATTTCTCCCGCGAGCGGATCGATCGCAGCGTGATGGAGCTGCAAGAGGAGCGCGACGCGGTAAATCAGCTGGGCCTGATTTAAAGCCTTACTTCTGCGCTAACAAAAAGGGGCCGGCGTCTGCCGGCCCCTTTTGTGAAGAAAAGGTAACGGTTAGTACCGATCAGCCACCCGCTGGGTAGTACTGGCGGCCATCCTTTTTGACCCGTCCCTCTTTCTCGAGGTCGCCGAGGACCCGGTAGAGGTAGTTGGGCTTGATTTTCATCTGCTTGGCGACGTCGGAAGCGCTAATCCCAGGTTGACCCTCAATCAGACTCACGGCCTGATCAGCACGGGTACCGCCGCGCCTTTTGCGACGCCTGCGCGGCGCTCCAGCGCTTGCTTTTTTGTTCGAGCTACCGCGCGGACGGCCGGGGCCCCGGCGGGTGGTTTTGCCGCCGAGTGCGGCAAGCGCTTGCTCGGCCTGCTTGATCTGATCCTCGAGCTCACGAATAGTCTTCGCCAGGGCTTCGCGAGCTACGTCCAAATGGTTGGTGCTGGGGGGCATCTAATTCCTTTCCATCCAAAGTTTAGGATTACCCTGAGGAGAGTCTGCCAGAGTTACACACACTGTGACAGTCGCATGGGCTAAATCAACCTTTATCCCAATTTCACGAAGCGCGTTCTGCTTGGCGCTCGGGTGAAATGCGAATCACATTTCGGGCCAGTCCTAGTTTCTCCATCGTCGCAATGATTAGCGCTGACGGGTCTGGCTCCCAGCGCTTCAAACCGTGAACGGCGGAGCGGGGGAATGCGTGGTGGTTGTGGTGCCAGGACTCGCCGAGCGATGGCAGCGCTAACCAGAAGACATTGGTGGAATGGTCGTCCGTGTTAAAGCGTCGGCTGCCGAGGAAGTGACATACCGAGTTGACGCTCCAGGTGATGTGGTGGACGAAGAAGATGCGGACGAGGCCACCCCAAAGCAGGCCGGTTAGTGCGCCAGTGAGGGTGCCACTGACCAGGTAACCCGCGAGCGTGGGAATCGCAAGGCTCGCCAGCACGAGGAGGGGGAACTGGCGGCTGATCATTCTCATCCCGCGGTCCTCGTAAAGGTCGGGCGCGTATTTCTTCCAGTCAGCCCGGCCTTGAGAGGACATCAGCCAGCCCGTGTGTGCGTGCCAGAGCCCGGCGAAGACGCCTTTCACGCCACCATCGGGGCCGACGTGAGGGCTGTGCGGATCCCCCTCTTCATCGGTGTGTGCGTGGTGCTTGCGGTGGTCGGCAACCCACGAGATCACCGGACCCTGCACGGCCATCGAGCCGAGAATCGCGAACAGGTATTCGAGGGGCTTGAAAGTTTGAAAGGAACGGTGGGTGAGGAGACGGTGGTAGCCGACCGTGATCCCGATCGCGGTCAGCAGGTACATCGCCGCCGCGATTGCCAGATCGGCACCGGTCACCCAGCTGTTCCAGAGCAGGACGATCGCCACGATGGTGGCGAGGAAAGGGACCACGACTGCTCCCAGGTTGACGATCTTCTCGGTGCGGTTCATCTCGTGCATGAACCGAAGATACGTGGGTTCTCTGCGCGTATTTTGGCCGTTCGGGTGCGCCTATCTCTATAAAGTTGTGAGCTGCATGCCAAAAACTCTGGATTCGGAGCCTTGGCGCGGGCTCCCAGCTGAGGTCGCGGAGATGATCGAGCCCGAGCTGCCGGCGATCACCGCGGAGCTGCTCGAGACGATCGCCCGCGAGGTGCCCGAGTACGCGCGGCCGCTCGAGGGCCGCTTCGGCCGCGGCATCAGGACCGGTGTCGACCAAGCTTTGCTGCAGTTCGTCGCCCTGATCCGGGATCCCGACCAGGGGCGGGAGCCGGGCCGGGAGGTCTATGTCGAACTGGGACGGGGGGAGCAGCGGGTCGGTCGCACGCTCGACGCCCTGCAGGCTGCCTACCGGATCGGCGCCAGGGTGGCATGGCGGCGGATCGCGGCCGCGGGGCGCCGGGCGGGGCTGGAGGCGGAGCACCTGACCCTGCTGGCCGAGGCGATCTTTGCCTACATCGATGAGCTTTCCGCCGATTCGGTCGAGGGATATGCCGAGGCGCAGGCAAGCGCCGAGGACTTGCGCCGGCAGCGCCAGCGAGAGCTCGTGACGTTGCTCCTCGGTGAGGCGCCGGCTGAGGCTGCCGACATCGCCGTCGCCGCCCAGTCGGCGGGGTGGCGACTACCGCGCACGCTCGCGGCGGTTGCCTGCGATGACCAGGATCTCGGCGCGATCGCCGGCCGTCTCCCGACCGACGCGATCGTCACCGTCGTCGCGGGAATGGGCTGCATCCTGCTGCCCGACCCGGAGGGACCAGGGCGGCTCGACCAACTACGACGCGCCGCCGCCGAAGCGACGGTAGCCGTCGGTCCGCCGACGGAGCCCCTGCAGGCGGCGAGATCGTGGGAGCTGGCGAAAGCGCTCCTACGCGCGACGACGATCAGCGCTGGGGATGGCAACGGTCTACTTCGCGCCGAGGATCATCTGGCCGACCTCCTCCTTGCCGGCAACCCCCACGTGACCTCGCTACTCGCTGCGCGCCGCCTCGCACCCCTTGTCGATCTCACCCCACGAGCGCAGGAGCGAATGCGCGAAACCGCCCTCGCCTACGTCCGCCACCACGGCAATGCCGTAGCAATGGCCAACGAGATGGAAGTCCACCCCCAAACCGCCCGCTACCGCATAGCCCGCCTGAAGGAGCTGTTCGGCGATGACCTAGAAGACCCAGAGTTTCGCTTTGAGCTGGAGCTTGCTCTTCGAGGTAGTCGGTAGAGGGGTCCGGTCGTCCCCCGCGGGAATTTGTCGCGCCCCTACGGGGCTGCTCCCTGAAGTAGAGCCCGCCTAGGGCGGGCAATAGACAGATTGCATAT
>DATDLJ010000078.1:0-30846 GCA_036519395.1 Solirubrobacterales bacterium | reverse complement strand
AGGGTGGTGACCAGGGTGCGGTCGCCCTGCTCGGCAACCTTCTTCACCTCGTTCATCAGGTCGTCGATCTGGTTCCTGGTCTCGCGCAACTCGATCTCGGGATCGATGATCCCGGTCGGGCGGACGATCTGCTCGACCGTGCGCGTTGCTTCAGCTTTCTCAAACGGGCCCGGCGTCGCCGAGACCATCACCAGTTGCTTGACCCGGTCGAGGAACTCGTCGAACTTGAGCGGCCGGTTGTCGATCGCCGAGGGCAGGCGGAAGCCGTAGTCGACCAGCGTCGTCTTGCGCGAGCGGTCCCCCTCGTACATGCCGCCGATCTGGGGAATCGTCTGGTGGGACTCGTCGACGAAAACGACGAAGTCGTCGGGGAAGTAGTCGATCAGGGTGTGCGGTGGGCTGCCGGCGGGCCGGCCGTCGAGGATCCTCGAGTAGTTCTCGATCCCGGAGGTGAAGCCGAGCTCCTTGATCATCTCCAGGTCGTACATCGTCCGCTGCCGCAGCCGGTGCGCCTCCAACTGCTTGCCTTCCGTTTCCAGTTCGGCGGTCCGCGCTTCCAATTCGGCGCGAATTTCGTCAACGGCACGATCGACCGTCTCATCTTTGGTCACGTAGTGGGAGGCCGGCCAGACCGAGACGTGATCGATCACGTCGAGCACCTCGCCGGTCAATGGGTCGAAGTGCTGGATCCCCTCGATCTCATCGCCAAAGAGGGCGATCCGGTAGGCCGACTCGGCGTAGGAGGGCATGATCTCCAGCACCTCGCCGCGGACCCGGAAGGCGCCGCGCCCCAGCACCTGGTCGTTGCGCTGGTACTGCATCTTCACCAGCTTGCGGAGAACGTCGTCGCGGTCGATTTCCTCGCCGACTTTGAAGAGCTGCATTTTTTCGTTGTAGACCTGGGGCGAGCCGATCCCGTAGATACAGGAGACGGAGGCGACGATGATCACGTCGCGGCGGGCGAAGAGGGCCGCGGTGGCGGCATGGCGGAGGCGGTCGATCTCGTCGTTGATCGAGGAGTCCTTCTCGATGTAGAGGTCTTGGGCCGGGACGTAGGCCTCGGGCTGGTAGTAGTCGTAGTAGGAGACGAAGTACTCGACCACGTTGTCGGGGAAGAACTCGCGGAACTCGTTGCAGAGCTGCGCGGCAAGCGTCTTGTTGTGGGCGATAACCAGGCTCGGCCGCTGCACCTCGGCGATCGTCGCCGCCATCGTGAAGGTCTTGCCGGTGCCGGTGGCGCCAAGCAGGGTCTGGAAGCGATCGCCCTCGCGCAGCCCCTCGGCCAGCCCGGCGATCGCCTTCGGTTGGTCCGCCGTCGGGGTGTAGGCAGGGTTGAGCTTGAAATCAGGCACGTTCAGAACATAGCTGGCGCATATGCTGCGCCTTCGATGAACCGCTCGCGCCTTGCCCTCGCCGCCTTTTTCACCTTCATGGGGGCGATGCACTTCGTCGCCCGGCGCAGCTTCGAGGCGATCGTGCCGAAGTCGATCGAGTCGTGGAAGAAGGAGGCGGTCGCCGTCAGCGGCGTCGCCGAGATCACCGGCGCCGCGATGGTCCTGCACCCCGCCAGCCGCCGGCTTGGCCGCTGGTGGCTGCTGGCCCTCCTCTTCTCGGTGTTCCCCGCCAACATCCACATGGCGGTCAACCCGGAGCAGATCCGCGGCCTCGACCTGGAGAAGGTCCCGCGCTGGATGCTCTGGGCGCGGCTTCCCCTACAACCGCTGGCGATGGTCTGGGTCTGGCGAGCGACGCGCGGTTAGGCTTCACTCAATGGACAAACGTGATCGTTTCGCCGCAAACCTGCGCCGCGCCCGCAAAGCCGCCGGCATCTCCCAGGAAGAGCTGGCCGAGCGCTGCGAACTGCACCGCACCGAGGTCTCGCTGCTCGAGCGCGGGGGCCGCGAACCGCGACTAGGGACCCTGGTCAAGCTCGCCACCGCCCTCGGCACCACCCCGGAAGCGCTCTGCGCCGGAATCGGCTGGAACGCAAAGGCGCGCGAGTACAAGATCGAAGCGCCGAGCTGACGCTTCCGCTTGGGACCTAGCCCTACGGCAGCAGGCCCGGTCCGGGCAGCAGTTCTTCGATGATGTCGCCGGCGGGACCGAGGAAGCTTTCGACGTCGCCGAGGAACCCTTGGGCGTTGTTGATGATTTCGATCGCCTGGTCAAGCGGGATCTCTTCCAGGGTCCGGCGCAGCGGCAGCGCCAGCAGCGGACTGAGGGCACCCGCTTCTTCGGCGTCATCGACGGCCCGGAGCAGGCCGGCGCGGACCGCCTTGGCCAGTTTTTCGTCGTCGATCCCGTAGCGCTGGCTGAACCGTTTGCGTCCCTCCGGGGTCGCCAGCGCCCGCGCCAATGCCTCGCGCGAAACCCCGAGCTGACAGGCAGCGCCGTCGAGGGCAGAGTTGGTGAACTGGTTGGCGATCTGGCCGAGGTTCTGGGGATTGCTCCAGGCTCGCGGCTGACAGGGGTCCTGCACCTGCTCCGGCTCGTAAGAGGAGCCACCCGCCGCCAGATAGGCGCCGACCAGCAGCACCGAGGCGACGAGCGAACAGATGATTAAAAGCCGGCCGCTCACAGGTCAACCCTCCGGGCAAGGGCGATCGGGAACAGCGCGATCAGCCCCAACAGCGCCGCGAGGAGGAATGAGGTGCTGAAGGCGTGGGTGGCGCCGCGGTCGAGCTGGTCTTGCAGTTCGCTCTGCAACTGCTCGACTTCCGCCCGTTCCACCGGGTCGACCGGCTTTGGCTCAAAAGCCGGCTCGATCGTCGGCACTTTGCCCCGCTCCGTTTCCAGCTGTTGGCTCACCCGCTCGGCCAGGTCGAGCTTCAACAGCGGGCTGACCGGCGAGTCGAGGATCACCGCGGTGCCGGCGTCGATCGCGTCGTGGCGCTGCTGGTTGATGTCAGCGGTGAAGACCGGGGTCAGCACCAGCAGCCCGATCACCACCCCGGCGTGGCGAGAGGAGATCGTCCAGCCGCCGTGGATCGCCTGCGGCGCTCGTCCCCCAAGCGCGGTCTCGGTCAGCGCCGAGAGCACCAGCGCCAGCCCGATCCCGACCAGGATCTGCGGCGGCAGGGTCAGCAAGATCGTCGCCTTCGGCAGGAAGGCGAGCCCGGCCAGCCCGCCGGAGACGAGGATCGCCCCAGCCGCGGCGCGCGAGCGCGCATCGGGCACCAGGTCGGTGAGCCGGCCGCTGAGGATCGCCGCCAGCGGCATCACCGAGACAACCAGCGCCGCTTCGATCGGGGTCAGCCGCCAGCCTTCGATTAAGAGCAGGACGAGGAGGAAGAGCGCCGCGGCGATCGCCGCCGAGACCATCGCCAGGGCGAGATTCGCCCAGAGGTGCGGCCGCCCGGTCTGGCGCAGCTCCGGTTCGATGATCCCGGTCGCCGCCTCGTGTTTGGCGACGGCGAGGATCGGCACCGCCGCAGCAAGCGCCACCGGCACCTGAATGAGGAAGATCGACTGCCAGGAGACGAGCTCAGTCAAGAAACCACCGACCGCCGGTCCCAGCGCCGCGCCCGTTGCCCCAGCGCTGGCCCAGATCGCCGTCGCCCGGCGCTCGGAGCCAACCGTCGCCGGCAGCAGCTCCAGCGCCGCCGTTACCGCCAAGGCACCGCCAAGCGCCTGCGCACAGCGGGCGACAATCAGGGTCGAGAGCTCGTCGGCCAATCCACAGGCAAGCCCGGCGCCGGCGAATATCGCCAGGCCGACCGCGGCGGCCCGTCCCGGTCCCACCCGCCGCGCCAAGAGCGCCGCCGGTACCGCGGCCAGCGCCATCACCAAGTTGAAGGAGATCAGCACCCAGGTGACACCGGCAACGCTGGTATCGAGTTCCCGGTAGATCTCCGGTAGGGCAAGGACGACGATCGAGGAGTCGGCAAGGACGACGCCGACCGCCAACGCCAAAGCGACTACGCGGGGCCTAGGGGAGGTTTCCATAGCCCAGCTCCGATCCGTACTCGTGGCGGTACTCCTCGCGCTTCTCCAGCACCTCTTCGACGTAGGCCCGGGTTTCCGGGAAGGGAATCTCCTCCACCGTCAGGTTTGCCCCTCCCCACTCGTCGGCGTTGCCGGGACCAGCGTTGTAGGCCGACAGCGCCGCGGCCTCGTCGCCGTCATAGCGTTCGAGGAATTCGCCGAGCAGGAACGTGCCGTAGCGGATGTTGATTTCCGGGTCGCCCAGATCCTCCAATTCGAAGGTGGTGGCGTTGCTGTTCCTGGCGATGGTGTCGGCCGCTTCCGGCGTGATCTGCATCAACCCGCGTGCTCCCGCGCTCGACGTCTGGTCCCTGAACTTCGACTCGGAGTAGATCACGGCGGCGATCAGCGCCGCATCGACGCCCTTTTCGTCCGCCTGCTGGCGGATCACGTCCTCGTGGCGCAGCGGCAGGGTCAACTCCTGCAGAGCATGGTCAAAGGTGCCGCTGGCGATCAGGGCTCCAGCCAGCACTCCGATCAGCACCGCGGCGCTGCCGAGAGCGAATAAACGACGCCGGCGGCGCACCTTCCGCTTCATCGCCGCAGCTTCGCGAGCAGGGCGGACAACGCCCCCTCCAGGTCCTCCACCGAGCCGTTGTTTTCAACGATGTGATCCGCTCGCTCGGCCTTCTCGGGCTGGGTCAGCTGCCGCGCCTCACGCTCGTCGACCAAGGCGTGACCCCGCGCCGCCGCCCGCTCACGCCGCACCTCGTCGGCGGTGACGACGGCCACGGTGGCGTCGAACGGGCGATCGCCGCCGACCTCGAACAGCAACGGCACCTCGACCACGGCGACCTCGGTCTCAGCCGGCAACGAAAGCAGCCAGGCCGCGGTCCTTTCCTGCACCAGCGGGTGAATCTGCGACTCAAGCCAGGTCAGCTCGTCCGGGTCGGCGAAGACGATCTCGCCGATTTTCGCCCGGTTGACACTGCCATCGACAGCGACGACGTCGCGCCCCCAGCGGTCCTCGAGGCGGGTGCGCAGCTCATCGCCCTCGAGCAGTTCGTGGACGACCACGTCGCTGGACAGGGTCGCCGCCCCGAGACGACCAAAAGCCTTCAGAGCCTCCGACTTCCCGGCCGCGATGCCACCGGTGAGGCCGATCTTCAGTGGCGCCATCGGCGCCGTTCAGTCCTGCTCGGACTCGCCAGTCTCGGCGTCGTCGCCAGACGACTCGTCGCCCGCGGCCTCGTCGAGGTCATCGGGGGAGTCGGGGCGCTCCTGAACGGATTCGCCCTCCTGGTGCTCCTCTTCCCCGTTCTCAGTCGTGCCGTTCTCCTCCGCCACCGGAGCAGGATCAGCCGACTCGGAGGCCTCCTCGGCCGGAGCCTGAACCTCAGACGCCTCCTCGGCCGGGGCCTCAACCTCAGACGCCGCGTCCTCAGGCTCTTGCCCCTCGGCGGTAGCCCCTTCAGCCTGAGCAATCTGCTCTCCAAGCCCGGCCATCGCCATGTTCTGACCCTCGACCCGCTTGATGCTGAGCGAGAGACGCCGGCGCTCTTCGTCGATCTCGAGAATCTTCACGTTCAGCTTCGAGCCCGGCTCGACAACTTCGCTCGGGTTCTCGACGTGATGGTCGGCAAGCTCGGAAATGTGGACCAGGCCCTCGACCCCGGGAAGGATTTCGACGAAGGCGCCGAAGGCGACGACCTTGGTCACCGTGCCCTCGAGCACATCGCCACCGCGGTGGGTGTTGATCACCCGCTGCCACGGGTCCTCCTGGGTCTGCTTCAGACCCAGGGAGATGCGCTGGCGGTCGCGGTCGATGTCGAGGACTTTGATCCGCACCGTGTCGCCGATCGCGACGACTTCGGAGGGATGGTTGACGTGGCTCCAGGAAAGCTCGGAAATGTGGATCAGGCCGTCGATTCCCTCGAGGTCGACGAAGGCGCCGAAGTCGACGATGTTGGAGATCTTGCCTTCGACCACCTGGCCCGGCTCGAGGCGGCCGAGGATCTGCTCGCGAACCTCCTTGCGCTCCTCCTCCAGCACCGCGCGGCGCGAGAGGACGACGTTGTTGCGGCTGCGATTGAGCTCGATCACTTTGCACTCGAGCGTCTGGCCCATGAACTCGTCGAGGTTGTGGACGCGGCGAATGTCGACCAGCGAGGCGGGCAGGAAGCCGCGGACGCCGAGGTCGAGGATGAGACCGCCCTTGACGACCTCGATGACGCTGCCTTCGACCGGTTCGCCGGAATCGGCGGCGACCTCGATTTTGCGCCAGGCCTTCTCGAAACGGGCGCGCTTCTTGGAAAGGATCAGACGGCCCTCGGAGTCCTCCTTGGTGAGGACCAGGGCGTCGATCTCCTCCCCGAGCTCGACCTCTTCGTGCGGGTCGACCGACTTGCGAATCGAAAGCTCATTGGAGGGAATTACCCCCTCGGCCTTGTAGCCGATGTCGACGAGAACCTCGTCTTTGTCGATCCGGACGACTTTGCCCTTGACGACATCGCCCTCCTCGAAGGAGACCATCGTCGCCGCGTAATTCGGGACGATTTTGCCGTCAATCTGCAGCAGAAGGCCGTTTGAGCCCTCTACGGGAGTGGCGCTCGGGGCAGGGGTCAGAGTCTCGGTCGCGGACACGGCGGCGAATGATGGCAGAATCCGCCGCGATGCCGGTCCGAGCCACCAAGCGCGGCGACGAACGCACGCCCCTGGGCGGCGAACGCGACGTCCTCATCTGTGGTGCAAGCTTCGCCGGGCTCGCGGTCGCACGCGAGCTGGCCGGCTCCGGGGCCGATGTCCTGATCGTCGACCGCTACGAGATCGGCGAGCGCCAGACCTCCGCTTGCGGGATCCCGACCGAGTGGCTTGAGCGGCTCGGGCTGATGGACGCCGAGCGCCAACGCTTCGACACCCTGGTCATGCACACCCCGCACGGGACCAGCCACTACCGGCTCCCCTGGACCTTCTCCACCTTCGACTACCGCGAGCTCTGCCAGCTGCTCTGGCGCGACTGCGACGCCCAGTTCGAGACCGCCAAGGTCAACGGCCGCGCCGCGCCGGCCAACGGTGATGGCAAAGTCGCGGTCGACACCGACCGCGGCACGATCGCCGCACCGCTGGTCGTCGACGCGCTCGGCTGGCGGCGGATGCTGGCCAACGGCGACGGCTACCAGCCCCCCGACGCACCGCTCTCGCGCGGGCTCGAGGTACACCCCGGCGGCAAGTCCGAGGACCTGGCGATCTGGATCGACCGCAAATACGTCCCCGCCGGCTACGGCTGGTCGTTCCCCGCCGACGACGAGCTGCGGATCGGGATTGGCTCCTTCGACCCCCGCTTCCACGTCAAGAAAACGACCGTCGAGCTGACCCAGGACCTCGGCAAGGTGCCAAACGAGTACCAGGGCAACTGGATTCCCCACAAGCTGCGCCGGGCGACCGAGGGCGGTGTCTTCTTCGTCGGTGACTCGGCCGGGCATTGCCTGCCGCTCAGCGCCGAGGGGATCCGCACCGCCCTCTACTTCGGAATGGCCGTGGGACAGGAGCTGCGTGGGGTCATCGAGGGACGGCAGAGCCGCGCCCAGGCGGAAGCCAACTACGCCTCCTTCCATGACACCCACGAGTGGAAGTTCAAGTGGATGCTGCGGGTCCAGAAGCTGATCCCGCGGGTACCGCCGCGGATCCTCGCGCCGCTGATCAGGCTGATGTCCTCAAAGCGCTTCGTCAACTGGTCCTTCGACCACTACCTGAAGATCGCGCCACCGGAGTACGCCGGCTCGAAGTGGGCCAGCCGCTCAGCGCACGACCAGGAGCGTGCCGACCAGCAGCAGGGCGACGCCGAGGATTCGCTCGGGCGAGAGCGGGACCTCGTCCAGGCCGAACAGGCCTAGCCGGTCGATCGCCACCGAGGCGGTCAGCTGGCCGAAGACGGTCGCCGCGGCGACCCCGCCGGCGCCGATCACGCTGACCGCAATCAGGGCGTTGAAGACGTAGATCGCGCCGAGGAAACCGCCGAGCAGGTAGTACCAGCTGACGTCGAAGGTCGAGCTGAGGCCGCCGGCCTTGCCGCTGAGGACAACCACCGTCGCCAGCGCCAAGGTGCCGATCGAGAAGGAGACGAGCGCCGCCGGCAGGCTGCCGGTCGCCTTGCCGAGACCAGCGTTGATCGGCGCCTGGGCGGCGATTAGCCCACCGGCGATCGCGGTGAGGACGACGGCCAGGCCTCTATCCATGTTCTTCGCCGCAGATCGTGATCTTTACGTTGTCCATGGGTTGCTCGGGGTAGGGAATGTTGAACCTTCGGCTCTCCTATCAGTAACCCAATAGAGAACACCAGTCGATGTCCCCACCGCCCGCAGAGAACTTCGCCGCCCGGATCTTTCTCGGGCCAGCGCTGCGGGCCCAGCCCGACCGCCGCCTCGTCGACCTCGTCCGCAACGGCTACGACGCCGCCTTCGAAGAGATCGTGCGGCGCTACCGACGCCCGCTCGACCGCTTTGCCGCGGCGATCGTCGGCGGCCGCTCCGAGGACGTCACTCAAGACGCCTTCTCGAAGGCCCTGCTGGCGCTGCGCGGGACCGACCAGGAGATCGAACTGCGGCCCTGGCTCTACCGGATCGTCCGCAACACGGCGCTCAACGACCTGCGCGACCAGGCGCCGCCGACGGCGGAGCTGAACGAGGCGCTGCCGGGCGGCCCCAGCGCCGCCGCCGAGGCGGAGGCGCACGAGGAGCTCGCCGACCTGATGAAGCGACTGCAGGCGTTGCCGGAGCCGCAGCGAGCGGCGCTGGTGATGCGCGAGCTGGAAGGGCTGAGCCACGAGGAGATCGCCGCCGCGCTTGGCGTCAGCGGTGGCGCCGCCCGCCAGGCGATCTACCGGGCGCGGGCGACGCTGCGGAACGGCCTCGGGCTACTGGTGCCGTTGCCGGTGCTGCGGCTCTTGGCCGATCACGGCGGCGAGGTGGCGGCCGGTGGGGCGCTCGCGGCCGGCGCCTCGACCGCGGGCGGCGCCGCTCTCGGCGGCCTCGGCGGCGGCGCCGTCAAGGCCGGGGTGGCAACGATCCTCGTCGCCGGCGCGGTTGGCGCCGGAGTCGCGGTCGACCATCGCCAGGGAGACCGGCCCGGACCCGACCCGGCGGTGGCGGCGCCTCTGACCGAACCGGCGACGGTGGAAAGCACCAGCGGTGGCGGTGGAGAAGCGAGTGCGAAGGACTCCAGCGGCGGTGGTGGCGGCGAGCTTGAGCCCGGCGACGACCACGACGGTAGAGACGATGACCGCGGAGATGACGACCGCGGTCAGGGAAGCGACGAGGACTCCGATGACGACGATCGCAGCGGCTTCAATCGCTCCGAGCAACGATCCGGGCACAGTGGCTCCGACGATCGCAGCGGGTCGGGGTCGAACTCCGGGCCGGGTTCGCTGTCCAGTGACCGCCACAGCGGCAGTGATGACGGGGGCGATGATCACAGCGGCCACGGCTCGGGCGGTGGCGACGACGATCGCAGCGGTTCCTCGGGGTCGGGGTCGTCGGGTAGCGGCAGCGACAGCTCCGGACCCGGGAGCGGCGAGCTGGAGGCGCCCGATCCGGTCGAGAGCGACGACGACAACTCCGGCTCCGGTTCATCCAGCTCCGGTTCCGGCTCGTCCGGTTCCGGCTCAAGCGGCAGCTCGGACTCGGACGACGAGCCGGACGAGGACTAGACCGCGGACGTCCAGCTACTTGGCGTCGAGCCAGTCCCGGCCGACGCCAACGTCGACCTCGAGCGGCGGGTCGAGCGGGTAGGCGGCGCACATCTCGCGGCGCACCAGCTCGGTCGCCGCCTCCATCTCTCCCGGCGGCCCCTCGAAGAGGAGCTCGTCGTGGATCTGGAGGACGAGGCGGGTCTCCCCTCCGGCCTCCCGCAGCGCCCGCTGGCAGGACACCATCGCCACCTTGATGATGTCGGCGGCGGTGCCCTGGATCACCGTGTTGACCGCCAGCCGCTCGCCGAGGCGGCGGGTGTTGGGGTTGCCCGAGCGCAGCTCCGGGATCGCCCGCCGGCGTCCCATCAGGGTGGTGACGAACCCCTCCTCCTGGGCGCGCTCAATCACCTGCTCACGGAAGGCGCGCACGGCGGGGAAGCGTTCGAGGTAGCGGGAGACGAATTCCTCTCCCTCCTTGCGGGGGATGTTCAGACGGTCCGCCAACCCGAACCCGGTCAGCCCGTAGACGATCCCGAAGTTGACCATCTTCGCCTTCGAGCGCTGGCCGACGTCGACCTCGTCGCGCTCGATCTCGAAGACCTCGGCGGCGGTGGCGGCGTGGACGTCTTCGCCCTCGCGGAAGACCTCTTTGAGGACCTCCTCGTCGGCGACGTGGGCGAGGACCCGGAGCTCGACCTGGCTGTAGTCGGCCGAGAGCAGCTGCCAGCCCTCCTCGGCGACGAAGCAGGCGCGCACGGGGCGGCCGATCTCGGTCCGGATCGGGATGTTCTGCAGGTTCGGGTTGGTGCTGGAGAGGCGGCCGGTGGTGGTCGCGGCCTGGTTGAAGGTGGTGTGGACGCGGCCGGTATCGGGGTCGATCAATTCCGGCAATGAGTCGAGGTAGGTGTTCTTCAGCTTGGTCAGCTCGCGCCAGGACTCGATCTTCTCGACGATCGGGTGCTCGTCGCGAATCTGGGCGAGGACGCGGGCGTCGGTAGAGAAGCCGGTTTTGCCGCGGCGCTTTCTCGTCAGGCCGAGCTTCTCGAAGAGGATGCGGCCGACCTGCTGCGGCGAGCCGATCGTGAACTCCTCCTCGGCCAGCTCGAATATCTCCTTCTCCAGGGTCTCGATCCGCTCGCCGAAGCCGGCGCCGACCTCGGCCAGGCGCTTGGCGTCGAGCTTGATCCCGACCCGCTCCATCGCCGCCAGCACCGCGACCAACGGCAGCTCGACCTTGCGCAGGAGCTCGTCGAGGCCAAGCTCCTCGATCCGGGGCGCCTGTACGTCGGCAAGCGCGGCGACCAGCTGCGCTTCCTCGGCCGGCTCAAGACCCGGCTCCAGCTCCTCGCCCAGGGCCAACTGCCCGTCATCCTCCGCGGCCTTGGCCGCGGCGCCCTCGGCGAGACCGATACCGGCGTCGGCGGCGAGCTCAACCAGGTCGTAGGTGCGGCGCTGGGGCTCCAGGAGGTAAGCGGCGACCAAGGTGTCGTGCTCGAGATTGAGCTCGACCCCCTCCCTTGCCGCGGCGGCGAGCAGGCCGTGGCGACCGCCGCCCAGCGACTTCGCGTCGTGGGCGCGGAAGGGCTTGGCGCCAAGCGCGACCGCGAGCTCGTCCCGCGTGCTGGTGCCGGTCAGGACCCGCTCGGCTTCGGCGGCGGCCCAGCGGTCACCGGCGATCGCCAGCGCCAGCGGACCCTCGCCGAGGTCGTCGGGCGTTCCCTCCGCTGCCTCGATCGCGAGCTCGGTCTCGACCTTGCGACCCGGGACCGCGTCGCCCTCGGGTAGCGCTTCTTCCAGGCGCTCCATCACCGCCCGCAGCTCGAACTCGCGCATGAACTCGCGCAGGGCGCCGCGGTCGGGCTCGCTCGCCATCGCCGCGCCGAGGTCGACCCCGGTCTCGATCTCGTACTGGAGGGTCGCCAGCTGCTTCGAGAGCCGGGCGTCGTCGGCGTGCTCGGTCAGGTTCTGTTTGCGTTTGGCGCCAGAGATCTGGTCGACGCTCCCCAGCACCTCCTCCAGCGAGCCGAACTGCTGCAGCAACTGGGTCGCCGTTTTCTCGCCGATCCCGGGGACGCCGGGGATGTTGTCGGAGGTGTCGCCGCGCAGCCCCATCAGGTCGGTGATCAACTCCGGCGGCACCCCGTAGCGCTCCTCGACCGCGGCGCGGTCGTAGATCTTGGTCTCGGTGATCCCGCGCGAGGTGCTCATCACCCGCACCCCCTCGTCCACCAGCTGGTAGGCGTCGCGGTCGCCGGTCACGACCATCACCTCGATCCCCTCTTCGCGCGCTTGTTTCACCAACGAGGCGATCACGTCGTCGGCCTCGTAGCCGTCGACCTTGATGTTGGTGTAGCCGAAAGCCTCGACCAGCGGCATCAGGTGCGGCCACTGCTCGCGCAGCAGGTCAGGGCGCGGTTTGCGCTGAGCCTTGTAGAGGTCGTAGGTCTTCTCGCGGCCGCTCCAGCCGGCATCCCAGGCGACGACCACGCCCTGCGGGTGGTGCTCGTCGATGATTTTCACCAGCATCGAGGCGAGGCCGTAGATCGCGTTGGTCGGGCGACCGTCGCTGGTCCCGATCGACTCCGGCAGGGCGAAGAAGGCGCGGTAGGCGAGGCTGTTGCCGTCGATCAGGAAGAGCTGGGGCGAGTCAGCGACCATCGCCGCAACTCTAGGCGCCACTGCGGCGCGGCGACTTCGATGCCGCTCAGCCGCGCTTGGGAGCGTTCAAGACGCGAACGACGGCGCGCGATTTGCCGCTGCCCGCCGGGTTGAACTCGACCCGGACCCGGAGTTTCAGCGGCCCCTCAGCGCGCGCGGTTTGCACCCACTCCGAGAGGCGGCAGCCAACCTTCACTTTGCCGGCGCCAGGCGGATTTGCCTGGGTCGAGCAAGCCCGGACGCGGCGACCGTTGATCCGGGTGGTGACTTTCTGGGTGACCGCGCCGGCGCCGGGCGCCACGACCCGCGTCGCGACAAAGCTGCCTTGCAGCCTGGTGGCGCCAAAGGTGAGGCGAGGCGGAGGATCGACGATCACCGTCGGCGGGGGCGGTAGTGAACTTTGGTCCCCTCCCCCGCCGTCGGAATCCGTCGGGCAGGAGTCGACCGGGTTCGGTTCGGCAGGAGCGTCGTTGCCGAGGAAGTCGGCAAGCTCGTCGGGCCGGGCGGCGATGAACGCGCGCGTTTCGGCGACCGCGGCGGCGATCTCGTCGGCGTCGTATTCGAAGCGGGTGCTCTCCTCTTCTTCCAGCTGCTGCCAGGGGGCGAGCATCTCGGCGGTGCAGACGGCGAGCGTGTTGAGGGCCAGCGATGGGACCGTCGCCTGCAAGGCCTCCAGGCCATCCAGATACTTGCCTTTGCAGATCGTGTCATCGAGGCACTTTTCGAACATCACCCCGGCCTCGCCTTCGAAGGGAAGGTGGTTGTCCCCTTTCCAGGTTTCGTCCTGCCCCCACGGGAGCATCCGGAAGAGGCCGTCGGGGCCGGTGGCGAGGAAGTAGTTATTGGGGTGGTCGAGGCCCGGGCCGCCGGCGTAACCGTCGATCTGGCCGCTGTATTTCTCCGCCGCCCACATCCGCGTGATCTCGTCCAGATCAGCAAGTGGGCCGACCACGCTCGACCACGGCGCCGGGTCGGTCTCGTTGACCGCAGCGGCGAGCGCTTCCAGATCGGAGATGTCGTCCGGACCCTCATCGACCTCGAAGTCGCCAACCAGCTCGGGTTTCAGGTCGGCGCCGTTCTCGCCCTCGTAGACGTGCTGGACGTCGCCGTCGAACTCGCCGAGCTTCTTCGCCATCGCGACGTTGTCGTAGTTCTCGACGTTCATGTAGACGCCGAAGTCTTCGCCGTTCAACCGCAGATAGACGAAGCCGGTGCGCGAGGCCGGCACGCCGAGCGCGCGGTGCAACTCGTAGGAGAGGGTCTCGTGCGTCATCGAGGGGTCCTCAACCATGTTGTTGAGGGTCATCTTGCGCAGGCCGAGGAAGGAGGGATCATCTTTCGGGATTTTGATTTTGAAAGCAGCCTTGCCACTAAGTGGTTTGAACGAGGCGCTGCCCTTGAGTCGCATTTCCACGTTCTTGGGTCCCAAGGTTTCGACCACTTCGCCCGGCGCCCCGTTGGTTCGCTTGAAGGTCATCGTCGCCGGTTGGTATTTCCCCTCCGGGTCCGCTTCAAGTGCTTCTTTCGATGCCTGTGGAAGGTCGACTTCGATCACCCAGACGGTGCCAGGGTCATAGAGCGCTTCGGCTTCGTCGGCGGCGGCAACAGCCGGGAGCAGCGCCAAGGTCCCCAGGCAGGCGACCACTGCGGCGACGACTCGGCGCGCGAATGCGCGATCGATCCCCTGGCAATTCATCGTCGGCGCAGGCTAGCCCAGGAATTGCCCGCGGCGAGACGGGCGCCTCATCGATTTTCGAATTTCTAAACCTGCCCGGTCGCGACCAACTCGACCAGCACCGTCACGACCTCGGGATCGAACTGGGTGCCGGAGCAAGCATGGAGCTCAGCGAGCGCGGCTTCGGTGCTCATCGCCTTGCGGTAGGAGCGGGTGGTCGTCATCGCGCTGAAGGCGTCGCAGCAGGTGACGATGCGAGCCTCGATCGGGATCTCCTCGCCGGACAAACCATCTGGATAGCCGGAGCCGTCGAAGTCCTCGTGCGAAGCGCGGACGATCGTCCCCACCTCGGCGAGGACGCCGCCGATCCGCTTCAGCATCCGCTCGCCCTCGATCGTGTGCTGGCGCATCACCTCCCACTCCGCCTCGTCGAGCGGGCCTTCCTTGTTGATGATCTCGTTCGGCACGGCGATCTTGCCGACGTCGTGGAGCAGGGCGGCGAACTCGACGTTGCGGCGCTGCTGGTGGCCGAGGCCGAGGTGGTCGCTGACGGCAAGGGAGAGCTCGACGACACCGCGGCTATGGCTACCGGTATAGGCGTCGTCGGCCTCGACCACGTCGCCAAGCAGCAGGGCGGTGCCCTGGTAGGCCTCGCTCAGCTCGAGCGCCTGGTCGAAGCGGGCCTGGCGCTCGCGGGAGAGGACGGCGAGGACCAGCGCCAGCGGCGTCACTACTAGGCAGACTGCGGCCCCAGCCTGCAGCGCCGCAACCGCGGCGAGGAGACCGATCGGCGCCAGCGCCGCGTCGAGGGCGTAGACCGGAGCGATCATCCGCAACACCTCGCCGGGCGCGGTGCGGTCGATCAACCGGGCTCGCGTCGCGGTCGCGGCGAAGTCGAAGCCGAACTGGGCGATCAGGGCAAGTAGGTAAACCGGCCAGTAATCCCAAGCGAAGGTCTGGGCGCCGGCGAGGACGATCACCAGGGCCGGGCCGACCGCGTGCCAGCAGTCGCCGAAAACGTGGAAGGCGCGGTGGACACTGGCCTGGCCGCTTGCGTAGTCGATCAGGCGGCCCAACCCCCAGCTGAGGCTGACCACGAGCGGCACCATGGGCGTCGGCAGCAGGAAGAGCATCGGCACCAGCACCAGCTCGGTGGGCACCGTGTAGCCATCAGCGATGTCGAACCGGGCCTGGCAGGCGATCACGTAGGCGGCGACGAGCGCCACCAGCGGCCCCAGCTCCAGCGAGCGGGGAGAGTCGAGGAACATCGCCATCCCCAGGGCGACGAGGAGAAAGCCGCCTGCGGCGAGCAGCTCGACCAGGCGCTCGCGGCCCTGAGCCCTGATCAGAGCGCGGTTTCTGCCGCGAGCGAAGAGTTGCTCGGTGTTATTGGCGGGAGAGACGGTTTCCATGGGAGGACGTAGCGTTTCCAGACGCTGCTGCCCTCTTCATCGGCCGTCTTTCCCTTGTAAATGAGCCGGTTTTCCACTTTTTTCGCGAGCCTTCACCCCAAAATTAACTAGACATAGGGTCTAACTGGGTTAAGTGCCGCCTTTTGCGGGCCGATCTCCGCCAGACATAAGTGCAGAAGTCAGCTGAATAAGGGCAAACCTGTCGTGAGGCAGGGACGCAAAGTCAGAGGTCTCGCCCCCCGGGCGAGATGGCTCGACCGCCAGCTTGGTTTTCCAACCAGGCTTTTTCGCCTGCGACCAGGAGGTTTACCCGAGTGAAGTCAATCCCCAAGATCCTCACGACTATGGCTGCGGCCGTCGCCGTCGTTGTCTGCTTCGCCGCGAGCGCGCAGGCGTGCAACTACAGCGGCGCCGAGCAGGTCTTCCGTCCGTGGGGGGACAACCACTACTACGTGCTGGCACCCGATGGCGGCTTCGAGAGCGGCGGCGCTGGCTGGTCGCTTAGCGGCGGCGCTTCGACGGTTGCGGGGAACGAGTCGTTCTTCCTCAACGAGCCCTCCGACAGCCGCTCGCTGAGCCTGCCCACCGGCAGCTCCGCGGTCAGCCCCCCGATCTGCATGTCGCTCGACACGCCGATCTTCCGGCTGGTTGCCCGCAACCAGGGCGATCCCAAGGCGGGCCTGCGGGTGGAAGCCACCTACAAGCTGCTCGGCCTGGTGCGGACCAAGACGGTGAGCACCGTAATCGGCAACCGGAACTGGGCCCCCGCCCAGGAAATGTCAACGGTCCTCACTCTCTCGACGATCGTCGGCACCCTCATCCCAAGCGCGATCCAGATCCGGATCACGCCGGTGGGCAGCGGCGGTCAGTGGCAGGTCGATGACCTCTACATCGACCCCTTCGCGCGCCGCTAACCAACAGTCACGGACAAACCCTCCTCGGCCAGAGCCCGGGCGACGTCGCCAACGACGCGCCCGGGCTCTTCATCTAGCTGCCGCCCGCTGAAGCGCAAGACGGTGTAGCCAGCAGCGCGGAGGTCAAGGTCACGCGCGCGATCGTCCTCGAAGGCGATCGCGCCGCGGTGGTAGGTGAAGCCGTCGGTTTCGACGACGAGGCGCACAGAGTGCCAAAGGAAGTCGACCTCGTGACGGCCGAGCTTGGCGTTGACTTCAGGTGGTGGGAGACGGTGGTCGTGGATGAGGGCGAGGAAGGCGCTCTCGAGGTCACTGCGGGTGCGATCGGTCTCGATGCCCTCGAGGTTGAGGCCCATGAACTCGGCTTGGCGGGTGGCGCGGCGGACTAGGTGCGATGGGAGATATCCCTCGAGGTCTTCGATCGTCCTTGAGACGGTGGTGGTTGGGATGTTGGCTCGGTAGGTCGTCAGGAGCCGTCTCCCTCGCCCTCCTCCTTGCTTGGTAGAGGAGGGCGACGGGGAAGGCTCTGCGAGGGACGGGGTGCGGTGGATCTGGATGCCTCGGCGGCGCTTGCGGCCTGAGGCGGAGGGGATTGAGACGTGGATTGGGCCTTCGAGGGGTCTGAGGAGATTCCAAAGGACGGCAGCGGAACCGTGGCTTAGGACCGCCCCCTCGCCGCAGGCGAGTACTGCTGCCATGAAGCGGCCGTGGAGGCTCAAACCGCGGTGGCCGACGGCGTAGACGCCTTGGTGGATGCGGTGGAGGCGGCCGCTACGCGAGCGTTCGGATATCGCCATTCGTCCCCACCCCGCAGCGTTGAGCTGCTTTGCGGTTACGACCCCGTGTTGGCGACCGGCGATGCGCGCAACCTCGGCATCGACGGTGTCGCCTTTGTAAGGCATAGCCATACAAAGGCGACAGGGGCTTGGGTTCGCCCCCCTCCCAGCTATTTATTCCGTGTATTCGGCTCGAACGAGGCTTGAGTCGAAGCGGGCGCCGGTGAGGGAGACGTTGGAGCGACCCGGGAGATCGACCGTGAGGTTGCCCGTCAAGCGGTTCGCGGGCTTGGCGTCGCGTCGGTAGAGGGCGGAGCCCTCGAAGGGCGCGGGCGGGTCGAGGAAGGCCGTTCCTAGGTTGGGAGCGAAGTCGAAGGCGCTTGCGGGGTAGGTGAAGGAGGCTTCACGGGAGATGCGGACGCGGTCGCGCCGCTCCTCCGCTGAGACGCTGATCTTCACCCGCGCGCCGGGACGGTTCTGGTTCGCCTGCAGCTCGAGGACTTCACCTTCGCCGAACTTCGCCCGCGCCCGGAGGCGGGCCCCGGGGAGTCCCTGGCCCCCCGTTTCGCCGCCGATAGAGACTCCGCAACCAAAGTCGATGAACGGGTGCAGCGTGAAGGGGACACTCGAGGTGCGCACCTGCGTGTATCCCTCTTCGCCGTGCAGGTCGATCGTGCCAACGTAGTTGCCCTTCTCGTACGTCGTGCGCTGACTGCGATCGCATTTGGGGTGCTCGACCCCCCGCTCGCCGCTGGGCTGGAAAGTGACGTCGATCTCGCCGAAGGGACCGAGGTCGGCATCGACCCTCGTGTCGGTCACCTTCGCCGGCGCGTAATAGGTGACCGCCCCCCGCTTCCCAAAGACGACGATGAGTATCTCGCCGTGCCGGTAACCCTTCTTGGAGCCGGCCCAGACGATCATCCGATAACCGTTGCTCCCCTTCAAATTGAAGGCGTTAAACGCTCCCGTATCGGGTTCACCTTGGGCCGCAGCGGGCGCGGCCTGTGCGCCGAACGCCACGGCGAACACCAGCAGCGCGAGAACGAGCCGGCCGCGGCCTAGCACGAGTGCGCTTCCGGTTTGTCGAAGAGTTGGAAACAAGCGTGGACAAGGCTGACGTTCATCCCCGGACCGGCAAGAGAGACCTTGCGACCAGGGAAGTCCAGTGCCAAATCGCCTCTCCAGCGCGGGGAAACGGAGTTGCGAGCGCGAGTGAGCGTGGCCGAGCCGGAGAACGGTGCCGGCGGGTTCAGCTCCGCGGTTCGCAGGTTCGGGTCAAAGCGAAACGTCGAGGCTGGCAACCAACCATCGGCGAACCGATAGATCGCAACCCCGTCGCGACGCTCCCTGATCTCGGCTACGAATAAAGCTCTACTGCGCGGATGGTTCTTGTTGACCTGGAACGAGAGGGCACGACCGTGGGCAAAGGAGACGCCCTTGAGGCGCGCCCCAGGCCCGTCCCTTCCTCTCGATTCACCTCGTCCGCTGCCGCTGCCGCAATAGGAAGTGATGTAAGGAAGGACCGGCAGTCGCGTTGCTCGTCCGTGGACATAGCCAACCTCGCCGCGGAACTCGACCACCCCTTCCCAGGTACCAGTTTCGTAGGCAAATCTCTGACCGTCACTGCATCGGATCGAGATCGTTTTTTCCCGCCCTGAGCCACGCAGAGCGAGATCAACTTCGCCGAAAGGGCCCAGGTCCGCCTGGATGGTGGTCTCCGTCACCTTCGCCGGCACCCTGTAGAGAGCGGCACTTCGCTTGGTCGCGACACCGATCGAGACGTACGCCGGGACTCCGAGCGCTTCGGAAGAGGCAGAGAGCCCGAGGTGATAGCCATTGCTCGACTCCAGCTTGAGGCGATGGCCAAAGTAAGAGGGTTCCTCCCCCGCGGCGGGCGCGGCAATAACACCGGCAACAGCGACGGCCGCGAATAGCCACAAGAGTGATAGTCCCTTCATTAGTCGGCGATCCTAAGTGAGGATCAGGCGGGCCGAGCAGGCGAATCTGATTCGATAGCCGGCGATGGCCGTCAGCGCCCAGTACAGCGTCACGATCCGCGTCGAGCTCGACGCGCGCAAAGAGCCGCTCGGACGCCTCACCGCGGCGATCGCTGAGGCGGGCGGGCAGCTGCAGGGTGTCGACCTCGTCCCCGGGGCCGGGCCGGAGGGCAAACGGGTCCGCGAGTTCACGATCGACGCCACCGACCGCGAGCACTGGGAGAAGATCCTGCGGGCGATCGGCTCGACCCGCGGCGCCCGCGTCCTCGACTACGTCGACCGGACGATGCAGATGCATCGCGGCGGCAAGATCGACATGCGCAACAAGTACCCGGTGAAGACCCGCGACGACCTCTCGATGGCCTACACGCCCGGCGTCGCCCGCGTCTGCATGGACATCCACCACGACCGCAGCAAAGCCTTCGAGTACACGATCAAGAAAAACACGGTCGCGGTCGTCTCCGACGGCAGCGCCGTGCTCGGCCTCGGCGACATCGGCCCAGAGGCGGCGATGCCGGTGATGGAGGGCAAGTGCATGCTCTTCAAAGAGTTCGCCGGGGTCGACGCCTTCCCGATCTGCCTCGACACCCAGGACGCCGATGAGATCGTTCGCGCGGTGGAGCTGATGGCGCCGACCTTCGGCGGCATCAACCTCGAGGACATTTCCGCCCCCCGCTGCTTCGAGATCGAGGACCGGCTCAAGGAGTCGATCGACATTCCCGTCTTCCACGACGACCAGCACGGCACCGCGGTGGTGACGATGGCGGCGCTGTTCAACGCCCTGAAGATCACCGGCAAACCGATCGAGCAGTTGCGGGTGCTGGTGGTAGGGCTCGGCGCCGCCGGGGTGGCGGTGACGAAGATGATGCTCGCCTCCGGCATCACCCAGATCGTCGGCTGCGACCGCCAGGGCGCGCTCTCGACCGCCCGCGCCGACTACGAGTCGGGCGAGATGAACGACGCCAAGCGCTGGTACGCGGAGACCACCAACCCGGAGCTGATCCAGGGCCAGCCCGACGACGTAATCGAGGGCATGGACATCTTCGTCGGCCTCTCCGGCCCCGGAATCATCCAGCCCGAGTCGCTGCGCAAGATGAATGACGACGCGATCGTCTTCGCGATGGCCAATCCGACCCCAGAGGTAATGCCCGAGGAGGCGGCCCCCTACGTGCGGATCATGGCCACCGGGCGCTCCGACTACCCGAACCAGATCAACAACGTGCTCGCCTTCCCCGGCATCTTCCGCGGCGCCCTCGACGCCGGCGCCCCCAGCATCACCGAGGAGATGAAGCTCGCCGCCGCGAAGGGGATCGCGATGGCCGTCTCCGAGGAGGACCTGGCCGAGGACTACATCATCCCCAGCGTCTTCAACCGCGAAGTCGCCCCCAAGGTCGCCGAAGCCGTGGTTGAAGAGGCCAAGCGCGACGGGATCGCCCGGATCGATGAAGAGACCGGCACTTTCGCCACGGTGGAGGCGGACTAGCGGTGAGGATCCTCGTCACCGGCGCCACCGGCACGATCGGGTCGGCTCTGTGTGACGCGCTGTTTGCCCGCGGCGACGATGTGGTCGGGCTCAGTCGCGACCCCGGCCGCGCCCGTGGCGCCAACCCCCGCGTCACCTGGCACAAGTGGGAGCCAACGCTGGAACGGCCCGACCCGGCCGCCTTCGAAGGGGTCGACGGCGTCGTCCACCTGCTCGGCGAGCGGATCGACCAGCGCTGGACCGAGGAGGCGAAGCAGCGGATCATGGAGAGCCGCCGCACGGGAACCCGCAACCTGGTGCAGGCGATCGACGGACTCGCCACCCCGCCGCAGGTGCTGGTCAGCCAATCGGCAGTCGGCTACTACGGCGATCGCGGCGACGAGGAGGTCGACGAGGGCAACGGCCCCGGGTCGAGCTTCGACTCCGAGGTCGTGCAGGCCTGGGAGAGCGCGGCCAACGAGCTCAGCCGCGACGACGTCCGTCTCGTCATCACCCGCACCGGCCAGATCCTCTCGACCGAGGGCGGGATGCTGGTGGAGATGCTGCCGCCATTCAAGCTCGGCGTCGGCGGGCCGCTGGCCGGCGGCAACCAGTACCTCTCTTGGATTCACATCGACGACGAGGCCGGGATCTTGCTCTGGGCACTCGACAACGCCCAGGTCAGCGGCGTCGTCAACGCCGCCTCGCCGAACCCGGCCACCAACAAGGAGTTCTCCAAGGCCCTGGGGAGAGCGCTGAATCGGCCGGCGGTGATGCCGGTCCCCGGCCTCGTCCTCGATCTCAAATTCGGCCGCGAGTTCGGCCAGGTGTTGCGCGGCGGCCAGAGGGTGATCCCTCGCCGGACGCAAGAGCTCGGCTACAAGTTCAGCTACCCCGAGCTGGACGGCGCTCTGCGCGACCTTCTCTAGGAGTCCCTGGCGAGCACGTCGGCGGGGCCCTCGATCCAGATGCGGACGCGGTCGCCTGGGTGCCATGCGGGAAAACCGAGCCGACGCGCTTTGACAACGCTTCCCGAGGGCAGCTCCAACTCGACCAGCTGGTCGTGGCCGAAGAAGCTGCGGGAGAGGACGGTGGCCTTCTGACTGGGCCGGTCGGGGGGCTCAATCGTGCCGATCGCCAACGACTCGGGCCGCACCAGAACGTCAACCTCGCCGGTATGGCCCTCGCGGTTGGGCAGCTGCCCCAGCTCGCACTCGATCGAGCCATTGCTGGCCGTTCCCGGCAGCACCTCGATCTCACCGAGGAAGCCGGCAACCCAGCGGGTGGCCGGGCGCGAGTAGACGACCTCCGGCGTGCCGACCTGCTCAACCTTCCCCTCGTTGACGACGGCGACGACGTCGGCGACGCTGAGCGCCTCCTCCTGGTCGTGGGTGACGAAGACCGAGGTCAGCTGCTGGGCGGCGAGGATCTCCCGCACCTCTTCGCGGACCCGCGCCCGCAGGCCGGCATCGAGGTTGGAGAAGGGCTCATCGAGGAGCAGGGCCCGCGGCTCGGCGACCAGCGCCCGCGCCAGCGCCACCCGCTGCTGCTGGCCGCCTGAAAGTTGGTGCGGGTTGCGCTTGCCGAGACCACCGAGGCCAACCGTCTCCAGCGCCGCCTCAACCCGTTCGCGATCGGGGCGGCGGCCGAGCGCGTAACCGACGTTGGCGGCGACGTCCATGTGTGGGAACAGGGCGTAATCCTGGAAGACCATCCCGATCCGGCGGCGCTCGGCCGGGACCTCGCGGCCCGATCCCGCCACCTGCTCGCCGCCGATCTCGATCGTGCCGGCGTCGGGACGCTCAAGCCCGGCGATCAGCCGCAGGGTCGTCGTCTTACCGCAGCCGCTGGGTCCGAGCAGGGCGCAGGTCGATCCCTCGGGGACGTCGAGGTCGAGATTGTCGACGGCAACGACGTCACCAAAGGCTTTGCGCAGGCCGCTGAGGCGCAGCCCGAAGTCTTGGGTGGGCTCTTCGTACTCCATAAAAAGGGAATCCATAAGATTAGGGCAACCTAACCGGCTCCTCTGTGACCCACCCCTTCTCGAAACCGCAGCGGCTGCTGGCCGCCCTGCTCGTCTTCGCCACCGTCGTCCTCGGCGGTTGCGGCTTCAGCACCGAAGACAACGGCGGCGGTTCGAACGAGCCGGAAACCGAGGGGATCACCCTCTACTCGGGGCGGATCCCGGCCGCGATCGGACCCGCTGTTGACAGCTACGAGGCCGAAGCCGACCGCGACGTCCAGGTCCGCTTCGCGGAAACCGCCGACCTCGCCGCGACCTTGGTCGAGGAGGGCGACGCCTCCCCCGCCGACGCCTTCTTCGCCCAGGAGCCCGGGGCGATCGCCGCCGTCGCCGAAGCCGGCCTTTTGACCAAGCTCCCGGACGACATCCTCGAGCGGGTGCCGCCGCAGTTCCGCGACCCCGAAGGGCGCTGGGTCGGGGTCACCGGCCGCGCCCGCGTGATCGCCTACAACAGCGACGTCGTCAAAGAGTCCGAACTGCCGCCCTCGCCCTTCGGGCTGACGGCGCCGAAGTGGAAGGACCGGGTCGGCTGGAGCCCCGCCTCCTCCTCGATGCAGGAGTACGTGACCGCACTGCGCGCCAAGTACGGCGACGAGCGGACCAAGGAGTGGCTGGAAGCGATGGTCGACAACGGCGCCGTCGCCTTCCCCGACAACGTCACGATTCGCGACGCGATCGACGACGGCGAGATCGACGTCGGCCTGATCAACCACTACTACGTGGCCCAGGCGATCGCCGAAGAAGGCCCCAACTACCCGGTCGCCGTCTACTTCCCGCCCGGCGGGCTCGGCTCGCTGATGCTGCTGACCAGCGTCGGCGTGCTCGAATCAAGCGACCGCAAGCCGGAAGCGTTCGCCTTCCTCCGCTCGCTGCTCTCCGACAAGTCGCAAGCCTTCTTCACCTCGAGCTCGAAGGAGTACCCGCTGGTGCGCGGCGCCAAGCCGGACCCTTCGCTGAGCGTGCCGATCGCGAAGATCCCTGTCTCCGACTCGAGCCTGGTCGACCTCAAGGAGCTCCAGGCAACGATTGACCTGATGAAAGAAGCCGGGGCGCTCTAATGCCAGCGGCGCGCCGGGCGCCGGCTTGGCTGCTCGCCGCAGGCGCGCTGATCGGCGCCGCCGCCGTCCTGCCGGCCGCCTACCTCGTCGTCGTCATCGCCGGCGACCTCTCCGAGTCGCTGGAAGTCGCCTTCTCTTCGCGGGCGCTGGAAACCCTGCTGCGGACCGCGGCGCTGACCGCCGCGGTGGTCGTCGCCTCGGTTGCGATCGCGCTGCCGATCGGCTGGCTCACCGTCCGCACCGATCTCCCCGGACGCCGACTTTGGACCGTGCTCTGCACGCTGCCGCTGGTGATCCCCAGCTACGTCGGCGCCTACCTGCTGGTCGCGGCGCTGGGACCAAACGGGATGCTGCAGGACGCCCTCGGGGTCGACCGCCTGCCCTCGATCTACGGCTTCTTCGGCGCCTGGCTGGTCCTCACCCTGTTCACCTATCCGCTGGTGCTGATCCCGTTGCGCGGCGCCCTGCGGCGGATCGATCCCCAGCTCGAGGACGCCGCCCGGGCGATGGGCCGCGGCCCCCTGGAGGTCTTCCGCACCGTCGTCCTGCCGCAGCTGTGGCCGGTGCTCGCCGCCGGCTCCCTGCTCGTCGCCCTGTTCACGATCAGCGACTTCGGCGCCGTCTCGATCCTCCGCTTCGACTCCTTCACCGCCGAGATCTACGTCGCCTACCAGTCGAGCTTCGACCGCGTCGCCGCTGCTGCCCTCGGCGCCGTCCTCGTCGTCGCGATGCTGCTTCTGCTCTTCGCCGCCTCACGGGTGCGGGGGGCGAAAGCCGTCCACCGGCTCGGCCCGGGGACGCTGCGCCCGACCCAGCCCTACCGGCTCGGACGCTGGCGCTGGCCGGCGCTCGCCTTCTGCTCGCTGGTCGTGCTGATCGCCTTCGTTTTGCCGGTCGGGGTGCTGGTCTACTGGGCCTCGAAAGGGATCTCCACCGGCAGCACCTCCTGGAACACGATCGCCGCCCTCGGCGGCAACTCGCTGCTGATTGCCGCCTGGGCGGCGGCGATCGGGGCGCTCGCGGCGCTGGTCGTCGCGGCGCTGGCGGTCCGCTACCCCTCAGCGATGACCCGGGTGGTCGAGCGGCTCTCGCACGCCGGCTACGCCCTGCCGGGGATTCTCGTCGCCCTCGGCCTCGTCTTTTTCGCGACGCGGGCGGTGCCGGCGCTCTACCAGACGATCGCGCTGCTGGTCTTCGCGATGACGATCCACTACCTGCCGCTGGCGATCGGGCCGATTGCCAGCTCGCTGGTCCAACTCTCGCCGCGGATCGAAGAGGCGGCGCGGGGGATGGGGCGCGGCCCGGCCGAAGTCTTCCGCACGATCACGATCCCGCTCGCCCGTGGCGGCGTCATGGCTGGCGCCGCACTCGTCTTCCTGCACGCGATGAAGGAGCTGACGGTGACGCTGATCCTCTCGCCGATCGGGTTCAAAACGCTGGCGACCGACATCTGGACCCAGACCACCTATGGCTTCTACGAGGCGAGCGCGATCCCGGCCCTGGTGCTGCTGGCCGTGGCGGCGATCCCGGTCTACCTGTTGAGCGAGCAGGGCGCGGCGCCGCCGTGATCGGGTGAGAGTCGGCCCGCGCCAGGCGGTTGCGGTCGCGATTGCGCTCGCCGCCGTCTCCCTCGCCCTCCCCTTCTTCCCGGTCTACGACCCCTGGGCCTGGCTGGTCTGGGGACGAGAGCTGCTGCAGGGCAACTTCGAGACCGCGGCGGGGCCATCCTGGAAGCCGCTGCCGGTGCTGATCGACGCGCCGCTCTCGCTGCTCGGCGGGGCGGCGCCGCAGGCCTGGCTGCTGGTCGCTCGCGGGGGCTGGATCTGCGCGCCGCTGCTGGCGGGACTGCTGGCGGCGCGGCTGAGCGGCAAGGAGACCGGGCGCTGGCGCTGGGTTGCAGCCGCAATTGCCGCCGGCTCCGTGGCGCTGACCGCCGACTCCTTCACGCCGCCGCTGCGCCAGTTCACCGGCGGGCTCTCGGAGCCGCTGCTGGTGGCGCTGATCCTTGGCGCGATCTGGGCCGCACTCGACGAGCGGCCGGCGGTCGTGCTCGGCCTCGGCGCGGCGGCGTCGCTGCTGCGGCCGGAGTGCTGGCCGTTTCTCGCGGTCTGGGCGTTCTACGCGACCAGGGGGCGGCCGCGGTTGCGCGCCACCGCAGGCGGCCTGGCGATCCTCATTCCCCTCGCCTGGTTCGTGCCGGACATCGTCGGCGCCGGCAACCCGCTGGAGGGAGGCGAAACGGCCCGCGCCGGCGGGCTCGAGCTCCGTGACGCGTTCGAGGTCCTGGGACGGGCGCTGGCAGCGCCGCTGGCCGCCGCCTGGGTCGGGGTCGCGCTCCTGCTCTGGCGCGAATGCGATGACCTAGACCGGCCACTGGCGATCCTCCTCGCCGGCGCCGGCGCCTGGATCCTGCTCGTCGCCGTAATGGCGATCGGCGGCTTCGCCGGCCTCCCCCGCTTCCTTGCCCCAGCCTCGGCCGTAATAGCAATCGTCGGCGCCGTAGGCATCGCCCGCGCCGGCGCCTCCACCTTCACTGGGTCCGCCGGACCTTTTAATCGCTATGCGAACCAAAAGACCGGCGGACCTTATGCACGGTCGCTTCGTGGCCTTGTGACGGTGGCCTTGGTGCTGGCGGTCGTCGGCGTCGGCTGGCGGCTTGGGCAGCTACCGGGCGACCTGGAGGTGGTCGAACGCCAGACCAGCTCGATTGAGGATCTCTTTGATCTGGTTGAGGAGACCGGCGGCGCGCAGTTGCTCGCCTGCCAGGGCCATGTCCGGATGACCCAAGTGCGGCAACAGACGGCGCTGGCCTGGAAGCTGGATGAGCCCATCGCCTCGGTCCCAATCCGCAGGAAACCGCGCTATGGCGTAGCCCTCTCCACCAAACCGCTCCCCAAGGGCCTGGTAATCGCCCGGGCCGGCGAGTGGCGCGCGACCCGTTTCCCCTGTCCCTCCGGCTACTCGACCTCGGCCAGCGGCCGCGCCATCGCCGGCGTCTCCGGCGCCACCCGGTAGGGCTGCTCGTCCGGCTCCTCGCGCTCGTGGTACGCGCTGTCGGCGTTGACCGCCCAGACGTCGTGGCCGGCGCCATCGCAGAGGTTCTCCACCGCCCGCATCGCGGTCAGCATCGAGTGATCTGAGTTGTTGTACCTGTGGAGGCCGTTGCGGCCGATCTGCTGCAGGTTCGAGAAGCCGTCAAGCCAGCTGCGAATGCGCTCCACCCGGCCGGCGTAGTCGGCGTCGTAGATCGGGTAGGCCTTGGGGACGCGGATCACATGACCGCCGGCGACTCGCTCCGGGTCGACCAATCCCAGCGCCCCCACCTCGCGCCGGCCGAGCTCGACCAGCTTCTCGTCGCTACCGCACCAGAGATCGTCTCCTTCAAAGCAGAAGTACTCGAGACCAAGGCAAGAACGGCGCGGGTCGGGGGTCATCCAAGGGCTCCAGGCGCGGAAGTTCTGGATCCGGCCGACGCGCGCCCGCGGGTCGTGCACGTAGACCCAGTTATCGGGGAACGGCGGCTCACCCTCGACCTGCAAGGCGACGGTGAGGAAGTCGCGGTAACGCAGCCCTGCGGCGGCGACCGTCACCTCGCGCGGAGGTGCGGGTTCGGCGACGCCAACCGTGGTCCGCAACGGGATCGAGGAGATCGCCGCCGCGACCTCGACCCGCTCGCCGCCGGCGCGGATCGCGGTCACCCGGCCGCCCTCATGTTCAAGCCCTTCGACCGCCGCCCCGAGGCGGATCTCTCCGCCCTCGCGCTCCACCCGGCGGGCCATCTCCTCCCACATCTGGCCCGGGCCGAGGCGCGGGTAGCGGAACTGCTCGATCAGGCTTTTCGGTGTCGCGCCGCCGCCGCCCGGCAGCGCCGAGCGCAACGCCGACCAGAGCGAGAGATCGGCAATCCGCTGCGCCGCCCACTCGGCCCGCAGCTCATCCGTCCCCACTCCCCAGACCTTTTCGGTGTAGGTCTTGAAGAAGAGCTCGAAGAGGCGCCGCCCGAAGCGGGCGCTGACCCAGTCCTCATAGGTCTCTTGCGCCGCGGCACCCGACCGCAACCGCGCCCGCGCGTAGGAACCGAGGCTGCGGACCAGCTCCAGCGGCCCGACCTTGGCGAAGACATCGGCCGGCCGCAGCGGGTACTCGATGAAGCGACCGCGCCAGTAGATGCGTGAGAGACGGGGACGGACCAACAGCTCCTCCCCCAACAGTTCCTGCCAAAGCGCTTCGACCTCAACGCTCTTGGTGAAGAAGCGATGGCCGCCGAGGTCGAAGCGGTAGCCGTCGCGGGTCTCGGTCCGGGCGAGGCCTCCGACCTCCTCCCCAGCCTCGAGGACGATCACCGGCAGACCGCGCTGAACTAGCTTGTAGGCGGCGGTAAGACCGGCGGGACCAGCTCCGAGCACGGCAATCGGCGCGGAGTCCGGTCTCGGGGCAGGTACCGTCATCGAAGCGGGAGATGGTATTAGGTATACCTAATGCCGGCTCCCTCCTCGGGTGCGCACCAGCCTCGCGCGTCCACCACAACCATCGGCGTCGTCGTCCCGGCGACCGACCGCCCCCCCACCCTGCACCGCTGCCTCGCAGCCCTCGACAGCGGCAGCCGCAGGCCGGACCAGGTCGTCGTCCAGGAGGACCCGCCGGGGAGCGGCCCGGCAGCCGCCCGCAACCTCGGCGTTGCAGCTTGCGAGGCGGACCTTCTCATCTTCGTCGACGCTGACGTCGAAGTGCACTCCGAGGCGCTGGCGCTACTTGAGCAGCGCTTCGCTGCGGACCCCGACCTGGTCGCCCTCTTCGGCGCCTACGACGAGGACCCCGCCGACTCCGGTCTCACCTCGCGCTATCGCAACCTCCTCCATCACCAGGTTCACGCTGAATCCGCCGGCGCGGCGGAGACCTTCTGGGCCGGCCTCGGGGCGGTGCGGCGCCGTGAGTTCGAGCTCGTCGGCGGCTTCGACGCCGACCGCTACCCCGAGCCCAGCATCGAGGACATCGAGCTGGGGATGCGCTTGCGCCGCCGCGGGGCGAAGATCGTCCTCGACCCGGGCATCCGTGGCCGCCATCTCAAGCGCTGGACCCCGCGCAGCATGGTCAGCACCGACTTCCGCCGCCGCGGCGTCCCTTGGGCGCGGTTGCTGCTGCGCGAGGGCAGCGGCAGCACCGCCCTCAATCTCGGCTGGCGCCACCGCCTTGCCGCCGCCGCCAGCCTTCTCCTTCTCGGCTCCCTGCTCGCCCGCCGCAAGCGGCTGGCGCTGGCGGCGCTAGCGGCGACCCTCGTGCTCGATCGCGACCTCTACGCGCTCCTCGCCCGCCGCGGCGGCGCCCCGCTGCTGGTCGCCGGAGTTGGCCTGCACCAGTTGCACCGGCTGACCGCGGTCGCCTCCATCCCCGCCGCCCTCATTCTCGAGTCGACCGAGGGAGCGGGATCGTGACCAGGCTCGGCATCGTCGGCTGCGGCCGCATTACCGAGCGCGGCCACATCCCCGCGGCACTGGCAACGCCGGGGGTAAGCGTTGCCGCCTGCGCCGACCCGAACCCAGAGCGCCTAGCCGGCTGCCTCGAGCTCTGCCGCCAGGGTGGCGAGGAGACGAAGGGCTTCGCCAGCCTGGCCGCGATGCTCGTGGCCGAGACGATCGACCTGCTCGTGGTCGCGGCGCCGCTCGAGCACCACCTGCCGCTGGCCGAGGAAGCGGCCGCGGCGGGCATTCGCACGCTGGTTGAGAAGCCCCCGGTACCGGATCTCGCCACCGCCCAGCAACTCGCAGCGCTGGACCCGGAGCCGCTGCTCGCTTTCAATCGTCGCTTCCTACAAGGACCCGAGCTGCGAGCGGCGGTGCCCGCCGCGGGCTGGCTGGAGCTCGACCTGGAGCTGGGCTTCCAGCGCGGCGCCTGGGGCGCCCATGAAGTGCGCGATGAGGCCTTGCTCGACGCCGGCATCCACCTGATCGACCTCGCCTGCCACCTCAGCGACGCGGCGCCGATCGCCGTCCGCCGGGCAGATATCGCACCGGAGCAAGCCTCGCTGGAGCTGGAGCTGAGCCGCGGGCGCGCCCGCATCGCCTGCGCAACCGACCGCCGCCACCGCGAGGCCGTTAGCGTCCGCGATCGCGCCGGCAAGCTGGTGGCGCGCTCTGCCTGGGGCGGCCTGCGGACGCGGCTCGGAGGGGCGATCGGGCGCCCCGACCCGCTCAAGCTGTCGCTACAACGGCAGCTGGAAGAGGCGGCGGGGGTGTCCCCGCTGGAGCTCCACCACCTTGCAAGAGCGCGGGATGGCGTCGTCGCAATGGCGGTCGTGGAGGCCGCTCGCCGTTCAGCAGAGCTGGACGGCGCCGAGGTGACGGTCGAATCGCTGGCGGAGCTGAAAACGTGATCGCCGTCCTCCAGTTCGACGCCGCCAGCGCCGCCCTGCTGGAGAAGCTCGGCGGCGAGGGGCGCCTGCCCAACCTGGAAGCGCTGCGCCAGCGCGGCAGCCGCATCGAACTCGAGGGGCCCGCTGCGCACTTCCCAGCCAGCGCCTATCAGGACCTTTACCGCGGCGTCGAGGTCGGCGACCACGGCCTCTTCTACCCCTTCCAGTGGGCCGCCGACGACCAGCGCATCCGCCTCGCCGCCAGCTTCGAGGCGCCGCCACCGATCTGGGACCGACTCGGCGAACACGGCCGCAGCGCCCTCGCGATCGATCCCTACGAGTGCCACCGCCCGCAGCGGGCCGAGGGCGAGCTGGTCTGCGGCTGGGGGATGCGAGAGCGGGTCGTGCTCGAGCGCTGGTCGGTGCCCGAGGGCAGCGACCGCGAGGCGCGCCGCCGTCACGGTCGCCCACCCGACGTGACCGAGGTCTTCGGCGCCCAGACTCCTCGCGAGCTGCGCCGCCTGCGCGAGCGCTTTCTCGCCGCCCCGCAGCGGGTCGCCGACCTGGCGATCGAGCGCCTGCGGGAGCGCGAGTTCGACCTCGCCTGGATCGTCTTCGCCGCCCCCCACCTGGCCGGCCACCGGCTCTGGGAAGTGCCGGCCTACATCGGCGCCGACGCCGTCTCCGCCGCCGAGCGCCAGCAGCTCAACGGCGCCCTGGCCGAGGTCTACGAAGCGGTCGACGCCCAGCTCGGCCGCGTCCTCGACGCCCTCCCCGACGACTGCGACGTGATCGTCTGCTCGGTCCTGGGGATGGACCAGAACACCAGCCGCGCCGACCTGCTGCCGGGAATGCTCTCAGCAGTCCTCTCGGGCGCCAACCAAAGTCGTGGTTCCTTTCGGTCGCCCAGCG
>DATDLJ010000077.1:0-2402 GCA_036519395.1 Solirubrobacterales bacterium | reverse complement strand
ACGCCGTGGTCTGACGCCGCGCAGGTCCTCGAACATGCCGAGCTGTACTGGCTCACCACCGTGCGGGCCGACGGTCGGCCGCACGTGACCCCGCTGATCGGCGTGGTGGACGACGGAGCGGTGCACTTCTGCACGGGGCTCCGCGAGCAGAAGGCCCGCAACCTCGAACACCGCAGTCAGGTAGCGCTGACGACCGGCAACAACACCTGGGCCCAGGGCCTCGACGTCGTCGTCGAGGGGACCGCGGTCCGTATCACCGACCAAGCCGCTTTGCAGCGACTCGCCGACACCTTCGAGGCCAAGTACGGCAGTGTCTGGCACTTCGACGTCGGTGACGGCGGCTTCGGCATGGGTGAGGATGTCGCCCCGGTGTTCCGGATCGAACCGGCCAAGGTGTTGGCCTTCGCCAAGGAACCGCACGCCCAGACCAGGTACCGGTTCACCGGTGAAAGGGGCAGAACGTGACCCCCGCTGACAGCCTGAAGGTCGTCCGCGACGTCTACGCCGCCTGGGAATCGGGCGATCGCGACGTCGTCGAGCAGCTCTCCTAAGCGAGCTAAGTGGCCGCCGGCACGACGCACAGCTCGGGCCGGTCTGGTCTGTTCAACCCCCGTCGCAGCGAAATGAACGCCACGGCGCCCACGAGCAGGGGCAGCCAGAAGAGGATCACGCGGTAGACGAGCACCGCGGCGGTGGTGGCCGCCGCCGGGGCGCCGTACACGATCAGCGTGCCGATCAGACCGCCGTCGATCCCTCCGAGGCCGCCCGGTAGCGGCAGCAGCCCGCCGAGCTGCCCGATCAGGTAGCCCATCAGGATCACCGTGATCGGGGGCGAGAAGCCGAAGGCATGGAACGTCGCCCACAGGACCGCGTTGTCCCACGCCCAGTAGCCGAGTGAGCCGCTGATCACGAGCAGATTTCGCGAACGCACTATCTGCACCGCCTCGGCCGTACCGCCCACCAGCGCCTTGCGCACCTCCCGCATCGCCTTGTGTGTCCGTCCTGCGTCGGCCGAGACGGGGGCGCCGACGCCGAGCCGCGGCACCACGAGCACCACGGCGATCACGAGGAGCGCGCCAGCTGCCGGCACCGCCGTCAGCCAGGCCGACAGGTCGGGCCCGAGCAGGCCCAGGGCCATGACCGTGCCGAGCACGGCCACGGCGATGAAGTTCACCGAGCTCTTGATGAGGAAGAAGGCCACCGAGCGACTGGCGATCCGCTGCGCCGGCATGCCGCCCTCACGCAGGATCCAGGCGCCGAGGGCCAGGCCACCGGCCCCGCTCGCCGGCACGATCGAGCCTGCGCCGAGCTCCGACAAGCCGATCTCCCAGCTGGTGCGCCACGGCATGTTTTGGCAGAAGATGGGCCGGAACATCAACACGTAGGACACGCACGACAGGGCCTCGAACGCCACGGCCAGCGCCACCCACTCCGGCCGCGCCTCCGTCAGCAGGTCGCGGACCTGGCCGAGGCCGGGGGCGAGCAGCAGTATGAGGCCGACCACCGCGAGCACCGCGACGATCTGGAGCGTGCGCCTAGCGAGCCTGCGGGGCTCGAACTCGTCCGGCATAGTGACGCCCGCCGGTCGGTCGATCGGCTTGACACGGAACTTGCGTCCGTCGTCTGTCCTCACCTCTTCCAGAGCATCCGAGTCTCGCATCCCTCGGCTAGCCGAACTGAACAACCTGCCCGGGAACTACCGCTCGGTCAGGAACGCCTCCACTTCCGCGGCGAACTCGGCCGGGTGCTGGCAGAAGAAGCTGTGGCCGGCATCGCGGTAGATCTTCAGCTGCGCGATGAAGCCGCCGAACGAGTAGCCGAGGACGTCGATCCGCGTGTCGTCCCAGGGGAAGCGCGGCACCCGCCGCAAAGAGTCAGCACGCGCCCGTCGGCGAGCCTGACCGCAGTGCCCCAGTCGCGCGTGCGCGAGAGGTCGGGCGGCTCGCTCCACGCCGACGACCTGCCGGGATCGAGGTACCAGCTGTCGGTCGCGGGCCGGCAGCCAGCACGTGCCCGGTATGCGTGCAAAAGAGCCTCGGGTAGATCTCCGAGAGCGGCGGCCGGCCCGGCTCGCTGAACGGAAGTCGAGCTGCGAGACGTCACCGCCGGGCTCGAAGACCTCGGCGTCGTCGTTCATCCCGCGGCTCCCGGCCGGCCGAGGGAGCCGAAATCGGGGTCGCCCGGCGCTGACTGGCCGCTCGCGATCAGCGTGCGCCCGTCCGGCATCAGGAGTTGCGTCGGATACCAGCGCCCTTGGCGCATCGGCTCGTGGCTCTGCCACGACTCCGTCCACGGGTCGAACGTGAACCCCGTATTCAGTCCCGTGGACACGTGTGCGGGGTCCTCGTCCAGGTTGTCGCCCGTCACCAGCACGCGTCCGTCGGCCAGAAGCGACGTGCCCC
>DATDLJ010000076.1:0-37342 GCA_036519395.1 Solirubrobacterales bacterium | reverse complement strand
GGCAGCCGCCGGTCCTTGCCGAAGGCTCGCGGCGTGATCCGGATCCCGGGCGCCGCTTGGCGCCGCTTGTACTCGGCGCGGTCGACGAGTCGGATCACCTCGTCGACGGTCTCCGCCGGCATCCCCGCCGCGATCATTTCCTCGCGGCCCTCGTCGCGCTCGACGTAGGCCTCGAGGATGCGGTCGAGCAGCTCGTAGGGCGGCAGCGAGTCGCTGTCGCGCTGGTCGGGCCGCAGCTCCGCCGAGGGTGCCCGCTCGAGCACGCTGGCGGGGACCAGCTCGCTGGCGGCCCGCTCGTTGCGCCGCCGCACGAGCTCGTAGACGAGTTCCTTGGGGACGTCCTTGATCACCGCGAAGCCGCCGGCCATGTCGCCGTAGAGGGTCGCGTAGCCGACCGACATCTCGCTCTTGTTGCCGGTGGTGAGGACCAGCCAGCCGTGGCGGTTGGAGAGGGCCATCATCAGGTTGCCGCGGATCCGCGCTTGCACGTTCTCGGCGGTGAGGTCGGGCTCGGAAGGTTTGGTCGGGTCGCGCGGGACGGCCGCCTCGGGCTCGTCCAGGTAGCCACTCAGCGCTCGCGCGTAGCTCTCCATCATCGGCTTGATCTCGACCTCAAACAGCTCGCAGCCGAGATTGGCAGCGATCGCGCGCGCGTCTCCTTGGGTCTCGGCGCTGGAGTGGGGGGAGGGCATCACGACGCAAGTGAGGTGCTCTGGCCCGACCGCGTCGGCGGCGATCATTGCGACGAGGGCCGAATCGATCCCGCCCGAGAGCGCCAAGCCAACGTGCTTGAAGCCGTTCTTGCCGACGTAGTCGCGCAGGCCCAGGGTCAGCGCCCCGTAGACCTCGTCAAGGTCGGTCAGCGGCTCGGCCAACGGCCCAGGCTGGTCCGCCGGGACCTCGCAGACCAACAGCTCCTCCTCGAACTGAGCGGCCCGGGCGAGGACGGTCCCGTCGCGGGCGGTGACGAGGCTCTGGCCGTCGAAGACGAGCTCATCTTGGCCACCGACGAGGTTGCAGAAGGCGAAATGGGCGCCGTAGGCGCGCGAGCGCTCGGCAAACATCGCTTCCCGCTCGCGGCCCTTGCCACGGTGGTAGGGAGAGCCGGAGGGATTGGCGATCAGCTGTGCCCCTTGTTCGGCCTCGATCTGAGCGGGCGGCCCGGGCAGCCAAACGTCCTCGCAGATCGTCAGCCCGACGCTCAGCTCACCGACCTCGATCGTGGCTGGGTCGGTTCCAGGCACGAAGTAGCGCTGCTCGTCGAAGACCGAGTAGTTGGGGAGCCGGTTCTTGCGGTAGATCGCCTCAATCCGTCCCCCCGCCAGGACCGCGGTGGAGTTGTGGGCATGGCGCGGATCAGTGGGGTCGGCCACCGGCTCGGCGAAGCCAACCAACGCCGTAATCCCCGTTGCGCTGGCGGCGAGCTCTTCAACCGCTCGCTGGTTTGCCTGCAGGAAGTGGCGCTTCAGGTAGAGATCCTCGGCCGGGTAACCCGGAATGCAGAGCTCCGGGAAAACCACCAGCTCGGCACCCTCCCGACGCGCACGCTCGATCCACTCGGCCACCTTGGCGGCGTTGCCGTCGACGTCGCCGACGGTCGGGTTGATCTGGGCTAGGGCTAGACGCATCGGACTTCGACGGCGGTCATTACCGAAGTATCTCCGGCGCAACGGCGAGAGGTAGTTTCGGCCCCCGTTAGGGTTCTCTGGGCATGCAGAACCGCCGACGTCAGCTGGCCGGCGCCTTGGCGGCTCTCCTGGTCCTCGCGGCCGCTCCTGCCGCCGATGCGCAGAAGCCCTTCATTCCGCCGCAGGCGCGGCCAACCGAGCCGCGCTGGCGCCCGACCGACACCGACGATCCGATTCGCAACGCCTACTCGGTCCCGGAGGCGTCGAAATCCCCTGCTTGCACGCCTCACTTCTGCGTCCACTGGGTGGAAGAGGGCCTTGACGCCCCCAGCCTCGCCGACCGCGACGGCGACGGCGTCCCCGACTTCGTTGCGCGGGTAATGAGGGTGGCCGAACGCGTCCACGCGGTCGAGAACGAGAAGCTCGGCTGGCGCGAGCCGCGCAGCGACGGTCGCCGGGGGGGACGGCGCGGCAAGACCGACATCTACCTCTCGCAGATCGGTGGCGAACTGTTTGGCTACGCCGCACCCGATCGGGGCCAGGCGACCAAGGAGCACCGGATCCCGCGGCGGCTGCACGGCTACCTCGTCCTCGATAACGACTACAGCGCCTTCGAGTTCCCGGGGACGAGGCCATTGGAGGACCTGCAGGTCACTTTTGCCCACGAGTACAACCACATCCTCCAGTTCGGCTACGACGCCTACCAGGACCCCTGGTTCGCCGAGGCGAGCGCAACCTGGATGGAGGACCAGGTCTACAACGGAATCAACGACTACCTGCGCTATGTCCGTCGCTGGGTGGGTCTCTGGGAAACGCCGCTGACGACGAACTCGATCAAGGAGTACGGCAGCGCCGTCTGGAACCAGTGGCTGGCACGGCACTACGGGCCGGCGGTTATCCGCAAGGCCTGGGCGGGGGCGATCGATGCCAAACCGGGCGGCTTCTCGGTCGCCAGCTACGAACGGGCGTTGCGCTCAAGCGGCCCTTCCGAGCTCGGCCGCGATATCACCCGCTTCGCCGCCGCGGTAGCCGAGTGGCGCACCGGCAAGGGCTTCCGCGAGAGCTACCTCTACCCCGACGCGCGGCGACAGGGACACCTGGCGCTCGACGGCAGCGAGTTGACCCGGATGCTCAACCACACCACCTTCCAGCTGTTGCGAGTGCAGCCGCGGCGCGGGCGCGCCTTGGTCGTGAACGTGACAGCACCGCTAGGGAGTGCCGCCGGACTGGCGCTGGTCGGTCGACTTGGTAGCGAGCGGCACGGCCAGCCGCGGGTGCGGATCGCCTACCAACCCGAGGGAGGGGATCTGACCGTGCGCCTGCGCAACCCCGGGCGCTTCAAGCGGATCACCGCGGTGGTTGTCAACGCTGACGGGCGGGCGCGGGGCTTCGACGTCGGCCTACTCGACTGGAGCTACCTGACTGACGGGTTGCCGTTTGCCGTCAGCGCCACGCTCGTCGAGTGAGATCCGCCAGCTAAGAGCGCGATTCGGCGGCGACCGGGCCGGCGCCGTTCGTCGCCGGCGCAGCGACCTTGCGCTTCTTGCCCTTCTTCTTCGTCGCGGCGGTCGCGATCACCTCGCCCGTTGCTGCTTCGAGGTCGAGGGCGAAGCTGTCGAGGTCGGCAAGTCCGTCGTAGTCGCCGACCAGGCCGAAATTGACCTGGCCGTTGTAAGACATGATCCCGACGCAGAGTGCTTGGCGCCGCGCCAGCGGCACCATCGGGAAGATCGACTCCATCTTGCGGCCGAGCACGTAGAGCGGGAACTGCGGCCCCGGCACGTTGGTGACGACAAGGTTGAAGAAGCGCTGGGCGGGTTGCAGGCGCGCCGCCTGGGAGGCAATCGTCGAGGGCGCGAAGTCGGTCAATTTGGTCAGGATCTCGGCGCCGACGGCCTGGCCGGAGGTCTTCAAATCTCCCATCTCCGCGGTCAGCAGGTGGAGGCGCTCGATCGGGTCCTCGCACCAGACCGGCAGCGGCGCCATCATTGCCGAGATCCGGTTGCCGAGGGCGCCGTGCTCTTCGTCAGCGCGGATGCTGACCGGGACCATCGCCACCAGCTCCAAGTCATCGGTGTCGTGGCCGCGGGCGCGCAAGTAGTTGCCGAGGCCACCGGCGACGATCGAGAGGATGACGTCATTGACGGTGCCGCCGTGGGCGTCCTTGACCCGCTTCAAGTCGGTGAGATCGGTCTGCACCATCTGGAAGCGGCGGTGGGGGCCGATCTCGACGTTGAAGACGGAGTGGGGGGCCGCCATTCCAGCGCTGACCATTTTCGAGGTCGCACCGACTCCCTTCAGGACCTGGCGCGGGCCGCGCAGCGCTGCCCGGAAGCCGCGGTAGATCTCCTTCGGGCTGGTCAGCCGCTCGCGCCAAGCTTCGGTCAGCAGTTGCACGTTGGTCGGCTCGGGGCGCGCAAGCCAGGGCGGAGCCTTCTCCGGGGCACCGGAGGGATCGGGGTCAAGATCGAAGAGGACGGTGGTGATGTCGACGCCGGAGACGCCGTCGACCAGGGCGTGGTGGCTCTTGCCGATGATCGCGAAGCGGTCCCCGGTCAAGCCCTCGACCAGCCACAGCTCCCAGAGCGGCTTCGAGCGGTCGAGTTGCTGGGAGAAGATCCGCGAGGCGAGGTTGCGCAGCTGCTCGTCGGACCCCGGCGCCGGCAGCGCGGTCTGCCGCACGTGGTAATCGAGATTGAGGTGGGGATCGTCGACCCAGACCGGGCGGCCCTGGTCGAGCGGCACAAAGCGCAGCTTCTGGCGGAAGCGCGGGACCAGGTGCAGGCGCGAGCCGATGTGGTCGCGAAACTCACCGTGGGTCGGCGCCTTGCCCTCGAAGACGCTGACCGAGGCGACGTGCATATGGGCGCCAGAGCGCTCCAGGTGCAGGAAAGAGGTGTCGAGGCCGGTCAGTCGGTCTGGGGTCACCGGATCATGTTCGCACACTCGTCGAGGGCCGTTGTAAAGGCCACGGAAGGCGCTGCAAAGCCATCGATGAGAACAAAAGAGCCGCCTAAATGGCGGCTCTATTGCGATCCCTCGTTGAACCCGGTCTTATTCGGTGCCGATGGTGCCTTCTTCGGTTTCTTCTTCTGCTTCGTTTGTATCCGTGAGGCAGAGCATGCCGGTGATCAGCACCGCGGCACCGCCGGTGGTTTTCAGGTCGCCGGCATTTTCCATAGTCATGCAAGGGCCCGTGACCGGGGCTGTGACCGTACCGCTGGCTGTGACCGCCGCCGGGAAGCCCAGTGCCTGGCAGGCAGCGTTGTAGCTGGTGATGACCGCCGCTTCGATATCAACGACGCCAGTTGTCAATGTGACTTTCCAGGGCGTGGCCTCGCTTGCAATGGTCGCTTTGCAACTTGCCGGCAATTTGGGACCGACAGGGAGTTCGCCGTTGACCGAGAATTTTTCGATCACGCCCTCACCCATCGCGGCACCGTTCCAGATCCTGCCGTGACCTTCGACCCCCCCGGGCCCAACGGTGAAGCTGCCCTGTTTGAAAGAGAGTTCGCCTTTGAAGCCGACTGTGTTCAGTTCGAACACGTCGCCGATTTTTTTCCCGCCTGTGGTCCAGACTTCGTCGGCGGACGCGGCGGGGGCGGTAAAGGCACCTATTGCGAGAGCCGTGCCGCAGAGCAGCAGCAGCTTTTTGATGGAAAACATGTTGTCCTCTCCCTTGTGATGCTTCTCTGAATCTCGTGATACCTCGTTCGTTCAGAGACGGCGAGAGACGGGGGCATGAGAGCGAATCGGTCCATCACTCGGGATGGAATTTCCCCGCAAGCAAGGGGAGACCGACCTACGAGGGTGCAGATTCGCGTGAAACACCGTCTGGGGCGGCACGGCCGAAACGTTGCAACCTCGAAATATGTGCGTCTGCTCACATTTCCGCTTCCCCGCTCGCCCTAGCGTGTTTCCTCCTAAACGAGTTAACCGACCTGCCGAGTCCCCGCGCCGCTGAGCGCTGGGGAACGGGGGACCCACTTGCCGCGGCCAAGCGCCGTGGCCGGGGCGAATCGGGCGGCGAGCCGCCCGTAGCGAGAGCCGGAGCGTCCGGCGCTTGCGAGCCCGTCAGCTAACCCCGTAGGCAGCAAGAAAGCGAGCGAACACCGATGCGAAAACTCCTGCCCGCGGTGGCAGCTGCCACCGCGCTCTCGATCGGCCTGGCGCCGGCGATGGCGCAAACCGAGCGCAAGGACCCGAGCAAGCGGTCGCGCTCTCACGTCTCCCTCCATCTCTCCACGCACACCGTGCTGAAGGGGAAGGGGCTGGCGCTGCGCGGCAAGGTGCGGCCCAGCGGCCGGCACCGGGTAAAGCTGGTCTTCCGCGGTGCCGCTGCAGGCGTCCGCGGCGTGACCACCAAGGCCAACGGGACTTTTGCCCTGCACTGGATCCCGAAGCAGACCGGCAGCTACTCGGTTCGCGCCTATCGCCTCCATGACCGACGCAGCCGCGCCTCACGCAGCGTGCCGCGCAAGTTGACGACCTACCGCTTCGCCGAGGCCTCCTACTACGGGCCGGGCCTCTACGGCAACGGCGTCGCCTGCGGCGGCACCCTGCTGCCGGCGACGATGGGCGTCGCTCATAAGACGCTGCCCTGCGGGACCCGGGTGAAGCTGCGCTACCACGGCCGGGCGGTGACGGTGCCAGTCATCGACCGCGGTCCCTACATCCCCGGCCGCGACTACGACCTGACCGAGGCAGTCAAGGTCAAGCTCGGGTTCCCCGGCGTAGGGACGGTGCTGGCCAGCCGCTAGGAAGCGAGGCCGAGCTGGAGCTGGCCGGGTGTCGGCTCCGGCTCGGGCGTCGTTTCCTCGCTGCCGAAGGAGGCGAGGCGGACGCCGAGCAGGCGCACCGGCCGCTGTGGGTCGTAGGCGCGCAACAGCTCGAGGGCAACCGGGCCCACGACCGCGGGGTCATTGGTCGGGCGATCGATCGTGTGGGAGCGGGTGACGTTGGTCCAGTCATCGAGCCGGATCTTGATTCCGATCGTCCGTCCCTCGAGTTCCCGTTTTTGCAAGCGCCGGCAGAGCTCATCTGAGAGCTCTGCCAGGTGTCGCTCCAACTCGTGGCGCTGGTTGACGTCGTAGTCGAAGGTGATCTCGGTCGACTGCGACTTGGTCTCGTGTTCGGGCACGATCGGCGTCTCGTCGCGGAGGTCGCCGCGAGCGTGCAGCCAGGCACCGGAGCGCGGGCCAAAGCGATCTTCCAACTCGGCCCGATGGCGCTGCCGCAGGTCGGCGAGTGAGTGAACCCCAATCGCTTCCAACCGGGAGACGGTTTTCGGGCCGACGCCGGGGATCAGACCGGGGGAGTGGTCGGCGAACCGCTCTAGGGCCTGTTCGCGCGAGAGAACGACGAGCCCCGCCGGCTTGCCCAGCTCACTGGTGATCTTGGCCAACATCCGACTCTCGGAGATCCCGACCGAGCAGGTCAGCTGCGTCTCGGCGCGGATCTCGGCTACGACCCGCCGCATCGTCGCCTTCGGCGAGAAGAGGCCGGTGAGGTCCAGGTAGGCCTCATCGAGCCCGACGACCTCAACCACCTCGACGTTGCGCCGCAGCACGTCCATCACCTGGCCGGAGGCCTCCCGGTAGGCGGGGAAGTCCGGACGCAGGTAAACAGCGTCCGGCAGGCGCCTTCGCGCCACCACCGCCGGCATCGCCGAATGGATGCCGGCAAGTTTCCGTGCCTCATAGCTTGCCGTCGTCACCACCGCCCGCGGCCCCGACCCGCAGACGATCACGGGCTTTCCCTTTAGCTCGGGCTGCCGTCGCAGCTCCACCGAGGCATAAAAAGCGTCCATATCGAGGTGGGCGATTACGTGGGGCCAGTGCTGAATCTCAGGCACCTAGCCACAGTAGGCCCCGAGGCGGCGCGAAACCGGAAGTCCAGATGCTCAAATCTCATTGACTAAAACCTCTACGGCCGGTAGTACAGAGGCGGACCAAATGGCGCTGATGCGCCCGTTAGAGGAGGAAAAGATGAAGTCTTTGAAGATGCTCGGCTTGCTCACCGTTGCGGCGGCCGCCTTGACGGCCTTCGGGCCGGCAAGCGCCTCGGCAACCGTGCTCACATCGCCCGCTGGCAGCACCTACACAGGGACGCTCTCAGCAAAAGCGATCGGAGAAGTCGTATTTCACGGATTCGTGACGCACACGTGTAAAAACTCTGTCATTGAAGCCCAGGTGGAACAGCATGGCTCGTTGGTGACAGCCGCTGGCAAAGTCAACAAAATGACTTTCACGGAATGCGGTAGCACCCACATAGCGGTCATCAAACCAGGCACCCTGGAAATTCACACAGACACTGCCACTGCCAACGGTAACGGCACAGTCACATTGTCTGGCGTGGAAATCACATACGTGCTGACAAGTATTTTTGGCAGCATTCATTGCACGATGATCGGGAACCAGTTCGACCTCGGCACACTAACCGGCAGCAAAAACACCGGTGCTACAGCGCGGATTGGAACCCAGCGCATTTCTGACCCAACAAGTTTTTTCTGCCCAACCGAAGTGGATTGGACAGCGTCGTATGAATTCACGACGCCCGATTATCTGGATGTGGATTGAGGCTTGAGTAGCAACCAGCCTGCGTAGATGGCGCGGCGTCCAACCGGGCGCCGCGCTTTCTCTAGGCTAAGCGGGTGGCTTCCCCGGAGGCGAAGAACCTTGAGGCGATCTCGAAGGCGATCGACCAGCACAATATGAACTGCCCGTTCCCGGCGGCGGAGGTACGGATGAACCCCTTCGAGGTCGAGCGTTTAGGCTGGGACACGATCCGCGGCCTGCCAGTGGTGCCCGACGGTGAGATCGGCACGGGCCGCTTCCGGATTGTCTGCTCGCGCGACATGGAAGACGACGGCCTTGAGGTCGTTGAGGCAGTTGGGAAAGAGATGGAGACCACCCCCTCGGCTTCCTGAGCGGGTGCAATAGCCTTCGCGGGCTATGGATTATTCAACTGAGGCAGAGCGACAGCGTCGCCGGGACCTTTATTACATGTCGATTGCCGAAGCGGTCAGGGCGCGAGCGGACTGCCTCGGCAGCGACGTGGGGGCGGTGCTGGTCCGCGGGAACCGGGTGATCTCGACCGGCTACAACGGTACGCCCGCCGGCTTTCAGCACTGTCGGGACGGGGGTTGCCTGCGCTGCCAGGAGCGTTTCAAGCTCGACGAGGATCCGAACTACGAATCGCCCCACCACGAGACCATGGAAGGCAAGGCGCTTGACATCTGCCTCTGCGTTCACGCCGAGCAGAACACCCTGCTGAATGCCGCGCGGCACGGGATTGCGGTCGAGGATGGCACCCTTTATGTCACTCATCAGCCTTGTTTCAGCTGCCTGAAGGAGAGTATCCAGGCGGGAATCGAACGGATCGTCTATCTGCTCGACTGGTACGGGGCTAAGGACGAGGCGCTGAGGGCCCAGTATGACCAGCTCGCCGAGCAGCTGACCCCGAACAAAGCCGGACGGGGATTCCATCAGCTCGATCGGGTCGCCTACGAAGAGTTCCGGACCACTAATCGGCTGCTCTTGGACGACATGGCCCAAACGGGCGACGGCGCGAGCGCGGAGGGGCGAAGCCTGCGCGAGGCTTAGGAAACCGGATCCGAGTGGCGCTCGGGATAGACCCGGATAAGCCAGTCTCCTAGTTCCAGGCGTCGCCAGCCAGCGCTCCAATCGTCGCTGCTCAGGCCGGCGCAATCTCGCAAGAGCCTTGACGCTTCCTTTCGGGCATCGTTCCGGACCGTGAGGGTCACGAAGAACTCTCCGCGATCGCCGGTGGCCTGCTCCATCCCAATTCCGAAGATGCTCAGTCCCGGGTGGCCCTGGATCACCCTTCGAATCGTCCCTTCGGCCCTGTTGCGCCTTTGCCAGAGGGGTGCCGTGCGTACCTGCGTGGACACTGGAGTCACGTGCTGCAAGGTACCCGCCCATTCGGACGCCAAGCAGGAAGGATCTAGACGTCGTTCCAGAAATCCAAGCCGATTTCGCTGAGCCAGTTTTCGGCCTCGATATTCAACTGGTAGAGCTCGCCGCTGAGGATCAGGATCCCCATTGCGATCAGGATCAAGCCGCCAACCACGACGATCGCCTGGTAGTGGCGCTTGACCACGCTGAAGGCCGTCGTCATCTGCGAAAAGGCCACCGCGGTGAGGATGAAGGGGATCGCCAGGCCGGCCGAGTAAACCGCCAGGAGGTAGCCACCGTGGGCGACCGAATCCGAGATCGAGGCGGCGGTGAGGATCGCCCCGAGGGTTGGTCCGATGCAGGGCGTCCAAGCGATCGCGAAGGCCGCCCCGGCGACGATCGGCCCGCCTTTGCCGGCTCGATCAAGCAGAGAATTGACGTGCCACTCGCGGTTCAGTTTGGTGATGAAGAGGGACCCGACGAAGAGCAGGCCCATGAGGATGATCAAGATGCCCGAGATCTTCGTCAGCAGCTCCTGGTTTTCGTCGAGAAACGAGCCGAGGGCGGTCGCGGTCAGGCCCATCGAGATGAAGATCGCCGAGAAGCTCGCCACGAACAGCAAACTCGGGCCGAGCACCCGGCGCCAGCCGGCGCTCTCGAGCTCGTTGGCCGAGACCCCGCTTACCGCCGAGAGATAACCCGGCACCAAGGGCAACACGCAGGGCGAGAGGAAGGAGACGATCCCGGCCAGGAGCGCGGCGATGATTCCCACTCCGGCTGCGGGATCGGTGCTGACGGCGGCGATTACCACTGGACCCCAGGTTACCCTCACGCCCGTGTCGTCCCGCCGCTCGTCCCAACTGCTCTTCAACGCCTCCGGGACCGCCCGCCGCCTCCGTACTTCGCCGCTGTTCGCGATCGGCCCAGCCGAGCCCGGCCCGGCGATCCGCCGCGGGTTCCTGCTCTCGGTCCCGATCGCCCTCTCCCTCGTTTTCGAGCTCGGCTTCGACACCGCGAGCGCCGGGGCGATCGCGACCGGCGCCCTCGTCAACGGCTTCCCCGGGATGGACGCTCCGGCACGGCCGCGGGCCGCTTGGCAGGCCGCCGCGGCGCCGCTGATCGGGCTTGCCGCCGCGCTGGGCATCCTCAGCTCCCAGACCGGTCCGACCGCGGTCCTCGCCCTCGGCCTGCTCGGGGCGATCGCCGGCTACTGTTTCAGCGTCTCCCTGCGGCTGGCGATCCTCGGTCTCTCAGTGACGCTGGCGATGCTGATCGCCCAGGGGCTCTTGCTGCCGGCGGGCGACGCCGGCGGCGCGCTCCTCTTCGGAACCCTCGGCGGCCTCACTCAGGTCGCCTGGTCGCTGATCGTCTGGATCCTCCGTGACCGTGCCGCCGACGAGCCAGAAAAGGCCTGGAACGGGAGGGCCGCGCTGGCCGCGCTGCGCGCCAACCTCACCCTGGAGTCGCAGAGTGCCCGACACGCGCTCCGCTTCGGCGCCGCGCTCGCAGCTGGGGTGGCCACCTACTGGGTGCTCGGCATGGACGATCACGGCTACTGGATCCCCCTAACGATCCTCTTCGTGATGCGTCCCGAACGCGACGAGACCAACCACCGCCTCGTCCTCCGCGCGATCGGGACCGTGCTCGGGCTGACGATCGCCACCGCCGTCGCCGAGGCCTTCGGCGGCGACGACTTCGTGATCGGCGTCGTTCTCACCGTCGCCGCCGCTCTCAGCTTCGGGTTGCTGACCGTCCAGTACGCGCTCTTCACCGCCGCGATCACCACCTACGTGGTCGTAATCAGCACCGTGATCGGCGAGCCCGCCTTTCGCGCGGTCGACGAGCGGGCGATCGGCACCGTGCTGGGGATCCTGATCGCCTTTCTCGCCTGGTGGCTGTGGCCGAACCCTGGAGAGGGGGAGAGGGGGGAAGAAATCGACGATCTGGCCCCACCGACCGCCGCTGCGCGCTAGATTTGGCCAGCCAGCCAAAGCGCCGCGGGGGAAGCGGCCGAGACAGGAGCGAGAAGTTGAGCAACCGCACTTTCGTAATCGGCGTTGGGATGACCAAGTTCGAGAAGCCAGGGACCAAGGAGGGCGACTACCCGGACTGGGCCAAAGAGGCGGGGGAGAAGGCGCTCTCCGACGCCGGCATTCCTTATGACGACGTTGAGCAGGCCTACGCCGGCTACTGCTACGGCGACTCCACTTATGGGCAGCGGGCGCTTTACCAGCTCGGCCTGACCGGGATCCCGGTCGTCAACGTCAACAACAACTGCTCGACCGGCTCCTCGGCGCTGTTCCTGGCCCGCCAGGCGGTCAAAGGCGGGATCGCAGATTGCGCCCTGGCGCTGGGCTTCGAGAAGATGGAGCCGGGCAGCCTCGGGGTCAAGTACACCGACCGCACCAACGCGCTCGACAAGCACGCGATGCGGATGTTCGAGATCCGCGACCCGGAGGCCTCGCCGCCGGCACCGCAGATGTTCGGCAACGCCGGCCGCGACCACATGCAGAAGTACGGCTCCGAACCCGACCACTACGCCTGGATCGGTTGGAAGAACCACAAGCACTCGGTCAATAACCCTTACGCCCAGTTCCAGGACGAGTACTCGCTGGAGGACATCAAGGCGGCGAAAATGATCCACGACCCGCTGACCAAGCTGCAGTGCTCGCCGACCTCCGACGGCTCAGCTTGCGCGATCGTCGCCTCCGAAGCCTACGTCGATCAGCACGGGCTCTGGGAGCAGGCGATCGAGATCGCCGGCCAGTCGATGGTTACCGACCTCAGCTCGACCTTCGACGAGGACGCCGACTGCATGACCATCGTCGGCTCCGACATGTCGCGGACGGCGGCCAAGATCGCCTACGAGGAAGCTGGCATCGGGGCCGAGGAAGTCGACGTCTGCGAGCTGCACGACTGCTTCAGTGCCAACGAGCTCATCACCTATGAAGCGCTCGGGTTCGCCGCCGAGGGCGAGGCGCACAAGCTGATCGAGGCGGAAGCCACCACCTACGGCGGCGACGGCCCGGTCGTCAATCCCTCGGGTGGACTGATCTCCAAGGGTCATCCGCTGGGGGCGACCGGTCTCGCCCAGTGCTCGGAGCTGACCTGGCAGCTGCGCGGCGAAGCGGACAAGCGTCAGGTGGAGGGCGCGAAGACCGCCCTTCAACACAACATCGGCCTCGGCGGAGCCGCCGTGGTCACGGTCTACAAACCGGCGGCCTAAGGGTCGCCATCACGGGGTAGGAGGAGCACGATGGCGAAGGAGCGGCGTTCACTTAGCGGCAAGGTGGTGGCGATCACTGGCGGCGCTCGCGGGATCGGCAAGGCGACGGCGACGGCGCTGGTGCGCAAAGGCTGCCGCGTCGCGATCGGCGACCTCGAGCTCGGGCTGGCCGAGAAGACCGCCGGAGAGCTCGGCGGAGGCACCGTCGCCCTGCAGCTCGACGTCACCGACCGCTCCTCCTTCGAACGCTTCCTCGATGAGGCCGAACGGCAGCTCGGTCCGGTCGACGCGGTGATCAACAACGCCGGGATCATGCCGGTGACGCCGTTCGAGGACGAGAGCCCCGAGTCGGTGCAGCGCCAGATCGACATCAACATCGGCGGCGTCATCACCGGAACCCAGTTGGCGATCAAGCGTCTGCGCCCGCGCCACGGCGGCTACATCGTCAACATCGCCTCCCAGGCCGGCAAAGGCGGGATCCCGGGGATCGCCACCTACTCGGGCACCAAGCACGCCGTCGTTGGCATCAGCGAGGCGGTGCGGTGGGAGCTGCGCGGTAGCGGGGTCGAGGTCCTCTGCGTGATGCCGACCGTGGTCAACACCGAGCTGACCAGCGGCGTCGGCCAGAAATGGGTGAAGCCGGTCGAGGCCGAGGACGTCGCCAACGAGATCGTCGAGGCGATGGAAGTGCCGCGCTTCGACGTCTTCGTCCCGCGCGCCAACGGCGCTCTCTACAAGGTCCTGGCGCCATTCCCGCGCAAATGGCGCGAGGCGCTGGGCCGGGCGATGAAGATCGACAAACTGATGATCGAAGTCGACCACGGTGCCCGCCAGGCCTACGAGGACCGCGCCGCCGCCAGCGAGCCGGGACAGGGTGAGGACGCCGAGCAGGCGCCCGCGCCCCAGCGCGACGCCGCCTAGGTCACGATTGGTGAGTTAATTCGGCTATAGGCGGGCTAACTCACCAAAGGCAACCGCACTCATGGGACGGATCTACGACGCCACCTGGGGACGGGGCTTTTCGGCCCTGTACGACCGCTGTTTCAAGGCGGCAGAAGAGGCGGGGCTGCGCGACATGCGCCGCGAGGTGCTGGCTGGAGCGCGGGGGAGAGTGCTTGAGCTGGGCGCCGGTACCGGTCTCAACCTCCCGCTCTATCCGCTGGACGCCACCGACCTGACCCTGGTCGAGCCCGATCCGCACATGGTCAAGCAGCTGAGCAAGCGAGTCGCCGACCTGGGAAGCGGGGCACAGGTGGTCGAGGCCCCGGGAGAAGAGCTCCCATTCGAGGACGGCAGCTTCGACACCGTGATCGTCACCCTCGTTCTCTGCACGGTCCCGGACCAAAAAGCCACGCTGCGGGAGATCAAACGCATCCTCAAGCCCGACGGCCAATTTCTCTTCCTAGAGCACGTCCGTTCGCCAGAGCCGAGCCTAGCCAAGTGGCAGGACCGCCTCGAAAAGCCCTGGCGCTTCCTCGGCGACGGCTGCCACTGCAACCGCAACACCGAGGCCTCGATCGAGGCAGCCGGCTTCAAATTAAGCGACGTCGCGCACCCCGAGCTTCCGAAGGCACCGCCGATCGTCAGGCCAATGGCGAAGGGCAGCGCCCGGGTCGCCACCTAAGCTCTGCCGCTGTGGCGGGCACTGAAGTCGACTACCCAGCGGGTCCGGTAGCGGATCGCTTGACCTTGTGGCCGGTGGACGACGGCCGCTACGGCCTAGACGCCGTATTCCAGGGAGCATCGGGCAACGAACGCTGCGAGGAGCATCACGCGGCGCTCACGGCGGCTGGGGTCAAGTGCCAACTGCTCCAGAACCTGGACAACTCCTGGTCCTTGCGGTTTGGGCCGTTGACTGCGCTCGAGGTGGGAAAGGCGCTATCTGCCTTCGTGCGGTAGGGACGGGCGGGTCCGCCGGTCACTTGGATTTTGGATCCAACGCACGATAATGGTGGTTATGTCAACTTGGCCGAGGGCGGCCGGGGTGATTTAGCCCGCTTCGGCGATCTTCTCTTCCATTGCGCCTGCCGAGGTGGGCGTTCCGATCGGTTCTAGGCCGTCAGTGCTCGGTCCCTTGATCGCGAAGGATGGCGTTCCGTTGAAGCCGAGTTCTTGGGCTTCTTTGCTCGTGTCTTCGACGGTTGCCCGCTTCAGCGCCCGATCTTCGTTCCATTTCTCGATGTCAGAGACGCCAGCGCCTTTTGCCACCGCTTCCAGGAAGGCGTCATCGACGTAGCCAGCATTCTCGCCGCCCTGGTTGCGGTAGAACAGCTCGACGAAGTTCCAGCCGCGTCCCTGCTCGCCGGCGGCGACGGCGGCAGCGCCGGCGTCCACGGATTCCGGGCCGATAATCGTGAAGTTGCGGAAGTCGATCTTGACTTCACCATTCTTGACCTGGTTTTCGATAATCGCCGGCAGGATTTCCTCGGCGTAGGCCTTGCAGACCGGGCACTGCAAGTCGCCGAACTCGACCAGTTCAACCGGCGCCTGCGGGTCGCCGAGCAACATCCCTTGCTGCGGGATCCCATCCAGGCTGCGAGCGATTTCGCCGGCGCCTTGGAGGTTGGTCGCGTCGCCACCGTCTTCGCTGTTCGACGAGTTAACGACGATCAGGACCGCGACGACCACGATGGCCAGGAACACCGCGCCGGAGGCCAGCTGCATCATCCTGGTGCGGCGGTCGTCGCTCATGCTGCCTCCTGCAGTTCGGTGCCCCCGTAGCCGATCAGCCGGGTTGCGTTGAGTAGGAAAAGAATCGTCATCAGCACGGCGCTGGCGACGCACCACTGGCAGATCGCTTCGATCTTGAAGATCTCGATGTAGGTGAGAAAGATGCTGTAGCCGAAGCCGCCGAGGGCGACGGCAAAGCCGCCGAGGCGCGCCAAGTCGTTGGCGAAAAAGGCACTGGCCAGCAGCAAGACGTAGCCGACGATCCCGAAGATCGCGATGTTGACCCCGGCGATGTGCGAGTAGGAGCTCTTGGCGACGGTTGCGCAGCCGCTGCCGCCGGCGAGACAGACGGGCGAGCCACCGCCGGCCTCGGCGATCGCGATGTAGGTCGCCACCCCAACGCCCAGGGCAGCGACGAAGGCGATGCCGCGCCGCAGGTTGTCCTCGCTTGGGAAGTTCACCGCGCGGAAGATAAGGCTTCTGCGTAAAAGGCCGCTAAGGCGCGCGAGAGCTTGCCTCCCTGCCAGGCCAGCGGCGACTCGCCGGGGTCCTCACTGAGTAGCCGCGCTTGTGGCAACGACTCCGCGTAAGCCGCGGCGGCCTCGTACGGGTGTCCGGGATCGGCATCGTCGTTGCTAGCGACGACCAGGGTCGGGACCGCCAACGCACCCAGCTCCCCGAGCGAACCGAACGGTCGCGAGCGCGGCACCTCGCGCAGTGCCTCCGCCAGAGCCCCCGGGTGCTGCTGGAGCAAGAGGCGGTCCCGGGTGAAGCGCAATACCGAGTCGCGCCAGCGTGGATCGATCCCTTGCTCTTCGTCGATGTAGCCAACAAAGCCATCGACGCCATCGGCTTCGAGCGCCGCCGCCAAGCCGTCCCAGTACTCCAGCGACGCGGGTTCGATCGTGCCCGTATAGACGGGACCGATGAGAACCAGGCCCGCCAGGCTCTCGGGGTGTCGCAAGGCGTAGGCGATCGCGGTGTGCGCCCCCATCGAGTGCCCGCCGAGCAGGAAGCGCCCCTCGCCCACCTGGGAATTGACCACCCGCTCAAGGTCGGCCACCAGCTCCAGGTATCCATAACCCTCCTCCGCTGGCGCCGGGTCCGACTCGCCGTGCCCGCGCGCGTCGTAGGTGATCACCTCGTAGCCAGCTCGGGACAGCGCCTTGGAGCCGTGCAGGACGGAGCGCCTGGTCGCGGTAATCCCGTGGCAGAGGACAGCCGTTGGTCCCTCCCCCATCGTTTCCCCCTCGAGGACGGGGTCGGAAGCGAGGGCGAACGGCCGCCCTTCGAGCGGCATCAGCCCAAGGAGGCGACGGCGCGCTCGAGGTCCTCGACGGACTCGTAGCTGCTGCCGGTGCGCGAGACGGTGCGGTGGCGGATGATGCCCTCGCCGTCGATGACGAAGATCGCCCGCATCACGTAGCGGCCCCCAGGGGCGTCCTTCAGCTCGGTGAAACGGGCCAGCGGGCCGACCCAGCCGGTGACGCCGTAGCTCTTCGCCACCGCGAGGTCCTCATCGGCAAGCAGTGGCACGTTCAGTTCCTGCTCTTTGACCCAGTGCTCGTGCGAATCGACGGATTGGGGCGAGATGCCGAGCACCTCGGCGTCGAGCTCGTCGAGGCGGTCACTTTCGTCCCGATAGGAGCAGAACTGCTTGGTGCAGACGGTGGTCGCGTCGCCGGGATAGAAGGCGAGGATTAGGTTGCGGCCTCGGTAATCGGAGAGCCGATAGGTCTTGTCACCCGTCCCGGGAAGGGCGAAATCTGGAGCTGGATCACCTACGTCGAGCTTGGCCATCGGACCGAGCTTACCCGGGTCCTAGCCCTGCTCGATCGTCATTTCTTCGATCAAGACAGTCTGGGACGGTTTTTCTTCTTCCGTTCCCAGCGCGTCGATCTTTTCGACCACGTCGTAGCCCTCGCTCACCTTCCCGACCAGCGCGTATTCGGGCGGCAGGCCGGCGTCGGGCGCGGTGACGACGTAGAACTGGCTGGCGGAGCGCCCAGGCGGATCGACTTCGCTCTTGGCCATCGCGACCACGCCTTTGGTGTAGGCGAGGTTCGGCGGCGGTTTCTCGTCGACGTTGTAGCCCGGGCCGCCGGTGCCGGTGCCTTCGGGGTCGCCGCCCTGGATCACGAAGCCCGGAGCGACCCGGTGGAAGGTGAGGTCGTCGTAGAAGCCTTCCTCGGCCAGGAAGGCAAAGGAGTTGGCGGTTTCGGGAGCGCGTTTGGTGTCGAGGGCGATCTCGAAGGTGCCGCAACTGGTCTTCACCACCGCGGTCGCTTCCTCGCCCGGCTCCAGCACCTCTTTTGGCGCTTTGAAGCTGACGTTCTTCGGTTTCGGCGCTGCGACTTTGTCGCACTCGCCGGAGCTGGCCTCGGTCGCGGCCGACGTGGACGAGCTCTCGTCGTCGGAGCCTCCACCCTGGCCGATCAGCACGGCGATGACGATGCCGGCGGCCACCACCGCAAAGACGGCTAGAACAATCCAGCGGCGATCTTTTTGCTCCTCCACGGCGGAAACCCTATTCGATGCGGACGGAGGAATTCCCCTCCGTCCTACGATCTGACCATGACCTCCTCTCCCCTTCTGACCCCGCTGGCGGCGGCAGTCCTCCACGTCGGCGAGCCGGAGCGGATCCTGCAGATCCAATCCGGGGACGGAGAGGGAGCATTGTTTCTCGCCCGCGAGTTTCCCAGCGCCCGCGTGCGGGGGGTCGATCGCTCCCCGGAGGCGGTCCGTGAGGCCAGCGCCCGAGTCGGCCTTGACCCCGAGGGTCGGATCGCCTTTAAGCAGGGGGGCCTGCGCTCGCTCCCCTTCCCCGGGGATCACTTTGACCTCATCGCGGCGCTGGACGCGAGGCCGCACCCCCCCGAGGCCGCCCGCGTGCTGCGATCCGGTGGCTTCCTGGCGCTGGCGGAGTCCGCTCACGGCGGCGCAACTCACGGTCCTGGCGGCCGCCTTCTCCGTTGGCGTCTCAGCCGCTTGGGATTCGAGTCGATTTGGTCCCAACCGGCTGGCGACGGCAGCTTCTCTGTCTTCCGCCTCGGCGGCGGCGACCCCGCGGGCCGCTCCCTCTAGGCTGCCTGCCGAATGGAGATCGCCGCAACGCCGCTGACCCTGGTGGTCAATCCCTCCTCCGCCGGGGGGAAAGCCCTGAAGCTGCTGCCCCAGATCGAGGCCGCCCTCGACGCCCGGCGGGCCGTGTTCCGCGTCGAGCGGACGCGCAGCCTCGAGCATGGGGTCGACTTGGCGCTGCGGGCGGTTGAACTGGGCGAGACCCCGGTCGTCGTCAGCGGCGATGGCTTGATCGGCGCGATCGGCGGCGCAATGGCCGGTTCGGAGACCCCGCTGGGGTTGATCCCGGGAGGCCGCGGTAACGATCTGGCGCGGGCCCTCGGCATTCCTACCGAACCCGATGCGGCGATCGACGTCGTCCTCGCCGGCCACAGCCGCCGCATCGATGTCGGCGAGGCCAACGGCAAGCGTTTCCTCGGCATCGTCAGCGTCGGTTTCGACTCCGAATGCAACCGACTTGCCAACGAAACTCACTTCATCCGCGGCAACCTCGTCTACGCCTACTCAATGGTTCGCACTCTGCTGCGCTGGAAGGCGGCGCGATTCACGGTCGCAATTGGCGACGAACGCAAACGGATAACGGGCTATTTCGTCGACGTCGCCAACAACAAGGTCTACGGGGGCGGCATGTATATCGCCCCCGAAGCGCTGATCGACGACGGCGAATTCGACGTGGTCGCGATCACCGAGGTCGGCAAGCTCCGCTTTCTCCGTGGCCTGCGCGACGTCCTCAAAGGGACCCACATCGACAAGGAGGAGGTGACGAGCTTCCGCACCTCGCGGCTCGAGCTCGACGCCAGCCGGCCGTTCCCGGTCTACGCCGACGGCGACCACCTGACCGACCTGCCCGTCTCCCTGCGCGTCCTCCCCCGCTGCCTCTCGATCTTCGTTCCGGACGACGGCGAGACCTGAAGCGGATGGCGGCCAACCGCGCTTCGGCCCGCCCACTCTTCGGCGCCAAGCTGGCGCTCTCCCGCGCGATCGGCGCTGCCAGCCGGGCCAGCGGGCGAGGCGGTGGCACGACCCTGCCGGGGCGCGTCCTCCTGCGCCTCGAGCCGGAGGCGATCGCTCGCCTCGGCGGCGACCTCGACCAGGGCACGACGATCGTCAGCGCCACCAACGGCAAGACCACGACGGCCGGGATGATCGCCGGGATCCTCGCCGCCGATGGTCGTCACCCAGTCCACAACCGGGCCGGCTCAAACATGACCTGGGGCGTGGCCACCGCGCTCTTGGAACAGCGGGGCGAGGAGGGCTTATTCGAGGTCGACGAGGCCTGGCTGCCGCGGGTGAGCGAGCAGCTCGACCCGGCGCTGATCGTCCTCGGCAACCTCTTCCGCGACCAGCTCGACCGCTATGGCGAGATGGAGGCGCTTGCCGACGAGTGGGCCAAGACCGTCGCGGCGCGGACCGGTCGAACCCAGTTCGTTCTCAATGCCGACGACCCGCTGATCGCTGATCTCGGCCGCGACGCCGAGGGAGCCCAGCGCGAGGGTGTCCTCTACTTCGGGATCGAGGACCCCTCGCAGGCGCTGCCCGAGCTGCAGCACGCCTTTGACGCTAAGCACTGCCGCCGCTGCGGCCACCCCTACGTCTACGAGCGCGCCTTCGTCGGCCACCTCGGCCACTACTCCTGCTCCAACTGCGGGGCCAAGCGGCCCGCTCCGGAGGTGGCGGCAACGGAGATCGAGTTGCGAGGGATGGACGGGTCGCGGTCGCGGGTTCGAACCCCCTCCGGCGAGATCGAGCTCGATCTGCCCTTGCCCGGCCTCTACAACGTCTACAACGCCCTCGCCGCGATCGCAGCTGGACTGCGCCTAGGAGTTGCACCGGAGCGAATCTCCCACGCCCTCAGCGAGATGCAGGCCGCCTTCGGCCGGGTCGAGACTATCCCCGTCGACGGAACCCCGGTCTCGATTCTGTTGATCAAGAACCCGGCCGGCGCCAACGAGGTGCTGCGGACGCTGACGCTGGAGAGCCAAGAGGGCGGCCCGATCGACCTCTGGATCGCCCTCAATGACCGCATCGCCGACGGCCGCGACGTCTCCTGGGTTTGGGACGCCGACTTCGAGCTGCTGTCGAGTGGGGTGCGGCGGGTTGTTTGCTCCGGCACCCGGGCGCCGGAGATGGCGCTGCGCTTGAAGTACGCCGGCTGGCCGGAGGAGCGGATCGAGGTCGTGCCGGGGATCGAGGCCTCGCTCGATGCTGCCGTGCAGGACGCCGCAGGGCGACTCTTCGCCCTCCCGACCTACACGGCCCTACTAGAACTACGCAAGCTGTTGGCCGATCGCGGCCTCGCCGAGGAGTTCTGGCGATGAGCGCAACCACGGCGACGATCTGGCATGACGTCGAGAACGGCAGCTATGCGGCCGACCTGCCGCTCTGGTTAGCGCTGGCGGAGCGCACCGAGGGATCAGTACTGGAGCTCGGCTGCGGAACCGGCCGCGTCGCCCTCCACCTCGCCCGGCGCGGGTACGAGACGATCGGCCTTGACGCCGACCCCGACCTGCTCGCCGCTCTCGCCTTGCGCGCCGCGGATCTGCCCCTGAGCACGCTGGAGGCCGACGCCCGCGCCTTCGCGGTCGAGGAGCCGGTCTCCCTCGTCCTGGCTCCGACCCACCTCCTCCAACTGCTCTCCGACGCGGCCGAGCGAATCGAGTGCCTGCGCTGCGTCGCCGCGGCGCTGCGCCCAGGGGGGCTGCTGGCGGCGGCGATCATCGAGGGGATGCCGGCGCCCGACGGCGCGCCCCCTCCCATCCCCGATGTGCGCGAGGTCGACGGCTGGGTCTACTCGAGCCTGGCGATCGAGGCCGCGGTAGGTCCCGGTGAGATCGTCGTCCGGCGCCTGCGCCAGAAGGTCTCGCCCGAGGGGTCGCTGAGCGAGGAGCCGAACGAGGTGCGGATTGTCACCTTCAGCGCCGAGACGCTGGAATCGGAGGCCGCCGTCGCGGGTCTCGTTCCTGTCGGCCGGCACGAGATTCCGCCGACCGAGCTGCACGAGGGCTCGCTGGTGGTCCTCCTGGAAAGGAGCAGCTGATGGAGCTCCGTGTGCTCAGCCTCTATCCCGAGCAGATGAACATCTACGCCGACCGCGGCAACATCCTCTTCCTGCAGCGCCGCTGCGAGTGGCGCGGGATCGGCTTCGTCCACGACGGCGCCGGCCCCGGCGAGGCGGTCGATCCCTCCGCCCACGACCTCTTCTACATCGGCGGCGGTCAGGACCGTGACCAGCGCGCGGTTGCCGCCGACATGGTTGCCAGCAAGCGCGAGGCGATCGCCGCGGCCGCCGACGACAACGCCGTCCTGCTCGCCGTCTGCGGCGGCTACCAGCTGCTCGGCCACAGCTATCAGCTAGGTGAGGAGAAGCTCCCGGGGCTCGGGATCGCCGAGCTCGAGACGGTGCGCGAGCCGGGGCCGCGCCTGATCGGCAACGTCGCGATCGAGGCCGACCTGGGCAGCGGCTCGCGCTTAATCGCGGGCTTCGAGAACCACGGCGGTCGCACCTACCTGGGCCCGGGCGCGCAGCCGCTCGGCAAGGTCGTCTCCGGTCACGGCAACAACGACCGCGACGGCTTCGAGGGCGTCAAGCGCGACAACGTGATCGGCACCTACCTCCACGGCCCGCTGCTGCCGAAGAACGCCTGGCTGGCCGATCACCTGATCGCCCTCGCCCTAGAGCGCCGCTACGGCACCCGTCCCGACCTCGAGCCGCTGCCGGACAAACTTGAGGCCGCGGCCCACGAGTCGGCCCGTCGCGCGGCGACCGCCGGCTGACCAGCCTGAGAAGGCACGCCACCTGCCTACCCGGCCGCATCTTCGGCGGCCGCCACGAGGAAGGGGGCTTCGACCGGGTTCTCGCCAACCTGAAGCTCGACCACCCCTCCCACATCGCCATCCGCACTCGTCGAGGTCGCACGCCACTCGACCTCGACGCTCTCGTCGACTAATGGGCGTGGCACCGCCAGAAACACCTCGGGCAAACGGTGGAGCTGATGGGGCCGAACGTCCTCAGGATCGAAGACCACGCGGTTACCGTCGTTGCTTAGCTCTACCGACGGGCCGAAGAACTGCACCGGCTCAACCTCCCGGAAGCGGGCAATTTGCCCGACTGCCGTGCGGGACCCATATGGCGCTGGTACCGCTGGCGCTCCGAGCCTCTTCGCGGCTTCCCCTCCGCGAATGAAAGGCTTGATCGCCTCGGGAACCGTGAGGGTGATCTCCACCCCCCTGAAGTTGCGGTCGCTGAGATTGCGAATTGCGGGCTTGATCACCGCTAGGCGCAGCTCGATTACACCCTCCCAGACCAGCGCTTGCCAGCGAAGCTGCGCCCGTCCCAGATACCGACGGACTTCTTCGTTATAGGTCTCCGGCGTCCGTATCTCCCGTGCTGGGCGGGCAACGAAATCCTCATTCCGGGCAGCGGACAGATAGCGAGGGAGCGCCGATTCCAAGCGTTCGCGCTCGTTGTCGCGCCAGGCAAAGTAGGCATCTTTCTCGGCAAGAAAAGGCTGTAGCGACCCCTCCTCTACTTCACAGGTGAGATCGACCGCCACCCGATCGGACCCCCGCTTCGACCGCGCTTCCAGCATGCGGATCTCAGCCGGCCCAGCCTCGACGGTTTTGCCTGCGCGCCGAATGAATACTCGCCCGGCCGTAGCGCCCTCGTAGCCCTTTCGCAGCGTCTGGATCGGATCTCCCCACCTGGGCGGCTCGATGGTGAAGACGAGAACGGCGACGCCCTCAACGTCAATGTAGTCAGCACGCCACTGGGGTCCGTCTTGGCCGAGGTACTCGGAGAGCCAGTTGTCGATATCGGCCGGATCAAGCGGCGACGTCCCCGCAATCTGGCCGGGCGCCAGTCCAATCACCAAGTACCCGCAGCCTTCGAAGTGTTGAGCCGCACGATCGGGATCTCGGTTCGCAAAGCCAATGATCTGACGGGCGGCCGAAAATCGCGCCCCAGCCCCATCCTCCAAAGGAAGTTCCGACTTCCACTCCAGGGCTTCCGTCTCCGGCTCGTGGGCCGGAGCGGCGGCGATTGCCTCGACCAAGGCCCGCAGGGCGCTAGGCCGGCGCGCCGCTTTACTCGTATCAATGTCTTCCAGCACGGCCCTCAGCGGCCGCTGGAGCCGAAGCCGCCCTCGCCGCGAGCGGTCTCGCTGAGCGCCGTCGCCTCAACCGGCTGGGGGGTGACGATCGGCGTCAGCAGCAGCTGGGCGATGCGATCCCCGGGCTCGACCCGGAAGGTGTCCGCGGGGTCGGTGTTGAGCAAGAGGACCCGCAGTTCCCCGCGGTAGCCGGAATCGATCAGCCCTGGGGCGTTGACCAGCGCGATCCCGTGCTCCCGGGCGAGGCCCGAGCGCGGCAGCACCAGTCCGGCGTGACCAGCGGGAATCTCCACCGCTACCCCAGTGCCGATACTCCACCGCTCTCCGGGACCGATATGAGCCGCCTCACAGGCGTACAGGTCAAGCCCAGCGTCGCCCTCATGGGCGCGGGTCGGCAGACGGGCCTCCTCGGTCAGCTTCGCAACGGGCAGCTCCACGGCCGCGGAGCCTACGCGACTGCGAGGTCGCTGAAGCGGTGTAGCTCGGCCGCAGGCACTTTGGCGTGCACCAGCACCCCGTCCTCGCGCTCGGTCCGCTCCAAGTCCCCTGCCACTTCGTGCAGCTCGTGCAGTCGCCCGCCCTCTGAGTAGGGGATCAACAGCTCGACCTCGGTCAGGGTCTCCGCAAAGGCGGCCTCGATCCGCTCGCGCAGCCGATCCAGCCCCTTCCCCTCCTGGGCGGAGACCAGCACCGCCTCGGGATGGTCGAGCGCGGTCTCGCCCCGCTCCACCTCGCTCAGCAGATCGACCTTGTTGAAGACCAGCAGGCGCGGCTTATCGCCCGCGCCGATCTCCTCCAGCACCTCATCGACGGCTTGCATGTCAACCAGGCGCCGCTGCTCCGGCTCCGAGGCATCGACGACATGGAGAATCAGATCGGCGAGGATCGTCTCCTCCAGGGTTGCCTTGAAGGCCTCGACCAGCTGATGCGGCAGCTTTTCAATGAACCCGACCGTGTCGGTCAGCAGGTACTCGCGCCCGGAGAGCTCAAAATTGCGGGTAGTCGGATCGAGGGTGTGGAAGAGACGGTCGCGAACGCCGACTTCGGCTCCGGTCAGGGCGTTCAGCAGCGTCGACTTACCGGCGTTCGTGTAGCCGGCGAGGGCGACCCGCGGCAGCGAAGAGCTGTCGCGCCGAGCGCGCATCACGCCGCGGTTGCGCTCGGTCTGCTTGAGCCGGCGGCGCAGCGCCGAGATCCGGTCGCGGGCGAGGCGGCGGTCGGTCTCGATCTGGCTCTCGCCCGGGCCCCTGGTGCCGATGCCGCCGTCCATGCGCCCGGCGCCGAGGCGCTCGAGGTGGGTCCAGAGCCCCCGCATGCGGGCCATGTTGTATTCGAGCTGGGCCAGCTCGACCTGGAGCTTGCCCTCGGCCGAGTGGGCGTGGTCGGCGAAGATGTCAAGGATCACGGCGGTGCGATCGATCACCGGCACCCCGAGGGCGGCCTCGAGGTTGCGCTCCTGGCGCGGCGCTAGCTCGTCATCGCAGGCGACCAAGTTGGCGTTGCAGGCGGCGATTTCCGCTTTCAGCTCGGTCAAGCGACCGCGGCCGAAATAGCGGTCGGGATCGGGCTGCGGACGCTGCTGGGTTGCGGTGCCAACCGTCGCCACGCCGGCGGTGAGCAGCAGCTCCTTCAGCTCGGCCAGGGGCTCGCCCTCCTCGCGGCCGTCAACGACCCCGATCGCGAGGGCACGCTGACGGGCCCGGCGGTTTGAGCCGGCACCGTTGTCCGAACCCGCGTTGCGGGTCTCGGCCTGCCTGCCGTTTCTCGAACCGTGCACTCAAGGAGATTGTAAGCGTCGGCCCAAGCCCGATAGGGTGCCTCCCCGTGAAGGTGTTCGTCACCGGCGGAACCGGCTTCATCGGCGGCGAGATAGTGCGCCAGCTGCGCCAGCGCGGCGAGGAGGTCACCTGTCTCGTCCGCAGCCCCGAGAAAGCCGCGAAGCTGAAAGAGCTCGGTTGCGAGCTGGTCGCTGGCGATCTCGGCAACGCCGAGGCGCTCCGCACGGGGATGACCGGCTGCGATGGGGTAATCCACGCCGCAGCGATGTACGAGGTCGGGATTCCGGCTAAGCAGCGGCCGGCGATGTGGGAGGCCAATGTGGCCGGCACCGAGCGGGTGATGAGCGCGGCGCTGGAGGCGAAGGTACCGCGGATCGTCTACGTCTCAACCGTCGGGATCTTCGGCAACACTCACAAAAAGGTCGTCGACGAGACCTACAAGAACCCGGAGACGGACTTCACCTCCTATTACGAGGAGACCAAGCTGGAGGCGCACAAGCTGGTCGATCGGATGGTTGCCGAGCAGGGCCTGCCGGCGATCACCGTCCAGCCGGGCGGCGTCTACGGCCCCGGCGACACCTCGCAGGTCGCCGACCTGCTCGAGCAGTTCTTCGCCGGCAAACTGCCGCTGCTGCCCTTCCCCGAGCTCGGGATCTGCATGACCCACGTCGAGGACATCGCCGGCGGCGTGCTGCTGGCGCTCGACAAGGGCAAGCTCGGCGAGACCTACGTGATCAGCGGCCCGGTGACGACGATGCGCGAGGCGATCGAGACGGTCGCCAAGGTCAGTGGCCGCAAGGCGCCGAAGCGGAATCTGCCGACCGGCCTGATGAAGCTGATGATCCCCTTCGGCCCCGTGGTCGGCAAAGTGATGGGTCAGCCGCCGAACCTGCGCGAGCTGATCACCTCCGGCGACAACGTCACCTTCTGGGCCAGTTACGACAAGGCCCAGCGCGAGCTTGGCTACTCCCCGCGCGGGATGGAAGAGGGTCTGCGGCAGATGCTCGCAGCCGACGCGCGGTTTCCCTCTCCAGCCCCCTGAGAGTCAAGGGAGGGCTCGGCGGACAACAGCGGGGAGGGTCCGGCGAGCCCTCCCTTGACTCTCGTAAGCTGCCGCGGGTGCGCGTTATAGATGTCATGCACCTCGGCCGGCCCCATGTCATTGGCTGCTGGGAGGTCGATGGGGTGCTGGTCGATCCCGGGCCGGAGTCCTCCCTCCCCACCGTCCTCGAGGCGATCGGCGACGAGCAGCCGCGAGCGCTGTTGCTCACCCACATCCACCTCGATCACGCCGCCGCGACCGGGGCGCTGGTTCGCCGCTGGCCCGAGCTTGAGGTTTACGTTCACGAGCGGGGGGCGCCGCACCTGATCGACCCCTCGAAGCTGTTAGCCAGCGCTGAGCGCCTCTACGGCGACAAACTGAACTACCTCTGGGGAGAGATCGTGCCCGTGCCCGAGGAGAACGTTCGCGTGCTCAGCGGTGGCGAGACCGTGCTCGGGATGCGGGTCGCCTACACCCCCGGCCATGCCTCGCACCACGTCTGTTACTTGCACGAAGAGAGCGGCACGGCCTTTGTCGGCGACGTCGCCGCCTGCCGAATCCCGCCCTCGAACCTGATCGTCCCTCCCACTCCCCCGCCCGACATCGACGTCGAGACCTGGGCGAAATCGCTGGACCTAGTCGCCAGCTGGTCGCCGCAGCGCCTCGCCCTCACCCACTTCGGTGCGATCGAGGAAGACGTCCCCGGCTACATCGAACAGGTGAAGGCGAAACTGCGCGAAGAGGCCGACCTGGCCCGGCAGATGGACGAGGAGACCTACAACGCCGACCTCGAGCGCCGCATCCGCGAGGAGCTCGCCACCGAAGGCATCGAAGGCGACACCGTCGACGAGCTCCTGCAAGCGGTCCCCACGGCCTACCAGTGGGCCGGCCTCGATCGTTACTGGCGCAAGCGCGGCGAGCGCGAAGCGGCCTGACTCAGGACGAAGACGGGCGCCGAGGGTCTTCCCCCGGCTTCACCTTTCGCGGAGGGTCGGTCGCCCCGTCGTAGAGCTTTCGTTTTCCCAGGGTCCCCGGCAACTTCACCCTCAGACGGCCGATTGGGTTGCCCGGGCAGGTATTAGGCCCTTGTGGCGGGCGAATCCAGAGCGTGATCACAATCGCTCTTTTCCCGGATCGAACTTCGGGCTTGCCGAGATGCGGAATCGGATTCCTGCCCCCGGTGCACGCTCGCTCGTGGACCGCCACCACGACGCTCTTTGAGCTCGCCGTCGGAAGCGGGGCCTCCGGATGCAACGTCCACTGGATCGGCTGCATCCCTTCGTGGGATTCCTCGGGGGTGACCGCAAGGACCGTGGGCACCGTTCCAAGCAGCAGAACGAGACCAACCGCCGCCGCAAAAACCCCACCTCGCACCGAGAACATGCGCTCAGTGTAGAGACACGCGTTACGTCAGCTGAGGTGCTCGCGCATCCGCTCGACCGCCTCTTCGATGCGGTCGTCGGGCGCGGTCAGGGCGATGCGGAAGAAGCCCTCGCCGCTGGGCCCGTACATCGAGCCCGGAGAGATGACCACCGCCGCCTCCTCGAGCACCAGCTCGCAGAAGGAAGTTGAGGTGTGGCCCTCGGGGACCGGTGCCCAGACGTAGATCGTCCCCTTCGGGGAGCTGACCTCGACGCCGATCTCGCGCAGGGCGGAGACGACCAGGTCGCGGCGGCGGGTGTAGGTCTGATTCATCCGCTCCAGCGGACCGCTCGGCCCCTCGAGGGCGGCGACGCCGGCCATCTGGATCGCCTCGAAGAGGCCGGAATCGACGTTGGTCTTGAGGCGCCAGTAGGTCTGGATCGCTTCCGGGTTGCCGAGGATCGCGGCGCAGCGCCAGCCGGTCATGTTGTAGCCCTTGGAGAGCGAGAAGACCTCGACCCCGACCTCCTTGGCACCGGGCGTGGCGAGGAAGCTGGGGGCGACGTAGCCGTCGTAGGTCGTCTCCGAGTAGGCGTTGTCGTGGACGACGAGGATCTCGTGCTCCCGGGCAAAGGAGACGACCATCTCAAAGAACCCGTCGGGGACGATCGCCCCGGTCGGGTTGTTCGGGTAGTTGATGAACATCAGCCTTGCCTTGCCGGCGACGTCGGCGGGGACGGCGCTCAGATCAGGAGCGAAGCCGAGCTCTGGAACCAGCGGCAGCAGTTCCGCCTCGGCGCCGGCGAGGATCGGCCCGGCGGTGTAGACGGGGTAGCCGGGGTCGGAGGCCAGCGCGACGTCGCCCGGGTCGAGGAAGGCGAAGCAGAGGTTGTAGATGCACTCCTTGGCGCCAATCGCCGGGATCACCTCGGACTTGGGGTCGATCTCGACCCCGAAGCGGCGGTCGTAAAACTCGGCGAAGGCGCCGCGGAACTCGTCGCGGCCGCGGTTGCTCGGGTACTGGTGGTAGGCCGGGTTGGCGACCGCCTCCTGCATTGCCTTGACAACGTGCGGGTAGGTCGCTTCGTCCGGATCGCCGATCCCGAGGCTGATTACGTCGATCCCGGCAGCGCGCTTATCGGCGATCTGCTGCTCGAGTTCCTGAAACTTGTACGGAGGGATCGCCTCCAGGCGCTTGGACGGGTGGGCAATCGACATGGGCGCGGGAATCTATGCGATCGGCGGGATCACTCGCCGTCCAGCTCGGCCAAGGCCTGGATCAGCTCCGGCGAGAGCTCGCCGACGAAAACCGGCTCCGCCCAGCCGTTGAGCCGGACCGCGAGATCGTCGCCGATCTCGACCTCAAGCTCGCCACCTTCAAGCTCGACGACGATCGGGCTGGCGCTGCCGCGCAGCAACGCGGTCACCGCCGCGCCGCTGGCCCCGGTGCCGGAGGAAAGCGTCTCCCCCACCCCGCGCTCGAAGATCCGCGCCCGCACCCGGCTGCCATCGATGGCGATGAACGAAACGTTGGTGCGGTTGGGGAACAGCTCGTGCCCTTCGATCCCCGGGCCAATCTCACCGAGGTCGAGCTCGTCGAGCTCCTCCGCGGCAACGACGATCGCGCACTGCGGGTTGCCGATCGAGACGTGCTGGAACTCCCACTCACGCCCGCCTGATTCGAGGCTGCCGCGCCCGTCCTCCGGTCCGGAGGGGAAGTCCTTCGAGGTGGTCGCGGCGCTGCCCATGTCGACCGAGCAGGTCAGCTCGCCGGTGATCGTCGGCCGGATCGGACCGGCGACGGTGCTGATCGCGAACTCGTCGGCATCAGTCCAGCCGTTGCGGCGCAGGTAGAGGATTGCCTCGCGGGCGCCGTTGCCCGAGAGCTCGGCTTCAGAGCCGTCGGGGTTAAAGATCCGCAGGTCGGCGACAAACTCCGGGTCCTCGCTGCGCGAGAGCAGCAACACCCCGTCCGCGCCCACGCCGAAGTGCTGGTCGCAGAGCCACTCGGCCCGGGTCGCGGTCAACTCCCAGGGCAGCCGATCCTGCTCGAAGATCAGATAGTCGTTGCCCAACGCTTGCCACTTCTCGAATTTCACGCGCGGCACCCTATTTGCTCGGCCACCTCGTCGTCGCTGAGGTCGGTGCGGTCGATCGGGATTAGGTTCGGGACTTTCCGCATCCAGGTTAGTTGGCGCCGCGCGTAGTTACGGGATCGCCGCTTCATCGTCTCCAGGTCGCCAGCCAGCAGTTCGTCGAAGCCGAGTGCTTTGCGGGCGGTGCGGCCTGGCCCCAGCGCCTCGGCGCGGCGAGCCTCCTCAACGCCGCCGCCGGAGACAATCGCCTCGACCCGCGCGTCGATGCGCTCGTAAAGCCGCTCGCGCTCCATGTCGAGGCCGAAGATCACGGTCGGGTGCCGGGTCTCGGGCGACCACAGCTCCGAGTCGCGTGATTCTGGTGGCATCTTGACCAGCGATAGCTCCGCTACGGCGGCGCGCAGATAGAGGCCGGTGCCGCCAACGACAATCGGCTGTCGCCTCGCCGCCAGTGCCGCGTCGACTTCGCGGTGAGCGAGCGGCATGTAATCGCCGACCGAGAAGTCCGCGGTCACCGGTACGAAACCGAGCAGCCGGTGCTCGAGCCGTCCCTGCTCTTCTGCCGAGGCGGTCCCGGTCAGCACCTCGAGACCCTCGTAGACCTGCAGCGCGTCGCAGTTGATCGCGACCGGATCCTCTCCCCGCCGGCGCAGCTGCTCGGCGAGCGCAACCGCCACCCCGGTCTTGCCGACCCCAGTTGGGCCGAAGATGCCGATGACGGTCAAAGCAGGGGCGTCAGAGGGCGCGCAAGAACTCCGCTCAGCGTCTGCGAGGTTGCCGCTTCGATCTCGACCTCCACTAGGTCGCCGGCGCTCGCGGTCCCGTCGAAGTTGACCGCCTTGCCGTGGCGAGTCCGACCCCGCAGCTTGGTCTCATCGGTGCGGCTGGTGCCTTCGACCATGACCTCCATCGTGCGGCCGACAAAGCGCTGGGCGCGCTCGGCGGCACGCCGCTGGATGACCTCGACCAGGCGTTCCATCCGCTCGACTTTGACCGGGTGCGGCAGTTGATCGTCCATCGTCGCTGCCTCGGTTTCGCGCCGGGGCGAGAAGATGAAGGTGAAGGCGCCGTCGTAGCCCACCTCCTCCGCCACTTCCAGGGTCTCGCGGAAGTCATCCTCGGTCTCACCGGGGAAGCCGACGATGATGTCGGTGGTGATCGCACAATCGGGGACGTGCTCGCGGATCAGCGCCACCCGGTCCATGTAGCGGTCGCGGTTGTAGGTGCGACGCATCCGTTTGAGGACGGCGCTCGAGCCCGACTGCAGCGGCAGGTGGATCTGCTCGCAGAGCGCTGGCAGCTCGGCGTGAGCGCGAATCACGTCCTCCTTCATGTCCTTCGGATGCGGGCTGGTGTAGCGAATCCGATCGATCCCCTCGATCGCGTCGACCTGGCGCAGGAGGTCGGAGAAGCCAATCCGGCGGTCGAGCGGCAAGTCACGGCCGTAGCTGTTGACGTTCTGCCCCAGCAGCGTCACCTCCCGCACCCCATCCGCCGCCAGCCCCACGGCCTCGGCGATCAGCTCGCCGGGGTCACGGCTGACCTCGCGGCCACGGGTTGAGGGAACGATGCAGTAGGAGCAAACGCAGTTGCAGCCCTGGGAGATCTGCAGCCAACCCTGGAACTCGCGCTCGCGACGGGTCGGCAGATGCCCGGAGAAGTCCTCGAACTCGAAGTAGCCCTGGGCAGTCAAAGAGTCCGAGTTGAGGAACTCGGCGAGCTTGTGGATCTGCCCCGGCCCAAAGGCGACGTCGACGAAAGGAAAGCGCTCGAACACCTCCTCCTTGACCGACTGGGCCCAGCAACCCCCGACCCCGACCACGCGCTCGGGGTCTTCGGACTTGAGCCGCTTTGCCTGGCCGAGATGGGCGATGAAGCGGCTATCGGCCGACTCGCGGATCGAGCAGGTGTTGAAGAGGATCAGGTCCGCCTCCTCGCGGCTCGGGGCCTCCTCATAACCCAGCGACGACAGCATCCCCCGCATCCGCTCGGAGTCGTGCACGTTCATCTGGCACCCGAAGGTGGTCACATGAAACTTCTGCGCCATCAGAGGCAGGGTACCGGCGCTAGGCCGGCCTGCGCCGGTCTACTCGACCGTAAGGGTTCCGGTCATGCCTGCCTCGGCATGACCCGTTACGGTGCAGATGAACTCGTAAGTGCCTGGTTCGAGATCTGCCGTCAGCTCTTCTTCGGCTTCAATAATCGGTTCGAAGCCCGCCAGCTCTTTGCCGTTTTCCTCGATCACGACGTTGTGTTCGATCGCCGCGGGATTGTCGAAGTCGATGGTGACCTCACCGGCCTTCGCGGTCAGCTCGGTCTTGTCAAAGGCGAGCTGGACCGGGTCCGCCGCAAGCTCGAGCGTGGTTGAAGCGCCGGCGTCGGAGTGCGATTCCTCTCCGCCTCCGGCCGATTCCTCCTCCTCGGTTATTGCCTCGCCCGGGGGCTCATCGTGCTCGGCGGCTTCGATCTCCTCATTCGCTTGCTCGTACTCGTGAGCCTGGTGCTCCTGGTGTTCCACCGAGTAGCGCACCGCAAAGGTCGAAGCCCCGACCACAAAGACCGCAAACCAGATGACGATCAGCGGCAGTGCCCGGCCTGGAAAGTTCTCCAGTTTCAGGCCGAGGAAGGTGGTGACAAGAGCCGAGACGGCGAGGACGCCGCCGCAAATGTAAAAGAGAGTCTCGTTCTCCATTAGGCGGCGGCCATCCTATAGAGGTAGGCGGGTCCCCGGCCGTGCGGCGAAAGCGCCCCTAGGCCGCCTTCGCCTCGGTTGCGATCTCAGCAACCTCAGGCTCGCTCGGCTGTGGCGCCTCGCCGTCGATTCCCAGCGCCGTCCGGACCTTGGTTTCGATCTCCAGGGCCAGCTCCGGGTTATCAACCAGGAACTGTTTGGCGTTATTCCGCCCCTGCCCCAGTCGCGTCTCGCCATAGGAGAAGAAGGACCCCGATTTCTGGACCAGATCCTGCTCCATCCCGAAGTCGAGCAAGCCACCCTCACGCGAGATCCCGACGCCGTACTCGATGTCGAATTCAGCCTGGCGGAAGGGAGAGGCGACCTTGTTCTTGACGACTTTGACCCGGACCCGGTTACCGACCGCCTCGGTCCCTTCCTTCAGGGTCTCGATACGGCGGATGTCGAGTCGCTGCGAGGAGTAGAACTTCAGCGCTCGGCCGCCCGGTTGGGTCTCCGGTGAGCCGAACTGGACGCCGACCTTTTCGCGAATTTGGTTGGTGAAGAGGCAGACGGTATTGGTCCGGTTGAGGTTGCCGGCGAGTTTGCGCATCGCCTGCGACATCAAGCGGGCCTGAAGTCCAACCGTGGTATCCCCGATCTGCCCATCGAGCTCCGCTTTCGGCGTCAGCGCTGCGACGGAGTCGATCGCCACCACGTCGACCGCGCCAGAGGCAATTAGCCGATCGGCGATCTGCAGCGCCTGCTCCCCGTAGTCGGGCTGGGAGACAAGCAGCTCGTCGGTATCGACCCCGATCGCCCGCGAGTAGACCGGGTCGATCGCGTGCTCGGTGTCGATGAAGGCGCAGACCCCACCCATTGCCTGAGCCTGGGCGATGATGTGGTTGACCAGCGTCGTCTTTCCCGACGACTCCGGGCCGAAGATCTCAACGATGCGGCCCCGGGGGACGCCGCCGATGCCGAGCGCCAGGTCAAGCGCCAGGGATCCCGTCGGGATCGCCTCAACCTTGACCGTGCCCTTGTCGCCCAGCCGCATCAGGGCGCCCTCGCCAAACTCTTTCCTGATGCCGCTGACGGTGTTTTCCAGCGCGGCGTCCTTTGCTTTCGCCTCCTTCGCGGAGACATCGTTCAAGCTCGTTTTCCTGTCTGCCATCTCGATCACCTCACTACTGCCTCATCCGGGCAGCTGGACTTGTGCCAACGGCACGTAGCGTGCACCGGTCGGCTTGAGTTCAGAACGGTAGAGCGTCATCCGGCGGCAAATCCGTGCCTCCGAGAGCCACTGGGGAAGCTTCCCCGGAGGCTCGGAGACAACCGCCGGACGCCGCGAACCACGCGCCTCGGATCGCACCCGAGCCACGGTCACATGCGGCCAAAAGGGCCGCTTCTCGGGGCGGTAGAAGCCCGCCGCCTCGAGTCCCCGGCTGAGAGCCTCTTGCAAGGCTTCGGTGCCAGGAGAGAGCACTGGCAGGGCGTAGATTCGTGCCCTCCCGCGCGGCGGCCGCTGTACCGGGTCAAGCACCTCGATCCAGGGAGCCGGAGCGGCATGCTCCACCACTACCTTGGCAATCCGCTCAATCTCCGCCTCTGGCCGTTGGCCGAGGAAGGCAAGGGTGAGATGCAGGGACTCCGGTGCAACCAGCCGCAGGGCCGGATCGACCAGCGAATCTCGTCCCCAGGCCACGATTCCGTCCCGGGTCGGATCTGGAAGGTCGAGGGCGACAAACAGTCGCGCCCGGGGGCTTTTCACTCGTTGCTCTGCCACGGCCGCCACGCTAGGGGGCGGCGGCGCACGAAACAACGCCTCAAAGCCATTTTTCGGTCAATCCTTCGTGCCTTTTTGCTCACCGAGCAGCAGCCGGAGCAGGTGCATGCCGACCAGGGCCGACCGTTCGCGAATATCGAGGCGCCCGCCGGGGATGACCGGATCCCGGGCAAGGCTGGTGCCGTCGGCGAGCCGGGCGTTGAAGCAGACGTAGCCAACCGGCTTCTCCTCGCTGCCCCCACCGGGGCCGGCGATACCGGTGATCGAGACCGCAACGTCGGCCTCAAAGCGCTCCAGCGCCCCAATCGCCATCGCCTCCGCTACCTCCGGCGAGACCGCTCCCTTGTCCTCAATCAGCCCAGGATCCACGCCCAGTAACTGCGCCTTGGCCTCATTTGAGTAGGCGACGACGCCGCCCGCGAAATATTGCGAGGCGCCCTCCAGGTCAGTCACCCGGGCAGCCATCAGACCGCCGCTGCACGACTCCGCCAGCGCCAAGCGGCGGCCGAGCAGGAGAGTCGCCACCTGGGCGTCGATCGTCTCGCCGTCGATGCTGAAGGTCTCCTCGCGGTGCCTTTTCACTAGCCCGTCGCGAACCGCCTCGGCAACCGCCAGCGCCTCGTCGCGGTAACGGACGTCGATCTCGATCTCACCCCTCCGCAGGCAGGTCGTGATCTCAACCGCCTCCAAGTCCACTCCGTCGACCCCCATCTCCCACAGGCTCTTGGCGATCTCCGACTCGGGGACGCCAAACATCCGCATCGTGTAACCACGGAGCGGCGTCGCCCGGCCGAGTACCTCTCGCACCGGCTCGGTTTCTACCGCCGCCCCCCACATCGGCTGTAACTCGCGCGGGGGACCAGGCAGGACGATCACCACCAGCTCGTCGGCCGGCACCACCAACCCCGGAGCCGTCCCCACCGGATCGAGGGGAATCGCCCCCTCGGGGACCATCGCCTGCTTGCGGTTAGCCACCCGCAGGGTCTCTGGGTCAAGCTTGAACCGCTGCGCGAAGCCGCTGAGGATCTCCGCGATCTTCGCCTCCATCTCCTCGTCGAGGACCAGCTCCCGACCGGCGAAGCGGCCGACGATCTCGGCCGTCAGGTCGTCCGCAGTAGGCCCCAAGCCGCCGGTGGTGACGATCAGATCCATGCCCTCCGCGGCCATGAACCGCAGCGCAGCTTCAAGATCGTCAGGGCGGTCGGCAACGACGAGGATGTGCGCCACCTCCACCCCCCGCTCAGCCAGGCGCTCGGACACCCAAGGCCCATTGCTGTCCGAGATCCGACCGGTAATCACCTCGGTCCCGGTTACGACGATGCCGGCGCGAATCACGTGCAGGTAGGCCGTTCGCCTTCAGGCAGCTCTTGCACCGATCCCTGGGAATCGACGGTGAACCCGATCGGGCTCGACGGTTCGGGCAAGGTCATCTGCTTTCCATCTACGGTCATCGTCACGGCGCCATTTCCCAGCGCGAGAGTGAAGCTACCGGACCGGAACGGCCCAGCGGCTTCGCCGGCGGCGAGGATGTCACCGCCGACTAGCTGCCCACCCCCACCCCCAAGCAGGCAAACCCAGACTTCGCCCTTGGCCAGCAGCTCCAAGGTATGTCCGCTTGGTCCGACCGCGGACTTCGCCGGCTCCCCCCGCGGCCGATCGCTGCCGGCATCGCGCGCCGGCTTCGCCTTACCTCCCGTTCCGGGACCACCCGGCTCGCCACCGCCGGACAGACCGACGACAAGCAGTGCGACCACAACCAAGGCGCTAACCCCAATGGCGATCGCCCCCGAGCGCAGCCGCGGCTTCGGATCCGCTCGGGGCAAACTCTCTCCCGGTCGCGCCGTCCCCCGTTGGCGCCGTTGCTCGTCGGCCAGGCGATCGCCGTCGAGCCCGACCAGCGCCCCATAAGTGCGGATGAAGGCGCGAGCGTAGGTGTCACCGGGGAGCTGATCCCAATCCTCGTTCTCGATCGCAAGTAGGTAGCGAGAGCGGATCTTGGTCGCCGCTTCAACCTCCTGCAGCGTCAGCTTGCGCCGGGTGCGGGCTTCACGCAGCTTGTTGCCCACTCCATTGTCCACACCCCGCATTTTGCGGCTCTTGGGCCGCTAGCGCAAAGAATTGATCTAGGCGTCGGGCTCTGAATCGACCGCCACCGGCTCCGGTGCCGAATCGCCCCCGCTGAGAACCCGCGAAAGGTCCGCCTGGGTGATCAGCACCTGGCGCGGTTTCGAGCCCTCGTAGCCGGAGATGACGCCCCGCCGCTCGAGCATGTCGATCAAGCGGCCGGCCCGGGTGTAGCCGACCCGCAAGCGGCGCTGGATCATCGAGACCGAGGCGGTCTCGGTCTGGACAACCAAGCGAATCGCCTCGTCGAGCAGATCGTCGCTGTCGGGATCGAAGTCGTCGTCGCGGCCCTCGCCCTCCGCCTCCTGCGGGGTCTCCAGCAACTCCTCCTCGAATTCCGGTTCGCCCTGCTTGGCCCAGTGTCCGGTGATGCGGGCGATCTCGTCCTCGGTAATAAAAGCGCCCTGCACGCGCGATAGCTTCGAGGTCCCGGCACCGCGGAAGAGCATGTCGCCCTGCCCGAGCAGCGCCTCCGCCCCACCCTGGTCGAGGATCACCCGCGAGTCGGTCTGCGAGGAGACTGCAAAGGCGATCCGCGAGGGGATATTGACCTTGATCGTGCCGGTGATGATGTCGGTTGAGGGTCGCTGCGTTGCCAGCACCAGATGGATGCCGGTGGCGCGCGACTTCTGGGCCAGGCGGATGATCGAGTCCTCGACTTCGGCTGGGGCGACCATCATCAGGTCCGCGAGCTCGTCGATCACGCAGAGGATGTGCGGTAGCGGTGCCTCGCCCCGCTTCTTGCGGACCCGGTTCAGCTCGACCAGGTTGCGGGCGCGGGCCTCGCTCATGATCCCGTAGCGGCTCTCCATCTCCCCGATCAGGTTGGAGAGGACGTTGGCGGCGAGCCGCGG
>DATDLJ010000075.1:0-25128 GCA_036519395.1 Solirubrobacterales bacterium | reverse complement strand
GACGCCGGTGGGTCAGGGGACACCCGTCCCTCCTAGCGACAGAACCAGCAATACGGCTGAGGCACGACAGCTTTTTTTAGAAAGCTGTTGGACCCTGGGGCGTCTCTCAGAGCTCTGTTGTAAGAGGGTGCCGGTGTCCCTCGGAGGAATGTTCGGCGATATGCAATCTGTCTCTTGCGCGGCGAAGCCGCGCACCAGGTTCTCCCCGGAGCGAAGCGAAGGGGAGGTCAATTCCGGAGAGGGACACCGGCACCCTCCCTACCGCAGCGCTACTTCCCTCGCCGCTTGAGTCCTTCGCGCCGCAGGCGCTTCGCCAAAGTGACTTCGGCTCTCGAGGACCCTTTCTTTTCCGGCCCGGGAGTCTCCAGGGTCGCCGGGAGGCCCTCAAAGCGGGGCTCGGAGAGGAAGGCGGAGAGGCCACGTTTGCCCATCTCGCCTTTGCCGATGTTGGCGTGGCGGTCGAGGCAGGCGCCGAGGGGGACGGCGGCGTCGTTGACGTGGACCGCCCCGAGGCGCTCGATCCCGACCTTGGCGTCGGCTTCGTCTAAGACCGCGCCGAGGTGGGCCTCGTCGGTGATGTCATAGCCCTGCACGAAGAGGTGGCAGGAGTCGAGGCAGAGGCCGAGCCTCTTGCCGCTGCCGGCCAGCTCGATCAGCTCGGCGGTCTGGTCGAAGTCACGGGCCAGGAGGCCTTTGTGGCCAGCCGTCTGCTCGATCAACAGCGGGCAGGAGTCCGTTTCCTTCAGTGCCGCGGCGATCACTTTCGAAGCTCGTTTCAGCGACGGTTTCAGGGGGTCGGTTTTCTGCGAGCCGGGGTGGAGGACGACCCCCCTGGCGCCGATCCCGTCGCCGACCCGCAGCGCGTGGGTCAGCGAGGTCAGCGATTTCTTCCGCAGCTCTTTGTCTTTGGTCGCGCAGTTGATCAGGTAGACCGCGTGGATGATCACCGCTTCGACCGGCGAGGCGTCCATCGCCTCGCGGAAGGCGGCGAAATCGTCGGGGCCGTGGTTGGTCGGCCGCCACATCCGCGGACTCTGGTGAAAGATCTGGATAGATTCGCAGCCGCGTTCCTTGCCACGCTGGACTGCGTTGGCAAGCCCGCCACTGGTTGAAACATGCGCTCCGATCAACATGCCAAGCGATAACTCCCGTCTCAGGTTTGCCCCCTCGCCGACCGGTGCGCTGCACATCGGCGGAGCGAGGACGGCACTCTATAACTGGCTTGCAGTCCGGCACGAGGGGGGCGAGCTGGTTCTGCGGATCGAGGACACCGACCGTGAGCGCTCGACCGAGGAGAACGTCGAGCAGATCCTCGACGCGATGCGCTGGTTGGAGCTCGACTGGGACATCGGCCCGGTCTCGCAGGCGGGAAGGGCAGAGCAGCACGAAGCCGCCCTGCAGCGGTTGCTGGAGTCCGGCCACGCTTACCGCGACGCCGCCACCGCGAAAGATGTCGAGGCCTGGAAGGCCGAGCACGGCGCCGGCAGCGGTTACCGGGGGACGCCTACCGAGGAGCCAGGGGCCGCGATTCGCCTGCGGGTTCCGGACGAGGGTGAGACCGTGGTCCACGACCTGATCCGGGGCCCGGTCGCTTTCCCCAACGCTAGCTACGACGACTTCGTCATTGCCCGCGGCGATGGCTCGGTTCTCTACAACTTCGCCGTCGCCATCGATGACGCCGAGATGGGCATTACCGATGTCGTCCGCGGTGACGATCACCTCTCCAACACGCCGAAGCAGCTGCTGGTGCTGGCGGCGCTGGGGCATGAGCCGCCGCGCTACGCCCACCTACCGCTGTTGCACGGACCCGACGGCAAGAAGCTCTCCAAGCGCCACGGCGCCGCCTCGGTTCAGGAGCTGCGCGAGGCTGGCTACCTGGCCGCCGCCGTGCGCAACTACCTGGCCTTGCTCGGCTGGGGAACCGATGACGACACGACCCTGATGTCAACCGAGGAACTGGTCGAACGCTTCCGCGTCGCCGACGTCGGCAAGGCGGCGGCGATCTTCGACGAGAAGAAGCTGCGCTGGTTGAACGGCCGCTTCATGCGTGAGTTGCCGCTTGACGAGTACACCGCGGCCGTTGCCCGGCACCTCGGCCGCGATGCCGACGAGGCCTTGCGGGCGGCATGCGCGATCGCCCAGGAGAAAGCGCAAACCCTGGAGGAGGTCTGGCCGCTGATCCGCTTTCTTTTTGAGAGTCCGATCGAGGACGAGAAGGCTTGGAACAAGGTGATGAAGGAGGGCAGCGGCGAGCTGCTCGTCGCTGCCGCTGACGCCCTCCAGGGGGTGGAGCTCTTCGAGCCCGAGCCGATCGAGGCAGCACTTGCCCCCTTGCTCGACCGCTTCGACCTCAAGCCGGGCAAGCTCTACCAGCCGATCCGGGTCGCAATTACTGGCACCTCGATCTCGCCGGGGATCTTCGAGTCGCTTGCTGTTCTCGGCCAAAAGCGCTCAGTAGAGCGGATCCGGGCAGCCGCAGACCGTCTCGCTTCTGCCGGGTAATCCCTGCAAAAAGCCGCCTTTTTCGGTCGGTTAGGCATGCTTCGCTAAACCTGAGCGCTCTCGCTGCCGATGAGTTGTGCCCATGAGCGTTACGACCGCGCAGAGCAATCGCAGTGCGCCACTCTCCGGAGAGGCGAAAGCTGGATCCAGAGCGGCAGCCGCACCCGGCAGCCGCCTGGCTGAGGCGTTCGAGGCCGTCGAGCGATTCCCCGTCCTGCTGGAGTCGCGGGAGCGGGTGATCGCTGCCGCCACCGCAGAGACCGTGCGGATCGGCGAGATCATCGAGGCCGTCGAGAGCGACGTCTCGCTGGCGATCTCGGTGCTGCGCCACGCCAACCGCGGCGGGCTCGTCGCCGGCGGCGTCGCCAGCGTTCCCGCCGCGCTCGAGGTGCTGAAGCCGGCTGGCGTCCTCGCCCTCGCCGGTACCGCTCCGAGCTTTGACTTCTTTGAGTCCAGCGGGGGTTGGGAGCTGAAGCCGGAGCGCTTCCGCGTCCACTCCCTCGCCACCCAGCGGGCCGCCGACCGGATCGGCCGCGTCGTCGGCTGGGCCGAACGCGACGAGCTCGCGATTGCGGCGCTGCTGCACGACGTCGGCCGCCTGGTGATCTCGCGCCTGCACCCCGGTTACAAGGTCTACTTCGATGCGATCTCCCGCACCCCCGAGCAGCGCCTGCGCGAGGAACGCGAGCAGCTTGGAATCGACCACGCCCTCGTCGGCGGCGTGCTCGCCCGTCGCTGGAACCTGCCGGCGCGGATCGCGGTGGCAATCGAGCGCCACCACGCCGAGGATGCTGAGGGACTGGCGGCGATGGTGGCAACCGCTGACATGGTCGCCCACTACTGCCAGGGCGAGGCGATCGCGCCGGAGCGGCTGATCGCCAGCGCCGAGCGCTGCGGGCTCAGCTCCGAAAACCTGCGCGACCTGCTCTACGAGTTGCCGCTGCCGACTCAGGACGCAACCAGGGTCAGCGAGCCCTGCCCGCTCTCCGCCCGCGAGCTCGACGTCCTTCGCCACCTCTCCGAGGGCATGGTCTACAAGCAGATCGCCAGCGAAATGCACCTCTCGGTCTCGACCATCCGCACCCATCTCCACAACGTCTACGGCAAGATCGGCGCCGTCGATCGCGCCCAGGCCGTGCTCATGGCCAGGGACAGGGGCTGGATCTGATGAACCCGCCAATCAGGTCTCGTCAGCCACTCTCCCACGAATGGCGTCGCCACTCTCTGGTCCGGGTTCGCCGCCCGGTCTGGTCGGGCCATACCTCCGCGGCCGCCGCCCCCGAGGGAGCACCTGCTCAGGTGGCAAACGGCACGCCGCAGACCACCTCGTCGCAGACGACGTACGACGACATCGCCTGGTAGGCGACTAGTCGATCAGGCACTCGCGCAGCGCGATCGCAACCGCGTGGGTGCGATTTTTGGCGCCGAGCCGGGCGAGCATGTTCTTGGTGTGGGTCTTCACCGTCTCTTCGCTGAGGTCGAGTTGGCGAGCGGCGACCGTGGTCGACTCTCCGTTAGCCAGCAACTGCAGGATCTGGCGCTGGCGCCTGGTCAGCTTGCCGCGGCTGCCTTTCGGTGGCACCGCGGGGTCGACGAAGTTCTCCTGGGCGACCGCCGCTTCGACTGCCCGGCGCAGCTCGGCGGGGCCGGTGGTGCGGGCGACGTAGGCGGAAGCACCCATCTGGATCGCGGCGCTGGCCAGGTGGCGCTCCGGCAGCTCGCCGTGAGCGACGATGCCGAGGCCAGGGGTCGAGCGATGCAGCATCCGGATCGCCTCGGCGCCGGTAATCGAGTCATCGGTGCCGTTACCGCGCCGGCCCATATCGACGATTGCGACGTCGAAGTGACCGATGTCGCGGACCAGGTCGAGTGCTTCGTCGCGCGTCGGACTCTCATGGACGACAAACCCACCCTCGAGCGTCTCCCGGATACCCACCCGGACGAGAGGGTGACCGTCGATCACCAGGCAATGTGGGGGGTCAGTCAGGGCGGCTTCCGATTCGATCGCTTGCGTTGCGGGCGCAGGTGGGCCTCCTGGCTCCCGCGAACCGATCCTACCCAGCCGAGGGGTGCGGTAGAAAGGTCCCAGTGATCTCAATTACCTCAAAGTCCAGATATGCCGTGGTCGCGATGGCCGAGTTGGCGCGGGCGGGGGAGCGTCCGGTGCCGATCAAGGAGCTGGCGGAGCGACGCGACATCCCCGAGCAATTCCTCGAGCAGCTCTTCTCAACCCTGCGCCGCAACGGCTTGCTGACCAGCCACCGGGGGATGCGCGGCGGTTACACCCTTTCGCGCCCGGCCGAGGAGATCACCGTGCTCGAGGTGGTCCAGGTCCTCGACGGCAAAGTCGGCGACGAGGCCGACGAGGCGGGGGGCATCTGGGCCGAGGGCGTCGCCGCCCTGCGCAAGGTCTTTGGCCAGACCACGATCGCCGAAGTCGCCCGCCGCGAGGCCGAAGAGTCCGGCAGCGGCATGTACTTCATCTAGCTCAAGGCGGGCCCGGAAAAGAAGGCCCGCCCAATCAGCCGCGATCAGCAGGTCTTGCTGATGCTGATCGCGGGGATGGTCTTGGTCTTCTCGATCTTCACGCCATCTCACCTCCTCCTCTTTTAGTCAGGTAACACTGTCTATACCCAGGAAGATCGGTTGCAAGGACATACGGGCGCACTGTGCGGGATTAGACTCGCGCGATGCGCATCGGAGCTGAGGCCTCGGCCGTGGTCGGCAATACCCCGATGGTGATGCTCGACCGGCTCGCCGAGGGCGTCGCCGCTCAGGTCTGCGTCAAGCTCGAGTACTTCAATCCCGGCGGCTCGGTCAAGGACCGAATCGGGGTGGCGATGATCGATGTGGCCGAGGAAGAAGGCCTGATCAAGCCGGGCCGGGCCGTCGTGGTCGAGCCGACCAGCGGCAACACGGGGATTGCCCTGGCGATGGTCTGCGCCGCCCGCGGTTACGAGCTGATCCTGACGCTGCCGGAGGGGATGAGTCGGGAGCGGAGCAAGCTGTTGCGCGCCTACGGGGCAGAGGTGCGGGAGACGCCCTCGCTGGGAGGGATGAACGAGGCGGTGGCCTTGGCCGAGGAGATCCGCGAGCAACGCAAGGGCTTTATGCCGATGCAGTTCTCCAATCCCGCCAATCCCGAGATCCACCGCCGGACCACCGCGGAGGAGATCTGGAGCGATCTCGATGGTGAGGTTGGCGCTTTTGTCTCTGGGGTCGGAACCGGCGGCACGATCACCGGCGTCGGCCGGATGCTGAAGGAACGGGCGCCGGAGGCCTTGGTGGTGGCGGTCGAGCCGGCCAGCTCACCGGTTCTCTCCGGCGGCGCCCCCGGTCCCCACAAAATCCAGGGAATTGGTGCCGGCTTTGTCCCTGAGAACCTCGACCGCAGCGTGATCGACGAGGTGATTCAGGTCGGCGACGAGGAGGCCCTTGAGACGGCGCGCCGGGTGGCGCAGGAGGAGGGGGTGCTGGCTGGGATCTCGGCCGGCGCCAACATCTGGGCAGCGCTCGCCGTCGCGGCTCGCCCGGAGATGGCCGGGAAGCGGGTGGTGACGATCGTCTGCGACTCGGGCGAGCGCTACATGTCCTTACCCTTTTTCTCACCATGAACCGCTGGAAGAAGCTGGTGAAGGAGATCCGCGCCGACGTCAAGGCGGCGCGCGAGCGTGACCCCGCCGCGCAGGGGGTCTCCACCTTCGAGATCCTCACCAGCTGGGCCGGCGTGCAGGCGCTGCTTGCTCATCGCGCCGCCCACGCGCTGCTGGAGGCCGGGGTGCCGCTGTTGCCGCGCACGATTGCCTACCTGACCCGGTCGGTGACCGGAATTGAGATCCATCCCGCCGCCAGGATCGGCAACGAGTTCTTTATCGACCACGGCTCCGGGGTGGTGATCGGCGAGACGGCGGCGATCGGCAACTGCGTCACCCTCTACCAGGGAGTGACGCTGGGTGGAACCGGGTTCCAGCGCGGCAAGCGCCACCCGACCCTGGGCGACAACGTCACCGTCGGCTCGGGGGCGAAGCTGCTGGGCCCGATCGCGGTCGGCGACGGCGCCAAGATCGGCGCCAACACGGTCGTGGTCGAGGACGTCCCGCCCGGCGCAACGGTTGTCGGCAACCCCGGGCACCCGGTCAAGCTCGAAGGCAAGCGGGTCGAAGGGCCCGACGCCGACTGGATCCACCTGCCCGACCCGATCGCCGACGCGATCAAAGCCCTCTCGGAGCGGATCGCCGAGGTCGAGGAGCGGCTGGCGCGGCTCGACGGCGGCAATGGTCCCAGCGGCGAGTCGGCGGAGATTCAGCCACGCACCGGTCGTTCGTCGGCCGGCGGCTGATGTAGCTTGCGGCCGTCTCGTCTCCCTCCTCCGAAAGGAAAGCTTTGAGAAAGCTCCAGCTGCTGTTTCCGCTTGCCCTGCTTGCGCTCGCGCTTGGCCTCACCGCCTGTGGTGGTGGCGGCGATAGCGATGAAGACAAGATCGTTGAGGTGATCGAAACCTCAACCACGAGCACCGATCCCGCCGACTGCGAGGCGCTGGCGACCCAGGCGTTCCTCGAGCAGACCCAATTCAGCGAAGGCGAGGAAGCGGTCAAGGCCTGCGAAGAAAGCGCCGAGGAAACGGAGGACAACCCAGACTCGGTCGAGGTCACCGAAATCGAGATTGATGGCGCTGACGCAACCGCCGAGGTCGCCTTCGTCGGTGGCAACTTCGACGGCCAAACGTTCACCGTCGCGCTGGTCGAAGAGGATGGCGACTGGAAGCTCGACGAGCTCACCGGCTTCGCCGAGTTCGACCAGGAGACGCTCGCGACCTCGCTCGAAGAAGGCCTGCAGGCCGGCGATAACGGGGTCGACCCGGAACTCGCCGAATGCTTCGGCGAAACCGTCCGTGAAGCGCCCCAGGCGCAAGCCGAAGACCTGATCATCGGCGGCTCGCAAGGTCCGATCGTCGAAATCGTCGAAGGCTGCACCGAAGGGCTGGAAAGCTAGAAGACCGCGAGGCCCCCGCCGAGCTCCTGGCTATGCTCGGCGGGTGAGCCTTCAAGCAGAGTTCGACCTCGCAGACGACGGCGCCGAACGCCCTGCTGGAGCGCCGACGGAGCCCGGCGCCGACCGGGTTGAGCAGCTGCTGGCGGGCCTCAACGGGCCCCAGCGCGAGGCGGTCGAATACGGCGACGGGCCGCTGCTCGTCCTTGCCGGTGCCGGATCCGGGAAGACCCGGGTGCTGACCCACCGGATTGCTTATCTCCTGGCCACTGGCGCAGCCCGCCCGGGCGAGATTCTCGCGATCACCTTCACCAACAAAGCGGCAGCCGAGATGCGCGACCGGGTCGGGCAGCTGATCGGCCGCTCGGTGCGGGCGATGTGGGTGACGACCTTCCACTCCTCCTGCGCGCGAATGCTGCGGGTTGACGCCGAGCGACTCGGTTACTCGAAGGGCTTCACGATCTACGACCAGTCCGACTCGCAGCGGATGCTGAAACGTTGCCTCGCCGAGCTCGGGGTCGACCCGAAACGGTTCCCGCCGCGGGCGGTCCAGGCAAAAATCTCCGGTGCCAAGAACCAGCTGATCGACTCCGACTCCTACAACGAATCGGCCCAGCACGAATTCGAGGAAGTCGTCGCCGAAGCCTTCCCGCTGTACGAGAAACGGATGCGCGAAGCCAACGCGATGGACTTCGACGACCTCCTGGTCCGCGCCGTCAACGTGATCGAGCTCTTCGAGGACGTCCGCGAGCGTTGGCGCCGCACCTTCCGCCACATCCTCGTCGACGAGTACCAGGACACCAACCACGCCCAGTACCGGCTGCTGCAGCTGTTGGCCTCCGAGCATGGGAACCTGATGGTGGTCGGCGACGAGGACCAGTCGATCTACGGCTTCCGCCACGCCGACGTCTCCAACATCCTCGACTTCGATCGCGATTTCCCCGGCGCCGAGATCGTCAAGCTCGAGCAGAACTACCGCTCGACCCAGACCATCCTCTCGGCCGCCAACGCGGTCGTCGAACGCAACCGCGAGCGGCGGCCGAAGGAGCTCTGGACCGAAGAGAAGGGCGGCGAGCCGGTCCAGCTCAACGAGCTGGGCGACGAGCACCAGGAGGCGCGCTGGGTCGCGGGCGAGATCGAACGACTGGAAGAGGAGGAGGGCGTCTCCCGCTCGGAGGTCGCGGTCTTCTACCGGACCAACGCGATGAGCCGGGTGCTGGAGGACACGCTGCAGCGCTTCGACGTCTCCTATCAGGTGATCGGCGGCACCAAGTTCTACGAACGGGCCGAGATCAAGGACGCGATTGCCTACCTCAGCCTGCTGGTCAACCCGGCCGACCTCGTCTCCTTCACCCGGGTTGTCAACTCGCCCCGGCGCGGGATCGGCAACACCAGCCAGGGCCGGATCGCCTCCCACGTCAACACCACCGGAATGCCGGTCTGGGAGGTAATCGAACGCGCCGAGGAGGTACCCGCACTCAGCGGCGCCGCGATCAAGGCGATCTCCCGGTTCCACGAGATGATGGCCGGGTTGCGCGAACGCGCTGACGAAGAAGGGCCGGTGGCGACGCTGTTGGAGGCGGTGCTGAACGAGAGCGGCTACCTGGAAGCGCTGGCGGCGGAGCGGACGATCGAGGCTGAAGGTCGGGCCGAAAACCTGGAGACGCTGATCAGCGGCGCCGCCGAGTTCGACATCGAGCGCGAACGCGAGGGGGAGAGCGAGGTCTCGCCGCTGGAGGAGTACCTGCAGCAGATTTCCCTCTACAGCGAGCAGGACGGGCTCAGCGACGAACAGGAGCTGGTGACGTTGATGACCCTCCACAACGCCAAGGGCCTCGAGTACGACGCGGTTTTCGTCGTCGGCTGCGAGGAGGGAGCCTTTCCTCACGCCCGGGCGCTGAAAGAGGGCGGCGAAGAAGAGGAGCGTCGCCTCTGTTACGTCGCCATCACCCGCGCCCGCAAGCGCCTCTACATGACCTGGGCTCGGGAGCGAAGGCTGTTCGGGCAGGCCGAGCACAACCTGCCCTCGCGATTCGTCGACGAGTTGCCGGCGGAGCTGACCGAGGTTCACTCGAGCGCCGCGCGGAGCCTCGGAACCAGCTGGAGCACCTCGGTCTCGAACGAGGTGACGCCGGCGCAGCCACTGGAACGCGACCCATCGCTCCACCTGCAAACCGGCGACGACATCGTCCACGCCAGCTTTGGCGAGGGGGTCGTCACCTCGGTCGATGCTGACATGGCGGTGGTCCGCTTCTCCGGGGACGGCTCTGAGCGGACCCTGATGATCGATCACGCGCCGATCAAGAAGGTGACGCGGTGAGCGCCCGCGTGATCGACGGCAAAGCGGTTGCCGCCGCGGCTCGCGAGCGGGTCAAGGTCGACGTCGCCGCCTTCGTCGCCGAGCACGGGCGCGCGCCCGGCCTGGCCACCGTCCTGGTCGGCGATGACCCCGCCTCGGAGGTCTATGTGCGCAGCAAGCGCCGCACCACCGAGGAGGTCGGAATGCGCTCGATTCACCACGGCATCGACGCCTCGGTCAGCGAAGACGATCTGCTGGGCCTGGTCGGCGATCTGAACGCCGATGACGAGGTCGACGGAATCCTCGTCCAGATGCCGCTGCCGGCCCACCTAAACGAGGACGCCGTCGTCGCCGCGATCGACCCCGGTAAGGACGTCGACGGCCTCACCCCGGTCAACGCCGGGCGCTTGGCCCATGGGGCGCCGAACCTCGTCCCCTGCACCCCCCGTGGGGTGATGGAGCTACTGGCCCACGAGGGCGTGGAGCTGGAAGGGGCGGAGGCGGTCGTGGTCGGTCGCTCGAAGCTGGTCGGCGTGCCGGTCGCCCGCCTGCTGCTCTCGGCGAACGCGACGGTGACGACCTGCCACTCGCGCACCCGCGATCTCGAGGCGGTCTGTCGCCGCGCCGACGTCCTCGTTGCCGCGGTCGGGGTGCCGCGTCTGCTCGGCGCTGCGGCGGTCAAGCCCGGTGCGGTGGTGATCGACGTCGGCGTCAATCGCCTCGAGGAGGGATTGGTTGGCGATGTCGACTTCGAGGCGGCCGCCGAGGTCGCCGCGGCGATCACGCCTGTCCCGGGCGGGGTCGGGCCGATGACGATCGCGATGTTGCTGGGCAACACGCTCCAGGCGGCGCGCACGCGGGCGACCAGCAAGTAGGAAACTCGGCTATCTGCGTCGAAGTCCCCGCTTGGTGCAGTTATAGGGTCGAACCGACCCCAACCCCGAGGAGGACGAGATGGATATGGACAGGCTGAGTACGGGGGAGAAGATCGCCGGCGGTTCGGCCGTCCTTCTCTTCATCTTCATGTTTTTCGACTGGTTCAAGGTCGAAGTCTCAGGCGGTGAGGGATTCCTCAGCGTTAGCGCCGGTGGCAACGCGTGGGAATGGTTCACCTGGATCGACCTCTTCCTGCTGCTGACGGTGATCGTCGCGCTCGCGGTCGTGATCGTCCGCCTCAGCGACGCTCTGCTGGAGCCGTCCTTCTCGCTCAACTCGGTCGTCGCGATCCTCGGGGCGGTCGCTGTCTTGCTCGTCCTCTACCGGATCATCGATCCGCCTAGCTCGGGTGAACTCTCCGGTGTCGGCGTTGACGTCAGCCGCCAGCTCGGGGTCTTCCTCGGCCTGATCGCGACCGCCGGGGTCACCTACGGGGGCTACCGGGCGATGCAGGAAGAAGGCTCTTCCTTCGGCGAGATCGGCGACCAGCTCTCCAATCGCGGTTCTGGCGGCGAGCCGCCGCAGCCGCCTTCCTCTACGCCACCGGCTCCGCCGCCGCCTCCCCCGAGTAACTGAGGGGGACGCCGGCGATCCCGCGGGAAACCTGCTTGGCGAAGGCGATGATGGTCATCATCGGGTTGACGCCGACCGCGGTTGGGAAGAGCGAGGCGTCGGTGACGTAGAGCCCGCGCGTCCCGTTGACGGAGCCGTCGGGAGCGCAGACGCCGCGGCGCGGATCAGCTGAGATCCGCGCCGTTCCCATCGGGTGGAAGGCCTCGAGGCGCAGTTCAGAGGGCTTGATCCGCATCGATTCGAACCGCTGCAGGTCCTGCGGCTTCAGCGCTCCGACCCGGGGGATGTTGGGGTAGACCTCGGTCGCGCCGGCGGCAAAGTGGATTTCGGCGGCGCGGGCGATTCCGAAGACGACCTGGCGCGCGTCCTCGTCGTTGAGCCCGTAGCTGGCGCGCAAAGCCCCTTCGTTGGCGAGGCCGATCCGCCCCTGCGAGGTGTCGCGGAGCTGGACGCCGATCGAGCCGATCTGGCCGAAGTTCAGCATCGCCCGCTGGTGCTCGGCGCCGGTGCCGACCAGCCAGGCGCCGCCGAAGGCCAGCGGCGTGAAGGTCGCCTCCAAGAGCACCCCCTGCGCGTCCTCCCACTGGTCGATGGCAAAGCTCTGCATCACCCCGTCCCAGCCGCGGACTTCCTCCTCGTAGCGGGCGCCGACCCAGCAGGCGGGGTGGATGTGGAGGTTGCGGCCGACCTGTGATCCGCCCAGGCCTGAGCGCAGCAGCAGCTCCGGGGTGCCAAGGGCGCCGCCGGCGGCGATCACGGCGCGGCTGGCGCGGACGGTGAAGGGACGGTTGCGGCCGTGCTCGTCCCGCGCTGAGCAAGCAAGCCCGACCGCGCGGTCGCCCTCCATTAGAACCCGCTGCGCTTCGACCCCCGAGCGCACCCGCGCCCCGGCGGCCACCGCCCGCGGCAGGTAGCTGACGTGCATCCCCTGCTTGGCGTCGATCGCGCAGCCGTAGGGGCAGGAGCTGCACTGGACGCAGTTGCCGGCGTTGCGGTGGATCGGGGCGCCGCTATAGCCGAGCGCGGCCGCGCCTTCCATCGCCAGCTGCCCGTTGCGCCCCATCCGGTTGGGGTCGAGCTGGGTGACGCGGAGGAAGTCCTCGGCCTCGGCGAAGTCCTGATCGAGGTGCTTCGCCCAGGAGATGCCGAACTCGTCGCGCCAGTTGTCGAGGGTTTGGTCCGGGGCGCGGAAGCAGGTGCCGGAGTTGATCACCGTCGTGCCGCCGACGACTTTCGCCACCGGGACCGGGATCGGAGGGCGCCCTTCGGCGATGGTAAGGCCGGCTTCGCGGTAGAGCTCGGAGATTGCCTCGAGGCGGCCCTCTGGGTAGTTGTCGCGGTTGTAGTGATCGCCGGCCTCGAGCACGAGGACATCGACGCCGGCCTCGGCCAGCATTGCCGCGGCAACCGCGCCGCCGGCGCCGGAGCCGACGATCGCCACTTCGCACTCCTCGCCGTCGCCGTGGACCTGGGTGTCGCCCAGCGATCCCGCCGGCTCCGGCAGCGAGCCATCGGCCAGCGCACAGTCGGTCCTGACCCCGATCTTTGCCTCGACCTCGGGCGCGACCGCGTAGCCGAGGGTCGAGAACAGCTTCGCCATCAGCAACAGGTCGTGGTGGAGGGAGAGGCGCGAGGAGTCGAGCCGGCGGAGGAAGTCTTCGGCCGCCTCCTGGTCCAGGCGGCTGAAGCGCCAGGGGAAGGGCAACCACTCGAAGGCGCGGAGTCCCAGGCGCAGTCGCATCAGCACCCGCGGTGAGAGTGAGCAGAGAAACTCGCTTACCGGGCCGGAGACGTCGATGTCGCGCTCGGCCGCCGGCAGGCCGTCGATTCCCGGCGCTTGCGCGGTGCAGATCGCGCTGAGGGTCCGTTGCTCAGCGGCTGAGAGCCCTGGCGGGCGCTGTCAACCGGGATCGGCGGGGCGGCCTACCCGTCCCGCCAGTGCCCAGAGCCAGAGCGCTAGCAGCGCCAGGAAGCCGTCAACGAGGAAGTTCAGCAGGTAGATGAAGACCTCTTCCTGGATCAGGAAGAAGGCGAGCGAGCCGAGCGAGGAGGCGGTCTTGCCAGCGGCCAGGACCAGCAGCAGCGGCCGGTAGCGGACGACGTCGGCCTGGACGACGAGGCAGATACCGGTGATCACGACCATGTAGGCGAAGGCCAGCGCCAGCCACAGGTACTGCTGGGTGTGGGGCGCCCGGTGGTCGTTGCCGAACCATTCGCCGACGTCGGAGATGACGTCGAGAACGCCGCTCGGGACGAGGAGGAAAAGCAGGCCAACCACGGCAAACGTCGCCGCCAAGAGGCGCAGGTTGAGGACGACGAATCGCTCGGCGCGGGGTCCCTGCATTGGCGCCACAATAACTGGCTAGGCAGCCAGTCGCCACCGCTGCCTAGAATCTCGCCGGTGATCGAGCGCGATCAGGTCCTCCACGTGGCGAAGCTCGCCCGGCTCCGCCTCTCCGAGGAGGAAGTCGAGACGATGGTCGGGGAGCTGTCGGGGATCCTCGAGCACGTTGATCGGATCGGCAACCTCGATCTCGAGGGGGTCGATCCCACCTCCCACGTGGTGGCGCTGGAGAACGTGCTGCGCGCCGATCGGCCGTGGCAGAGCCTGCCCCGGGACGTTGCCCTCGCCTCGGCGCCCGAACCGCAGGACGGCGCCTTCCGCGCGCCCTCGCCGCAGGCGGATTAGATGAGCGACCTTCGCGACCTCACCGCCCTCGAGGCGCACAAAGCGATGGTCGCGGGCGACCTCGCCGCCGCCGAGTACACCGCTGCCTGGCAGGAGGCCGCCGCCGGCGACGAGCTCAACGCCTACCTCTGGCGCGACGAGGGCGGCGACGAGGCGGCTGCGATCGCCGTCGAGCGCGACTCGATCGCCCCGATCGCGGTCAAGGACATCTTCTGCACCGAGGGGGTGCCGACCACCGCCGGCTCCCGCATCCTCGAGGGCTACCGGCCGCCCTACACCTCAACCGCGGTTCAGAAGCTGCTTGAGGCCGGCGCGCCGGTGCTTGGCAAGACCAACATGGATGAGTTCGCGATGGGCTCCTCGAACGAGAACTCCGCCTACGGGCCGGTGCTCAACCCGTGGGACCGCGAGCGCGTCCCGGGTGGCTCCTCCGGCGGCTCAGCGGCCGTCGTCGCCGGCGGCCTCGCCCCCTGGGCGATCGGCACCGACACCGGTGGCTCGATCCGCCAGCCCGCCTCCTTCTGCGGGATCGTCGGCCTGAAGCCGACCTACGGGGCGATCTCGCGTTACGGAATGATCGCCTTCGCCTCCTCGCTCGACCAGTGCGGGCCGCTGACCCGGACGGTCAGCGACGCCGCCCTGCTGCTCGGGATCCTGCAGGGCCGCGACCCGCTGGACTCGACCTCGGTTGGGCTCGAGGGTGGGATCTCCCTGCCCGACCGCGAGGACCTCAGCGGCTTGCGCTTCGGAGTCCCTTCGCAGCTGGCCGGCGACGATCTGGATGCTGGCGTGCGGACGGTCTTCGAGCAGACGCTGGCCAAGATCGAGGAGCTGGGCGGGGAGATCGCCGAGGTCTCGCTGCCGAGCTCCGAGCACGGGATCTCCGCCTACTACGTGATCGCCCCGGCGGAGGCTTCCTCCAACCTCGCCCGTTACGACGGCGTCCGCTACGGGATGCGCGCCGGCGGCGACGGCGACCTGGTCGAGATGTACGAGACGACCCGCTCCGAGGGCTTCGGGCCTGAGGTCAAGCGGCGGATCATGCTCGGCACCTACGCGCTCTCCTCGGGCTACTACGACGCCTACTACGGCCAGGCGCAGAAGGTCCGCACGCGGATCGCCCAGGATTTCGACGGGGCTTTCGCGGAGGTCGACTTCGTCGTCACCCCGACCGCGCCCTCGGTCGCTTTCAAGCTCGGAGAGAAGAGCGACGACCCGCTGGCGATGTACCTGAACGACTTCTTTACGGTGCCGATGAGCCTCGCCGGCATCCCGGCGATCTCGGTCCCGGCTGGGCTGGCCGAGCCCGAAGGCGGCGGTCCGCAGCTGCCGGTTGGCTTCCAGATCGCCGCCCCGGCCTTCGCCGAGCAGCGGCTGCTCGACGCTGCTTACGCACTCGAACAGGGAATCGGCTTCGACGCCCGCCCGGGAGGCGCCAATGGCTGACCTGGAAGCGGTAATCGGGCTGGAGATCCACGTCCAGCTGGCGACGAAGACGAAGATGTTCTGCGGCTGCGAGCTCTCCTTCGGCGATGAGCCGAACGTCCACACCTGCCCGATCTGCCTCGCCCACCCCGGCGTCCTACCGGTTCCCAACGAGCAGGCGATCCGCTACGCGCTGCAGATCGGCGCGGCGCTCAATTGCGAGATCGCCCCGCGCTCGATCTTCCACCGCAAGAACTACTTCTATCCCGACAGCCCGAAGGCCTACCAGATCAGTCAGTACGACATTCCGATCTGCGGCGCCGGTCAGCTCGGCGACGTCCGCATCCACCGCGCCCACCTCGAGGAGGACGCGGCAAAGATGATCCACGTCGGCGAGTCGGGCCGGATCCACGGCTCCGGCGCCTCGCTGGTCGACTTCAACCGAGGCGGCACGCCGCTGGTCGAGATCGTCACCGAGCCCGACCTGCGCGGCGCCGCCGAAGCGGCTCAGTGGGCGCGCCTGCTGCGCGAGACGGTGCGCCAGCTCGGCGTCTCCGACGTCAACATGGAGGAGGGGAGCCTGCGGGTCGACGCCAACGTCTCGGTGCGGCCGGCCGGCAGCTCCGAGCTCGGGACCAAGACCGAGTTGAAGAACATGAACAGCTTCCGCTTCCTCCAGCGCGGGGTCGAAGCCGAGTTGGAGCGCCAGCGCGCGCTGGTTGAAGCGGGGGGGACGGTCGAGCAGGAGACGCTGCACTTCGACCCCGCCAGCGGCAGCCTCACCTCGCTGCGCTCGAAGGAGGAAGCGCACGACTACCGCTACTTCCCCGAGCCCGACCTGGTGCCCCTGGCCCCGACCGAGGCGATGCTGCGCGAGTCCCGGGAGGCGCTGCCGGAGCTGCCGGCGGCGCGGATTGAGCGCTACGTCGGTGAGCTGGGCCTGGCGGATGATGTGGCGCTGACTCTGGCGACCGATCCCGAGACCGCGGACTACTTCGAGAGCACCGCCGGGGCGGCGCAGGGCGCCGAGCCGAAGGTGGTGGCGAACTGGGTAACCGGCGAGCTGGCCGCGGCGCTGCGCCAGGAGGAGGTCGAGAGCGCAGCCGCCTCCAAGGTCACCCCGGAGGGACTAGCGGCACTGGTCGCGCTGGTCCAAGAAAAGAAGATCTCCCACGGCAGCGGCAAGACGGTGCTGGGAATCATGGTCGCCGAGGGTGGCGAGCCGGCGGCGATCGTCGAGCGCGAGGGCCTCGCCCAGATGTCCGACGCCGGCGAGCTGGAGGCCATAGTTGAGAAAGCGATGGCCGACAACCCCGACGCCGTCGCCAAGATCCGCGAAGGCAACAACAAGGCAATCGGCGCCATCGTCGGCGCCGTCATGCGCGAGACCAAAGGCCGCGCCGACGGCGGCGAGGTAAACCGCCTGATCCAGCAGAAGCTCTAGAGCGACAGCAGCCGGGAATTCGGTCTTCTGGCTAGTTGTCGCGGTGGCGACGGGCGTGCAGGCGCTCCCGCGACGAAGGCTGCTCGGCCTTCTGTGCGATGTACTGCTGGGCGATTGAGGCGAGCAGCGCGACGAACACGCCGATCCCGGTGAGGATGTAGAAGATCGTGAAGATCTGGGTGGCGTCGGTGGTCGGATGAAGGTCTCCGTAGCCCACCGTGGTCAGGGTCACGACGGAGAAGTAAAGGGCCTCGATGATGGTCCAGTTCTCAAAGCGCCAGTAGAAGATCGTCCCCGTCAGCACCAGGGCAGCAGCAACGAAAGGCAGCGCTTTGGTCTCGGGATCGTGCCAGACACCAGCCACGGCACGTGCGAGTCCCCGGAATGCCAGGGCCAAGGGGAGCATGGGGGTCGGATTCGCCAGATCCATGCGGTTTCCTGGGCTTGGACACGCTTGGGCTCCCGAGTCCCAAGTGTGGGTTGATACTTTGTAACAACGTGTTACAAGCGTGCTAGGTTGGGTTCATGGCCTGGAACGTGGTGATCGCTGGTGGTGGCTTTGGTGGCGCTGCCGCGGCGCGGGAGCTGGAGCGGACGCTGCCGAAGCAGTCGGCCCGCATGGTCCTCGTCAACGAGACCAACTTTGCGCTCTACACGCCGTTCCTGCCGGAGGCGGCCGCTGGGACCTTGGAGCCGCGGCACGTGGTGACGCCGCTGCGGGAGATCCTCAACCGGACCTACCTGCGGCTCGGCTCGATCGTCGCCCACGACCCCGAGGCGAAGACCGTCACCCTGCGGGCCAAATACGGCGAAACCGAGCTGCTGCCCTACGACCAACTGCTGCTCTCACTCGGCTCGGTCTCGCGGGTGCTGCCGGTCCCGGGCCTGGCCGAGTACGCGGTCGGGTTCAAGAGCCTCGCCGACGCGATCTACCTCCGCAACCACGTGATCGAGGCGCTGGAGGAAGCGAACGCGACCGAGGACCCGGTCCGCCGCGAACAGCTGCTCACCTTCGTCTTCGTTGGCGGCGGTTACGCCGGCCTCGAGGCGCTGGCCGAGCTGCAGGACTTCGCCGCCGACGCGATGGACTCCTATCCCCGCGCCCGCTTGCACGGGATGCGCTGGGTCCTGGTCGAGGCGACGAACAGGGTCCTGCCGGAGATCGACCGTGAGCTCGGCGAGTACGCCCTGCGCGAGCTGCGCGGCCGCGGCATCGACATTCGCCTGGAGACGACCCTGGAGGAAGTCGGCCCCGACAGCGCCCGGCTCTCGAGCGGCGAGGTGCTGCCGACCCGGACCGTCGTCTGGACCGCCGGGGTCGCCCCGCAGCCGATCCTCAAAGAGCTGAAGGTGCCGCTCGACGAGCGCGGCCGGGTCCCGGTCGACTCCTACCTGCGGGTGCAGGGGATGGACTCGGTCTGGGCGATCGGCGACTGCGCCGCGGTCCCGGATCCGAGCGGCGGCACCTCACCGCCAACCGCCCAGACCGCCGTGCGGCAGGGGCCGGTCGCCGCGCGCAATATCGCCGCCGAGCTGGGGGTGGGGTCGCCGCGGCCGTACGAGTACCGCAGCTCAGCCGCCTTCGTCAACCTCGGCCGCTACAAGGCGGTCGGCAAGATCGGCGATCGCACCTTCCGCGGCTTCCCCGCCTGGTGGATGGCCCGCACGTACCACATGAGCCAGATTCCGGGCTCGGCTCGCAAGGTGCGCGCCGTGCTCGATTGGACCGCCGGGCTGCCGTTCCGCCGCGACCTCTCCGAGGTCGGCTCGATCGGCCACCCAAAGCCGCTCGTCTGAGCGTTACTCGACCACTAGGGTCGCCACCATGCCGTCTTCCTCGTGTTCGGGGAGGGAGCACCAGAGGCGGTATTTGCCCGCGGTGAGGTCGAAGGTGTCGACGTTGCGCTGTTTGGAGTCCGTCTCAGGAATCTGCAGCGGCTCACCCTCCTCGCCCTCGCGAAGAATGTTGAGGTTGTGCGGGTCCTGGCCCTGGTTGTTCAGTTCGACCGGCAGGCTGCCGGCTTTGACTTTGGGACGGGAGAGGACGAAGTAGAACTCCATCGCCTTCACCGACAAGCGGTTGGCTTCCGGTTCAGGTTCGGGCTCCGGGGGCGCGGGCGGCGTCGGAGCGGCAGGGGGGACGGGCGACGACGCCGGTTGCGGGACGCACGTCCACCAGCGCTTCCAACGCACGACCCGGCGCACCTTGCCGTGGCGACGGACCCGTTTCACCACACGCTTCGAGTGGCGCTGCCAGGTGCAGTCGGCTGCCGCCGCGCGCTCTGCACCAAGCTGTGGAGCCGGCGAATTTGCTCCCGGGAAGGTGACCAAGGTCAGCGCCAGCGCCGCGACGCCAAGGAGGACGAGGCCGAGCCGCGCGCGCCTCAAGGCTTTACCAGGGTCGGCCGGGCGAAGCCGGAGGCGCCCGGGATGATCGCCTCGGCGTCGTGGCCGAGCCACTGCTCGAGCAGCGAGCAGTACATCCCGCGGAAGTCACTGGTCGCCCGCAAGTTGTCGTCTTCGTCGAGTTTGGTCAGCCCGGGGAACTCGCCGACCATCTCGCCTTTGGCTTTGGAGCCGATCACGAAGGCGCAACCGGCGGCACCGTGGTCCGTTCCCAGTGAGCCGTTCTCCTCCGGCCGGCGACCGAACTCGCTCCACACCTCGATCAGGACGCGATCGGCGAGGCCGCGCGCCTCGAGGTCGCGCTGGAAGGCGAGGATCCCCTCGCAGGTCTCGCGCAGGTTGTCGTCAAGATCGCCGGCCTGGTCAGCGTGGGTGTCGTAGCCGCCGGGCGCCCGGATCGTCACCACCCGCATCGGCAAGCCGACGGCGATGTAGGCGGCGAGGCCGGCGAGCTTGTGGGAGAACCAGTTGTCGGGATAGGTGACCGGACTGCTGAACTCGCCGACGCCCTCGAGGTCCTGGCGCAGCTTGTCGGTCTGCGCAGTGGCCCGCCGGACTTGACCCATCGCCGGCGAGTCAGACGGCAGCGAACCGAGGCGGGCGAAGCTGCGGAACATCTCGTCCTCGATCGGGTTCCCCACCCGCGACCAGAGGTCGTAGCCGTCGACGCTGTCGATCGCCGCCACCGGCTTGTCCGCGGTGGCAATCATCGGCGAGAGGGAGCCGTCGAGCGAGAGCCCCTGCAAGGGGTTCTCGCTGTCCCCGACCGCGTCGATGTAGCGGCCGAGCCAGCCGGTTCGGTAGCCGACCTGGAGCTCGCCGATCTCGTAGTAGTGGCGCGAGGTGAAGTGGGACTGGTCGGGGTGGTCATAGCCGATCGCCGGGAAGGCGCTGACTTTCCCCTCGCCGTGGAGGGTCGCCAGCGCCGCCGCGGCCGGGTGCCACTGCAGGCTCGGGTCCTCGCTGAAGGCGGTGCCGGCGCCCGGCGCCAGTTTCAGATTTGGCCGCAGCTGCTGGTAGCGGGCGTCATTGACCGGCGCCAGCACGTTGAGCGAGTCGATGCCGCCGTCGAAGAAGACCGAGATAAGGATCTTGTCGGTCGGCGCCGCCTGGGCGATCCCGGTCTCGAAGGCGGAGAGCGGGATCTTCGAGGCTCCGTAGACGGCTAGCGCCAGGCCGGCGCTGCGTGAGAGGAACCGGCGTCGCGAGAGCCCCGTTCCCGCCGGCTCCGGCATCCCCGGCTCGATCGCCGGCAGCCCTTTGCCGGCTTCGGCCGCGGCCGAGCGCAGCAATTGTGAGCGGGTGTAGCCGCTGCAACAGGAGTGGCTTTGCGGCCGCGGGCTCATTGCAGGATCGTCTCCGGGCTGACCCCGATCAGCTGCAGGAGCGCGTTCTGGCGCATCGCCCGGTAAGGGCCTTTTTGCCAGTTGGCGATGATCAGTTTCTCGCTGCGCTGGGCGAGTTCGAGCAGCTCCGCCTGATGCTCGGCGCGGAGCTCCGGCGAGCCCCAGGCCGCGATTGCGCGGGCCACCGCTTCCTCCGGCGTCTCCGTGGTGCTGTAGGTGTCGTTCCAGGGGTCGGCCGCGACCTCCTCAAGCGCGTAGGCGACCAGCAGCCAACGGGCTCGCATCCGTGAGGTATCAAGCCAGCGGCCGTCGTCCCAGCCGGAGACGTTGGGCGGCCAGAAAAGCTGCTGTCCGGCTTGGTCGCAAAGCCAGATCCAGGCCTCGGTATCGATTGGGCGCCCGAGCGCGCGCAGCATCCCCGCCAACTGCACGACCGGCGGTTTCACCATCGGCGGCCCTTCGTAGAAGTCGGGGCTCATCAAGATCGCCTCCAGCACCGGCCGGATCTGCCAGCCGGAGCCGACGTAGGTTTGGATCAGGTTGTCGCGGAAGGACGCCGAGGGTGGCGTCGCCACGAAGTAGCTCCACAGCTTCTCGACGAAGAATGAGGCGTGCAGCGGGTGCTCGACGCAGAGCCGGCAGGCGTCTTCCCAGCCCCAGGAGCCCGCTTGCCCGAACACGGTCTTGATTCCGGCGTCGTGGCGTTTGCTGTCGAAGCGGAAGTTGTGGGCGCCGAGCTCACTCGACCAGTCGCTGCGCCAGCCGGTCAGGGCGCGAGCCGCTTCGCGGATGTCGTCCTCGCTGTAGGCACCGCGATCGGCGCCGAGGGAGAACAGCTCCATCATCTCGCGGGCGTAGTTCTCGTTCGGCGACCCTTTGCGGTTTTCGTTGCCGTTCAGCCACTGCAGCATCGCCGGGTCGACCGTCACCGCCTTGAAGAGGTCGAGGAACGAGCCGAAGCAGCGGCCGCGAAAGAGGTTCGACTGATCGATCATCTGCTGCGTTTTGGAGACGTTTCCGTTCGAGGTCGCGAACCAGTCGTGGAGGACCAGCGCCATCCGCTCGACCAGGGGCTGGTCGCTGCGAATCATTCGATCGAGCCACCAGAGGTGGTCGTGCCCCCAGGCGTCGGCCGGGGCGAGAGGATTGCCGGCATCGTCGCGGGGCGGGAGACCGCTGAGGTGAGCGTTGCCGCTGGGGCGGGTCAGCGAAAGCACGGCGCCGACCATGCCCAGGGAGGCGAGCTGCTCCACTTGGCCCGGAACCGGTCCGAAGCCGGCTCTGTTCAGCAGCCGCAGCGCCTGCGCCGGGCCGAAGCCTCCCTGGTGGGAGCCTGGCGGGGCCTGCTCGACCGGCGCGGCTGGGGGTGGGGTCGAGGCCGGGGCGGAGGCCGCCGCCGGTTCCTGCGACCGGCTCGGCGGTTTGGGGCCGGGGCCGCGGGAGTGTCCGCGCTTCGGCTTGTGGTGGTGGCGGTAGAGGAACGCCTCGACCTGCCAGCCGCCCTGGCCGTCGGGGACCCAGCGGAAGTGTTTGTCCTTCCAAACGCGCCGGCGTTTGCGCCGGCGCTGCTTCGGCCTTGCGGCCGCTGGTTTCTCTTGCGGGATCGCCATGCGCGAATAGGCCCCTATGGGCCTCATCTTCTCCTCGGTGCCGGACCTACCTCTCTTGAAAGTCGCACCTGACGCTGGACGTTAGGTCTAGTCGGCCAGAAGCGCAAGAATGGGCTCGTGGAGTACCTCGTAATCGCCTTCTCTTTCGGCCTCGGCACCGGCATCATCGGCAGGGGCAAGGGCAGCTCGTTCTTCATCTGGTTCCTGATCGGAACCGTCATTCCCCCGTTCGGGTTGATCGCGGTGATCCTCTACCGCGTCGACAAGGACGAACCCGAGCGCCAGTGCCCGAACTGCCACAAGCCGCTGAAGCTCTACGTCCAGGTCTGCCCTCGCTGCGGCACCGACCTCTACCTGCCGGACCCGGCGGCCGTGCGGCACCCGGGCGTCCAGTAGGGCGCAGACGAACTCTTACGCGCTCAGGCGAAACGCTTGACGAACCCGAGCGCGGTGTCACAGACCTCGCGCCAGCCGCTGTCGATCGTCAGTGAATGCCCCCGGTTCGGGATTTTCACGATCTCGGTGACGGACTCGTTCTGCTTTTGGCGCTTGTAGGAGGCGTTGGCGATCGCCCACGGGACCGTGTGGTCCTTCTCGCCGTCGATGATTAGAAGCGGACCGCGGCGCGGGTTCTTCGGGTCGAGCTTGGCCTCGGTGAAGGGGTTGAGGTTGGCGTTTGCCATCTGCATCAGCGCTACTCCCGGCGCTGGCACGTGGTAGGTCTCGTAGAGGCGGGTGGCCTCGTCCTCCTCGAGCGCGTTCGCCCATCCGTACTTGAACTGGGCAAAGGTGAGGGTGACTGCCCGCTTGCGGTTGAGCGGGTTCTGCAGGACCGGTTTGGCGGACTTCAAGGCCGAGAGCGGCAGCGGCAGCACGCCGCGGAACGGTCCCGGATCGATCGCCACCGTGGCGGCGGAGAGGCCGCGGTCGGCGATGATCTGGCAGAGCAGGCCGCCGGTCGAGTGACCCATCACCGCCGGCTTGCGGTCCAGCCGGCTGATTACCTCCTCGGTGTGGTCGGCGATCATCTTCAGCGTCTTGCCGGCGAAAACGTCGGGGTTCGCCCGCGCCTCCTCGACCGTGCGCGGGTCGTCGGGCCAGGTCGGCGTCAGCGGCGCGTAGCCAGCGTCCTCGAAGACCTTCGCCCAATGGGCCCAACTGCTGGGCAGGAGCCAGAGTCCGTGGATGAAGACAACCGGCGTCTTTCCGGTCGCGTTGGCCTGCTCGATTTCCGCGGCCTCGTACTCGGTGACTGCCATCTCGATCCTCCTCAGTTGTCGTCCTGCCGCAGCCAGCTTTTCACGCTGGTCAAACCGGAGCGAGATTCTTTTGCGGTAGGCGGAGGGAGCGGGTGCTCAGCGCAGCCAGGTGCGGACGATCGCGTTGGCGAAGCCCATCCCATAACGGAATACGGCCGGCTTCTTCGAGTGCCCGTGGAGACGCTGGTCGACCGTGATCGGCACCTCGGTGGCGGGAATGCCGCGCTTGATCGCCTCGATCATGAACTCGGAGGTGTGGAACTGCTCCTGGCGCAGGACCAGCTGCGGCAGGACCGTGGTGCGGACGGCGCGGTAGCCGTTGGAGCAATCGGTGACGTGGGTGCGGGTGATGAAGGAGACGAGGCGGTTGAAGAAGACGATCCCGAGCTCGCGGGCGAAGTGGTTGCGGTCGGCGTGGCCGAGGACCCGCGAGCCGTGCGCCATGTCGACCTCGCCGTCGACGATCGGCTTGACCAGGCGCTCCATCTCGTCGGGGCGGTGCTGGCCGTCGGCGTCGAGGGTGACGACGATCTCGGCCCCGGATTCCACCATCAGTCGGTAGCCGGTGCGCAGCGCGGCGCCGCCGCCGCGGTTGGTGACGTGTCGGGCTACCGCCGCCCCGTGCTCGGCGGCGACGTCGCCGGTCCCGTCGCGGGAGCCGTCGTCGACGACCAGAACCTCGGTGCCGATGCCGCAGACCGCCGGCGGAATTTGAGCGAGGACGACGCCGATGTTCTCCGCCTCGTTGTAGGCGGGAATCAGGACCGCGATCTTGTTGCGGAAGCGCTCCGGCAGGCCCGCCTGACGGAACTCCTCCCAGGCCAGCCCCTCGAGCGCGGCGGCGAGCTGGCGTCCGTTGCGCGCCGCTTGCGAGAGCGCCCGCAGGGTGAGCAGGAAGAGGATGAAGATGGCGAAGACGGCGAGGCCGAGGATGCGGCCGCCGTTGCCTTTCTCGAAGGAGAAAGCGGAGAGCAGTCCGTTGACGATTTCGGTTCCGGAGACGATCGCGAGACCGAGGCCGGAGGCGATCAGGATCAGGACGTCGGCATTGCGCAGCGTGTGGCGCCGGGCGACTGCGTAGACGATCAGCAGCGCTGCCAGCAGCACCCCGACGCTGCGCAGCGCGGTTAGCTCGGCGGGGAAGATGCCTGCTCGGAGGACCATTCGCGACCGGAGAATATGGCCGCAAGGGCAGATGAGAGGGCAAGGCCGGCAAGTGGAAAGACCAGCGTCATCAGCACCTCGTTGCGGCGTGGCGCCGCCAGCGAGACCGCGCCGACCGCGGTGACAAGAGCAATCGGCGTCGCCAGGACCACCAATTCCCACCAGCGGCGTCGCAGGCCGAGGAGGGCAAGGCCGGCGAGGCCGAGCGCGACAAGGAGGATCTGGACAGCGCGGCCCGCGGTACTGCTCATCGCTTCGCCGACCCCGCTGCTCCACATCCGCCCGACCTTGCGGGCGGTCATCGCCAGGTAGCCCCACGGGTCTTCATCGAAGTACTTCTCGAAGTTTTCTTTGCCGACCTTGCCGAGCGCCTCGTCGCGGGGGAGGTCCGGGTGTCGTTCGGCGACTTCGTCGAAGAGGTCGGTCGGGTTGACGGCGTCGAGGGCGGCGGACCCGGGTTCAAGTTCGCGGCCGAGGTAGCGCTCG
>DATDLJ010000074.1:0-2907 GCA_036519395.1 Solirubrobacterales bacterium | reverse complement strand
CCGATCGATCGGCTCATCGCCTACAAGCAGCGGATGGGCTGGCAGTTCCCCTACGTCTCGACCAATGGGACGCAGTTCCCGTTCGACTTCGGGCTGGCTCTCACGCCCGAGCAAGCGGGGCAGATCCCCGAGATCAACGAGATCCTCGACAACCCACCGGAGTGGCTCGAGGACTGGGGGCGGCAGGTCGGAGCCAGGCTCGAGGACGGCCTGCGCGAGGGCCCTAGCTTCGTCGCCTTCGCGCGCGAGAACGGGAGCGTGTACCACACCTACACGGTGGCGGCACCCGATCCGTTCGTCGCGCCGTACAACTCCTTCCTGCTCGAGCGAACGCCGAAGCCTGGGCCCGAGGAGCCCCGCGCCTGGCGCAAGGACGAGTATCCCGACTGATCGCGGTAGAGGCGCTTCGGCTTGCGGTCCGTCGCCGTCGCGCTCGCGGCTAGGGCACGGAGGCGCAGCGCTTTCGCTTCGCCCAGACACGGGAAGCGCTCCCTGGCGTCTGCGGGAGTCCAGCCATGCACGACAGGGAGTTCGACTCCCCGACTGACTCGCGCCCGCCTCATTCGCGCTTGCGGTAGTCCCTCGGCCGCCCGGACGGCGCGCTCGCAGGTCGTCCGCGGCGGGCGCCTCGGGGGCGTCGCTGGAGAGGCTCGCTTGCCGGCGGACGCGGCGGCGGGGCTCTCGGGCGACTCGGGCTGCGGGTTTTCGTTGACCCTTCTCCGGGTGGGTGCGAGGATCGTCCTGGCATCCGATCGCTAGGAGGAAGCGATGGCCGAGGTTCCGCGTTGGCGACTCGCTGGCGACTGGTTCGACGTATGCAGGTGCAGAGTTCCCTGCGGCTGTACCTTCGCCCAGGCGCCCGACGAGGGGCAGTGTGACGGCATCCTCGCCTGGCACGTCCGCGAGGGAAGCTACGGCGACGTCACGCTCGATGGACTGAACGTCGTCGCGGCGGGTTCGTTCGAGGGGAACGCCTGGACAGGTGAGTCCAAGCCCTCCATGGGTTTCTTCATCGACGAGCGAGCCGACGAGCGCCAGCGGGAGGCGCTGCAGGCGATCTTTGGCGGCGAGGCAGGCGGTTGGCCCGGCGGCTTTGCCGAGCTGATCGACGAGGTACGCGGGATCGAGTTCGCGCCGATCGACTTCGAGATCGCCGACGATCTCGCGCACTGGAGCGTCGAGGTTCCGGGGAAAGCCAGGGGCAGTGCCGAGGCGCTGACCGGGCCTACGGCTCCCGAGGGGGCGCGGGTACAGGTCCACAACGCGCCGGGTGCGGAGGTCGGCCCGGGCCAAGTTGCAACGTGGGCGACTGCCAAGGAGGACGAGGTGGATGCCTTCGGCTTCAAGTGGAGCTGGCCGGGCCGGTCCAGCAAGCACTTCCCCTTCGAGTGGTCCGGACCGGACGAGGCCTGAGCTTGACGGCGAGGTCGATGGGACAGGGCGAGTCGGCGCGGGCTTTGTTCCCGCTCGCTCGCGCACGGGCCCTGATCCTCGGGTCGCTCCTCGCGCTCGCGGCCGCGGCCTGGACGGCGCTGGTCTGGCAGTCCTCGATCACGGGCATGGACGACGTCGACAACATGCTCACGATGGACCTGGGCGTGCCGCTGTTCCTCGCCGTCTGGGTGGCGATGATGGTGGCGATGATGTTCCCCACGGCGGCGCCGATGATCTTGACCTTCGCCCACGTTCAGCAGGGCAAGCAGCGAAGCGGAAAGCCGTTCGCCCCGACCTGGGTCTTCGTCGGCTCCTACCTTGCGATCTGGACGGCGTTCGGGGCGCTCGCCTACGCCGCCGCGCTGGGAGCGACCGAACTGGCCGATAACTCGATGTGGGTCATGGACAACGCCGCCCGGATCGGCGGTGGAGTACTGGTCCTCGCGGGTCTCTACCAGCTCTCGCCGCTGAAGGACATCTGCCTCTCGAAGTGCCGCGCCCCCATGGCCTTCGTCCTCACCTCGTGGCGCGACGGCTACGGCGGTGCGCTGCGCATGGGCCTTGAGCACGGCGTCTACTGCCTGGGCTGCTGCTGGCTCTTCTTCGTGATCGTGTTCCCGCTGGGGATGATGAACGTGGCGGTTCTTGCCGCGATCGTCGTCCTCATCTTCGCCGAGAAGTCGCTCCCGTTCGGACAGCGAGCCACGCAGCTCGCCGCGACTGCGCTATTGGCCTACGGGACGCTCGTGATGCTCGTGCCGGAGGCCTTGCCGACTGCGATGTAGCGGCACCTCGAGGTCCACCCGGGCGGATCCCCGCTGGCTTTGCCTCCGGCTTGACTCGCCGCAGCTCGACATTCCGGCTGTCGGCCCCGCGTTCAGCCCTGCCGGCGATGGTGGGCTCGGGTTGATCCCGAGGTCGGTCGGCGACCATCAAACCACGCTGGAGAGCGGCCGATGAGGAGCATCGGTTACTTCCGTATCGCCCCCAAGGCAGGCGCCGCGCCGGCGCCCAATGCGCACCCGGTCCGGACGAACGGGGAGCATCCGCGTCACTGTTCGGGAGACCGCTGCTTTCGTCCGCGATTGCGGGAGGCTCCGAGCGACCGGCCGGGGGCACTCGCGGCTCGTCCCCTGCGACCGTGTGCAGCACACCCCTGCGGACGCTCAGCTCCCGGCAAGGGAGACGCCGGGTGTCCGCCGCCCCGCCCCCCGGGGCCTCCGTCCGCCAAGGACTCTCGTCGGCCGCCGATGAGTCCCGGGCGTTCATCGGGTCTGATAGGCAAACGTTCTCGCCTTCGCCCAGGCGGCCTGCGATCAGCGAAGAACGGAAGAACAACGTGGCCGAGCGGATGATCGAGACGAATGGGGTCGAGCTGTGCACTGAGGCGTTCGGCGATCCCGCGGACCCGCCGTTGCTCCTCATCATGGGTATTGGTGGGTCGATGCTCTGGTGGGAGGAGGGCTTCTGCCG
>DATDLJ010000073.1:0-21436 GCA_036519395.1 Solirubrobacterales bacterium | reverse complement strand
CGGCCTGGCGACGCTGCTGGTCGCGGCGACGATGGCGCTGGTGATGACCGACCTGAAGCGGGCGATCGCCTACTCGACGATGAGCCAGATCGGCTACATGATCATGGGCGTCTCGATCGGCGCCTACAGCGCCGGGATGTTCCACCTGATGACCCACGCCTTCTTCAAGGCGCTGCTGTTCATGGCCGCCGGTTCGATCATCGCCGCGATGGCGAACGAGCAGAACATCGACAAGATGGGTGGCTTCGGCAAGGCGATGCGGTTCACCTCGATCACCTTCCTCTGCGGCGCCCTTGCGCTCGCCGCCTTCCCCGGCACCTCCGGCTTCTTCTCCAAGGACGAGATCCTCGCCTTCGCCGAGGCGCGCGGCGGGATGTACCTGATCTTCACCGTGCTCGGCTACGTCGGCGCCCTGCTGACCGCGATCTACGCCTTCCGGCTGGTCTTCCGGGTCCTGCCCGGCAAACCGTGCGCGGAGGCGCAGGAGCTGATCGACACGGGGCACGTTCACCACCCGCACGGCGCCCCGGTGAACCCGGCCACCGGCGAGACGGAGGACACCGACGTCGGCTTCCCCGGCGCCGACCACCACATCGCCGAGCAGTCGCTGCCGATGCGGGTGGCGATGGGCGTCCTCGCGGTGCTGGCGCTAGTCGGCGGGCTGGTCCAGATCCCCGGCGTCGACGACGTGATCGAGAAGTGGCTGGAGCCGGTCTGGGAGGGCTCGGCGCTGGCCCACATCCACCCCTCGCTCGAGCAGGACTACATCGGCCTCGGGATCGGCGGCGTCATCGCCCTGGCCGGGATCGGGATCGCCTACCTCCTCTACGTCGCCCGGCCGCAGCTGCCGCACCAGCTGGAAACGCGGCTGCGCCCGCTCCACACCCTGTTCGCCAACAAGTGGTACTTCGACGAGGCGATCGACCTGCTCGTCGTCCGCCCGGCGCTGGCGATCGGCCGCTTCGCCAATCGCGTCTTCGAGCGGGTGGTCGTCGACGGCCTGGTCACCGGCACCGAGACGACGGTGCGCGGCGCCGGCGGCGTCGTCCGCGCCGTCCAGAACGGGTTCGTCCGCAGCTACGCGTTGCTCCTGATCGCCGGCTTCGCCGGGTTGGCCCTCTACTTCCTGCTGACGAGCTCATGAGCAGCGTTCTCCTCTGGGCACCGCTCGCCTTCGGCCTCGTCGGGCTCTTCCTGCCGCGCCAGGTGGTCGGCTGGTGGGCGGTGCTGGGGACCGTCATCACCCTCGGCGTCGGTGTCGCGATCGCGATCGGCTTCGACTCCGGCAGCTCCGGCCTGCAGTACGCGGTCGATGAGCCCTGGATCTCCGGGCTCGGCGTCGATTACAGCCTCGGCATCGACGGTCTCAACCTCTTCCTGCTGCTGCTGACCGCGGTGCTCTGGGTCGGCGGCGTCGCCTTTGCCGCCCTGCGCGAGCAGAAGAACTCGAAGAACTTCTACTTCCTGATGCTGGTCGCCGAGACGGCGACGCTCGGCGCCTTCCTCGCCCAGGACCTGCTGCTCTTCGTCCTCTTCTTCGACTTCATGCTGGTGCCGTTCTACTTCCTCTTCGGCGCCTGGGGAACCGATCGCAGCGGCGAGGGCGGGATAACTGCCTCCGCGGCGACGCTGAAGATGATGATCTACACCCTGATCGGCTCGCTGCTGATGTTGGTCGCGGCGATCGCGACCGGGATCCTCGCCGCCGACGGCGGCCACCTCACCTTCTCGATCGCCGACCTCGCCCAGCAGCCCCTCAGCGAGGGCAGCCAGCGCTGGATCTTCTGGTTCTTCGCCGCCGCCTTCCTGGTCAAGATGCCGGCCTTCCTCCTCCACGGCTGGATGCCCGACGCCTACCGGGCGGCGCCGCTGCCGGTCCTGGTCGTCTTCTCCGGGGTTCTCGCCAAGGTCGGCGCCTACGGCTTCCTGCGGGTGGTGCTGCCGCTCTTCCCCGACGCCACCGTCGAGTTCCAGGAGGTGATCCTGGTCATCGCCCTGGCCTCGATCCTCTACGGCTCGGTGATGGCCTTCACCCAGACCAACGTGCGGCTGATCGCCGGCTACTCCTCGGTCGCCCAGCTCGGCTTCATCACCGCCGGAATCTTCGCCCTGCGCGCCGACGGGGCCGACGGCGCGGTCCTGCAGATGGTCAACCACGGTCTCGTCGTCGCCCCGATCTTCATCATCATCGCCCTGCTGGTGGAGCGGACCGGAAGCGAGGACATTCGCGAGATGGGCGGGATGGCGCTGCGGGCGCCGGTCTTGGCGGCGCTGTTCCTGATCGTCGCCCTGGCGACCCTGGCGATGCCCGGCTCGGCCAACTTCGTCGGCGAGTTCTACATCCTCAACGGCCTCTTCCAGGAGAAGATCGTCTTCGCCTTCATTGCCATCACCGGCGTCGCGATGTCGGCCTACTACGCGCTGCGCCTCTACCAGCAGACGATGCATAACCGACAGCCGGAGGGACTGCTCTCGCGGGAGATCGGCGTCCGCGACGGCCTCGTTCTGGTGCCGTTGGTGCTCTGCATCATCGGGCTCGCCCTCTACCCGCAGCTGATCCTCAAGCGGACTGCGCCGACCGTCGCGCAGACGGTCGCCAAAGTGACCGGCGGCGATGCGCCGGAGGCGAAGCTGGCGAGGAGCGAGGAACGATGAACTTCCACGAGCCCTACATCGACTACGCCGGCATCGCGCCGCTGATCGCGCTGACGGTCGGCCTCTGCGTGGTGCTGCTCAGCGCCGTCTTCAAGCCGTTCCGCCGCAGCGCGCCGCTGCTGACGATGGTCACCCTTGGCGTCACCGCCGGCCTCCTGATCTGGCACTGGGACGACCCGAAGACGCTGATCACCGGCGCCCTGCGCCTCGACGACCTGGCGATCTCGATCTCCCTGATCGCGATCCTCACCGCCGCCTTCTGCGTCGTCCTCTCGATCCGCGAGAAGGCGACCGAGGAAGCGGGCTCGGGCGAGTACCACGCGCTCTTACTGGGCTCGGTGCTGGGGATGGTGCTGCTGGCGCAGGCGACCAACCTGGTCAGCTTCTTCGTCGCCCTGGAGATGCTCTCGATCCCGCTCTACATCCTCTGCGCGACCAACCTGCGCCGCGAGGGGTCGCTCGAGTCGGGGCTGAAGTACCTGATCGTCGGCTCGGTCGGCTCGGCGACGCTGCTCTACGGGATGGCCTTCCTTTATGGCGGCACCGGCGCGACCAACTTCGGCGGCATCGCCGATGGGATCGCCCGCAACGGCCTCGACGGTGACCCGCTGATCCTGATCGGGATCGCGATGGCCGCGGTCGGGCTCGCCTTCAAGACCTCGATCGCCCCCTTCCACCAGTGGACGCCCGACGTCTACCAGGGCGCCCCGACCCCGATCACCGCCTTCATGGCGGTGGCGACCAAGGCCGCTGCCTTCGCCGTCTTCCTCCGCTTCTTCGACGTCGCCCTCGGCTCCCAGGTCAACGAGTGGCAGCCGGCGCTGGCGGCGCTGGCGGCGATCTCGATCATCGTCGGCAACGTCGGCGCCCTCGGTCAAGACTCGCTGAAGCGGTTACTCGGCTACTCGGGGGTCGCCCAGGCCGGCTACATGCTCGGCGGGGTCGTCGTCCTCTCCAGCGCCGGGACGAGCTCGCTGGTCTTCTACCTCGCCGCCTACGCCTTCATGAACCTCAGCGCCTTCGCCGTGATCATCGCCCGCGAGCGGGAAACGATCTTCGGCGACAACATCCGCGCCATCCGCGGCCTCGGCGCCGAGCGCCCCTTGCTGGCCTGGCCGCTGACGATCTCGATGCTGGCCCTGGCGGGGCTGCCGGCGACGGCGGGCTTTATCGGCAAGCTCTACCTGATCGAGGCCCTGGTCGAGGGCGACTACACCTGGCTCGGGGTGATGATCGCGATCGGAACGATGATCTCGCTCGCCTATTACCTGCGGGTGGTGGCGGCGATGTGGATGAGCCCCGAGGCCGAGACCGCACCGGACGGGACCCCGGCGATCGCCGGGGCTTCACCGGAAGCCGATCCGGTCGATCCCGAAGCCGGCCGCCGCTGGTACCTCGTCGGCCCGGCCCTGCTCGCCGCGGCGGCGACGGTCTTCTTTGGCATCATCCCGCAGCCGCTGGTCGAGTTCGCCTCCCAGGCGGGCAGTTCCCTCTTCGGGTAGAAACGCCCGATCGGAGTCCTCCTCACCACCGCCGCGATCGTCGTGGCCGTCGCCGTCGGCGTCTGGTCCGAGGGTCGCTGGCCGCAGGGCGCTGCCAACGCCTCGCGCAGCGCCCTGACCCTGCTCCTCTACGTGCTGTTGCCGCCGGTGATCTTCTTCAATACCGCGGCAGCCGAGATCGACGTCAGCCACGGGGTGGGACTGGTGCTGGGGATCGTCGCCTCCACGCTGGGGGCGCTGTTCGCCTACTCCGTCGCCAACCGCTTTCTGCGCCTCTCCCGGCCCCAGGTGGGAGCGGTGGTCTGCACCGTGCTCAGCGTCAACACCGGTTACCTCGGCTACCCGCTGGCGGTAGCGCTGCTCGGGAGCGAGGAACTCTCGACCGCGGTCCTCTACGACGTCCTCGTCACCGGACCCTGCCTGCTGCTCGGAGCCTTCGCCGTCGGCGCCGCCTTCGGGACCAAGGCGGGGGAAACGCCGCAGCAGCGCGTCGTCGCCTTTTTCACCCGCAACCCGCCGCTCTACGCGGCGATCGCCGGCCTGCTGGCGCCCGAGGCACTGGCGCCGGACGTCCTCGTCGATCTCTCCCAGGTCCTGATCGTCGCCATCCTCCCGATCGGCTTCTTTGCCGTCGGCGCCACCCTGGCCGAGAACGCCGAACACGGCGCGCTGCCGATGCCGCCACCCTTAACCCGCCCGGTCCTCCTCGTTATCGCCACCCGCCTGGCGGTCGTCCCCGCGCTACTGATGCTGCTGGCCGCCCCCCTGATCGACCTACCCCCCGCCTACCGCCTCCTATCGGCGATGCCCTCCGGCCTCAACTCGCTGGTCATCGCCCACGCCTACGGCCTCGACATGGAGATAACCGCCGAGGCCGTGACCTGGTCAACGGCGATCGTGGTGCTGGCGGCGCTGGGGTCTTTGCTGATCTGATCAAGCAGCGATCACGCCAATGGCAGCGGCAATCACGCTGGCGACGATGGCAATGCTCCCGCGAAAAATCACAACATGGATACCGAGGAGTTGGGTCTCCAGGTGCGTGAACTTCGCGTCTACCTGGCCAAACCTCGTGTCGAACCTCCCAAAGCCCCTGTCCACTTTCTCACCGAGATGGTCTATCCGCGCGTCAAGGCGGGCAAAGCCGTCATCCACCTTTTTGTCGAGCCGAGCAAAGCCGTCATCCACCTTTTTGTCGAGCCGAGCGAAGCCGGCATCTACCTTGCGATCGATACTCTCGACCCGGTTGCTGAGTTCATCGAGCCGCCCATCGTTCCATTCCACCATCCCTGCCTCCCTCTCTGCAACCGCTGCCTCCATGCCGCCACGGTAGCAGACAAAAACATACAAAACTGATCCATCTCTGTAAATTTCCAGAGGTGCTCCACCATGTCGGAATCGAGGTCGCGCCCGCCGAGATCGAGGCCGCGGCCGGCTTCTTCGAGCTACTCGGGTTCGAGCGGATCGAACCACCGGCGACGCTGAGCGAGTTCACCTGGCTCGAGCGCGAGGGCACTCAGATCCACCTGATGCCCGAGGAGGAGCCGACGGTTCCCTCCCCCGGCCACATCGCCCTCGTCGCCGCCGACTTCGACGCGACCGTCGCCCGCCTCCGCGAGGCCGGCTTCAGCATCGAACCGAAACGCGAACACTGGGGCCAGCCTCGCGCCCTGGCGATTGCTCCCGGCGGGCACCGGGTCGAGCTGATGGCCGCGCCACCCGCGCCGCGGGCCTAAGTCAGGTCGCGAGCCCGCCGCCTGCCCGGCTTGGCCGCGAAGAGATCGGCGTCGGCGACGCCGAGCAGCTCGTCGACGCTGCGCCCGTCGGCGGGGAACATCGCGAACCCGGTCGCCGCCGAGAGCGGGCGCAACTCATCGCTGCCAAAGCCGCGCTGGGTAACGCGGGCGCGCAGGCGCTTGGCGACTTCGCCGGCCTCCTCGGCGTTGACCTCGGGAACGATCACCGCGAACTCGTCTCCACCCTGGCGGAAGACCGAGTCTTCCACCCGCACCTCTTTGCGCAGGGAACCGCCGATCTCCGCCAGCAGGCGGTCGCCTTCGAGGTGCCCGTAGCGCTCGTTCACCTGCTTGAAGCCGTCGAGGTCGAGCAGGATCAGCGCGAACTCGCGCCCGTGCCGCGTGTGGCGGGCGATTTCCGCCATCAGCCGCTCGTGCAGCGCCCGGTAGTTGCCGACCCCGGTTAGCTCGTCTCGCCGAGCCAAATCCCAGAGCGCTGCGTGGCTGGTGCGCAGCCGCCGCACAAGGATCACAATCCCCACCCCGACCGCGACCAGACAGGCCGCCTCGGCGGTGGCGAGGATCAGCTCCTGGGTCCGCGAGTAGTCGCCGAAAACCAGCGGCGCCAGCAGCCCCAGCGCGATCGCGAACAGCGCCGCCAGTAGATAGGCGGCACCCAACGGCACGAGCCGCTGCTCGTCGGGGGATGTGATCGCTCTCCCGGACCCTGCCGAGGATTCAACTGCTGAACCGATGCCTAAAGACTACGGGCAACCTCCTCGAGCAGATCAAGGGCATCCTGCAGACCGGCCTCCATCCCGGAGCTGAGGATCAGCTCGCGCACCTCGGGGCTTGGGCACTCGGTCAGCATCGTCACCAGGGTGCGATCGCCTTCATCGATGAAGGTGGTCGTGTTCAGGGTCGCGTTCGCCTCCAGCTCGTCGGCCGGCAGCGGAGCGCCCTCGTAAACCTCGGTGTTGACGATCCGCTCGTCGGGAACGATCTCCCGGTAGACGCCGTGGAAGGCGACCTCCTGGCCGTTGTGGGTCTCCATCACGTAGCGCCAGCCGCCGCCGACCCGCAGGTCGATCTCCATCTCCTTCGCCGCTCCGCGTCGGGCCGTCCACCAGCGGGCGACCAACTCCGGCGTGGTCCACGCCCTGTAGACGAGGTGCCGCGGCGCGTCGAACTCGCGGGTGACGAGGATCTGATCGTCGCTCGGCAGCGTCAACGCCGCCTTTCGCTCATCGGTCATTGCCATCTCCTTCCGCCTCCTTCAAATCGGTGAGAACGTCGTCCAACTGCTCGAAGCGCTCCTCCCAGAGACGTTGGTAGGGGCTGACCCAATCGAAGATCGGCCTCAACGCCTCGGGGTCGACGCGATACAGCCGCCGGCGTCCTTGCTCTCGTGAGTGGACCGCCCCTACTTCGCGCAGCACCCGCAGGTGCTTCGACACCTGCGGCTGGCCAAGCCCGGTCGCTTCGACCAGGTCGTTGACCTGCCGCTCGCCCCCCACCAGGAGATCGAGGATCTGCCGCCGCCGCGGCTCAGCCACGGCGTTGAAGGCATCGGCGGTGGTCGGCATCCGACTCATGCCGAGCAATATATACCGATATAGGAATATGTCAAGCTGGCGGCGCTGCTTGCCGCACTACTCGCGCTGCTTGCGCTTGCGCTTCGGCCCTTCGTCTTCCCCGTCGTCTTCCGCAGACTCCTCCCAGCCGTCCTCCGGCTCGAGTTCGGCGGCGGCTTTCTCGCCAGGGGTCGGCCAAGGGATCGCTTCCCCCGCCTCCCAGGCCGGCGGGCGCCCGCCGGGAAGCCGGCCGAGCAGGAGCAAGCCGAAGTAGAGGAACCAGAGCAGGACGAACGGCATCAGGCCAAACAGCGCAGCGACGCCGAGAGCCATCCCCAGCGATCCCCAGAAGCGAGTGAGGAGCCCAGTCCGCATCGCCCACAGGCACGAGTAAAAGAGGGCGATGACGAAGCCGAGACCGCCAGCGATGCCGAGCCCGGTCGCAAACGGGGTGAAGGAAGCTTCGGTCCGCGCGTTGGAGGCCTGGTCTTCTTCGATCTTGTCCTCTTCGCAGGCGCGCAGGGGGCTCTCGCCTTTGGCCGGCTCGTATTCGTCGACGAGGAAGTCGTTCCCCTCGTCTTGGCGCTCCTCGACGCAGTCTTCTTTCGCTTCTTTCTGGGTCAGGGTCGACTTCGCTTCGCCGGCGAGGAATTCATCCGCCGCTTCCTGCTGGGCGACAACGGCGACCCCAGAGGAGAGCCCGAGGAAGATCGGTGCGATGACGACCAGCCCAATCAGCTGCCCCCGCACCCGCTCACTGCGAGCTCGGACAGCGCGGAAGAGGTAGAGGAGCGGAAAGGCCAGCAGCGCGAAGGCAACGGCGCGCATCAAGCCCGAAAGCGTGGCTGAGCCACTGTGGGCGTCGACCGAGCGGAGGACCTCCGCGTCGCCGCCACCGCTGACGTTGTCGACAAACAGCGAGGCGATGATCAGAACCACCGCCGCAAACGTCGCTATTGCCACCGGAACCGCCCAGCGGGACTCCCACTCCAGTGCTTCCTCTCGCCTCACTTCATCCCCTCTCGTGGAAATAGAACTGGGGCAGCGCCCCTTCGATCACGTCTTGGGTCATCTTCTGCGCCACCTCGAGGTTGCCGCTGCGGACAGCGATGTCGTCGAGGCTGACGATTCCCATCAGCTCCTCGCCCTGGACGACGGGCAAGCGGCGAACGCGGTGCTGAACCATCAGCGCCGCCGCCTCGTCGAGCTCCATCTCCGGCTCACCGCTAACCAGCGGTCGCGAGGCGTAGTCCAGTGCCGCCGAGGCCGCATCGGCCCCCTCGGCGAAAACCCGCAGCGTCAAATCCCGGTCGGTGAGGATCGCCACCGGCTTGTCAGCGGAATCGACGATCACCACCGAACCAACCCTGTGGTCGCGCATCAGGCGGGCGACCTCCAAGGCGCTCGCCGCCGCGGTCGCGGTGACGACGCCAGCGGTCATGATCTCGCTGAGGCGCACGATGCGTACGCTACCCGAGCATGAACCACGTCGAGAGCACCCCCGTCGTCCCGCTCGAGGCGGGAGCCGGCCCTGAGAACCCACCCTGCCCCGCCTGCGGCGAGCCACTCTTCGGCTGGATTGGCGCCAAGCCCGGGCTGGCGGGGCCGGTCCGCCGCTGCGAGAGCTGCGGGCTGGGCGTCATCGGCGACCCAGCCGGACCGGAAGACGCCCTGCGCGAGCTCGACCGGCTGCGCGAGGAGGAGACGATCCGAATCGAAAACCGCGCCAGCTTCGCCTGCTCACTCGGCAGCGCCGGCTGGTCGGGACTGCAGCCCGGCGCGCGGCACCTGTTCACGCTGGAGTCGGTGCGCCGGCTCGTTGCCCACCGCGACCAGGTAGTGAAGTCGCGCCGCTGGGTGCCGGGCGCAGGCCTTGCTGCCACCTGGCAGACGCTGCTGAACAGCGTCACCTTCGGCCGCAACGTCGCCCTCGGTGCCCTCCGCGGGCTGCCGGCGACCCCGGCGGCGGAGCCGTGGCAGCGGCGGATCGATGCCCTCGCCAGCATCGTCCTCGCGATCCCGGCGCTGCTGGTTGCGATCCCGGTGGAGCTAGCCGGCGGCCTCAGCGGCCGCGGCGCCGTGATCTCGATCCGGCTCGAGCTGTTCTAGAGCGGGCTCTTTCGCCGAGACCGCAAAAAAGCACCCTCAAGGGGCTTTTTTGCGGTCTCGCGAGATCAGCTGGTGAGAACTGCTGCGATGAAGGTGGTCTTGGCCGCGGTGTAGGCCTCGCGGTCGTGTCGATGGCGCTCGGCGAGGTCGCGCTTTAGGACTGCATAGTCGGCAGCGAGCGCGGGGTCGGAACGGAGGCGGTCGCGGAAAGCGAGCTCGTCGCGGTAGCGGGGTGAGCCGAACGGGACGAGGTGTAGGTGATGGGTACGGCGGGCCGAATCCGGCTTGCAGAACCAGTGCATCTCCTCCGGCAGGTAGGGCGCGTAGAGGTAGCCCAGCCCGGCAAGCGGCTCGAAGCAAGCACGACTGGTCTCGAGGTCATGAACACCAACCAAGATGTCGACGATCGGCTTCGCTTCAAGCCCAGCAACAGCCGTGCTCCCGACATGGTGGATTCCACCCTCGACCCACTCCCCGATCGTCTTCTCCAGCCGCACCCGCTCCAGCTCAAACCGAGCCGGCCAGCCTGGATCCGATGAAACAAGCTGGATCGGTTCATCCGCAGCCATCGCGACGATGCGCAAGCGCGTTGACGCTTTGGCTGTTAGCTGAGGCCTTCCCGTGCCTCGCGCACGAGAGTGACTGCCTCGGGGAAGAGGACGCGGATCGCGTCGCGGACCTGCATCGCCTGTTCGTCGGCGCTGCCGGTCAGGTCGAGGCGGCCGATCGAGGCGACGGTCATCTCCACCGCCAGCTTGATCGCGTTGTCGGCCCAGGCGACGCGCTGCGAGGACTGCATCTGCTCCGAAAGCTCCTCCATGCGAGCGCGGAACTCCTCGGGGTCGCCGAACAAGTTGAAACCCTCCATCGACCCCATGTAAGCAGAACCGCTTCACCGCCGACCCTGAATCGGCACATTCTGCGCGTCACCCGCGCGCTCAGCTGACCTAGCGTCGCCGCCATGGCGCGGCACCGTGATCGGGAACGCGGCTCGGCAAGCGTCGAGCAAGCGGCCCTGGCCGGCCTCGTCGCCCTGCTCCTGATCGCCGGGATCGCGGCGGTCGCCGCCGGCGGCGAGGTCGACGCAGGCCGCAGGATGGCCGGGGCGATCGCGAAGAAGATCGGCTGCGCCCCCCGTCTCCCCGACAGCTGCCGGCACCACCCGCTGGTTCCAGCCTACGGCTGGCCGCTCGCGCGGCTGGTACGGGCGTTGGCCCCGGTACCAATCGCCGTGCCGAGCCCCTCTGGCCTGCCGCTAATGCCGGTCGACTTCCGCCGTTGCCGGCGCCAGAGCTGCGCCGTCGCCGCCGGGCCTCACCTCACCGCCTCCGGGCGACGCAGCACCCTCTTCACCGAGCTGGTCGACCGCCGCGCCTCCTCCGGCTGGATCGAGATCACCTACTGGGCCTACCGTCCGACCCTGGGCTGGGAGCGACTGACTAGCCGCGCCACCGCGGCCGATCTCGAAGCGGCGGCCGGAGTCGAAGTCCTCGCCCAGGGCGACCCGGCGTTGGTCCCGCTGGAGACGCTGCCAGGACGGAACCACTACGAGTTCCCACTCTCCGAGGAGCCGCCGTGGCAGTGGCGTATCGCCGGCCGCTATCCCGGCTGGTCGAGCTAGGTACTAGCCGCCTGCGCGGCTTTTTCGTTCTCGGCTTCCTCCTCCGCCTGTTTGATCAGACCACGCCAGTCGGTCGTGCGGAAGACCAGCAGCATCGAGAGGAAGCCGAGCACCACCGACCACGCCGCCATCGCGATCTGGGTCCCCACCGAGAAGGAGAGGACCGCGGTCCGGGTCGGCCCGTGCAGGGTCGCTACCAGCAGCGCCTGCTGGGCGCCGGCGCCGCCAGGGGTGAAGGGAACGACGTTGGCGATCGCCTGGCAGCTCATCACCAGCATCACGTTGCCGACCGAGCCGCCAATACCGAACGCCTCGAGGAAGAACCAGAAAGCGGCGAAGCGGAAGAGCCAGCCCACCCCTTGCCAGGCCGCGACCTCGCGCAGGTAGCGGCGCGGCTCGGTGAGGATCACCAAACCCTGCCGCACCCGCGCCCAGAAGCGCCGGACCCGGTGGGCGAGCATGTAGATGGCAACCGCGATCGCGATCAGGGTGACCGCGACCACGATCGCGAAGACCTGCGGGTTTTCGGCCCAGAAGGAGATCTCGAAGGCGGGCAGCTTTGGAATCTGCGGCAGCGGTGGCAGCAGCCCCTGGGTGATCGCGTAGGCCAGGACCAGGACCCCGACCGTGGTGTCGAAGACGGTCTGGACCAGAAAGGAGGAGGTGACCGCTGGATAGGAGGAGCCCGGGATCTGGCGTTTGACGAGGAAGACTTTGGTCGCGTCGCCAGCGTGGGCGGGAATGATCGCGTTGATCCCGGCCCCGGCCAGGTAAGCGGCCGCCAGGTTGAGGTAGGGAATCTTCTGGTCTGGATAGGCGGCGCGGAGCACGTTGCGCCAAGCCCAAGCCCGCGCCAACTGCATCGCCAGCAGGAATAAAAGCGCCAACGCGAACGTCGACCAGTCGATTTCCGAGAGGTGGCGGAAGAACTCGGCGGCACGCCTGAAGAACGCCTCGAAGTTGCCTTGAAGATCGGCGAAGACCATCGCAGCTAGACTAGCCACGCTCGTGCCGGATACCGACACGCACACCTTGCCGCCCACTGCTGCGCCAGACCCCGCCGACGTGGCGATGTGCGACCGTGCCCGCGAGCGCTACACGGCCGATCGCAAAAGCAGCTGGCGCCGCCGCCGCAAACGCCACGCGCAGCTGCCGAACCTGATCATCATCGGCGGCCTCAAGTGCGGGACGACGAGCATCCACCACTACCTCGGCCTCCATCCGGAAATCCAGATGTCGAAGCCGAAGGAGCTCAACTTCTTCGTCGAGGAGCTGAACTGGGACCTCGGCCTCGACTGGTACGCGAGCCGCTTCGACGACCGCTTCAAGGTCCGCGGCGAGTCCTCGCCCCACTACACGAACCTGCCCCGCTTCGAGGGAAGCGCCGAGCGGATCAAACAGCACTGCCCGGAAGCGCGGCTGCTCTACATGGTGCGCGACCCGATCAAGCGGATCCTCTCGCACTGGGTCCACGCCACCGGCGCCGGGTACGAGAACGGCGACCTGGTCGAGGTCCTGTCCAACCCCAACACCTCCTACATGAACCGCTCCAAGTACTGGATGCAGCTGCAGCCCTACCTCGAGCGCTTTGACCGCGAGCAGATCGAGATCATCACCCAGGAGGAGCTGCAATCCGAACGCGAGGAGACGATGCGCAAGGCCTTCGCCTTCGCCGGTGTCGACGAGACCTTCACCTCCGAGCAGTTCGACCGCGAGTGGGAGAAGTCCAGCGCCAAGGAGGGCGACAAATACCAGCTGATGGAGAAGCTGGTGAAACTGCCGGGGCTGCGTTCCTTCGACCGCAACTTCGATCGCCTGCCAGAGTCGCTGCGCTGGTTGGTCGAGAAGGTCGTCCACGATCCCGATCAGCCGCCGGCGCCGAAGCCGAAGCTGCCCGACGACCTCTTCGAGACGATCCGCGGCCGCTTCACCGAGGACGTCGCCGAGTTGCAGAAGTTCGCCGGCCGCGAGTTCGCCGGTTGGCACGACTACTCCTGATCAACCACGGGTAGCCGCGAGCGATGAGGCGGCTGCTGCCAGACCCCGGCCCGACCTCGGTCGCCGAACAACTCGAGACCTATCGGCCCTGGGAGGAAGAGCGCGAGGGGCGCCCGTTCGTTGCCGTCAACTTCGCCGCCACCGTCGACGGGCGGGCGACGATCGGCGGGGTCTCGGGCCCGATCGGCTCCGAGACCGACACGGCGATGTTGGCGGGCCTGCGCAAACGCTTCGACGCGGTGATGATCGGCGCCGGGACGATGCGGGCCGAGCGCTACGCCAACCTCGACAAACGGCTCGTGGTGGTCGAGAGCAGCGGCGGCGAGCGGGCCGACCTCACAGGCTTGCTCGGCTCGCTGCGGGAGGAAGGCGTGCGAGCGGTGATGTGCGAGGGGGGGCCGACCCTCCACGGCTCGCTGCAGGCGGAGGGTCTGGTCGACGAGCTCTTTCTCACGATCGCCCCGAAGCTGAGCGGCGGCGACGCTCCCCGGATCATCGAGGGGGCCGTGCCGGACGTGGTCGGACTGGATCTGGCCTGGCTACTGGAGGAGGGCGGCGAGCTCTTCGCCCGCTACCGCCGGACCTGAGCCGGCAATCGAATACCGTTCCGGTTCCCGGCGATACGAGGAGAGAGGAACCCGATGGACTTCACCCCCAGCCCCGAGGTCGCGAGCCTGCGCGAGCGCGTGCTTGACTTCATGGACGCCGAGATCTACCCGCAGGAGCGGGAGATCATGGAGGCGCTCGACGCCGAGGTCGCAACGGGGGTGCCCTACCCACGACGGCTGGTCGAAGTCCGCGATAAGGCGAAGGGCGAGGGGCTCTGGAACCTCTTCATGCCTGACGAGCGCTTCGGGCCGGGGCTGAAGAACTGGGAGTACGGACTGCTCTGCGAGGAGATGGGCCGCAGTCCGATGGCGGCGCCGATGGCCTTCAACTGCTCGGCCCCGGACACCGGCAACATGGAGATCCTCGCCGAGCACGGGACGGCGGAGCAGCGCGAGCGTTGGCTGGAGCCGCTGCTCGAGGGCAAGATCCGCTCCTGCTTCTCGATGACCGAGCCCGAGGTCTCCGGCTCCGACCCAACCCTGCTGCAGGCGCGGGCCGAGCTCGACGGCGATGAGTGGGTGATTGAGGGCCACAAGTGGTTCACCTCGGGCGCCGTCGGCGCCGAGCTAGCGATCGCGATGGTCGTCACCGACCCCGATGCCCCTCCTTACGCGCGCGCCTCGATGATCTGCGTCCCCACCGACGCGCCGGGCTTCAACCTGGTGCGGCCGATCTCGGTGATGGGCCACGACGGCGGTCCCGGCCACTGCGAGATCCGCTACGAAGGCTGCCGGGTGCCGAAGGGGAACCTGCTCGGCGAGCGCGGCGCCGGCTTCGCAATCGCCCAGGACCGGCTCGGCCCGGGCCGCATCCACCACTGCATGCGGGCGATCGGGACCGCCGAGCGCGCGCACGAGATGATGTGCCGCCGCGCCAACGAACGCACCGCCTTTGGCGGCCCGCTGGGCGAGAAGCAGTTCGTCCAGGAGGCGATCGCCGCCTCGCGGATGGAGATCGACCAGGCCCGTCTGCTCACCCTCTACGCCGCTTGGAAAATGGACACCGAGGGCAAGCGTGCCGCCCGCCAGTCGATCTCGGCGATCAAGATCGTCGCCGCCAACATGGTCATGGACGTCCTCGACCGGGCGATCCAGATCCACGGCTCACTCGGCATGACCGACGACACGCCGCTGGCGATCATGTGGCGCTTCAGCCGCATGCTGCGCCTCGCCGACGGCCCCGACGAGGTCCACAAGATGGTCCTCGCCCGTCGCGAGCTCAACCGCTGGGCAAAGCGCGCCGAGGCCGAAGCCGAAGGCAACCTCGAGCCGCGGCACGCGGCGCGGATGGTCTGAGGCAAGAAAGGGCGGCCCGAAGGCCGCCCTTTACTTCAACTCGAACTGAGAAGGATCAACCGATCGCGTACCCGTTAAGCAGGCATTCGGTCGAGTTGCTGTCGTCCTCCTCGTTGTAGAAGAAGCGAACCGTGCGCAGGTCGCCACCGGTGTAGGCGCCGTCGCCGATCACGTCCGAACTCGTCGGCAGCGGAACCGCGAACTCCTCCCCAGGGAAGAATTCGTCGTCGTAATTGCCTTCGCCGCCGGTGTAGGAATCGCTCGCGTCCTCGGCCCAGGCCGAGATCTCGCTTTCTCCGAATGAGGTCATCGCGATGAGGGTCTCTTCACCGCTGGAGCAGCTTGCGTACAGGTTCAGGCCGTTGAGGTTGAGGATCTCCGTTTTGGAGATGTTCTCGCCTCCGTTGAGGCTGAACTTAACGATGCGCAAGCCGTTGACGGTGTTGGCATTACCAGCGCTGTCGGCGTTGTTGGCGTGCGTTGCGTTCGGCACGGTGCCGAGGCTGCCGGCGTTGACTTTGGCGCCGGTAATCGCGCCGTTCTTGATTTTCGACGTGGTGACGGCGTTCTTCTTGATTTTCGCTGCCGTCACAGCGTTCTTCTTCAGCTGCTTGGAGCCGACGCTGTTTTTGCCGAGCTGGCCGGCGGCGATGGCGGTGGCACCGCCGAGGACGAGGAACACTGCAATCGACGACATCACGTTTGCGTACGTGAGTCGCTTGCGTAGCTGCTTCAAGGTTTCTCCCTTGGTCGAGATTGGAGTCGTGTAACGCACCCTTTCAAACCCTCGCGAATGCTGTCAATCGCGACGGAATAAGCGGCCGGCCGACGCCTCAGCCCGCGCGCTCGGCCCGCTCGGCCTCCTCGGCCAGCCGCTCAACCAGCTTGGCGAAGGCGTGGATGCCCTCGTCGACCTTGCCGTAGCCGCCGGCGACGTAGCGGGCGTAGACGCCCTCGAGGATGATCGCCAGCTTCCAGTAGCCGAGGGCGACGTAGAAGCCGAGATTGGAGAGGTCGCGGCCGCTGCCCTCCGCGTAGCGGGCGGCGATCTCAGCCTGGGTTGGGAAACCGGGGGCGAGGTTGGCGGGCATACCGAGGGCGACGACCTCGTCGCCCTGGCCGCGCTCGGGCCAATAGGCCATCAGCAGGCCAACGTCGGCGAGCGGGTCGCCGAGCGTGCAGAGCTCCCAGTCGACCACCGCCGCCACCTCCCCGCTGGGACTGAGGATCATGTTGTCGAGGCGGTAGTCGCCGTGGACGATCGTCGCTGGGCCCTGCTCGGGAATGCGGGCCGAGAGCGCCGCGTGGACGCGGTCGATCGGCTCAAGCTCTCGCGTTTTCGACTTCTCCCACTGTCCCTGCCAGCGGTGCAGCTGACGGGCGACGTAGTCCTCCTTGCGGCCGAGGTCACCAAGGCCGGCGGCGTCGGGGTCCACCGCGTGGATCTGGACCAGGGTGTCGGCGACGCGCTCGCCGATCGCTCGCCGATCGCCCTCGCCGGGGAAGATCTCCGCCTCGGCCAGCCCGCGCAGGATCGGCCCCTCGACGAACTCCATCACGTAGAAGGGAGCGCCGTTGACGCTCTCGTCCTCGCAGAGGCCGACCACCGGCGCCACCGGGACCTCCGTCTTCCCCAGGGCCAAGACGACCTTGAACTCGCGGCCCATGTCGTGGGCCGAGCCGAGCCGTTTGCCCAGCGGCGGCCGCCGCAGCGCCCAGTTGCGTCCAGCGGTGTCGGTGACGCGGTAGGTCAGGTTCGAGTGGCCGCCGGCGATCCGCTCGAAGCGCAGCGGCAACTCGACGCCGGAGACGTGCTGGCCAAACCAGGCTTCCAGCGTCTGCGGGTCGATCCCATCCGGAACCGCGACGGTTCCGTCTTGCTCGGTAGCCTCGTCAGCCATCGGGGCTCAAGCATATTCACGATCCAATCGACGGCTGAGCCCGTCGCTTGCCAACCGGCTGCGGATCGGGTTCGCGATCGGTTTTGCGGTGCTGACGGCGATGGCGGTGATCGGCGTCGGCCGCTTCATCCAGCAGCGCCAGGACTTCGAGGATGCGATCGCCCGCTCCTACCAAGTGGAGATGCAGGCGCGGGAGCGGATCGCCCAGGGAACCGGCGGCGCACCAGCGCGCGCCGTGGTCAAAGAGCAGGTCCAGCGACGCACCGAACTGCGCGACGAGATCTCCAGCGACACCCGCGACACCGCCCTGCTGGTTGCCGCCGGCCTGCTCGCCGGGCTAACCGGCGCCCTGCTCCTCTTCAGCGGGTTGATCGCCTCGATGCGGCGGCCGCTGGAGGAGTTGGTCGACGCGGCCGGAAAGCTCGCCAGCGGCGATCGCAGCGCCCGGGTCGAGGTCGGCGGCCTAGCTGAGACCGCCACCCTCGGCGCCGCCTTCAACGAGATGGCCCAGGAGCTCGAGCAAGAGGAGAGCCGGCGCGAAGAGCTCGACCGGCTGAAAGACGAGTTCGTCCTCACCGCCTCGCACGAGTTGCGCAGCCCGCTGACCTCGGTCCAAGGTTTCGCCGAGCTGCTGATGCTCGATCGCGACTCGCTCACCCCGCAGCAGGCGGAGACGGTGGAAATCATCCTCGACAACTGCCGCCACCTGGTGCGGCTGCTGAATGACCTGCTCGATCTCGCCCGCTCCGACGTCGGTCGCCTGGCAATCCAGCCGCAGCCGACGGAGGTCGCGCCGCTGATCGAAGACGTCGTGCGTACGATGCGCGCCCAAACCGAGGCGGGCGGTCAATCGCTGACTGCAGACCTACCCCCCAGCCTGCCGCTGATTAACGTCGAGCCCGACCGGATAAGACAAATACTGGTGAATCTGCTTACTAATGCGCATGAGTACTCGCCCGAAGGGGCGTCCATCGGGGTCTCGGCCCGAGCGATTGGTGCCGAGGTGGAGATAGCTGTGAGCGACAACGGACAGGGAATTCCCGAGGACCAGCTGGGGCGAATCTTCGACCGCTTCACCCGCGGTGACGCTGGCCTCACCCAGCGGGTCGGCGGCACCGGCCTCGGCCTGGCGATCTCGAAATCGCTGGCTGAGGTTCACGGTGGCAGCATCGCGGCGGAATCGACCGTCGGCCAGGGTTCGACCTTCCGGGTGCGCCTGCCGATCGCCACCGGCACGGGACCCGGCGCGGCGCCTCCGACCAGCGGACTCGACCCGACCACGGCGGAGGCAGGCTGATGGCGATGATTCTCGTTGCCGACGACTCCGAGACGATTCTGTTGCTGATGCGGACCCGGCTGGAGATGGCCGGTCACACCGTCGAGACCGCCGCCGACGGCCAGGAGGTCCTCGACCACGTTGCCGACGGCGTCGTCCCCGAGCTACTCCTGCTCGACGCGATGATGCCGCGTAAATCCGGGATCGACGCCCTGCGCGAGCTACGCGGCGCCGGCTGGGAAGTGCCGGCGCTGATTGTCAGCGCCCACCAGAACCCCGGCGACGCGGATGCGCCAACCGATCTCGCGATCGACGGCTACATAACCAAGCCGATCGATTTCGATCTGCTGTTGGAAACGATCGCCGGGCTAACTAGCGGCGCCGCACCGAGAACCTGAAGACGGCTGGGGTGCGGTCGGCGTTGCCGGCGGCATCGAGCGCGAGGACGCGAAAGGCATGCGATCCGGTTTTGACGCGGTAGGCGCGCGGCGAGGTGCAACCGCGGTAGGGACGCTGGTCGACTTTGCAGCGGAAGCTGGCGGCCTCATTGGCGGCAAAGCGGAAACTGACGCGCCGCCAAGCCCGCGCCGAGAACACCGTTGAGGGTGGGTGGAAGGCGATCCTGGTTTGCGGCGGACGGCGATCGACCGGCGGCGGCGGTTCGGGTCGCGGTTCCGTTTCCTCGGTCGGAGGCGGTTCCTCCAGCGGCGGTGGCGGCAGTTTCGTCCCCGCCTGGAAGCTGTTCGGCGCCGCTTCGGTCACGGTCTCGCAGTTGACGGGGGGACCGTCGACGATCGGCGCGAAGTCGATCAGCACCCGGTCGGTGTCGTTGCCGCAGTCGATCTCGGGATCCGGATCGCCCGAGTTGGCGAGGATCGAGTCTTCTCCCGCGGCGGCGGCGTAGCGATCGGGGCCGAGATGTCCGAGCAGCTGATTCGGTCCCTCATCGCCGCGCAGGACGTCAGCGGCCGAGGATCCCTCCAGGTCCTCGATCTCCGCCAGCGAGTCCAGGTCGCCCCCGCCGCAGTCGGGAGCGCCGTCGCCCCCCGGCTCGCCCGCCGTTCCCGCTTCCAGGTCGGCCGCGAAGCTGGCGTCGAGTCGGGCCCAGGACGAGTTGTCGCGCCCGCTACCACCGAAGATCGACTCGCCGTCGCAGATCGAGTCGGAGAGGAAAAGGTCGTTGCCCTCGCCTCCCAGCATTTCGGTTGGGCCGCCGTTGTGGGTGAGGGCGTCGTCGCCACCGAGAGCGGTGAGCACGTCCTCGCCGCCACCGGGGCCATCGACGAGGATGTCCTCGCCGTCCCTACCGGTGATCGAGTCGTCGCCCTCACCACCGATCTCGACCACACCGGTCGTGGCCGGGAAACTGGCCGCGACGATCGTGTCGTCGCCCCCCATTCCCGCCAGCAGGACCGAGTCGAGCGGGTCAGCCAAGGGACAGGAGGCCTCCGTTGCCGATTCGATCTCGCAGCCGCCGTCGCCGCTCGCGCTCTGGTCGAACGTCCCCGCCCCGAGCTGGAAGCTGACGGCGGCGGCCGAGTAGGTGGCGGTGATTTCGTCGCCACCGCTGCTGCCGACGACGTAGACCTGGGAGTAGGGAGTCGCGCCGGGGGGAGTCATCAGCCCAACGCTGACTTTGCTGCCGTCGCGGGGAACGGCCTGACCACTATCGAGATAGTCGCCATCGGCGCCGCCGACGAGGGTGTCGCCACCGCCACCGCCCTCGATCGCGTCGGCGCCGCCGCCGCCGTAGAAGCTCTGCGTGGCCGAGGTCCCGACGAGGTGATCCGAGAAGGGCGTCCCGATCACGGTCTCGAAATTGTCGGCTTCGATTTCGTCGACGCCGCCGCCGAAGGGGGCGACGCCGTTGTCGGCGTTCAGGTCGTTGGCGTCCATCTCCAGCTCCACGCCGCGCTCGCCACCGGCAGGGGGAAAGCCGGTGATCGACACGGAGTCGCCAAACCCGGGCGTTATCCCGGTCGAGAAGCTGAGCGCATCGGAGCCGCCACCGGTGTCGAAGATGCGGTCGATCGTCGCGTCGCCGCGGACGTAATCGTCGCCCCCTTCACCGTCGATTGAGTCGGCGCCGAAGCCGCCGGCCAGGCGGTCGTTGCCCGGCCCGCCCCGCAGGAGATCGTCGCCGATCCCGCCGAAGAGCTGGTCGTTGCCTTCCCCGCCTTTGAGGGTGTCGTTGCCGCGCTCGCCGAAGACGACGTCGTCTCCGGGCCCGCCTTCGAAGGTCTGGCTGCCGACGCCGAGGAAGCAGCCGCCCGGGCAATCGGCGAGCGCCGCGGCGACGATCGTGTCGTCACCGCCGCCTCCCTTCACCGTCGCCACCCCAGCCGGGGCGACGATGCGGTCGGCGCAAGGCGTCCCGTAGGTCGTGCCGGCGACCGTGGTCGGGCCCTCAGCGCAGCTCGGAGCCGGCGGCGCCGCGGACGCCTGGGCGACCACGACCAGCCCGGCGACCAGGCACCAGCTTAAGAAGCCAAAGAGAAACCGCACTCACCCTTGATACCCGCAGCGCCGATTTCGATTCGGTGCGAGCTGGCGAGCGCTCAGCTCTTGGCAATCTCGAGGCGGATCTCCTTGCCCTCGAGCTTGGTCCCGTCGAGGAACTCAACGGTGCGCTCGGCCAGCTCGGGATCGACCTCGACGAAGGAGAAGCGGTGGAGGACGCGGACATCGTGGATGGCCTCCTCGGGGAGAACGGCGCCCTCTCGCAGTGCCCAGCGCAGCGACTCCTCGTCGATGCCGCTGTTCTCGCCGCGGTTGACGAAGAGCTTCGTCGTCTCGGCCTTCGCCTTCTCGTCGCCGTTTTCTTCGCCCTTTGACTCAGGCGCAGTGGCAGCGGAGTCGCCGTTGGAGACAACCTCCGGCTGCCGCTGGGTCCGCTCGCGCCGACGCGGCCGCGGCGCGTGTTCGAGCCGCTCCTCGGGGCTCTCCCACTCGCCGATCGAGGTCTTCACATCGCGCTCGATGCGGGTGATCTCGTCGCGCTGGTCGGGGGTGACGAAGGTAATCGCCCGCCCGGTCCGGCCGACGCGGCCGGTGCGCCCGATCCGGTGCACGTAGGTCTCCGAGGAGTTGGGCACGTCGTAGTTGATGACGTGGGTGACGTGCTCGACGTCGAGCCCGCGGGCGGCGATGTCGGTCGCCACCA
>DATDLJ010000072.1:0-100143 GCA_036519395.1 Solirubrobacterales bacterium | reverse complement strand
CCGGGGACGCTGCCGAGGAGGATGTTGCCGGCGAGGACGAAGTCGACGTTGCCGCCCACCCAGTGGGCAATGCCGGCGGCCCAGAGCAGGATCGCAGCGTGGAAAACGTCGGTGCCGACGACTTTCACCGGGATCAGCCGGTAGACCGAGATCAGCAGGATCGCGATCACCGTGCCCGAGCCGGCCGAGGTGATCCCGATTACGAAGCCGGTGGTGGCGCCGATCGCCACCGCCGCGATCTTGTGGCGGCGCTGCAGCACGAAGTCGTCGCGCTCTTCGATCAGGTTGCTGAGGATCAGCGCCCGCGCCAGGGTGATGATCCCGACCATCAGCAGGGTGCCGCCGAGCAGGGCGTAGACGATCGAGTCGAGCTTCTCTTCGCCGATTTTGCTCTGCAGGATCGAGATCGCCCAGACCCCGGCCACCGCAGCGGGGACGCTGCCGGCGGCAAGCCAGTAGGCGAGCTTGATGTTGACCGTGCCCATTTTCAGGTGGCGCCAGCCGCCCACCGTCTTGGTCACCGCCGCGTAGAAGATGTCGGTGCCGATCGCCGTCACCGGCTTGACCCCGAAAAGGAAGATCAGCAACGGGGTCATCAGGGTGCCGCCGCCCATGCCGGTCATGCCGACCATTGCTCCGATGCCGAAGCCGAAAAGGACTATTGCCGGGTCCATGGTTGCCTGGGTTCCGCACGGCACTGATTTCGACTTTCCTGACCTTCTTGGTCAGAAGTGCGGAGTGCGCCAGGATACCAAGGGTGGAGACCGAAACTGGCGGGTCTCAAACCGTCACGACCCCCATCCCACCGGACAAGACGCAAGGCGAGGGAATCTCCCTACGCGCGGTCAGCCACGCCTACGGCGAGCTGCAGACCCTCGCCGAAATCGACCTGCAGGCCCCAGCGCACAGCGTGATCGGGCTCGTCGGTCCCTCCGGCTGCGGCAAGTCCACCCTGCTGGAGCTGGTCTGCGGGCTGCGGGAGGCGAGCGCGGGCGAGATCCAGGTTGGCGGCGCCGAGAGCGGCGAGGAACGCCTCGCCCACTGCGCCTATATGCCCCAGCAGGACTTGCTCCTGCCCTGGTACTCGGCAATCGACAACGCAGCGCTAGCGCTGCGCAATCAGGGGATGGGCCGGCGCCAGGCGCGGGCCGCAGCGGCGGCTCTCTTTGAGCGTTTCGGGCTCTCGGGGTTCGAAGCGGCGCGCCCTTCAGAGCTCTCGGGCGGAATGCGCCAGCGGGTTGCCTTCCTCCGCACCCTGGTCGCCGGCAAGCCGGTGCTGGCCCTGGACGAGCCCTTCGCCTCGCTCGACGCGATCACCCGGGCGGAGATGCAGGAGTGGCTGGCAACCGCGCTGCGCACTGACCCCCGCACCGTCGTCCTTGTCACCCACGACGTCGAGGAGGCGCTTTACCTCTGCGATCGGGTCGCTGTCCTCTCCGCCCGCCCAGCCCGCATCGTCGCCGAGCTCAGCGCCCCCCACCCCCGCGCCGAGGACCGCGATGCCGCCGTCACCGACCCGGCCTTCATCACTGCCCGCGAGGAAGCAATGCGAGCCCTCCACCACGGAAGTCGTGGTTCCAAACGGACGCTATGAGTCCGAAAGGAACCACGCGATGGCGGCGGTGGCTGTTGCCGGCCCTGTTGCTGGGGGCGCTGGTCGGCCTCTGGCAGATCGCCAGCTCTACCGGAGCGATTGCCGACGCACTCAACCTCGAGAGCTTCCTCGTCCCCTCGCCGGCCGAAATTGCCAGCTCGCTCTGGGAGAACCGCGAGCTGCTCGCCGAAAACGCCTGGGTGACGCTGCGGGAGATGGTGCTGGGAATTCTTGCCGCGCTCGCGGTCGGAGTCGGGTTCGCGATCCTGATGCACCGCTGGCGCCTGCTCCGGGATGCCGCCTACCCCCTGGTTGTCGCCTCGCAGACGATCCCAATCGTCGTCATCGCACCGATTCTGATCGTTTGGTTCGGTTATGGGATCACGCCGAAGATCATCATCGTCGCCCTGATCTGCTTTTTCCCGATCACCGTTAACGCCCTCGACGGCCTGCGCTCGGTCAACCCGGAGGCGGTGAAGATGATGCGCAGCCTCGACGCCTCTTCCTGGCAACAGTTCCGGCGGGTGGAAGCGCCAGCCGCGCTGCCCAGTCTCTTCACCGGGATCAAGATCGCTGTCGTCGTGGCACCGATCGCCGCCGTCTTTGCCGAGTGGGCCGGATCCACCGCCGGCCTCGGCCATCTGATCCAGTCCGACACCGCCTATTTCGAGGTGGCACGCCAGTTCGCGACGGTGGTTGTTCTCTCGGCTCTGGCCCTGGCGCTGATCGGTCTCACCGCCCTGGCGGAGCGACGCGTCGTCACTTGGCGATAGAACTCAGGCGATGACGCGCATCCGGATCCCGGCGCTCGCCCTCGTCGTCCTCGCCATCGCCCTGGTGCTTGCCGCCTGCGGCGAGAAGTCAGAGGAAGGCGGCGACGAACGTGAGAGCTTCAACCTGACGCTCGACTTCTACCCCAACCCCGACCACGCCGGGATCTACATGGCGCAAAAACTCGGCTACTTCGAGGAAGCCGGCCTCGACGTCAGCATCGACACCCCGTCCGACCCCGCAGCACCGATGAAGTTGGTCGCCGCGGGCCGCTCCGACCTAGCTATCTCCTACGAGCCGGAGGTGGCGCTAGCGCGTGAGCAGGGACTTGATGTGGTTGCCATCGCCGCGCTCGTCAACCGCCCGTTGACCTCGATGATTTGGCTGCAGAAGTCCGGAATCCAGGGCGTCGCCGACCTCAAAGGCAAGACGGTCGCTACCGCCGGAATTCCCTACCAAGACAAGTTCCTGCAAACGATCCTCGCCCGGGTCAACCTCAAACTCTCTGACGTCAAGGCGGTCAACGTCGGCTTTGGCCTCCTCCCCGCTCTCGTCGGCGGCTCGGCCCAGGCAATGCTCGGCGGTTTCCTCAACGTCGAGGGCATCGATCTGCGCGAACGCGGCAAAAACCCGGTTGTCACCCCGGTCGACGAACTCGGTGTTCCCACCTACGACGAGCTTGTTCTGGTGGCCCAGCGGCAGCGACTGGAAGAGGACCCAGAAAAGTTCCGCCTCTTCTTGGCCGCACTGGAGCGTGGTACCGAGGCGGCAGTGGAGCAGCCGGGGGCGGCGATCAGTGCCATCACCGAAGCCAACCCCGACCTGGAACCGAAACTAACGGCGGCCGAGGTGAAAGCGACGCTGCCCTTGCTCGGCGCCCGCACCGAGGGGCAGCCCTACGGCTACATGGATCCGCAGGAGTGGGAAACCTTCGCTGGCTGGATGCGGGACAACGGTCTGATCAAGGGCCTGCCGCCGGTCAACGAACTGCTCGACAACGGCTACCTGCCGTCGGGCGAAATCCCCGAATAGCCGAGCGCGCCTTCGGCGATCAAGCGGCTCACCTCTCGCTCAGGCATCGCCGCGTGGAACAGATAGCCCTGCGCGTAGTCACAACCGAGGCGTTGCAGCTCCGATAGCTGCACCTCGCTCTCGACGCCCTCGGCGATCACCTCGAGCGAGAGCGCCCGGGCCATGCCGATGATTGCCTCGACGATCGCCGTCGGCTCCTGCTCAATTCCAAGCGCGTCGACGAAGGAGCGGTCGATCTTCAGCGCGTGGAAGGGAAAGCGGTTGAGATAGGCGAGTGAGGAGTAGCCGGTGCCGAAGTCGTCGAGGACTAGGCGCACACCGAGCTCGTTCAGGGCGTGCAGCGAGGAGATTGCCGCCGCCGACTCCTCAACCAGCACGCTCTCGGTGATCTCGAGGCGGAGGTGGACCGGGTCGAGACCGGTGCGGTTGATGATCTCCTCGACGATCGCCGGCAGGTCACGATGGGCGACCTGCCGCGCCGAGAGGTTGACGGCGACGTCAAACGGGCGCGAATCGGGGCGCAGCTGGTGCCACTCGAGTGCCTGGCGGCAAGCCCGCTCCTGGACCCAGCGGCCAATCGGCTCGATCAAGCCGCTGTCCTCGGCGATCGAGACGAACTCCGAGGGGTCAAGCAGCCCCCGCTCGGGGTGACGCCAGCGAACCAGCGCCTCCAGCCCGGTGATCTCGCCGGAACGGAGGTTGACCACCGGCTGGTAATAGAGCGCCAGCTCGTCGCGGTCGAGCGCGTCTCGCAGCTCCCGTTCGGTCTCCAGCCGCCGGATAGCCCCGGCCCGCATCTCAGCGTCAAAGAGGACGCAGCGAGCGCGGCCGCCTTCCTTGGCCCGGTACATCGCCGCATCGGCGTCGCGGATCAAGAGCTCCGCGTTAATGGTTCGGTCTTCCGTGGCGCCAGCGACGGCGACACCGATGCTGGCGCTGACGAAGTGGTCGACCCCGTCAATCGAGAAGGGCTGGGTGAAAGCGGCGGCGACGCGATCGGCAATCGCCAAGGCCTCGCCTTCATCGGCGAGGCGGTCGATCAGGATCCCGAACTCGTCCCCGCCGAAGCGGGCGACCACATCGCCGGGGCGAAGGTGGGAGCGCAAGCGGGGCGCCACGGCCCGCAACAGCGCGTCGCCGGCGTGGTGGCCGAGGCTGTCGTTAATCAGCTTGAAGTGATCGAGGTCAAGGAAAAGGATCCCGACTGGGGAGCCCGAGATCGCCGCTTTACTGAGCGCGTCCCCGAGCGCATCGACAAAACTGAGACGGTTCGGGAGGCCAGTGAGCGAGTCGTGGAGGACCCGGTAGCGCAGCGCCTGGTCGGCAGCGTGGCGCTCGATCGCATCGGCAAGCACGTTGGCGGCTGCCTGCACGAAGGGAACGTCCTTCGCGGTGAAGCGGTGCGGTTCAGTTGAGTGGACGTCGAGGACGCCGAAGGGCCGGTTCTTGCCGTCGATGACGACGGCGAGGCTGCTGGCTGCACCAAAGACCCGCAGCACCGGCGGCATCGTGTGGCGGGTCTCGCTCTCCCAGTCGGCGACGACCGCGTGGGTCCCCGAGTCCAAGGCAGCGCCAACGTGGGAGTCCCGCGAAGCGGAAACCCTGCGCCCGGCCCCCAGCACCGACTCATCGAGGCCGGCCAGAAGACTGAGCCTGCGGCCGTCGCGGCCGAGCTCCCAGATGCAGGCGCTGTGGACACCGTCGACTTTGCCGACCAGCTCCGTTGCCACCTCCATCAGCTCCTGCGGATCGCTGTCCTGCATCGCCCGCTCACCGAGCCGGGCAACGACCGCCTGCTGCGAGAGCGCCCGCTGCAGCTCCAGCTCGGTCTCCTTGCGCTGGCTTACGTCGTAGAGGACGCCGTGCCAAACAGGGATTCCGTCCTCGCCCGCTTCCAGTACGGCCTCGTCATGGATCCAGACGACCTCGCCATCGCGTCGATGCATCCGGTATTCCGTCGGGGTCGTGTCGCGGCTACCGAGGTGCTCCTCGGTCTCGAGCTCCAACGCCCGCTCGCGATCATCGGGGTGCAGCAAGCTCGCCCAGAGCCCGGGATCGCGGATGAAATCCTCCGGCCGGTAGCCGAGGATCTCCTCGACCTGCGGGCTGACGTAACGCCAGCGCCCCCGCTCGCCGAGCTCCGCCGTGTAGACGATGACCGGCAGCTGCTCTACCAAACGCTGAAAGTCGTGACCGCCAGCAGCTAGCTGGTCGAGGAATGCTTTGACCTCGTGCTCGGGCCAGTTCCTGTCGGCGGGGTCACGCATCCACACCGCTTATCGGCCTGCTGACGCCTGGCTTGAGCCGTGCAGCCCTCAGAGGCCGCTTAAGCCGCAAGCCGCATCGGCCTCCCCTGAGCGACCAGTCGGTAAAGGCCGGCCAGGGTCAGCGTGCCGACCAGGCCGCGATACGGCTCGTAGGGCCGGTAGAACTCTTCGACCTCGGCGACCGTCGCCCGCCGCCCCTCTCCGGCCAGGCGACCGACCAGCTTGATGTAGCCGAGATCCCCAGCCGGCAGGGAATCGAGTTCGTTGCGGCCGAAGAGCCCGAGGCACTGCACCGTCCAAGGGCCGATCTGCGGCATCGCCAACAGCCGCCCATCACCACTGGAATCCTCAATTTGGAAGCGGCCGGCGGCAACATCGCGGGCGAGCCGACGCAGCGCCAGCGCCCGTTTCCCAACCAATTCCATCTGCTCGAGTTCGGCCGGAGCTCGGCCGGCGATCGCGGCGGGACCGGGTACGTCGCGCAAAGCATCCCGGCCCTCGCCCAGGCGCGAGCCCCAGCGGCCGGCGATCCGGCGCTCAATCAGCGCCGCCCGCTCGGCCTCGATCAACTGCCCGACCATGGCCGCGGCCAACGCCTCCCAGGGCCAGGGCCGGCCCTTGGGGCGAAAGCCCGGCAGGCGACGGATCAGCGGCCCGACCAGGGGATCGCGGCGAAAGCGGCGGTGGAAATCCGAGAGGTCAACGTCGACCCAGAGGGCACAGCGCATCCGCTCGATCGCCTGCTCGAGCTGCTCGCGCCCCGCCGGTCCAGGGCAAGGAGCGATCGCGATCTGCGGGCGCGAGACACGCGCCGGATCAATCGCCTCGGCGCGAAACTCGACCCGATCCCGCGCCGACTGCCAAGCCCGGACCAACACCGGGCTGCCGTCAACGTGAAGGAGTCGAGTGGCGACGCCGCCCCGAACCCGCAGGGTCCGATCGGAGCTGCCGCGCGGCAACCGGTACGGCGACGGTGGTCTGACCGCGGTTTCAGCGACCGAGGAGGTGAACATCAACCAAAAACGAGCGGCTGGCGACGACGTTCTGCCGCTCGCGGCGGCGGCCGGAAAGGCGGCGGGGAGACCGCGTCTTCGTCGCGACCCCGGTTACGGCCCTGACGGCGGCGACGGTGGCGGCGCCAGCGAGAACCCCACCCGCCGCGGCGATCGCGGCGGTGCGCACCTCCGGTCGCAGAACAGGTAGCGACGAACCCGAGGACTCTTCATAGTCAACAGGAAGGGGACGAACCGGATCGGTGGCGTCCCGGGGGCTGGCGTCTTCTTCGGCGATTACCTCGCCGTCTAGCTGCAGCTCATCCACCCGGGCGACTCTAGCGCGGGCCGGGGTCGTCCCCGCGCAGGGATCGCTCGTAAAGACGGTACTCCTTGACGACTTTGCCGCCCATTCCTTCCATCGCGCGGTTCATCGGCTTGTTCGTCTCCAGGATCCAGCCCATCTCGCCCCAGTGGATTTTGCCGGGCACCCCGGCCAGCTTGATGTGCTCTAGGTAGAGCCCAGCGGCAACCCCGGTATGGCGATAGTCGTGCTTAACGCCGAGGGCGAAAACCCGCAGGCGGTCGATCTTGCGCTGGCCGAGCAGAAACTTGGCCCAGCCAAACGGCAGCAACCGACCGTTGAGCCCCGCCAGGACCTGGTTGATGTCCGGCAGCGTCAGCGCCGCGCCAATCACCTCGCCGTCCTTTTCGGCCATAAAGGTCCACTCCTCATCGAGGACCTGCTTCAGGTTTTTTGCCTGAAACTCGACCTCGGCGTCGGTGATCGGCACGAAGCCCCAGTTCTGACCCCAGGCCTCGTTGTAGACGTCCATGAAGCGGCGCACCTCGGCTGCCATGTCGCGCTTGCGCATGTTGCGGATCGTGATCCCTTCATCGTGCAGCGCTTTCTCCGCCGCCGCGTGGATCGAAGGGTCAACCCTCTCCCCCTCTTTCAACTGCCCCATTCGCAACTCCCACATCAGCACGTCCATCGCCTTCCCGAAGCCCTCGGCCTCGATGAGCCGCTGGTAGTAGGGCGGGTGCCAGGGCTCGAGGATCATCGGCTGACGCTCGAAACCCTCGATCAGGATCCCGATCTCGTCGTTGGTGGTGAAGTCCATCGGTCCGAGAATCCGCTCCCGCCCCCGCGCCGCGGCCCACTCGGTCGCGGCATCGAACAGAGCCCGCACGACCTCTGGGTCCTCAGCCGCCTCAAAGAAGCCGAACATCGCGTCCTTGCCGCCCTGGTACTCATCCCAGCGGCTGTCAGCGTGGGCGGAAATGCGGCCGACCGGCTTGCCGTCGCGCTCGGCGACGAAGAACTCCGCTTCGCCGTGCTCGAACCAGGGGTTCTTCTTGCGGTTGAGAAACTGCATCCGCTCGAAGACCAGCGGCGGCACCCACTGCTCACTGCTGCGATGGAGGTCGAACGGGACCTTGACGAACCGCTTCAGCTCCCGCCGCGTCCGCACCGGCCGTATCGAGACGCTTGCCATGGGAGCCGCAACCTACACTCTGGGGAGATGAGCGAGACCGCGAAGGCTCCCGTCGACGTCTTCGAGAAGGCGCGCAACCACGACCGCCTCGAGCAACTCGAAGCCGCCAAGGAGCACGACCTGCTCCCCTACTTCCGCCTCCTGACTTCCCAGGCTGGCCCGGTCGTCGAGATGGAGGGTCGAGAGACGATCATGCTCGGGTCCAACAACTACCTAGGCCTGACCGGCGACGAGCGGGTCAAGGCCGGGGCGCGGGAGGCACTCGAGGCCTACGGCACCGGCGTCACCGGCTCGCGGCTGCTGAATGGGACGACGCCGCTGCACCTCGATCTCGAGCGCGAGCTGGCCGAGTGGATGCGCAGCGAGGACGCGATCGTCTACAGCACCGGCTACCAGTCGAACCTCGGCTGCATCGGCACCATCCTCGGCCCCGGTGACACGGTGATCTGCGATTCCGGCGACCACGCCTCAATCCTCGACGGCTGCCGCCTCTCCGGCGCCAAGCTACGTCCCTTCCGCCACAACCGGATGGACAAGCTGGAGAAGATGCTGCAGCGGGCGACGACGGACGGGGGCGGCGTCCTCGTCGTCGTCGACGGCGTCTTTTCGATGGAGGGCGACGTCTGCGACCTGCCGCGGATCGTTGAGCTCTGCAAGGGCTACGGAGCGCGGCTGATGGTCGATGAGGCCCATGGGGCCGGTGTCCTCGGCGCCCGTGGTGCCGGCGCCTGCGAGCTGTTCGGACTCGAGGACGAGGTTGACCTGCGGATGGGGACTTTCTCGAAGAGCCTCGCCTCCTGTGGCGGCTTCATCGCCGGCCCCGCCGACGTGATCGAGTACCTGCGGGTCTCCTCTCGCAGCTTCATCTTCAGCGCCTCGGCCGTTCCAGCCTCGGTCGGCGCCGCACTATCGGCGCTGCGGGTGATCCGCGCCGACGGCCCAGCGCTGTTCGAGCGCCTATTGGCCAACGCCGAGTACCTGCGCGAGGGCCTGCGGCACCTCGGCCTCAAAGTCATCGAGCCGGGAGCGCTTCCCGACGGCACCGTCGCCACCACCCCAGTGGTGCCAGTGATCGTCGGCGACGACTGGCAGGCGGTGCTGCTCTGGAAGGCGCTGTTCGAGGCCGGCGTCTACACCAACGTCGCGATTCACCCGGCGGTCCCGCCCGGGGGGGCGCTGCTGCGGACGAGCCTGATGGCGACCCATGAGCGCGAGCACCTCGACGGCGCCCTCGGCACCATCGCCCGGGTGATCGCCGACTTCCCGGACCTGCCGCGCACCTAAATCTTCCGGTAACGGTTTCTTGACATCCCCCGGCGGGGGGAGTTTCAGGCTTGTCCAGAATCGGACAAGCTGGCCGAGGGGCCGAAATTGTTGCTCTTAGCGAATGGACCGGACATCAATCCGGTGCTTCCGGGTTGACGGCCGGTACCTCGAAGACATAGCTTGGCCTCCTCGCCGAACACCCCTGGCGGGAAGTTCGGGAAGAGAGAGATTCGATCCGGTTAGACCCGCCCGGCAGCGGTCGCAATCGGGAACCAATACCCCCCAGTTATTCGATTCCTTGAAGGGAGGAGTCCAGTGGAAGCTGCCTCAACGGCACCCGCAACGACCATCGCCTCAACCGAGGCCCCGCAACACATGAGGGCGCTGGAAAGAGCCAACATGGTGCGACTGGCCCGAGCAGAGTTGAAGCGGGCGATCGCGCGCGGCGACCTCGATGCCGCGGAGGTGGTTCGCGACTGCCCCTGGGAGACCGAGAGCATGACCATCTCCGAGCTCCTGACCAGCCAGCGGCGCTGGGGCAGGACCCGCGCCCGCAAGTTCCTCATGCCCCTCGCCCTGAACGAGAACAAGCAGCTCGGCACCCTGACTTCACGCCAGCGCCGCTTGCTCGCCACCGAGCTGGCGTCGCGCTCGATTGGACGCGAGGCCCTGACCGTTTAAAGAAGCCGCGGCTTAGCCGCGCATTCCACCGATCCGGTAACTCAGTCCACCGGATGCACGCTGGAATGCGCGGCGAGCCAGGTAAAAGACGATCGCGAAGGCGATCGCTCCCACACCCAAGGCCACCGCGAGGATCTGGTCGGCAAGGTAGAAGACCAGCCCCGTGACAAGCACGAAGGCCGCACCCGCCAGCAGCGTCGTGTGGGAGCGCCAGCCGGCGAAGTGCTCGCGAATCGCGACCTCGAGCCCCCCCAAGCCGGCTAAGGCCACCCCTACTCCGATTGCGGTCGGATTACCGCCAATGACGCCGATCGCGAGCGCAACGATGCCGGCGAGGATGACCAGCTCGGCCAGTGGGACTGAGCCCCAGGGGGCAGGCGGCCGCTCATCGGGTGCGGCGACCCGCTTGGCGGGCTTGGACTTCGCGCTCAACGGCCGCAAGCCGCCCGGGTAATGGGCATCCGGAGGAGACCTTGACCCGCCACCAGCCCATCAGCATCCCGATCGGACCCAGCCGGGGGCGCGAGTGCCAATGTCCACAGCCGTGCAGTCCCAGGTCTTCCCTGGAGACCCGGACCCACTTGTAGTCCTGCGGGGCCGCGAGCATCCGCTCAACCAGCTCGTGGTTCTCGTCCTCGACCCGTCGCCGCTCCACCAGTGCGGCACGTGCCTCAGCGACCCGCGTCGCAAGCCGGTCGCGAACGGTCTCCAGCTCGCCAAGGTCAAGCAAGCGTGGAACTGAGGTGGCCGCCTCGATTTGGTGCGGAACCTCGGTGTGACCAAACGCCTCCACAAAGAGTCCGGCCAACTCCGCCTCCAAGCGAGCGACCTGACGACGCAGCTGCAACCGCGCCTGGCTCTCATCGACAACCAGGTCAAACCCTGCGTGCTCGTCTTGTCTCAGCAGAGTGGCCACACCAAAATTGTAGGTCAGGCGGCCTCTAGCGTTGCAGCGGCCATCCACAACGCCTCCTCGACCGCGATCTGGGGAACTCCCTTGACCTGAACGGCAGCGATAGCGATGCGGCGGGTAGACCGCTTCACCCGGGCTCCCTCGGCCGCATCCCCGAACAGAAGCCCGATCGGACGCGACCCATCGGCGATCGCGAGGGTGCCCTTTGCCAGCTCGCCGGGGTGCCCTGCCAGCGACTCACCCGGGGCCGAATCGCGAATACAGAGTCCGCCATCCAGGCCCTCTGCATCAAAGGCGCACAAGGCCACCCCGGTCTCGACGATCGCGATGTTGAGCGCGTCGACGGGCAGGCCGTGGCTACGGAAACCGCCGTCGTGGAGCCGGTCGAGGGTCAGTTGCTCGACCGGAGTACGGGTTCGGTCGGGATCGAGCCCGATCTGACGAAAGAAGACTCGGTAAGCCCAGGGGATCGGCCGTTCGCGCAGACGGATTGCCTGCGAGCCATAGGTCCGGTCGGAGAGGTCGCGCAAGCGGCGACGCACCGGCTCCGGGCTCTTACCGGGCTTTGCGTCAACCTCGACCCAGGCAATTCCCAGGCCCGGGAACTCTGAGGCGATGTGCGGAGCGACCCAGCCCTGGCGGGGAGCTGGAACCCATCCCATCCGTTGGCTGGCAGCCTCCGCAGACATGTCAACCCTCCTCCGCCGTCGCGGTCGCGGCGAGAAGCCGATCGACGTTCTTGCCGAGCTGGGCGGCGGTGAGCTCGCCAATGGTTGCGTCCTGCAAGGTGCCGCCGGGGTAGACGTAAGCGAAGGTGGGACAGAGGCCGACGCCAAAGAGGCCCGCCACGGCTCCGTCGCGGTCGTAGCCCACGGGCATCGTCCAGCCGCGCTGACGGATCAGGTCGCGCACGGTGTCGCGATCGTCGCGGATGTCCAGCGAGAGGAAACCCACTCGCTCACGGTAGCGCTGGTAGACCCGCTCGACTAGGTCTTGCTGCTGGACGCAGTCGTCGTCACCTTTGCTGAACCAGAACGAGATCACCAGCGGCCGGTCAAAGAAATCGCAGACGCGGATCGCTTCCGGGAGGTCGACGCGGCAGGCGGGAATTCGCTGCGACTCCTCCGGGCAAGGGATGGCGGAGGTTTCACAGTCGTCCTGAGAAACGTTGGCGTCGCCTTCGAGCTTGGCAGCGCCTGCGGGAACCGCGAACTCGGGCAACGGCCAGCGAGGCGGATATCGATCGAGCCCTAGCGTCTCCCCTCCCCCGCCACCCCCAAGCGTGTTGACAGCCGCAACCACGATCACAGACAGGAAGATGAGGCCGACGACAAGCGTGTAGCGGTCCCTCATCGCCGCTCCAGGAGGAGTAGCGAAGCGGGCAGCACGACCAGCACGCCGATCAGGGCGACGCCGAGATCGACGACGGTGACGAGGCCGAAGTCGCGCAGCATCTGAACATCACTGGCGATCAGGACGGCAAAGCCAGCGATCGCGGTTACCCCCGAAGCCAAAACGGCAGCCCCGGTGCGTGAATAGGCCCGGTCCAGGGCTTCCTCGACGTCGGCGCCCGCCCGCCGCTCCTCGTGAAAACGCCCAACCAGGAGCACGCCGAACTCGGTCGCGATCGCGATCGTCAGGGCGCCGAGCGCCGCCGACATCGGGTTGAGCGGGATCCCGGTGATCCAGAGCAGCAACGAGGCCCAGCCGGTTGCAAGCACGGTGGGAATCAGCGGAATCAAGGCCCGGCGCCAGGAGCGGTAGATCAACAGCAGAGCCAGGCCAACAGCGACGAGACCGACCAAGGTCAGCCAGTAGCGACTACTGGAGAGGTCGCCGGCCGATTCCGCCGCGATCACCGAGAGCCCCGCCAGCTCCACCTGCACCCCCTCCGGCGGTTCCCCGATCTCACCCCGGACCCGCTCGACCAAGGCTTGCTGGTCGTCCAACGACTGCGCCCTGATCCCGAATGAAATCAGCGCCTCCGTCCCAACTTCTCCGGTCTCAGGATCAATCGGCGCGACCTGCCGAAGCGCATATGGCGATAGCGCCGCCAGCGTCGCGTCAATCCGTTTCGCGGTCGGCGTTTCTCCGCCGCGAACGAGGAAGTCGGACAGCGCCGGGCCCGGACAAAGCTCGGCACCAAGGCAGCTCGGTTCTTCCCCGTCGAAGCCGTTCTTCTCCAGCACCCTCTTCTTGAACCCCGCCATCCATTCGATCACCTCGGGGTCCGTCAGGTCGGGGGCGCTGATGCTGACGTCCAGCTCCCCAGACACTCCGGTGGTTTCCTGCAGCTCGTTCAGCCCTTCCACAGCCTTGATGTTCTGCGGCGCCAGCTCGCGGATGTCGGACACCGTTTCGACGCGGGTTCCGGCCGCCCAGCCCATGACCGCGAGGCCGATGCCTACGGCGAGGACCGCCACGGGGTAGGTCTGGGCCACGGCAAGGAGGCGCTCTGGCGGGCGGGTCCTGTCGCGGGAGGGAGACGCCTGCGCTGGATGCTCGGCATCTCCCTCCCGCGCCACCCGCCCGATGAGCGTGCGCTGGCTGAGCGCAGCCGAGCCGACAGTGAGTGCGAAGGCAAAAGCGATCGCGATGCCGAGGATGAGGATCCAGCCGAACTCACGGACCATCGGGATCGGTGAAAGTTGGAGCGCGAGGAAGCCCACTGCCGTGGCGGCGCAGGCGGCGGCGATGGTCGGGCCGCCGAGGGACGCCCCCCGCTCGGGCGTTCCCGCTTCGTCGATGCGCGCCTGGAACTGGATTGCGTAGTCGACCCCTAAGCCGATCAGGATCGGCAGCGCCGCGATTGAGGCCATGGTCAGGGATCCGCCGACCAGGGCAAGCAGTCCAAAGGTGATCGCCGCGGCCATCAGGGCAATCCCAAGCGGGAGCAGTGGCCAGCGACTGCGGAAGACGAGGAGGAGGACAAAGGCCATCACTGCCAGGGCGAGAGCGAAGAGGACGAGCAAGGCGTCCTTGAGCGCATCGGCGACGCCGTCGATCACCACCGGTGCCCCAGAGACGACGTAGCTGCCGTCTTCGAGCTCGAAGCACGGCGCCGGCTTGCCTTCCTCCTTGCACTCCTTGCGCGGCGTCGTGTCCTCGACCGCAGCTTCGATCAGGCCGATCGCCCGGCGCCGCTCTGCTTCGCTCAAGTCGGAGCGGAGCCGGATCACGATCTGGGCCGACTTCGCGTTGGGGAAGAGATAGGAGAGCCGGGCCTTCGGGGTGCCCCGCGGTTTGGAGAAGTCGAAGACGACGGTGGCGACGAAATCTTCGTTGGTGATGCTGGGAATGCTGGTAATTCCGTACCGGGTCGCCACCGCCAGCAGGTATTCGCGGAAGCGATCGGCAGAGACGTTTTCAGCCAGCCGCCGCAGCTGGTTGTCGATCTGCACAACCGACTCGTTAAGGAAGGTCGCCGGGCCGGTGAGGAACTCGACCGCGTTCATCTCGGCGAGTTCGGCACAGGGGCCAGGAATCGCCTCCGCCCCCTTCGGAACCTTCCCCGAAAGGCAGCCCTCCAGCCGCAGCAACCGGAAGAGGTTGTCGCTGAGAATCAGTTGCGGCAGTTCGCCCTTGACAAGGACGACGATCGGTTCTTCGCCGAAATCCTGGCGGACCTGTTCCGTCGCCCCAGCGGTCGGCGAGTCGGAATCGGTGAGGGTGTCGACCCCCGCGTCAGTTGGCAGCTGGGTCGCCCCAATCGCGGCGGCGATCGCGACGGCGGCGGCAAACGCGAGGAGCGGGCGGGCGTGTCTTGCCGCCCACGCCGCGACGCGCCCGAACCAGCCTCCGGCGCCCAAGCCTCAGTCCATCGAGAGCGGCCCGCTGACGTCAGCGTTGAGGAACTGGCTGACGAACGGGTTGCTGGAGTCGAAAAGCTCCTCTTTCGGACCGGACTCGACAATCTTGCCGCTCCAGAGCACGGCGATGAAGTCGGCGATCCGGCGGGCGGTGCCGAGATCGTGGCTGATCACCAGGTAGCAGCCCCCGTTCTCGGCGTGGACCTCACGGATCAACTCGCAGAGCAACGCCGTACGGACCGGATCGAGACCTGAGTCAGGCTCGTCGAACATCACGATCGCCGGGTCGAGGACCAACGCCCGGGCGAAACCGGCGCGCTTGCGCATCCCGCCGGAAAGCTCGTTCGGCATCTTGTAGGTGGCCTCCATCAGGCCGACCTCTTTCAGCCGCCGGTTGACGATCTCGCCGATCTCCTCCTCGCTTTTGTCGGTGTGCTGCCGCAGCGGGAAGGCGACGTTGTCGTAAATGTTCATCGAGCCGAAGAGGGCGCCGTCCTGGAAGAGGAGGCCGAACTTTTTCCGCACGTCGAAGAGCTCGTCGTCGGTCATGTTCGGGATCGACTCGCCGTGCACGAGGACGTCGCCGGAGTCCGGGTAGAGCAGGCCGACGATGTGCTTGATCAGCACGCTCTTGCCGGTCCCCGAGGGGCCGAGCACCATCGAGACCTGGTCCTCGGGGAGGCCGAGGTTGAGTCCGTTGAGGATGCGCGCGCGCCCGAACTGCTTGACCAAGTCGATGATCTCGATCGCGTCCTCACCGCCGTGGTCGCGCTTAACGCCGGTGTGGAATTTGTACGGGTTGTGATCGCGCGGGTTAACGCCGGGGATGACGAAGTCACGCCCCATCACGGCGCCATCCTCGCTCACATAAGGGCCTTCGTCGCTTTCAGGCGGAGTGTCGGTAACGACCTCGGGCGGCGCTTCCGCGCTCGAGGTCGCCTCGTCCCGCAGGTCCTCTTCTTCGCGACGGTCCTCCTCCTCAGAGAAGCGGTTCTCTTCCTCGATCGACACCTCAGCCTCCTATCGGCGCGCGCGGGTTGGCTCCCCAGAAGACCAGGGTTCCAAGCATCCCGATGATGTGAACTAAGACGATGTTGAGGACCATCGACTTCGCGGTCGCGGTCCCCACCCCGACGGGCCCGCCGGAGGCGGTATACCCGTAGTAACAGCCAACCAAGACGATCGCGGTCGCCATCACCATGCCCTTGATCAAACTGAAGATCAGGTCGGGCGGGTTCTGGAACATCCAGAAGATCAGCAGGTAGCCACCGGAGGAGACATCGCCAATCTGCTCGACGACGGCGAGGTAGCTGGCCAGGTACATGATCCCGATCCCGACCAGGTACATGAATGGGAAGGCGATCCAGGCGGCGAGCAGGCGGGTCGCGCAGAGGAAGGTGACCGGCGGCACCCCCATCACCTCGAGCGCGTCGATCTCGTCGGAGATCCGCATTGCCCCGAGCTCGGCGACGATCCCGGTCCCGACCTTGGCCGCGAGCATGTAGCCGAAGGCGTAGGGCATGATCTCGCGCAGGTCGCACCAGGCGGAGAAGACGCCGGCGTAGGCGGGCGCGCCCTGGGCGCGCAGCAGGTAGGCGCCCTCGATCCCGCACTGGAGGCCGAGGGTGAAGACCAGGCCCCAGATGATCAGGGCCGAGCCGAGGATCAGGATCCCGGCCTGGCGCAGGCTCTCACCGAAGAAGCGGAGGACGCGTCCCGAGTAAACGAGGCCGGCAACCCGGCTGGCGAAGCGGGCGATCTCCCCCGCCGAATCGAGCCAGTTGCGCGGAACCTCGAGCCAGGCATTCATCGGATCGTCTGCAGCTCCGGGTTGGTCGCAAGCAGGGTCTGGGTGAAAACGTAGTTGAAGGCGAAGACGCCCATGAAGGAGATGACGACGGCCTCGTTGACGGCGCGGCCGACTCCCGCGGCACCACCGGAGGCGGTCATCCCTTTGTAAGAGCAGACGACTGCGATCAGCGCCCCGAACAGGGTGCACTTGATGACCGAGCCCCAGAGGTCGGTAATCGAGGCATTGGAGAAGAGGGTGGCGAAGAAGCCACCGAGCGGCTGGTTGTAGAGGATCTCGGTGAGGATCCCGCCGCTGATCCCGAAGACCAGGGCGTAGATGTCAAGCAGCCCGGTGATCAGCATCAGCGAGAGAAAGCGCGGCACGACCAGGTTCTTGATCGGGTCGACCCCGAGCACCTGCAGGGCGTCAAGCTCCTCGCGGATCTTGCGGGCGCCGAGGTCGGCGGTGATCGCCGTGCCAGCGACTCCGGCGACAACCACGGCGGTCACGAACGGAGCGAACTCGCGGATCGAGGCGAGGACGAAGAAGCCACCAAGGCGGTCAAGAGCGCCGAAGAGAGAGAGGAAGTTGGCCGCCTGCAGCCCCGGCGCACCAAAGCCAAAGGCGACGGTCGAGACCAACAGCGGGAACCAGCAGAGCTGCAAAGCAAAAAGGAACTGGCCGATGAACTCCTCGCCGTAGGGATACGGCGGTTTAATCGCAGAGACGATCGTACGCGCGGTGAGGATCATCATCTCCCCCACCTGTTCAAACAGAGACTTGGCGGGCAAGAACGCCCTGTTAACCGCGGATCCGACCATCTGCTCCTCCATCCGAGCATGCCGCATGCGCGCGACATCCCACCCGGTGGGCAGGAGTCTAGGGGATGGGAATGCCCCAACCATTAGCCGCGTGTTGAGATCCGACTAACCCCCTGGCCCCTATCGGAAATCCCTGCGAAAGGCGCCAATCCCCATGCTATGTTCGGGCCGCTTTGCGGGGGACCGGACGACATTCCCGGAATGCCCGCCTCCAGGCCATCGCGACCGGGTTAGTCGCGCTGGCGGCGGCGGCGCTGCTTGGCGCCTGCGGCGGCGGCGATTCCTCACCCGCCGCCGAGGAACCGGAGGGGACCTTCCACGTGAAAGTGGCTGATGCAAAGTTCCCCGCCGTGCAAGAGCTCGGCCAGACCTCGCTGCTGGAACTGGGGATCCGCAATACCGGCAAGCAAACGGTGCCCAACCTGACCGTCACCTTCACGATCGCCGGCAAGGCGGGGGAATCCTCGCCGCTGCCGTTTGCGGTTACCGATTCAGCGCCAGAGCTGGCGCAAGGGGAACGCCCGGTCTGGGTGCTGGCGGCGACCTACCCGCGCCTGCGGGGCTCCTCCGATCCAGGCGGCGCCTCGACCTCCAACCGCAAGACCTTCGCCTTCGGACCACTGAAGCCCGGGGAAACGACGCAAGCCGTTTGGAAGCTGAGCGCCGTTCGAGTCGGCAAGTACAACCTGCTCTACAACGTCGACGCAGGCCTCGGCGGTGCCGCAAAGGCGAAGACCGAAGGTGGGGTTGCCCCCGGCGGCACCATCTCAACCGAAATCACCGACCAGCTGCCGGAAACTGAAGTCACCGACAGCGGTGAAATCGTTGAGGTCAAGAAAGGCCAGTAGAGCTTCCACGATCGTCGCCGGGCTGGCCCTGCTGCTGACCCTGGCGCTCCCGGCCTGCGGCGCCGCCAGCGAAGATCAAGAGGAGTCGCCAAGCAAGGGAGCCGCGACCAGCGCTAAGCGCGGTGTCGCCCTGAAGCAGATCGGCACCTTCGAGGCACCGGTTGCTGTCAGCGGTGCCCCGGGCTTCCCCTCGCTCGTCTTTGTCGTCGAGCAACCGGGCCGGGTCATCGTCCTCGAGGGCGGTCGCCAACGAACCTTCCTCGACATTCGCGGTCTCGTCGGCTACGGCGGCGAGCAAGGGTTGCTCTCGATCGCCTTCCCACCCGATTACCCGCGCAGCAAGCGCTTCTACGTCTATTACACGGACAACCAGGGGTCGATCCGAATCGACGAGTTCCGACGGCGGTCACCCACCCGGGCAGCTTTCGGCTCACGACGGCCGGTGATCACGATCCCCCACCCCGTCAACAGCAACCACAACGGCGGTCAGCTCCAGTTCCTCGGCAACCTTCTCTACTTCGGGACCGGCGACGGCGGCTCCGCCGGCGATCCGCCGAACAATGCCCAGAACAAAGACGTGCTGCTCGGGAAGATGCTGCGGATCGATCCCAGAGCCGCCGGCGGCAAGCCCTACTCAGTGCCGTCCAGCAACCCGTTTGTCGGCAAGCCGGGGCGCGACGAGATCTACAGCTACGGGCTGCGCAATCCCTTTCGCTTCTCTTTCGACACGACCCACGAGCAGCCGCGGATCGCAATCGGGGACGTCGGCCAAAATCAGTTCGAGGAGCTCGACTACACGACGGTCGCCCGCGCCAACGGCGCCAACTTCGGCTGGGACGCCTTCGAGGGATATTCGAAGTATGAGGAAGGCGACACCACCGATCCGGGAGGCACTGTGAAGCCGATCTTTGCCTACGGCCGCTCCCGCGGCGGCAGTAGCTGCTCGATCATCGGGGGATACGTGGCGCGGGATCCGCGCCTACCGGGACTGCGGGGGCGCTACGTCTATGCCGACCTCTGCGAGGGTCAACTGCGCTCGCTCGTCCCCCACCTGAAGCGAGCGAGCGACGACCGCCGGATGGGGCTGAGCGTGGACACTCCCAGCTCCTTCGGCGAAGACCAGCGCCGCCGGCTCTATGTGACCTCGCTCGAAGGTCCCGTTTTCCGGCTAGTTCCCCGCTGACGAGCGCAAGTTTTCACCTTCCGCGCGCATCTTGTTGCATCTTTTTGTCTACACTTGCTTTCATGCCGACCATGGCGAGAGAAGCCTGGACCGACGAGCGCCTCGATGATCTGACTAGGCGTGTGGACGAGGGGTTCCGCGAAATACGGGCGGATATCCGTCAAATGCGAGAGGAATCGAAAACCAATTCCTCATCGTCACAGAGCGAAATCTCGTCGCTTCACAAGGAATTCGGAGAAGTCAGAGGCCAAGTCGCAAAAATCGATGCGAGGATCGACGAGTTGGTCCGCACCGTCCAGATTGGGTTCTGGCTGATCGGATCCTTTCTCGTCGGCCTGATGGGAATGATTGCCACCCAGCTCTGAATTCGCCGCTAGAGTTGGCTGACCAGCCAAACGGGCGAAGGGAGCAGTGGTGGAGAGCGGAACGGTTGCGAAGAGCACCGAGGGCAACGGGGCGGCAGCGCCCGCGGCGGAGACGATCGAGGTCCACAACCCGGCGACGGGTGGGCTGATCAAGGCGATACCCGTCGATTCGCCCAAGTCCGTTGCCAGCACTGCGGCGCGCGTCCGCGCCAATCAGCCCGAGTGGGAGGCAATGGGGATCGAGGGTCGCTACTACTGGCTCGGCAAGCTGCGCGACTGGCTACTCGACAACGAAGACCGAGTGCTCGACACGATGCAGGCAGAGACCGGCAAGGTGCGCGCCGACGCGACCAACGAGCCGGCCTACCTCGCCGACCTGATCAACTTCTACGGCACCAACGCCGCCAAGTACATCGGTGAGGAGAGCATCCGTCCCCACACCCCCCTCCTTGCCGCCAAGAAGCTGAAGGTCCAATACCGACCGCACCAGGTTGTCGGCATCATCAGCCCCTGGAACTTCCCCCTGATCCTCTCCCTCGGCGACGCGATCCCGGCGCTCCAAGCCGGCGCAGCGGTCGTCGTCAAGCCCTCCGAGTTCACCCCCCTTGGTCTGGCCGAGGTGGTTGAAGCGTGGCAGAACGAGATCGGCGGACCCGACGTCTTCGATTGCGTGCAGGGCATCGGCGAGACCGGCGGCGCTCTCGTCGACGCGGTTGACTTCATCCAGTTCACGGGCTCCGACCGCACCGGTCGCAAGGTGATGGCGCGGGCAGCAGAGACGCTGACCCCGGTCAGCCTAGAGCTCGGGGGCAAGGACCCAATGATCGTCCTTGCCGACGCCGACATCGACCGCGCCGCCAACGCCGCGGCCTGGGGCGGAATGATGAACTCGGGTCAGATCTGCATGTCGGTGGAGCGGATTTACGTTGAGGAGCCGGCCTACGACGCCTTTGTCAACAAGCTCACGGCCGAGGTCGCGAAGCTGCGCCAAGGCTCCGACACCGCCTCCAGCCCGAAGGACGTCGGCGCGATGACCTCGCCGAACCAGACCGCGATCGTCGAGGACCACGTCTCCGACGCCCTCGCCTCAGGAGCCAAAGCTCTGACCGGTGGCAAGCGGGTCGAGGGGCCCGGCGACTACTACGAGCCGACGGTCCTGGTCGACGTCGATCACTCGATGAAGGTGATGCGCGACGAGACCTTCGGCCCGGTGGTGGGTGTGATGAAGGTGCGCGATTCCGAGGAGGCGATCCGGCTGGCCAACGACAGTCCCTATGGCCTCTCCGGTTCGGTCTTCGGCGAGCGCGAGCGCGCCGAGCAGGTGGCGCGGCGGGTCGAGTGCGGCGCGATCAACATCAACGACGTTCTCGTCAACTACTTCGCCACCGACGTCCCGATGGGCGGCTGGAAGCAATCCGGCATCGGCTACCGCCACGGCGAACCGGGGATCAAGAAGTTCTGCCGCAGCGAGTCGCTGGTGATCACCCGCTTCGGCGGTAAGCGTGAGCCGACCTGGTACCCCTACACCAAGGGTCGCCGTCGCCTCCTCAAGCCAATCTCCCGCCTCTTCAGCGCCCGCGACTGGCGCCGACGCCTAGGGCTCAAGCGCTAACTCGCCAATCTCGTAAAGGGGAGGGTCCGGTCGTCCCCCGCGGGAATTTGTCGCGCCCCTAACGGGGCTGCTCCCTGAAGTAGAGCCCGCCTATGGCGGGCAATAACCAGAGTGCATATCCCCGATTCGCGAACATTCCCGCGGAGGACGACCGGACCCCCTACAACAGAGCCCTAAGAGACGCCCCAGGGTTCAGCAGCTTCTCTTAAAAAGCTGTCGTGGTCTCAGTCGTATCTCTAGTTCTGTCGCTAGGAGGGACGGGTGTCCCCTGACCCACCGGCGTCCTGATTTTCGCACTGGCTACTCGGCGAGAGACAGGTAGTTCACGGCGAAAATCCCAGGTGGGTCAGGGGACACCCGTCCCTCCCTACCGCCGCGGCCCCACCGATAAGCGCTTCGCGCCAAAACGGTCATCAGTCAGCACCCCGGTACCTTTCTAAGTTCATGCCGGAGCGTGACTACATAAGGGCAACCAGAGAGCGCGTGGTCGTGTTCGACGGCGGCATGGGCGCGACGCTGGAGCAGTTCGACCTTACCCAGGAGGACTACGGCGGCCTTGCGGGCAAATGCCACGAGGCCTTGGTGCTGAACCGGCCCGACGTGATCGAGGGTGTCCACGCCTCGATGCTGGAAGCTGGAGCCGAGGTGGTCGAGACCGACACCTTCCAGGGCTCGCGGCTGAAGCTCGAAGAGTGGGGACTGGGCGAGCACACGCTCGAGATCAACACCAAGGCCGCTGAAATCGCCCGCCGCGCCGCCGGTGAGGAGCGCTTCGTCGCTGGCTCGATCGGCCCCACCGGCTTTCTGCCGGCCTCTACCGATCCAACCCTGGGGGACATCTCCTTCGGGCGGCTGGTCGAGGTCTTCGCCGAGCAGGCCCGCGGCCTCGTCGAAGGCGGTGCCGACCTGATCATGATCGAGACGGCGCAGGACATCCTCGAGGTCAAGGCGGCGATCTTCGGCGCCCGCGAGGCGTTTGCCACGACCGGAACGGCACTGCCAATCCAGTGCAGCGTCTCGCTGCTGCCCAACGGCGGCAAGATGCTGCTCGGGACCGACATCCGCTCGGTGCTAACGACCCTGAGCGCCCTGGAGGTCGACGTGATCGGCCTCAACTGCTCGACCGGTCCCGAGGACATGCGCGATGCGATCCGCTTCCTCGGCGAGAACAGCCCCCTGCCAGTCCACTGCATCCCGAACGCCGGCCTGCCGCTGCAGGGACCGGATGGCGAGACGATTTTCCCTGAAGAGCCCGAACCGTTGGCGGCGACCCTCGGTGAGTTCGTCGAGCGCTACGGCGTCGGCATTGTTGGCGGCTGCTGCGGCACCACTCCAGAGCACATCGCAGCGATCCGCGCGCGAGTCGACGGTCGCACCCCCGGCGAACGGCCGGCGCCAGGGGAGATCGAAGTCTCGTCGATGATGACCTCGACCCCTCTCGTGCAGGAGCCGCGGCCGACGCTGGTCGGCGAGCGCGTCAACTCGCAGGGCTCAAAAAAGGCCAAGGAACTGCTGCTTGCCGACGATTACGACGGCCTCGTCCAGGTCGCCGAAGACCAAGTCGAAGGCGGCGCCCACGTCCTCGACACCTGCGTCGCGCTGACCGAGCGTCAAGACGAGGACGAGCAGATGAGCGCGGTGGTGAAGCGGATCTCCCTCACCCAGCCGGCGCCGATCCAAGTCGACTCGACCGAGCCCGAGGTGATCAAGGCGGCGCTGGAGCAGATTCCGGGTCGGGCGATCGTCAACTCGATCAACCTCGAGGCCGGGCGTGAGAAGGCCGACACCGTGATCCCGCTGGCGAAGGCGCACGGCGCGGCGCTGATCGCGCTGACGATCGACGAGGTCGGGATGGCAAAGACGGCCGAGCGCAAGGTCGAGATCGCCGAACGGATCCGCGACATCGCCTGCACCGAGCACGGCCTGGACCCTGAGGCGCTGATTTTCGACGCCCTCACCTTCACCCTCACCACCGGCGACGAGGAGTGGAAGCCCTCGGCGGTGGAGACGATCGAGGGCATTCGCCGGATCAAGGCCGAGATCCCCGGGGTCAAGACCTCGCTTGGGGTCTCCAACGTCTCCTTCGGCGTCTCCCCCCGCCCCCGCGCGGTCCTCAACTCCGTCTTCCTCCACCACTGCGTCGAGGCGGGGTTGGACCTGGCGATGGTCAACCCCAACCACATCACCCCCTACGGCGAGATCCCCGACGAGGAGCGCGAGCTGACCGACGACCTCGTCTTCAACCGCCGCGACGACGCCCTCGAGCGATTCATCTCCCACTTCGAGTCGAAAGGCGAGGAGGCAGAGGCCGAGACCGCGGACCCGACCGCGGGAATGGAGCCCGAGGAGGCCCTGCACTGGCACATCCTGCGTCGCAAGAAGGATGGGGTCGAGGATTGGATCGACCGCTCGGTCGAGAAGATCGGCGCCGTCCCCACCCTCAACGAGGTGCTGCTGCCGGCGATGAAGGAGGTCGGCGACAAATTCGGCGCCGGTGAACTGATCCTGCCCTTCGTTCTGCAGTCGGCGGAAGTGATGAAGCGGGCGGTGGCGCAGCTGGAGAACTACCTCGACCGGATCGACGGCCACACCAAGGGCAAGGTCGTGATCGCGACGGTCTTCGGCGACGTGCACGACATTGGCAAGTCACTCGTCAACACGATCCTCACCAACAACGGCTACACGGTGATCGACCTCGGCAAGCAGGTGCCCGTCGACACGATTATCGAGGCGGCGATCGAAAACGAGGCGGATGCGATCGGGCTCTCGGCTTTGCTGGTCTCGACCTCGAAGCAGATGCCGACCTGCGTCGCCGAGCTGCACGAGCGCGGCCTCGGGTTCCCGGTCTTGATCGGCGGCGCCGCGATCAACCGCGATTTCGGCCGGCGCACGCTCTACCCCAAGGGCAAAGAGTCGGACGAGGTCTACGAGCCGGGGGTCTTCTACTGCAAGGACGCCTTCCAAGGCCTGGACACGATGGACGCGCTGATCGATGGAGAGGCGCGAGCAGCGCTGCTGGAGCGGATCAAGGGAGAGGCGCGCCAGCTACGCGAGAAGCCCGTAGTGATCGACAACTCCCCGCCCACCACCGACGACAGCGTCCGCTCCAGCGCCCGCCCTGACGCGCCGATCCCGACGCCGCCATTCTGGGGCGTCCGCGAGGTCCCGGTCGACTTCGAGGCGGTCTTCCCCTACCTCGATCGCCACGTCCTCTTCAAGCTGCATTGGGGTGGCCGCGGCGTCAAGGGTGAGGCCTGGCGAGAACTGGTTGAGGGAACCCCAGAGGAGGAGGGCTTTGCCGCCAGGCTAGAGCGGATGTGGCAAGAGCAAAACTATTTGCGGCCGCGGGCGAGGCTCGGCTACTTCCCTTGCAACGCCGACGGCAATGAGCTGGTCGTCTTCGATCCCGAGAACCCCGATCGCGAGCTCGAGCGACTGGTCTTCCCCCGCCAGCCCAAGCACGACCGGATCTGCCTGGCCGACTTCTACCGCCCGCTCGATGCAGGCGAACGCGACGTCGTCGCCCTGCAAGGGGTAACCGTTGGTCCCGAGGTGACCGAGCTGATCGAACGCTTGGAGAGCGAAGGGGAGTTCGCCGAGCAGCTCTACGTCCACGGTCTCGGGGTCCAATCCGCCGAGGGCTTGGCCGAGTGGCTGCACTCGGAGATCCGCGGTCAGCTCGGGATCGAGCTCGATCAGGGCCGACGCTACTCGTGGGGGTACCCCGCCTGCCCCGACCAATCCGAGCACGAGAAGGTCTGGCGACTGCTTGATCTGGAACAGATCGGGATGACCCTCTCCGGCGGCTACGCGGTGACGCCGGAGCAGTCAACCGTCGCGATCGTCGCCCACCACCCGCAAGCCGTCTACTTCGGGATGAAGTCAGGCTTTATCCCCGCCGAGAAGGCGCCGGACGAGTTGATCGCCGGCACCGCCCGCGGCGGCGAGCTGCCGCCGGAGTCCGAGCCGGACTCCGGCGACGAGGGCGAGGAAGCCGAAGCTCCCGCCCCCGAACTCAGCCGCTAAACCGGTCCGGAACCTGGGCTGGATGCAGCGCCGGACGCTGCCAGTTGCGGCCTTCGTAGGCCTCCTCGAAGCCGGCCCGCCGCAGGTTGCGACAGACCGCCGACCAGGAACCGAGATCGCATTCGCCGACCTCGACGAAGACCGTGTGACAGCCAGCATGGTGGGCGTCGAGCAACCGCCGATGCAGCAGGGCCGCGTTGCAACCCAGACCCCGTGCATGCGCCAGGGTGGTCCCGGCCCCCAGCTGCGCTACTCCGTCGACGATCAACATCGAGCCGGTCGCGACAGGAACCTCATCGGGACCCATCGCCGCCGTGTAACAGTGCCACCCGTTCCTCTGCGGCAAGGAGAAGAAGAGCGTGCCCGCCACGAGCGGGATCTCGAGGGCTTCAGCCGCGATCGTGCTCAGCCCTTCTCCTTCCGCTTCGTCCTCTCCCAGCCTGTAAATGGCAATGCCCGGATCGACGTGGAAATCCGGTGGCGAGCCGTCGCGGACCAGTTTCACCCAGCCCGCACCCCGCTCGTAACCTCGATCCCCAAGCCAGGCTTCAGCCTCTCCCGCACCCGGCCGGCTCGCTGCCACCGGTATCCGGTAGTCGACTTCGCGGGCCCGCATCCATTCGATCGCCCCGGCCAGATGGCCGTCAACGATCGCGCTGGGCTCCGCTGCCCCTTGAATCTGCTGCAACATCGACACCTCCGGCAAGTCGCCGAAGGCAGTCGCCTGCACCGGTCCGAACCTCTCCACTTCTACCCCTGATTCGGAGATTGCTTCCGGAACTACTGAATCCCACATGTCGCGCCGGAAGCGCTGCGCGACCCTCTCTAGAACCGCCGAGTCGTATCTCACCGCTCCCTTTCCCCCAGTTCGCGTGAGTGTTTGGCCGATTGCTCGACTCTATGCACATTACTGGGGACAGGTCAAGGAACCTTGTCGATCCGGCTATGAAGAAAACACACGACCGAGAAGGCGGGCCGGCTGCCTACGGATGGACCACCAGCGCCGGCCGCGCGCCTCCTCTAGCTGAGTGTGCCGGCCTGGGAATGGTGGCGGCACGCCTCCAAACCGGATCCTAAATCAATACATCAGAGTTTTTTAACGCTGGGAGAAATTTCTCCCTAAATCACGCCTTCGCGGTTGGTCTGGCTCGATCGCGCCCGGGGCTTCGACTCCAATCGAACGGGTGCGGTCGAGAGCGCCTGCATTCGCAGGTCACTCCAAGTCAGACCCTCCCGGACCAGCGCCGGTAGCCCAAGGGCAACGGCGGTGGCGATCTCAACCGCTTGCAAAATCACGCCGTAGGCGAGCGCATCAGCAGTGCTGATGCCAAATCCCGTGTGGAGGACGCTGATCACGGCGAGCTGAAAGACGCCGATATTCGATGGGGTCGCCGGGACCACCGCGGTTACGTTGACCGCGAACAGGACCGCCGCCGCGGCACCGATCCCCGCCCTGCCATCTAAACCCAGGGCGTAAAGGAGTGCCCAGCAGGCGGCGAGCTGGATCGCCCAGGCCCCAAGCTGCGCGGCAGCGGCGGCTGAGCCGTGACGGGGGTCGCGGAAGACGGCGAGGCCGGCTCGGACCTGGATCAGGGCTCGGTGGATGATCCCGCCTAGTCGCGCGAGCCTCCCGTTGCCGTTGCGCCGCATCAACAAGGGCGCCAGCAACACCACCATCAGAATGATCAGGGGTACGAGGCTGAAGGCAAAGATCTGCTTCGTCCCGGAGTGAAAGAGCGGCGTGGTCGAGACGATGATCACCCCAAGCAGGAACAAGGCGATCAGGTTGAGCATCGTTTGGGAGACCAGGGTGCCGAGCAGGACCGGGAAGGTTTCGCGCATGCGACCGGTGCGACGCGCAAGCGTTAGCGCGCGCGCCGGCTCACCCAGGCGAGCAGGCAAGGTCGCCGACATCAGCACCCCGATCATCGTCGCCGAGGTGACGTCGCGGCGGCGCACCGGGCGATTGGGCAGGGCCGCGCGAGCGATCCAGTACCAGGACGCGGCGCGAAAGAAGAGTGAACTCGCCATCAGCGCGCAGGCGATCAGCACCCAGGTCAGGTTGGAGCGGACGATGCTTTCGACGACGTTGTCGATACCGATCTTTTGAGCGGCGAGCAGGGTCAGGCCCACACCCATGATCCCAGCGACGGCGAGACCCAAACGGCGGGCGAAGGCCCGGCCCTTGCTGCCCTGAACCAAGGGAGGGTCAAGCGAGGGCAGCCGCTGGGCGGGCCGCTTTGGCCTTCCATCGGCTGGCCGCGCACCGGCCCAATGGGCGATCTTCTCGCCCGCGGTAGTGGGCTTCGGGGCCTCGATCGCGCGCTCGTAGACGGCGGTCACCTGGTCGGCCACCCGCGGCCACGCATAACGCTGAGCGCTGCGGCGGGCCGCCTGCCCCATCGCCTGCAGTCGCTCCGGCTCGTAGTGCACTCGCTGCAGCTCCTCAGCCAGGCGCTGGGGATCTCCAGGTGGGACCAGAAGACCGTCAACGCCATCGCTGACGACGTCGCTGTAGCCGGCGATCGCCGAGGCAATTACAGGAGTTCCCGCCGCGAAAGCCTCGGTCAGGACCATCCCAAAGCTCTCGCCGGAAAGCGAAGGTGCGCAGAGGAGGTCGGCCCGGTGGAGCTCCTTCCAGAGGTCCTCGCGGGAAATCCGGCCACGGATGTCGACCGACTGCAAGAGCTCCGGGTCAGCAATGTAAGGAAGCACCTCCTCGCGATCGGCCCCGACCACCGTGAGGCGGCAAGGTACGTGCTCGACCAGGGCGTTAAACGCGGTGAGCAAGATCGGTAGCCCCTTGCGCTCCTCGGAACGACCGACGAAGAGGATTCTCAGCTCGCCGCCGGCAGGCTTTGCCACCGCGGGCGCGGCGTCGACATCGACGCCGTTGGGGATGATCGTGTACTCGCCTCCGAACCAGCGGCGCCCGGTCCAGGCGGCAGCTTCGGAGACGGCGATCCGGGCCGAGAGGCGGTTGAACACCCGCCGGGCCCCTACTGCGCTGGCGATGTAATTGGGGACCGCCTTGGTCGAGTAGGCATGGAAGGTCCCCACCACGGGGTCCCGGGCGCCGAGGGTCGCGTTCCAGCCAACCAGAGGCACCAACGGCTCGTGGACGTGAAGGACGTCGAATTCCCCGCTCCGCACCTGGCGCCGGGGAGCGACCACACCGCCGGCCGGGAAGGGAGCGAGGTTGGAGACCGATCCATTGGCGCCAAACCCCATCGTGCGGCCAAGCGGAATCAGATACTCGGGCAATTGCAGGCGTTCGGCCGGAGCCCTGTGGAGGGCACGGCTGAGCCTCCCAGGCGGGTCGACGGGTGCGAGGACGCGGACATCGTGGCCTCGACCGAGAAACTCCTCGGCGAGAGCCTCAACGTGCCGGTTCACGCCCCCCTGGTAGGACCAGGAATATGGCGAGACGAGACCTATGCGCACGGACGTCTAAGGGTAGGGCATCGCGCGGTTGCCCCACCAAGGGCCAGATCGTTCGCCGTGTGGGTTTAGAGCTGAGTGCCGATCAGGCCCAGCATGCCAACGACGAGGACGCCGATTAGCCCGCCGCCGAGCTGAATCATCGTCCGCTTCAAGGCACCGATTTCGCCGCGAAGGTCGCGCACGTCTTCGCGGATCTCTCCGACCCGCCCGTTGAGGTCGTCGAGCCGCGAATCAGTCCAGGTCGATCTCATTGCCTCCATGGCTCCAAGGTAGACGGAAAAGTCATACGTGTGGCGCACGCAATTGTAACTTTTCGTCTGCGGGCGTGGTTTTCCGGGAATTTCCGCTGCTCTCCGCCCAGGCAAACCCGGTAAAGACGAGCAGATAAGCGGTTCCAATCTCGAGCAGGAGCGCCCCAGAGTCGTTGACAAGGGTCCCAATCACCGTCGCCGCGAGAGCGCCGAGCAACCCCGCCCGCATCGCCGGCACCTCCCGTAGCCACTCGCGCAGGCGCTGGCGCTGCAGATAGGCGATCACCCCGATGCCGACCACCAGCGGCAGAAAGACCAGCAGCACCGGTCGGACGAAGCTACGGGCGGAGAGCTGGAGACGCCGTTGCGCCACATCAGCCAGGTTCCCCATCCCGCCGGCATCGAGAACGGAACGAGTTAGGTGAGCATTGGCGCCGCTGAGGAGGTCAATCAGGGCGAGTAGAGCAAGGACAGCAAGCGGCGCGCCCACCACAGCGACAGCGGCTGGCCACCGTCCGCGACCGACAATCGCAACCGCAGCCACGGCGGCGCCGATCGGGAAGACAATCGCGGCGCCGACGTCGGCACCAAAGCGGCCGGCAGCGAAGACGAAGGCAGCGAGCAGGCCGATGGTCAAGAAGACCGCCGCCGCCCGCCGCCTAGATGCGCTGGCCCAGAAAGCCGTCAACCCGGCCCCCACCCCGGCCACCACCAGCACCGCAAGCAACGCCTCGAGCTCGTTGCCGATCCCGTAGAAACGAACGCCTAACCCCGGGTTCGGTCCCAGCAGCGAAAGCGAGGTCAAGGACGAGCCCCCGATCACGTCTGCGGCGTAGGCGAAGACGGTCAGCGCCGAGGCAACAGCAAGCGCCCGATACCCAGGGAACAGGGCCAAGATGAGCGCAGCCAGCGCCGGTGCCCCGGCGCCCACCAGAACTGCTTCCACAGCCTCCCCAGGCTCCAGGGCGGCGCCAATCAGCAACAGCAGCGGCAGGTAGATGACGCTGACCCCGAGCAAGCGAACCGCGGTTCGGGCCGGACCGCTTCCGCCAAGCGCGGCAACCGCAGCCGCGATTAGTACCCAGGCGAGGATTGCCAGCCCGATCACCGGACCGCGCCGCGAGGAGATCACGTCCATCCGCGCCTGCAGCGATTCGATCGCCGCCGGGTCGACGGCACCCTCGGAACGCATCGGCTGGCCCGACATCGCCGCCGGCACCTCGATCCCGAAGTGCCGGAGAATCGTCGGCGCCACGTCGGTCGAGAGCACGTATCCGTCGATCCGGGTGCTGTCGGAGGTGAGGTTGCCGTCGAATCCCCGCCCCCGGATCCCAATCGGGAGCGGGGCATCGGATTGGCCCGTGGGTCGAGCGATGGCGATCACCAGGCGTTCGGGTCCACCTCCCCTCAGGCCCCGCACGCTGCTCCCCTCAACCTCGAACAGCTCGGGCGGGATACCCGCTTCCGTCAGGACAGAGGCGAGGAGTCCCGGCACGATGTCGGCGGGAGCAGATTCGGCCCGCTCGACCACCGCCCCCCACCAGCCGGCAAAGCTTCCCGTCCTCACCGGTAGCGCCTTGTCGTAGAGCGAATCGAAGACCCGGTTTCCTTGCCCGATATCCAGGTAGGTCTGCTGCGCCGGCACCTTGCCGAGGCCGGCGCTCATGATTCCCGGCGAAAACCCAGCGGCTGCCAGTTCGTCAACCGTGGTGTCGCTCGGCAGCCAGGCGATAACGGCTTGCTGACCAGGGGCTGCTGTCGTCATGGGCGCCCAAGCGAGCGCCAGCGCCAGCAGCGCTATCGTGGCCCCGATGGCCGATCGCACTTTCGCCAAGTTCAGCTTCTTCAAGATCGATCCAGCCTGGCGTCGTCGGGACCCCGAGCTTCGCGCAGCCGACAAGCAGGAGTTCCTCGCCGCCTGCGAGGACTTCGCGGTCGACCGCTCGCTGCGCGCCTACTCAACCATAGGAACGAGGGGCGACGTCGATTTGGTCCTGCTGACCCAGAGCCCAAACTTGAACGACATCCACACCTTCCACGTTGTTCTCGGGCAGAGCGGCCTCGCCAAATGGACGAGCACCCCCCACTCCTTCCTCTCGATGACCAAACGCTCGCCCTACTCCGCCGAGGACGCGCGACCGGAGATCTGCACCTCGGAGCGCAAGTACCTCTTCCTCTATCCGATGGTCAAGCAGCGCCGCTGGTACGGGCTGGCACCCGAGGAGCGGGGCCGAATCATGAAAAGCCACATCGAAGTCGGCCGCCGCTATCCCGAGATCACGATCAACACGACCTACTCCTACGGGATCGACGACCAGGAGTTCGTGGTCTGCTTCGAGGGCGACGACCCGGGCGAATTCCTCGACCTCGTCAACGAGCTGCGGCCGACCGAGTCGAGCGAGTACACCGAGCGCGAGACGCCGATCTTTACCTGCGTCGCAATGTCCGTTGGCAAGGCGCTCGACGCCCTCGACGGCACCCCCAGCGCCGTCGGCACCAGCGCCCCGGCGCTCGGCTGACGCGCCGACTTCCCTATTCTTTCGCGCTCCCATGAGCAAGATCGGAACTGAAGAGACCCCCCTTCGCGTCGCCATCGTCGGCGCTGGCCCCTCCGGCTTCTACGCCGCAGAGCACATCCTCAAAGACGGAGACTTGCACGCCCAGGTCGACCTTTTCGACCGCCTCCCCACCCCGTTCGGGCTGGTCCGCGGCGGCGTCGCCCCCGACCATCCGAAGATCAAGTCGGTAATTCGCGTCTACGAAAAAACCGCGGCTCGCGACGGTTTCCGCTTCTTCGGCAACGTCAAGATCGGCCAAGACATCGAGGTCGAAGAGCTGGAGCGGCTATACCACGCGATCGTCTTCACGGTTGGCTGCGAGACCGACCGTCAGCTCGGCATCCCCGGCGAGGATCTACCCGGCAGCCATGCGGCCACCTCCTTCGTCGGCTGGTACAACGCGCACCCCGACTACGCCAACCACGACTTCGACCTCTCCAGCGAGCGAGCGGTGGTGATCGGCAACGGCAACGTAGCGATGGACGTCGCCCGGATGCTGGCCCTGACCGACCACGAGCTGCGCCAGACCGATACCGCCGACCACGCGATCGAGGCTCTCGACCGCAAGCAGATCCGCGAGATTGTCGTCCTCGGCCGCCGCGGCCCGGCCCAGGCAGCCTTCACCAACCCCGAGATCAAGGAGCTCGGGGAGCTGGAGGACGCCGATGTCATCGTCGATCCGCAGGAGGTCGAGCTCGACCCGGCCAGCCAAGCTTTCCTTGAGTCCGACGAAGCCGACAAGACGACCAAAGTCAACGTCGAGACGCTGAAGGAGTTCTCGCAGCGCCAGCCCGAGGACAAGAAGCAGCGCATCATCCTCCGCTTCCTCGCCTCGCCGGTCGAGATCAAGGGTGACGGCAAGGTCGAGTCGATCGTCATCGGCCGCAATGAGCTGGTCGAGGAAGGTGGATCCCTGCGCGCCAAGGACACCGGCGAGCGCGAAGAGCTCGAGTGCGGCCTGATCCTGCGCTCGGTCGGCTACACCGGCATCCCGATCGAGGGTGTCCCCTTCGACGACAAGCGCGGCCTGATCCTCAACGAGGGCGGCCGCATCCTCGACTCCCACGACTCCGGCCACAAGGTCGGCCATTACACCGCGGGCTGGATCAAGCGCGGCCCCTCCGGTGTAATTGGGACCAACAAGAAAGATGCCCTGGAGACGGTCCAGCACCTCTTCGCCGACGTCGAGTCCGAGACGCTGCTGAGCCCGGAGAACCCTGACCCGGTCGCCGTCGAGGACCTGCTGCGCGAGAAGGGCACCCGCTACGTCAGCTTCGAGGACTGGCAGGCGATCGACCAGGCCGAGGTCGGCCGCGGCGAGCCCCACGGCCGCCCGCGGGTCAAGTTCGTCCGGGTCGAGGAGATGCTCGAGACCATCGGCGAGCGCCTCCCCGGCTGAGCAGTGGCCGCTGACCTGGTCGAGCTGAGGGGAATGATCGAGGCCGCCCTGCCGGGCGCCACGGTCGAGGTGATCGACGAAACCGGAACTGGCGATCACCTGCGAGCGACCGTGAGCGCGCCGCAGTTTGAGGGCATCTCCCGGATTGATCAGCACCGCCTGGTCAAGGCTGCGGTCAAGGAGCGCTTCGACGACGGCACGATCCACGCGCTGTCGGTCAAGACCAGCCTGCCGCGCTAGCCGCATTGTTGGCGACAAAAAGTTACACTTTCGTGAGCCACGTGTGCGCTTTTTCCTTCTACGCCGGAAGCATGGAGGCGATGAGATCCACCTGGACCGATTCCCGGCTTGACGACCTGAACATCCGCGTCGGCGAGATTGCGGGTCAACTTGACGTGCTCAGCAGCAGGATCGACAGCCTCCAACACACGATCCTGCTCGTTGGCGGTGGTTTGTTCGCCGCCTTCGTTGCGATGCTGGCCGCCATCATCGGCTTGATCGCAACGCAGCTCTAGGGCGGCGGGCCAGCTTCCATACAATGATCTCATGGCCGACCCAGAGCTGAAGTCCAAAATCGAAGAGTTGATCGCCGCCAACCCGGTCCTGCTGTTCATGAAAGGGACCCCTGACATGCCGCGCTGCGGTTTTTCGATGCGGGTCGTGCAGGTGCTTGACCAGATCGACGTCGACTACGGCGCGATCGACGTTCTCCCCGCGCTGCAACCACTGCGCGAAGTTACGGCGGAGATCGCCGACTGGCAGACCTTCCCGCAGCTCTACGTCAACGGCGAGCTGCTCGGCGGCTGCGACATCATCGAGGAGATGTTCGAGTCCGGCGAACTGGGCGAGGCGCTCGGCGTCGAGCAGCCGGCAGACGCTCAGGTGCCGCAGGCTGCACCCCCGGCGCAGTCGCCGCCGCTGCAGATTGAATAGCTAGACGGCCGCTTGCTCGGCCGCGTCCTCTTTCACCTGGAAAGAGGAGCCGCAACCACAGGCCGCAACCACGTTCGGGTTGTTGACCTGGAAGCCGGCGCCCTGGAGGCCTTCGACGTAGTCGACCTCTGAGCCGAAGACGAACTGCATGCTGACCTTGTCGACGATGACGGCGACGCCGTCGACCTCGAAGACGTGATCGTCATCCTTGGCCTTGTCGAAGGCCAGCGCGTACTGGAAGCCCGAGCAACCGCCACCGCGGACCGCGACCCGAAGCGCCTGTTCGGCGCCATCCGGCTGCGAACCGAGCAGCTCGCCGATCTTCTCGACGGCTTTGTCACTGAGAGTGATTGCTGCTTGCGGAGAATCCGTCACTTCACAAAGTGTAGCGGGATGGTTCGGTGTCCCGGTTGGTCTCCGCGTCTAGAATCGCCAATGTGAGCTCGCCCGCCGAGACCGCGGTTGTCTGCGATACGACTTGCTACCTCCCCACCGACCTTTTGGCGAAGCGGGGGATCGAGACGATAAGCCTCTACGTAGCGGTTGACGGCGATCAGCAGAAGGAGTCGGAGATCACCGACTACGACGAGTTTTACGAGCGCCTGCGGGCTTCAGAAAGCGGCGCGACGACTTCGCAGCCTTCGATCGGCGACTTCCTCGCGGTCTATGAACCGCTCCTGGCCGAAGGCAGGGAAGTCGTCTCAATCCATATCTCCGCCGGCATTTCGGGGACCTTCGAGGCCGCCGGCCAAGCCCGCGAGCGGTTGATCGAGGAGGGCAAGGGCGGCGAGCGGCTCCACCTGATGGATTCCCGCACTGCCGCCGGGGGGATGGGCCTCTGCGCCCTTGGTGCCGCCTCGGCCGCCTCGGCCGGAGCGGACGCCGCCGCGGTGATCGCCCAGGCGGAAGAGACCCGCAAAAACCTGAAAATGTGGTTCGCGATCGACACCCTCGAGTACCTGCGGCGCGGTGGTCGGATCGGCGGCGCCCGCGCCTGGATTGGCGGCGCGCTGAAGATCAAGCCGATCCTCACCCTGGAAGAGGAGATCACTCCGGTCGAGCGCGTCCGCACCCGCGCCCGCTCGCTCGAGCGCCTGCGCGGCTACGCACGCCAGCGCAAGGAGGACGGCGCTTACGGCTGGGTCGTCCAATACATCCAGGACAAAGAGACCGCCGACGCCCTGATCGAAGACTGCTACGAGATCTTCGGCGGCGATCCGGCTTTCATCTCCGAGGTCGGTCCCGTCCTCGGCGCCCACGTCGGTCCCGGTCTGCTCGGCGTTGGCAGCGTGCGCACCGAGTTGATCGCTTAGTTAGTCGCGACGACGACGGCGCATCATTGCGCGGACGCCAATCGCGAACCCGACCGCGGCGGCGCCGAGAATCAACTGCTGTTTGTGCTCCTCCGCCTGGCGACGCCAGTCGGTGAGCTCATTAACGCGGACTCGCAGCGCTTCGACCGAGCTGCCGAGCTGACCGCGTTTGAGCTCGATGTCGCGGCGGATCTCAGCCGGGGAGCGACCTGGAACACCGGTGGTCATGAGACCTCCTTTTCCAGCATCTCCTTGGTCAGCTTTGCCTCTTCGATCGCCTGCTCGGGCACCGGCGGAGCGCCGGATTTGAGGGCTTTGGAAGCGATCCAGCCGGCCAAGGCCGCGATCAACAAGAAGACAGCGCCCTCGACGAAGTAGCCAGGCCAGACGTTTCCGTCAAACAGCTCTTCGGCGAGCAGCCAGGCGATCCCGTGCATGATCAGGATCAAGGCAAGAAAGGCGAAGACGCCGGCGGCGATGCCGACAACCGAACCGCGAAGAATCTTTCCGACTTTCTCGGAAACCTCGGCCTTCGCCAGCTCGATCTCCTCGCGCACCAGCGTCGAAGCATTTTCGGAGACGTCGACGACAAGATCTGCGAGCGAACGCTGATCGTCAGGCGGCGTGGGCCCGGAGGGCGGTATCGGCGGTGGGTTCTGCGGCGGCTCCGGCATCGTCAATCCGGTGGGTCCTCGTTGTAGATGCGGCGGTAGACGAGGCCCGCGATGCGCGCGGCGGCGATACTCGCGAGCGCGCCGGTGGCGGCCAGGAGGCCGCTCCAGACCAGGCGCTTGACCAACTCGTTGTCCACTAGCTCAAACCTTTTCCCATGGGGAGTCGGCAGTAAACCATGTCAGCGCGGCTCCAAGCCGTCGCAGATCGTGGTGACAAGGAGATCCCGCGCCTGATCGAAGTCGGTGTCCGAGGCGGGGATGGTGCCGAAGATCCAACCCGAGAGCAGCTGCTCGATCGCGCCGTAGAACGACATCGAGGCAAACATCGGCGCCACGTCGCCGCGAAAGTCGCCGCTCGCCTGCCCATCGTCGACGATCTTGGCGATCGACTCATAAGCGCGGCGGATTTCCTCCAGGTGGGTGCGACCGAAGGAGTTGGCGGCCCTGGTCACCTCGACGATGATCACCTTCATCAGCTCCGGGTCGTGGCGGTAGGAATCGAAGATGAACGTAGCCACAGCCCCCAGCTTCTCGCGGGGAGTGGCGGCCGTCTTATCCGCCTCCTCGATCGCCACCAGCAACAACGACCAGCGCTCGATGAAGAGTTCGTTCAGGACCTCGTCCTTTGAGCTGAAGTAGTGGTAGACGAGGCCGTAGGCGACGCCCGCCTCATCGGCGATGTCGGAGACCCGGGTCGCGTGGAATCCCTGACGGGCAAAGACCCGCACGGCGGCGTCGAGGATCAAGCGGCGCTTGTCAGCGGGCGGCGCCTGCGCCATCAGCCGCGGCTCTCCGTCGATTGCGGCCAGACATAGGCGCCGGGCTGGCGATTGGCAAGGGAGGGGAGCGACTCGCGAATCTGGTCGAGCGAGGCGAAGTCAAGGTCGGCGACCACGAAGCACTCCCCGTCCGACGCTTGAGCCAGCACTACCCCCCAAGGATCAACGATCAGCGAATGACCAAAGGAGCTGTAGTGCGGCGGCGCCTCCCCCCACTGGTTCGGCGCCAGGACGAAGAGCTGGTTCTCGATCGCCCGCGCCCGCAGCAGCACTTCCCAGTGGTCGCGGCCGGTGGCGAGGGTGAAGGCAGATGGGACGGCAATTAGGCGAGCGCCGCGCAGGGCGAGAATCCGGAATAGCTCCGGAAAGCGAAGGTCGTAACAGACGGTCATCCCGGCGGTGAGGTCGCCGAGCTGAGAGACCACTGCTTCGTCGCCAGGCTGCTCGTGCTCGGACTCGCGATAGGCAACGCCGCCGGCGTCAACGTCGAACATGTGGATCTTGCGGTAGACGGCGAGATCGTCGCCGTCGGGTCCAATCAAGACCGAGGTATTGGAGGCTTTCTTTCCCTCTCCTCTTCGCTCGGAAATGCTCCCCGCCAGCAGGTGAATGCCCAGGTCCCGGGACCAACCGCGGGCGGCGCTCAAGCTCGGCCCGTCCAGCGACTCCGCCCCGGCAGCGAGTTCCTCACCGCCGGCCAGCAGGTTCCACTTCTCCGGCAGGGCGACGAATTCCGCACCATCGCCGGCCGCCTCGCGCACCAGGCACTCTGCAGTTGCGAGATTCCGCGCCTTGTCCCCGTTTGAATTGAGCTGCACCGCCGCTACACGCACCGCCGAGACCTCCATTGATTGACCAGTCAATCGGCGCACTCAGTATATGAGCGACAGCAGGCGTCAGCGGCGCCCGAAGTTAGAGGCCCAGGCCCCGGGCGACGATTCGGTCAAACAGAGGAGTTGGGATGAATGGCTGGATTCGCGCCTGCACCTTGGCGTCCAGCCCAACCAAATAGCGACTCTTCGGCCGGCTCGATTCGAGCGCGTGCGAGATTGCCTTCGCGACCTTCTCCGGCGGGATACCGCGCGCGGCCGTGTCCTCAATCGCTTTGCGGAAGCGCTCGATCGCCGGCCCGTAGAGGATTTTGGTCCGCGGCGATCTGGCCTCGATCTCATCGCCTTTGCGCTGGCCGCGCTCCCAGATCGGGGTATCGATCGAGCCCGGCTCGACGATCGCGACCTTCAGCCCCCAGGGCCGCAGCTCCTGGCGAAAGACGTCGCCGATCGCCTCGGTCGCGAACTTCGCCGCGTGGTAGGCGCCGGCGAAGGGGAAGGCGACTTTGCCGCCGATCGAGCTAACGAAGACAACGCGTCCTTCGGCGCGGCGGACCTGCGGAAGCATTGCCTGGCTGACGGCGACGTAGGCGACCAGGTTGACCTCGAGCTGATGCCGGAAGTCCTCGAGCGGAATCGTCTCCAGCGGACCCGGGATCGCGACGCCGGCGTTGTTGACAAGGCCGGCGAGCCCACCCTCGCTCTCGCGCTCGATCCGCTCGGCAGCGGCGGCAATCTGATCGGGCTCGGTGACGTCAAGGGTGACCGGGACAAGCCGCGCCGAGGCAGCCTGCTGGAGGCTCTCAGCGGCGGCCGAATCGCGAATCCCGGCAAACACCTGCCAACCGGAGGCATCCAGGCGCAGCGCGGTGGCGCGGCCGATTCCGGTCGAGGCGCCGGTGACTAATACAGATCGCACAGAGGTGAGGCTACCGGGGGCGTAATCTCTGGCTGTCGTGAACGAACCCGTCAAGGACGATGCCGAGCGCAAGCAGGTGACGGTCCTGTTCGCTGATGTCAGCGGCTCGATGGATCTCGCCGAGCAGGAGGACCCGGAGGAGTGGCGCGAGATCATGCAGCGCTTCTTCTCGCTGCTGGCGGAGACGGTGACCCGCTTCGAAGGCACCGTCGACAAGTTCACCGGCGACGGGATCATGGCGATCTTTGGCGCCCCGGTTGCCCATGAGGACCACGCCAGTCGCGCCTGTTACGCCGCCCTGCAGATGCTCGACGACGTCGCCGAATACGCGGGCGAGCTGCGGCGGGAGAAGGGACTCAACTTTTCGACCCGAATCGGAATCAACTCCGGCGAGGTGGTCGCCGGCGCGATCGGCGGGGGCGGCGACTCCTCCTACACCGCGATCGGTCACACCGTAGGACTCGCCCAGCGGATGGAGGCGCTGGCCGAGCCTGGCAAGGCCTACTTGACCGAGAGCACCGCCGAGCTCGCCCGGGGGTACCTCGATCTTGGCGACCTCGGCGAGTTCGAGATCAAGGGCGCGAGCCGGCCGGTGCAGGTGTTCGAGCTGGCCGGGGTCGGACAGGCGCGCTCGCGCCTTGACCTGGCCCGTGTCCGCGGCTTCTCGGCGTTCGTCGGGCGCCAAGCAGAGCTGGAACAGCTCGATGCGGCGCTGACCCGCGCCCGCAATGGCGAGGCCACTGCAGTCGGGGTCGTTGCCGAAGCCGGCATCGGCAAGAGCCGGCTCTACCACGAGTTCGCCCAGCGCTGCCGGGCCGAAGGTCTGGAGGTGTTCGAGGCCCAAGCGCAATCGCACGGCAAGTCGATCCCCTTCATGCCGATCCTGCAGATGCTGCGCTCCTTTTATGGGATCGGCGACCAGGATCCCGAGCAGACCGCCCGCGAGAAGATCGCCGGCCGCTCGCTGCTCCTCGATCCCGGCTTCGCCGACGATCTGCCGTTGGTCTTCGACTTCCTCGGCGTCCCCGACCCCGAGCGGCCGGTGCCGAAGATGAACCCCGAGGGCCGCGGGCGAGCTCTCGGCGAATTCCTCTGCCGCTTGGTCAGCAACCCGGCTCGGCGCAAGACGCTGGTCCTGATCGTCGAGGACCTGCACTGGATCGACGAGGGCAGTCAGATGATGCTGCACGGCCTGGTCGAGGGCATGGGCGGGACGCCAACCCTGGTGCTGGTCAACTACCGGCCCGAGCACACCCCGGGTTGGAGCGAGTCACCGGTCTACGAGACGATCGATCTGCAGCCGCTCGATCGGGACGACACCGCGCAGCTGCTGTGCGACATCATCGGCTGCGACCCCTCGCTGGACGGGATCGACGAGCCGATCCACGAGCGCACCGGCGGCAACCCGTTCTTCATCGAGGAGATCGTCCGCGAGCTGGATGAGTCCGGTTATCTGGAAGGAGAGCAGGGCACCTACCGATTGGCGCGGCCGATCGAGGACGCCGGCGTCCCGGTCACGGTGCAGGCCGTGCTGGCGGCGCGGATCGACCGTCTCGACGCCGAAGCCAAGCACCTCCTGCAGGTCGCCTCGGTGGTCGGCAAGGAGGTGAGCGGGGAGGCCTTGCGGCTGACCGCGGAGCTTGGGGAGGACGAGCTGGAGCCCACCCAGCAGGCGCTGATCGACGCCGGATTCCTCTACGAAGCCGAGATGTACCCGCAGCGGCGCTTCGCCTTCCGCCATCCCCTGACCCGCGAGGTCGCCTACGGCACCCAGCTGGCCAGCCAGCGGGAAGCGACCCATGCGGCGGCGGCGCGGGCGATGATCGAGCTGATCCCGCCCGAGCGCCACGACGAGCGGGCGGCGCAGATCGCCGACCACTTGAAGCAGGGTGGCGAGACGCTCGACGCGGCGCGCTGGTCCGCCCGGGCCGCCCATTGGGCTGGCCACAGTCGGCCCCGCGACGCGATGCGCCTTTGGCACGAGACGATGGAGCTGTCCGGCGAACTCGAGGTGAACGAAGAGAGCGACGCGCTCGGGATCGCCTCCCGGCTGGCCCAGATCCAATTCGCCTGGCGGGTCGGCATGGATCTGGAGGAGCAGGCCAAACTGCTGGACGAGGCGGAGGAGATAGCCGATCGCCGCGGCGACCTTCACTCGATCGTGCTGCTGAAGATGTCCGCTTCAGGGCGCCCGGGGCTGCAGCTCCACACCGACGAGTGGCTGAAGCAGGTCGAGGAGATGAACCGGCTCGCGGACCAGGCCGGTGACCCCCATCTGCAGGTCGCGATCCGCGCCGCCGGCGCCTACGCATATCTGATCGCCGCCGACTTCGTCGGCTTCGACCGCACCCTTGACGAGCTGATCGAGATCGCCGACGGCGACCTCTCGGTCGGGGCCGGGATCATCCTCAACACCCCGCTCGCCTGGGCCGAGATGGGCAAAGGCATGGTCCTGCGCGAGCAGGGCGATATCGACGGCGCGGGCCCATACTTTGAGCGCGCGCTAGAGATCGCCGCTGCGGCGGACGACCCGGAGACCGCGAGCTGGGTGCGCAGCAACCAGGCCGGACTGCTGGCGATTCGGGGCGACGTTGAGGCGGCGCTTTCGATCGCGCGGCGAAACTGCGAACTGACCGAGCGGATCGGCGACGTCTTCTCACGCAGCCTCTCAATCGCCAACCTCGCTTGGGCGCAGCTGGCGGCCGAGGAATACCAGGACGCACTCGACTCGATCGAGGAGGCTGACCTGATCTACCGCGAGGCGATGAAGATTGGTGGCGAGATGGAGGGCTGGCGCTCGCAGATGCGCGCCAAAGCGCTGCTTGGCGTCGGCCGCACCGAAGAGGCCGTCGCCGAGGCGGAATGGGCGGTGCGGGTATCTCGCGAACGCGGGCTGCGCTGGTCGCTGCCGATCGCGCTGTTGGCGCTTGGCCGGGCGCGACACGCCGCCGGCCAGGAGGGCGCGGTCACCGCGCTCGAGGAAGCGCTGGAGGTGGCCGAGGAAACCAACGCCGTCACCTGCGTCCTCGAGATCGAAGCCGAGCGCGAGGCGCTGGCTTCCGCCGCCGGCTAGCTTCGCCGCTCGAGCTCGGCGACCATCAGCTTGGTGTGCAGGGCCGCGATCAGGTCCTTCAGCGGCTGGGCGCCGACTTCCAGCATCTCGACCACCCGCTCCGGCGGCACCTCGCCGGCGAGCCGTTCCATCACCACGTCGACCTCCTGGCGAACAAGCTCTTCCAATGCCGCTTTGTAGCGGAGGGTGTCGTAGACGGTGAAGCCGATCTGCTCGTCGTAGCCGCCGGCGCGAAAGCGGCTGATCGCCTCGATGATCGTCACGTCGGAGGGTGAGTAGCCGCGGCTGTTGGGGGTCAGCACCTCGAGCTCGGCGAGGCGGTCTAGGACCTCCTTCGGCAACCCGTAGCGCTTGCGGACATCGGTGGCGCTAGTCCGGGAGCGCTCGCCGGCAAGGGCGCGATCGAGGATCTGGTCGCCGAGCTCAAGCATCGCCTTGGCTCGGTCGGGATCCTCGTTGAGCACGTTCTTGATCGCTTTCAGCGGCAGGTAACGCTCCTCCTGCAGGCGCTTGATCAGCTTGATCCGGTCGACGAACTCGGGTGGGTAGTAGGCCATGTTGCGGCTGGTCTTGACCGGCTCCGGCAGTAAGCCCTCGCGCAGGTAGTGCTTGATCGTCGGCGCCGGAACCCCGGAGGCCTCGGCCAGCTCACCCATTCGCAGCAGTTGGTTCTGGGTATCGGGAGTGCCGGTGGAACTCACGCGCGGAACTCCTCTTGCGGCTCGGCGGCAGGACCGGCGGCGGCGCCGGACTCTTTCATCGCCGTGATCTCCTCGGCGGAGTAGCCGACCTCTGTTAGGACCTCATCGGTGTGCTCGCCGAAGGCGGGCGCCGGGCGGCTGGGGTCGGCGGGGGTGCGGCTCAGCTTCACCGGGTTACCGAGCTGGCGGACGGTGCCGAGCTCGGGCTGCTCCAGCTCGACGACCATCTGGCGCGCCCGCACCAACTCCGAATCGAGCGCCTCGTCGATGTCCAGGACCGGCTCGATGCAGCAGTCGTGCTCGTCGTTGAAGGCAAGCCACTCGTCGCGGCTGCGCGAGCGGAAGACGGCGGCGACCTCGGTCCAGGCCTCGGAGCCGGGCGCCTCAAACTGTTTCTCGATCAGGTCGGGCCGATCGACCCCGTTGCAGAAGGCGGCCCAGAACTTCGGCTCCAGCGCCCCGCAAGTGACCCAACCATCGCTGGCCTCATACGGCAAATAACAGACGAGTCCGCCGGCGAGCTGCTGCTCGCCCCGTTGCGGCACCTCTTCGTCGCAGAAGTAACGGCCAGCGACCATCGCCAGCCAGGAGAGGGCGCCGTCGGCCATCGAGATGTCGACCATCTGCCCTTCGCCGGAGCGTCCCCGCTCGTGCAGCGCCGCCATCACCCCAAAGGCGGCCATCAGGGCGCCACCGCCAAGGTCGGCGATCTGCCCTCCAGACTGCACCGGTGGCCCGCCTTTGGCGCCGGTCAGACCGAGCAGGCCGACCAGCCCTAGGTAGTTCATGTCGTGCCCTGCCCGCTGGGTGTAGGGGCCGTCCTGGCCGTAGCCGGTGATCGCACAGAAGACGATCCGGGGATTGGCCTCGCGCATCCGCTCGTAGCCGACGCCGAGGCGGTCGAGGACGCCGGGGCGGAAGCCGTCGAGGACGACATCGTGCTCGGCGACCAGGCGCAGCAGCGCTTCCTTCCCCTGGTCGTTCTTGAGGTTGAGCCGGACTGAGCGCTTGCCGCGGTTGAGTGAGAGGTAGAGAGACGAGCGGGTGCCGAGCGCTTGCTGCTCCTCGGTGCCGTAATAGGGCGGCGCCCAGCGGATGTAGTCGCCCATCCCGGTGTCCTCGACCTTCAGCACCTCGGCGCCGAGGTCGGCGAGCAGCAACGAGCAGAACCCGCCCGGCAGCAGCCGGGTCAGGTCCAGGACCTTGACGTCGCTAAGCGGTAGAGCGCTCACGCCTGGGAACCCCCAGTAGCTCGCGCGCCTCGGCGACGCTGGCGGCGCGGCGGCCGATGTCCTCGGCCATCTGCCGCGCCTTCGCGATCAGGTCGCCGTTGGAGCGGCACATCTCCCCGTTCGGCAGGTAGAGGTTGTCCTCGACCCCGGCGCGGACGTTGCCGCCGAGGATCAGCGAGGAGGCGAGCAGCTTCCACTGGTCGCGGGAGATGCCGATCACCTGCCACTGGTTCGGCCCCTCCGGGCCGCCCGGGATCTGGTCCGACATCAGGGTGACGTTACGCGGGGTCGGGCGGATTCCGCCGGTAACGCCCATCACCAGCGAGATCTGCAGCGGCGGCTCCAGCAGCCCCATGTCGATCAGCGGATCGAGGTTGGCGACGTGGCCGGAATCGAAGCACTCGTGCTCGGGCTTGATCCCCAGCTCTTTCATCGCGGTGAGGAACTCGATAATCGTGTCGAAGCTGTTCTCGAAGACCGCCTTGAAGACGAAGTCCTTGCGCCGTTTCGAGTACTTCGCGTAGTTCATCGAGCTCATGTTGAGCGCGGCGACGTCTGGCCTGCAAGCGCGTAGATACTCGATCCGCTTCTCGATTGGGATCCCGATCGCCCCGGTCGAGTAATTGATGATCACGTCGCCGACCTCGGCCAGAATCGCCTCGGTGATCGCCGTGAAGTCCTCGACCTCATAAGACGGGGTGCCATCCGGTTTGCGGGCGTGGATGTGGATCTGGGAGGCGCCCTCGTCGACCGCGCGCCGCGCCTCCGCCGCGTACTCCTCCGGCGTGTAAGGGATCGCCGGGCACTGGTCGCGGTTGGCGATCACGCCACTGATCGAGCAGCTGATGATCACCGGATCGTCGAACGAGCTCATCGTGCCTCCTTAGACCGGCATTACGCCGTGGCGTTTCTTCGGCTTCTCGACCTGCTTGTTGCGCGCCATCCGCAGCGCCTTGACGATCGTCGGCCGCGTCTCCCGCGGATCGATGATGTCGTCGATCACCGCGTTGCCGCCGGCGATGTAGGGATCGATCTGCTGGCGGACGGCGTTCAGCATCGTCTCGCGGGTCGCCTCCGGGTCGTCGGAGGCCTCGATCGCCGAGCGACCGATGATTTCGACCGCTCCCTCGGCGCCCATCACCGAGATCTCGGCCCCGGGCCAGGCGACGATCAGGTCGGGCTCGTACGCCTTCCCGCACATCACGTAGTAGCCGGCGCCATAGGCCTTGCGGACGACCACCGTCACCTTCGGCACCGTGGCGCGGCTGACCGCGTAGAGCATCTTCGCCCCGTGGCGGATGATCCCGCCGTGCTCGACCTTCGAGCCGACCATGAAGCCGGGGACGTCCTGGAGGAAGACGAGCGGAATGTTGAAGGCGTCGCAGAGGTTGATGAAGCGGGCCGCCTTGTCGGCCGAGTCGTTGTCGAGGATCCCCGCCAGCTGCTTGGGCTGATTGGCGACGATCCCGACCGGCTGACCGCCGAAGCGGGCGAAGCAGGTGATCAGGGTCTTGGCGAACTTTGGCTTCAGGTCGAACCACTCGCCGTCGTCGACGATCTCGCGGATCACGTCATACATGTCGTAGGGCTGGCGCGAGGAGTCGGGGACGATCTCCATCAGCTTCTCCGACATGCGGTCGTCGAGGTCGTCGGTCTCTAGCACCGGCGGCTTCTGCTCGCAGTCGGAGGGAAAGTAGGAGAGGTACTTCTTGATCGCCTCGATGCACTCGGCGTCGTCCTTAACCTCGAGGTCGCCGACGCCGGACTTGCGGCAGTGGACCTTGGCGCCACCGAGGTCCTCCATCGAGATGTCCTCGCCGGTCACGGCTTTGACCAGGTGCGGGCCGGCAAGCGCCATCGCGCCCTGCCCGGAGACCATCGGCACGAAGTCGGCGAGGGCCGGGATGTAGGCGGTACCGGCGGCGCAGGGGCCCATCATCGCGGCGACCATCGGGATCACGCCCGACATTTCGACCTCCTCGCGAAAGAGGAAGCCGGAGCCGGCGAAGAGCGACCCGGTCGCCTCCTGGATGCGGGCGCCGGCGCTGTCCAGCAGCCAGACGAAGGGCATCCGCTTCGAGAGCGCCATCTCGCGCAGGCGGGTGACCTTGAGCTCGCCGGTCATCCCCATCGAGCCGGCCATCACGGTGAAGTCGTAGGCGGCGATACAGGTGGGCCGGCCGTCGACGTCTCCCCAACCGGTGATGACGCCGTCAGCCGGCGCCTCGACCCCGTCCATCGCCCGCTGGGCGAAGTGCGGGCGACCGTGAATCCCCATCTCGACGAAGGTGCCCTCGTCGACCAGGAGGTCGATCCGCTCGCGGGCGGTCAGCTTGCCGCGCTCGTGCTGCTTGGCGATCTTCTCCTCGCCGCCGCCGAGCTTCGCCTTCTCGCGGCGCTCGTGCAGCTGCTCGGTCAGCTCGCCGAGCGGAGCCGCGCCCGGCAGCAGGTTCGGGGATTTCTCCTCGGTCGCCACTAACGTCCTTTCCACTGCGGGTCGCGTTTCTCGAAGAAGGCGGTGACCCCCTCGACGATGTCCTCGGTGGTGAAGGTGAGTGAGAGCTGGGAGCGGAGGAACTCGAGCGCGTCGTCGATCGCCATGTCCTGCTGGCGGTACATCGCGTCGTGGCCGAGCCGCATCAACACCGGGCTCTTCGAGGCCAGCTTCGTGGCCCACTCGGAGACCGTGGCGTCGAACTCGCCCGCCGCAACCACCTTGTTGGCGAGGCCGTACTCGACCGCCTGCTCCGCCGAGAGCCGCTCCCCCAGCAACATCATCTCGTTGACCTTCTTGCGCGGGACGTTGCGGTAGATGATCGACATGATCATGTAGGGGAAAGCGCCGACGTTGATCTCCGGCGTACCGAAGGTCGCCCCCTGTTTGGCTATCACCAGGTCGCAAGAGAGGGCAAGTCCCATCCCTCCCGCCAACACGTGGCCGTTGGCGGCGCAGAGCGAGGGCTTACCCAGTCGCGGCATCAGCCGGAAGAATTCGAGGAAGAGGTCGGAGGCGAAGTGTTTGGCGACCAGCGGCACGTCGGCCGCGAAGCCGCCGAGGTCGGCGCCGGCGCAGAAGACCTTGTCGCCGGAGCCGGTGAGGACGACGGCGCGCACCTCCTCGGAGGCTTTGGCCAGCTTCATCGCCTCAACCAGCTCGCTCAGCATCTGGCCGGAGAGCATGTTGCGCTTCTCCGGGTCGTTCAGCGTCACCGTGGCGACGCCGTCCGCCACCTCGTAAGCAACCTTCTCGAAATCTCCCTGGGCCATCCCCGCGAACCATAGCGTTTCCACTGGAAGTGGGAAGTGCTACTGTCCACTTCGCATAGGGGGTGTCTGAGTTTTCCCACCGCATTCGTGGGTCGAGCTCAGACACGTCGGAGAACGACCAGAGGAGAGAACAGTGGCGACCGCAACCAACGGCTCCAGCGTCATCAAGCCTGACCACGCAGCTGGGCGCAAGCACTTCATCTTCAGCCAGGAGCACGAAGACCTGCGTGAGTCGATGGAGTCGTGGGTGAAAAAGGAGATGTGGCCTCACCGCAACGAATGGGAGGACACCTACTGGCCGACCGAGAAGATGAAGCGGGCGGGCGAGCTCGGCTTCCTCGGCCTCTGCTTCCCGGAGGAGTACGGCGGCCAGGGCGGCGACTACTTCTACTCCCTGGTTCGCGCCGAGTGCATGAGCTACTCCGGCTCCGGCGGCACCAATATGGGCTTCGCGGTCCAGACCGACATGGTCCTCCCCCCGATCCACCTGCTCGGCACCGAGGAGCAGAAGAAGAAGTACCTCGAACCGGGCCTCAAGGGCGAAAAGGTTGGCGCCCTCGGGATCACTGAGCCGGGCGCCGGCTCCGACGTCGCCGGCATCCGCACTACCGCGATCCGCGATGGCGACGAATACGTCATTAACGGCTCCAAGACCTTCATCACCAACGGTCCGCGGGCGGACTTCATCGTCCTCGTCTGCAAGACCGACCCGGAGGAGCGCCACGCCGGCATCACCCTCTTCGTCGTCGACCTGCGCGATGAGAACGGCGAGAAGGTCCCCGGTTTCACCGTCTCCGCCGAGCTGGAGAAGATGGGGATGCACGCCTCAGACACCGGCGAACTCGCCTTTGAAGACGTCCGCGTCCCGGCCGATGCCGTGCTCGGCGAGGTCGGCAAGGGCTTCTACCACATCGCCTGGGAGCTCCAGGGCGAGCGCTTGGTCGCCGCCGCTGGGTCCCACGCTGGCTGTGAACGAATGATCGAGAAGACCCTTGAGTACGCGAAGGAGCGCGAAGCCTTCGGGCGCTCGATCGGCAAGTTCCAGGCGATCCGCCACAAGTTCGCTGAGATGGCGACCAAGACCGAGGCGGCGAAGCAGTTCACCTACGCGACCGCCTGGCGCTTCGGCAACGGCGAGTACCCGGTGCGGGAGATCACGATGGCGAAGCTCTTCTCCTCGCGGATCGCCTGCGAGGTCGCCGACGACTGCATCCAGATCCTCGGCGGCTATGGCTACATGAAGGAGTACGAGATCGAGCGCGCCTACCGCGACGTTCGCCTCAACCGGATCGGCGCCGGCACCGACGAGGTGATGCTCGACGTGATCGGGCGGAGCTACGGGCTGTAGGCCGCAGCTCCGACCCAGGAGGCATCCGCGGTGTCGCACGCTGACCACGTCCGCTCGTACTACGAGGCGCTGAACACCGGCGACGCCGCGGCGGTCTCATCGCATTTCACCGACGACGCGACCCACTACTACACGCGCCTCGGCCCGCATGAGGGATCGAAGGCCATTGGCGACCTCGCCGCCCTCGGCGTCTCAACGATCGACGCCCAGTGGTACATCGAGAACCTGATCGTGGCCGACGACGAAGTCGCGATCGAGTGGACGATGACCTGGCGCGACCCAAAGAGCGGCGAGCAGCGGCTCGACCGGGGCACCGAGTGGTTCCGCTTCCGCGACGGCAAGATCGCCGAGGTGCGCGCCTACCACCACGGCGGCAAGAAGAATCCTCAGGGCGACCTACTCGGCTTCGACCACGAGGGCCGCGGCTACCGGATGCTCGCCGACTGGGAAGCGCCGGCGAGCAAGGAGAGTGCTTCGTGACCGTCGTCAAGGACAGCGGCGCCCGCGCCACCCTCCCCCCCTTCGGCGACGAGCACGAGGAGCTGCGGGAAACCGTCTCCCGCTTCGTCGCCAAGGAGATCGCACCGCACGTCGACGAATGGGAGGCGGCGCGGGAATTCCCCCGTGAGCTCTACTCCCGCTGCGCCGAGCTCGGCTTCCTCGGCCTCAAGTTTCCCGAGGAGCTGGGCGGCCAGGGCGGCACCCACCTCCACGACGCGGTCTGGGTCGAGGAGCTGGCCCGCTCCGGCGGCTCCGGCGGCGTCGCCGCTGGCCTCAACGCCCACGCCTCGATCGCGATGCCACCGATCTTCAACTTCGGCACCGAGGAGCAGAAGCAGCGCTGGCTGGTGCCTGGAATCGCCGGCGAGAAGATCGGCGCCCTCGGGATCACCGAGCCGGGCGCCGGCTCCGACGTCGCCTCGCTCACGACCACCGCCGTACGCAACGGCGACACCTACATCGTCAACGGCGCCAAGACCTTCATCACCAACGGCGTCCGCGCCGACTTCCTCGTCTGCGCCTGCAAGACCAATGAGGAGGGCGGCCACGGCGGCATCTCCTTCCTCGTCCTCGAGCGCGAGATGCCCGGCTACGAGGTCAGCCGCAAGCTGGAGAAGCTGGGGTGGCACTCATCCGACACCGGCGAAATCTCTTTCACCGACGTTGAGGTGCCAGCCGAGAACCTGCTTGGAGAGGAAAACGGCGGCTTCAAACTGATCATGGCCAACTTCGCCTGGGAGCGACTGCTGATGGCGATCGGCGCCGTCGGCGCGATGCAGCGCTTGATCGAGGTCAGCGTCGCCTACGCCCTCGAGCGCGAAGCCTTCGGCCGCCCGATCGGCAAATTCCAGGCGATTCGCCACCAAGTCGCCGAGATGGCGACCCAAGCCGAGGCCAGCCGCGCCCTCACCTACAACTCCCTTCGCCTCTTCCACAGCGATCAGGACTGCATCCAGGAGGTCTCGATGGCGAAGCTGGTCACCCAGCGCGCCGTCCTGGAGATCGCCGACCAGGCCCTCCAGATCCACGGCGGCTATGGCTACATGCGCGAGTACGGCATCGAGCGAGCCGTCCGCGACGCCCGCCTAGGCCCAATCGGCGGCGGCACCGACGAGATCATGAAAGAGATCATCGGCAAAACGATGGGGTTGTAGACCTGGGGAGCCAACCCTCGCACCACTATTCTCACGACGTGGACCAGGCAATTCCTGAAGGGAACCCCAGTGGCTGAGCTTGCCAGAGCACTCGTCCTGCCTGGGATGAAATGGCCCAAATCCGAGCAGCTCCTATCAATGCTGCTCGTTTGGGACGGCCTCGACGTTAGATCGTCTGATCGATATACCGACGACGATTCCGTCGAAGCGGAAATCTGGCGGGAACTGGTATCCGAGGGCCTGATCCGACTCAAACCGCGCACTCCTGCCGCGGAATTGCCGAAATCGTCGACCGAGGCAATGGAAATGTGGATGGCCTTGCCGTGGAAGTCAATCGCCCGTCCAGACTCAATCGCCTACCCAGATCCAGACCTTCCATCAAAGCTGGCTGAAACCGCTGTTGATGCCGCACTGGAGGACCTGAGGAACAGCGCAAGAGATTCTTTGCTCCTCGCGGTCGAGCGAGGCGTGGCCCCGGTGGCCCTGGACCCGATTGCCGCCAGCGCCGCAACCCTCCCCGCCGCCGATCAAAGTGCCGCCCCTGCAGAGGGAATGCTGATTCAAGTCGCTGCTCAAGGCGTCCGTGTCAGCGGCGAGTGCCGCGTCGAAGACGTACTCGCCTTTCGAGACAAGAACCGTGCCCTTATGGGGCGGTTTCGCAGCGCCCTGATCGATTTGGCCAAATCGATAGAAGCCGATTCTCCTTCGGCGGCAGCAGAAGAAGCCCGCGCAGTAATGGTGAATCGCGTTGAACCAGCTCTGGCCGATCTCGAGGCCGCACTCAAAGAAAATCGTGTCCATTTCTTCTGGAACGCGTTGATCGGTGCCAGCGCTGTCGCCCTCGGCGACCCGATTGCCCCCGCGGCAGCGGCGACTGGGGCTGGAAACGTGGTGGCCCGCAACCTCCGTTATGCCTTCAACCGCGAACGCCTGGTTCGGGATCACCCGTTCGGACTCCTGCATGAGGTCGGGGCGCAGTTTGATCGAGTAGGGCCTTTCTCGAAGACCGATGTCACGGATCCCGAAGCCGAAGCGCGAGAGGCACTGAAACTCTACGTCGAAGGGCTGATCCGCTCAGCCCTGGATTTTCAAGATGCGGCGCGAGACGGAACGCCTTCGGACCCTGAGCCACCGACCGCTCCAAGCGCAGGATCGGCACCCGACCAAGACAGCCGGGACTAGCGGGAAGTCAACGGTCATGACCCGCAAGCTCCGCCACGTGGACCCGCAGCGTCCTCGCGGCTATCTCTATCGAGCCTGGGCCCAACTCGTGGCCTCCCGCCTGGGTTTCTGGCTCTCGCGACATGTTGGCTGGAAGGTCGATCCGATCCTCCTGCGGCTGACCGGCGGCCGGATCGGAACCGGCCTGGTCATACCAACCGCCCTGCTCGAGACGCGCGGGGCGCGGTCGGGGGAGACGCGGCGCAACGGGGTCATCTACTTCCACGACGGCGACAAGGTGACGCTGATCGCCTCCAAGGCGGGTGCACCCGAGAACCCGTCCTGGTTCTACAACGCCCGCGCCAACCGCGAGGTGAAGCTGAACGGTGAGCCGTACCGCGTTGAGGTAATCGAAGACGAGGCAGAGCGGGCGAGGATCTGGGCGCTGGCCGACCGCGTCTTTCCTCCCTTCGCCTCCTACCGCGAGCGTGCGGCCAACACCAATCGCACGATCCCGATCCTCCAGCTCTCCCCTGCGGGCGAGAGCAACTAGCGCCTACGGAACCAGCGTCGCTCGATCCGCGCCGCAACCCGCGGCCAGTAAACGATCAACAGGGCGACCACAATGATCGCCATGAAGGTGATGATCACCGGCCAGCCGTCTTCCAGCAGCTGGCTGAAGGCGTTGAATTTGGCGCCTAACGGCACCGCTGCAATCTAGAGCTAACGCCTGGGTCCGGTGTCGCAGGTGTGCGACTTACCCCAGCCGGGGCCGCCATTGCAGTAGTCGCGGCCGGGGCCGCCGTAGAGCTGGTCGGGCTGGGGGCCGCCGTAGAGGCGATCGTTGCCCGGTCCGCCGTGGCAGCCGTCCTGGCCAGGACCCATGACGCAGATGTCGTCACCCTCACCGCCCCAGCAGCCGTCGCTGCCGGTGCCGTGGCGGCAGTAGTCGTTGCCAGGGCCACCGACGCAGTCGCTGTTGCGGGGGCCAGTGATGCAGGTGTCGTTATTACCGCCGCCGATGCAGCGGTTGCGGCGGGCGCCGCCGGGGAAGCAGGTGTCGCGCTCGCCGTTGCCGATGAACTTGTCGGAACCGTTGCCCAAGTAGATCGTCAGTGGAACCGGGAGACGATCGGCCACCCGGACAAAATCGCCCGAGGGCCCCATCTGGAGCTCGATCGAGGAAGCGTTGCGGGTCGAACAGACGGCGACCCGGTGGCCGCGGGTGAACCGACAGCCAGGCGGATGATGGCGAGCCATCTTGCCTTTGACGACGATCCTGTCGTTCTTGGTGGTCAGGGTCAGCGTCGAGCCCGAGTGGGCGCCGTAGATGACGATCTTGCCGGCAGGAGCGGCTGCGGTCGGCGCCGCCAGGAGGGCAAGCGCTGCGAGCACGGCAACCACCAGCTTGCGACTGGGGGTGGAAAGCATCCGCGGCATACTAGACATGTGCATCGGCTAACAAATCGAAAACCTGAAGCCAACAGATGTTTGACCTGCAATATGGACTGAAAAGTTGATCTATCTACTCAGGCATGGAGACGCCGAAGACGGCCGTGGCGACGACGCCGCCCGCCGGCTGACCGCGAAGGGCGAACGCCAGGCTCGGGCCGCTGGCGAAGCGCTGGCCGCAATGGGCGCCGGGGTCGACGCCTGCCTAGCCAGCCCGAAGCTGCGGGCGGCCGAGACCGCGCGGCTCGCTTGCGAGTCCCTCTCAATCGAACCGGAGACCGCGAGCGAGCTGCGCGGCGGCAGCTTCGACTCGCTCTCCCTCGCCGCCGGCCGCGGCGACGTCCTCCTCGTCGGCCACGAGCCGGACTTTTCCGGCGAGGTCGCGCGGCTCACCGGCGGCCGGGTGAAGATGCGCAAGGGCGGGCTGGCGATCGTCGATGGCTCGACGCTGGTGGCGCTGCTGCGCCCCAGCGACCTCGTCGCACTTGCCGCGAGCGACTAGGAAGGGACCGGGACGAGATCAGACGCGACCTGCTTGGCCCAGGCGCGGATCTCGTCCCAGTCGCGGCGGTCGCGGAACTCCTTCGGAACCCCGTCGACCATCGCCCTCTCTATCGCCCCCTGCGGCTCGGCCGGCACACAACCGCCGAAGACGACGTGCCCCCTTCCCCCCAGGTCCTCAATCTTCTCCGCCAGCTTCGGCGGCTCCAGCCAATCCGGATTGTCGCTGGCCGGATCGCCAACCGGCCCCGAGCTAAAAACCCAGAAGGGCATCTGCCGCAAGGCCTTGCGGTGCTTCTTAAGGAAATGCTTGGCATCACCGCGCCAGCGCTTCAAGTAGACAGCGCTTCCAAGTACGACGGCGTCGTAGCGCTCGAGATTCTGGACCTTGTCAACCGGTTCAAGGCAGACGCCGAGCCCCTCGCGACGCAGCGTCGCAGCCACGGTTTCGGCGATCTCGGCAGTCGAACCGCGTTTCGACGCGTACGCAATGAGAACCGTCATCGCTACCGATTGTGCCTGTCTTTGGACACGTTGTCATCGTGCATTCGCCACAGAACATCAGGGGGTCGATCACGGAACCGTTGTCGTACCGAAACGGCCCGCTACGGTTTTGAAGCAGGATGAAGCAACGGGTCAGCCTGATCACCCTCGGCGTCGCCGATCTGGAGCGTTCGCGCCGCTTCTATGAAGCTCTCGGCTGGCGCACCGGAGCCGGGCCCGACGACGACGTGGTCTTCTTCCAGGCCGGGGACATGGTGGTCGCGCTCTGGGACAGGGCGCAACTGGCGGAGGACAGCTGCATCACGGACGGTGGTGGCTGGGGTGGAACCACCCTCGCCCTCAACTTCGGTTCCCCCGCTGAGGTCGACGCGGCAATCGAGGAAGCTCGCGCCGCCGGCGCGACAATCGGGCGCGAGCCGGCCGAAACCTTCTGGGGCGGCTACAGCGCCGTCTTCCTCGACCCCGACGGCCATCCCTGGGAGATCGCGCACAACCCGCACTGGACGATCACGGAGAATGGCGGCACGCGCCTCAACTGAGCCGACTGGCCAGTCAACCAGGATCGCTCAATCCCGATAGCCTCCCCAGCCGACTTTTCATCGAGCGAAGGAGAGACGGAGTAATGGGACTTCTGGACGGGAAAGCGGCGATCGTCACCGGGTCGGCGCGCGGAATTGGGCGCGCGACCGCGGAAATGTTCATCAACGAGGGCGCCAAGGTGCTGATCAACGACCTCGACGCCGACGTCGCCGAGCAGGCAGCCAGCGAGATCAACGGCGAGACCGCCGTCTTCGCCGGGGACCTGACCAAGGAGGGCGCCGCCGACGAGCTGGTCAAGGCCGCCCAGGACGCCTTCGGCGCGGTCGACATCTGCATCAACAACGCCGGCTACACCTGGGACGGCGTCGCCCACAAGATGAGCGACGAGCAGTTCCAGGCGATGCTCGACATCCACACGATCGTCCCCTTCCGAGTCGCCCGGGCGCTGGCCCCGGCCTGGCGTGAGGCGGCCAAGGCCGAGCGCGGCGAAGGCAAAGAGGTCTTCCGCAAGATCGTCAACGTCTCCTCGACCTCCGGGATGATGGGCAACGCCGGCCAGGTCAACTACTCGGCCGCGAAGATGGGCGTCGTCGGCCTGACCAAAACCCTCGCCAAGGAGTGGGGCCAGTTCAAGATCAACGTCAACGCGGTCGCCTTCGGCTTCGTCGAAACCCGCCTTACCGCCGCCAAAGAGGCCGGTGAAGAGATGACCTCGCCGACCGGCGAGAAGATCGAGCTGGGCATCCCCGAGCAGATGCGGGCGATGGCCTCGGCGATCATCCCGCTCGGCCGTCCGGCCACCCCAGAGGAGGCCTCGGGCCCGGTCCTGTTCCTCTCCTCCCCCCTTGCCAACTACATGCACGGCCAGGTTCTGAACGTGACCGGTGGCATGTTCGGCGGGATGTACACCTGAGATGAGCTCACAAGCGGCAGGGAGCAGGCGGCCACCCCGCTACCTAGACGTAGCGGACAAGATCTGGCCTGCTACCCGCCGCTTTATGGGCGCCCACACGTTCCTCTACAAGCACACGGGTGGGCGCCTCGGGCACACCATCCCCGGCGTGCCGGGCAAGATGCTCTTGCTCGACCACGTCGGGGCGAAGAGCGGGATCAAGCGCACCTCGCCGCTGCTGTACGTACCCGACGGCAAGGACCTCGTGATCGTCGCCTCCAAAGGCGGTTTCCCCAAGAATCCCGCCTGGTACCACAACCTGATGGCCAACCCGGACACCGCGGTGCAGGTTAAGGGCGAGATCCGGCCAGTGCATGCGCGGGTGGCAAAACCGGAGGAGCGCGACCGCCTTTGGGCGATGGCCGTCAAGGCCTACCACGGCTACGAGGACTACGCGGTCCGCAGCAAAGGCCGCGAGATTCCGCTGGTCGTGCTCGAGCCGCGCTAGCCGCGCGGCTTGCGCTCCTCCGCCACCGGGTCGCCCGACTCGGTGGCGATCGCCTCCGGCGGCCAGGGGCCGGCCCAGTTGTCGCGGGCGCCATCGAGCGTGATCGTCGTCCCTGAATAGAAGTCCCCGGCCGGCGAGGCGAGATAGGCGACGAGCCAGGCCATCTCCTCCGGCCGCCCGGCGCGGCCGATCGGGATCGAGCGCTCGAGGTTGTCGACGACCACCTGCGGATACTTGGTCAAGAGCGTCTCGGTCGCGAACTGGCCGGCGGCAAGGGCGACGGTCTTGATCCCGAACCGGGCCCACTCGATGGCCAGGGTCCGCATCATGTTCTCGACCGCGGCGCGGGCGGCACCGGAGTGAACCATCCCCGGCATCCCGTTGTGCGGCGAGAGGGTGACACTGAGGACCTTGCCGCTCCCCTGCGGGATGAAGACCTTGGTCGCGGCGGCGTGGGTCATCAACCAGGTGCCCAGCACGTTGAGGTCGATCACCGTTTTGAAGCCTTTGGGACTGATCGCCTCGGCCGGACTGAGGAACTGGCCGCCGGCGTTGTTGACCAGCACGTCGAGGCGGCCGTGGCGCTCCAACAGGCCATCGAAGAAGCGCCCGACCGGCTCCTCCTCGCGGATGTCCAGGGTCTCGAACTCGAAGCGCCCCGGCAGCCCGGCGGCGAGCGCAGCGGTCTCGGCCAGCGGCTCCTCGCGGCGGCCGCAGGCGACGACGGTCGCGCCAAGGCGCGCCAGCTCCAGCGCCGTCTCGCGGCCGAGGCCGCTGCCGGCGCCGGAGACCACGCAGACCTGGCCCTCGAGCAAACCGTCCCGGAACACCTGCGAATGGGAGCTTTCAGCCATCGAGGGGCAAGCCTATAGGCGAGCAGAACTGCGTAAATGTGCCGCCGATGGGCCTTTCCGTCGAACCCACCCCGCTGCACGAGCCGCTTGCCGGCGGCACTCCGCGCGCCACCGTCGCGGTTGAACCGCTGATCGCCGGACACGTCGACTTCGCGCGGGAGATGATGGTCAGCCCCGGCGGCCGCTTCATCACCGCCAAGCTGGCCAAGGCTCTGTTCCTGGGATCGAAGGAGAACGTGGTCCCGGTGCCGGCCTTCCTGATCCGCCACCCGAGCGCCGGCGCGATCCTCGTCGACACCGGCTTGCATCCGTCAATCGCCACTGATCCCCGCCAGAACTTCGGCTCGCTCAGCGCCCGCATCGGCAAGCCCGTCCTCGAGGCGGGGGAAGACGTCCCCTCGCAGCTGCGCAAACGCGGCCTCGAGCCCAGCGAGCTGCCGATCGTGGTGATGACCCACCTCCACCTCGATCACACCTCGGGGATCTCCGAGTTCCCCGACTCGACCTTCGTCATCAGCGCCACCGAGTGGGAGGCCGCCGCCGGGGGCGTAAACGCGCTCCTCAACGGCTACCGCCGCGCCCACTACGACTACGCCTTCGACTACCGCACGGTCGACTTCGACCGCGCCGGGATCGACTCCTACGCCAGCTTCGGCCGCACCTTTGACCTCTTCGGCGACGGCTCGATCCACCTCGCCTACACCCCCGGCCACAGCCCCGGCCACATGTCGGTGGTCTGCCGCCTCGCCGAGCGCGACTTTGTCATCGGCGGCGACACGATGTACTTGATCGACCAGCTCGACGGCAGCGTTCCGCCACCCCCACGCCCCTACGACTCCCACAACATGCGCCGCTCGCTGCAGGAGCTGCGCCTCTTCCGCTCACAGTTCCCCGACGCGGTGATCACGCCGGGGCACGATCCTGACTTCTACGCCGGGATCGAGCAGCGCTACGAGTAGCTAGTCCTTCCGGGCCAGCGCTTCGTACATCTCCCGCACCCGGGCAAAGATCTCGCCCGCGATCTCGAGCTGGCGCTCCTTACTGGGCGACCCTTCAACCGGGAAGCTGACCGGCTCGCCGAACTGGACCGTGACCTTGGGGAAGCGCAGTCGTTTCCACTGACGAGCCCGCTCGGAGCCGTAGATTGCAACCGGGACGATCGGCGCCCCGGTTTCCAGCGCGATCCGGCCGATCCCCGGTTTCGGCTCCCCCAGCTGTTGCGAGCGGGAGCGTCCTCCCTCGGCATAAATCAGCAGCATTTCCCTTTGGTCGATCAAGACCCGGGCGGTCTCAATCGCTTCCTCGTCGTGGTGCCCACGCCGGATCGGGAAGACACCCCCGTGCTTGTAGATGTAGGTGAGGACCGGCGGTCCGAACATCTGCGATTTGGCCATGAAGCGGATCTTCCGACGCAGGTAGACGCCGACGAAGAAGTGGTCCATCTGGCTGAAGTGGTTGGGGGCGAGGACCAGCGGTCCGTCCTTGGGCACTTTCTCGACCCCGATCTGCCGCACGCGCCAGATCAGCAAGGTCGGCAAGGTAAGGATGATGCGGGCGAAGGTGTAGGTCCAGCCGACTCCCTTGCGGGCCGCTGCGTGGAACTGCTGAAAGTACTCGGCGGGGCGCGGGTCCTTGTAGACCTGCGGCTTCATCTCGCCCATTCGCGCGAATGCTCCAATGCTCGTCTCCAATCCGCCAGTAGCTCTTCGCGCTGGCCCGCCGCCATCGTCGGCTCGTAACGATCGGCCTCGCGCCACATCTCCCCCACCTGGTCAACCGTCCAGGTCCCGGTCGCAACGCCGGCCAGGTAGGCGGCGCCAAGGGCGGTCGTCTCGGCGATCTCCGGCACAGAGACAGGTACACCAAGGATGTCCGCTTGGAACTGCATCAGCCAACGATTGGCAACGGCACCGCCGTCGGCCCGCAACAACTCCAGCCGCTCGCCGGCAGCAGCCTCTTGCGCGCGCACCGCATCGACCGTCTCGTAGGCGATTGCCTCCAGAGCCGACCGGGCCAAGTGGGCGCGGCCGCTGCCGCGGGTGAGGCCGACGATCGTGCCGCGCGCGTAGGGATCCCAGTGGGGCGAGCCAAGCCCGGTCAAGGCGGGGACGAAGTAGACCCCATCGTTGGAATCGAGCGAGGCGGCGAGGGCCTCGGTCTCCGCCGCCGCCTCGATGATCCCGAGGCCGTCGCGCAACCACTGGACCGCGGCGCCGGTGACGAAGATCGAGGCCTCGAGCGCGTAGGTGACCTTGTCGCCCAAGCCCCAGGCGACGGTGCCGAGCAGCCCCTCGGAGACCGGCGGCGGCTCCGAGCCGCTGTTGAGGAGGACGAAGCTGCCGGTGCCGTAGGTGTTCTTCGCCATCCCGGGTCGGTGACAGGCCTGGCCGAAGAGCGCCGCCTGCTGGTCGCCCGCCACACCCGCCACGGGCACCTCGCCACCGAACTCGGTGGTAGTTCCGAATACACAACTGGACGGTCGCGGGCGCGGTAGCCGGGCCGGGTCGACTCCAAGCAGGTTGCAGAGCTCCGGATCCCAGTCGAGGCGGCGAATGTCGAACAGCATCGTCCGCGAGGCGTTCGTGTAGTCGGTGACGTGCTCACCGGTGAGCTTGAAGAGGAGCCAAGAGTCGACCGTGCCAAAAACCGCCCGCTCTGCGCCCTCAGCGTTCCGCTGCAGCCACTCGATCTTGGTCCCGGAGAAGTAGGGGTCGATGGTCAGCCCCGTCCGCTCGCGCACCAGCGGCCCGTGCCCCGCCTCGCGCAGCTCATCGCAGCGCCCCGCGGTGCGACGGTCCTGCCAGACCAGCGCCCGGTGGACCGGCTCGCCGCTGTCCGGATCCCAGGCGACGACGGTCTCCCGCTGGTTGGTAATTCCGATCGCATCGAGCTCACTGCCCGCGATCCCGGCGGCGGCGATCGCCTCGCCCGCTACCCGCCGCGTTACCTCCCAGATCTCATTGGCGTCGTGCTCCACCCATCCCGGCTGGGGGAAAAACTGCTGGAACTCGGAGTAGGCGCGGCCGACGATCGCCCCCTCGCGGTCGAAGACGAGGCAGGTGGTACCCGTCGTCCCCTGGTCGATCGCCAGGATCACCGGCGCCCGCCCCGGACCTTGCAAGTGCGGATCAGGGTCGAGGACAGTTTGCGCGAGTCGGAGAAGGTCATCGAGACGCGGACGAAGGGGAAGACGCCGACGGTGAAGCCCGGGGGCGCTCCGCAGGCGGCGCTGAGATAGCTGCGGGTGCGACCGCCCTGAGTGAAAGTCCGGCGCAGGTTGAGGCTGATTTCCTTCAGGTAGCCGAAGCGGTTGAGTCGGGCCGGCAGCGCCGCGGTGAGGATCGTCCCGTAGGTGCCGCTGGAGCGACGGATGCGGAAGACGATGATGCGGCTGTTGGGCACGGGATAGCTGCCGTAGATGTGGGCGAGGATCGCCCGCTGGCCATCGACAATCGCGTTGAAGGCGAGGATCCGGCCCTGCAGTGGGAAAGAGTTCTGTTCCGGCAGCGCCAGCGCCCCCCGGTAGCGGCCGACGCCTACTAGCGCCTTCCCACAGGCGTCGAGCGCCTGCTTACCGGTGGCTGGCTCGATCTCTGAGCGATCGCAGCGGGGCAACCCGCGGGTGTCGACTTCGCCACCGCGGTTGATCGCAATCGCGATCCAGCGCAGAGCCGGCGGGTGCTCCCCCGAGAGCGATCTGATCGTGCCGGCGACCTTGACCTCGATCGGCGCTTTCTCCTGCCTGGGAAGCGTCGTCGGCGCGATCCCGCCGCTGAATTTGACGAAGAGATCGCCGCGCTCGATCAGCTCGGCGTTGGCCAGCGAGGCCACGCAGAGGAAGGTCGTCACAGCGACGACCGTTACGACTCTCTTTCCCCGACCCAACATCAGAACCACTTTAAGAGGCGCGACCAAGGCGCCGCGTGACGAAGACACGGAGGAAGTCCCGTAGCTGCCTGGCGCGATGGAGGAAACCGGCGAGATTGCGCCCGGTCGCCCGGTGCTCGAGGTCCAACTCGTACTCGCGCAAGCGGTAGCCAGCGCGGACCACATCAACCGTCATCCCGATCTCCATCCCGTAGCCGCGGGCGAAGGGCAGGGCCGCGCGCAGGGCCTCGACGCGGAGCGCACGCTGGCCGGAGATCGGCGCGGTGGTCTTCACCCCGCAAAGGTGGCGGATCGCCCAGTGGGCGAACCCGAGGGCGAGACCGAAGCCGCCACCGACGCGCCGGCTGAAGGCAGCTACGGCGAGATCGCACTCGTCGTTTCGCGCCGCCGCCACCAGCGGCGCCAGCCTCGCCGCCGTCTCGCCCAGGTCGCCGTCGCAGAGCAGCACGATCGCCGGTGACTCCTCGACGCTAAGCGCCGCCGCCACCGCCGCGGTGACATTGGCGCCCTTGCCGTGCGGCCGGCCGCGGCTCACCACCTCGGCGCCAGCCGCCAGCGCCGCCTCCGCGGTGCCGTCCTCGGAGGCATCGTCGGCGACCCAGATCCGGGCCCGGGGGAAAACTGCCCGCAACGATCGCACCGTTTCCCCGATCCGATCGGCCTCGTTGCGCGCCGCGACGATTGCCGCCAGCGTCGCTTCAGTCCCTGCCGCCTGTTCGGGTCCCATGGTCGGGTTATTGTCCCCGGCCATGGCAGACATCGAGGCACACATCACTGGCAACGTCTGGAAAATCGAGGTCAAAGTCGGGGACGAGGTTTCCGACGGCGACACCGTCGTCATCCTTGAGTCGATGAAGATGGAGATTCCGGTCGAGGCCGAAGACGATGGCGTCGTCAAGGAGATCCGCTGCGAGGAGGGTCAGTCAGTCAGCGAAGGCGACGTCCTGGTGGTGTTGGAGTAGCGACGTGGACGAGCAGCTGGCTGGCGGCAAGCTCCTCCTCGACCGGCCGGCAGATTCGGTCGCTCGACTGACGATCTCCAATCCGGAGCGGCGCAACGCCCTCGACCACGACATTCTCGACGCGTTCGCCGAGGTCCTGCCGCAACTCGACCGGGGGATCGAGACCCGCTGCATCGTCATTACCGGCGCCCCGCCGCTCTTCTCCGCCGGCTACGACATCGCCGGCATTCCCGAGGAAACCTTCGAACGCGACGCCGAGGCACTGGTCGCTCACCCCTTCCACGCCGCGATGGAGGCGATCTCCCACCACCCCTGGCCGGTGATCGCCGCGATCAACGGTCACTGCCTCGGCGGCGGGTTGGAGCTGGCGATCACCTGCGATCTGCGGATCTGCGCCCGCAGTGCCAAGCTGGGGATGCCGCCGGCAAAACTGGGCTTGATCTACGGCCATACCGGGCTGCGCAAGTTCCTCGACACGATCGGCCTCGCTCACACTAAGGAGCTCTTCCTCACCGGCCGCAATCTCGACGCCGAGCGGGCAGGACAGATCGACCTGGTCACCGAAGTCGTCGACGACGGCGCCGTTGGCGACATCGCGGTTTCTCTCGCCGCCGCGATCGCCGAGAACGCGCCGCTCTCGATGCGCGGCAACAAACGCGCGATCGACCTGCTCAACGACAACCCCGAACTGACCGAGCAGCAGGAGGCGGGCCTCGTCGCTCTGCGGGAATCCTGCTTTTCCTCGGCCGACTTCCGCGAGGGAATCCGCGCCTTCGCCGAGAAGCGGCGCCCGCAGTGGTCGGGACGGTGAACGCCAAGGCACGCAAAGCCCTTGCCGCCTCGGATCCGACGATGGCGGCGCTGATCGAGCGGGTCGGGAAAATCGATATCGCCACTCGGCTCAAACGGCGCAGCGAGGAGCGTCCCAACGACGCCTACGGAGCGTTGCTGCGGGCAATCGTCGGCCAGCAGCTCTCAACCAAAGCGGCGCGCACGATCTACCTGCGGGTGATCGACCTCTTCGACGGCTCCACTCCCTCGCCGGAGCAGCTATTGGAGGCCCGCGAAGAGGACCTGCGAGCCGCCGGCCTCTCCGGTCGCAAGACCGAATACATCCGCGACCTCGCATCCCACGTCCTCAGCGGCGAGCTCGAGCTGGACCGGCTCAACGAGCTCAGCGATGAGGAAGTGATCGAGGAGATCGTCGCCGTCCGCGGCCTCGGCCAATGGACCGCCGAGATGTTCCTGCTCTTCCACCTCGAACGGCCCGACGTCCTCTCCGGCGGTGATCTTGGAATCCGCAAAGCGATCCAGATCGAGTACGGCTTGGAGGCGATGCCACCGCCAAAGCAAGTGCTGGAGATCGGCGAGCCCTGGCGGCCGCACCGCAGCCTCGCTTCGCTCTACCTCTGGGAGTCGTTGGCGGCGGTGCCCTCATGAGGCGGCGATTCTGGCTCGGCATCGCCGCGGTCACCCTGGTCGCAGTCGGCTCGGTCCTCGCCGCCTTCCTCGTCTACCAGGACGACCGCGAGGACTTCAATCAGATGCAGCAGGACGAGGCGATCCGGGCGGCGCACCAGATGGAAGCAGTGGCCGGGCTCTCGGTTGACCAGCTCTCCAGCGCCGCCGCCTTCTTCAAGGCCGAGGACGACCTCAGCCGCCACGAGTTTCAGGTCTACGGCAACACCCTGTTGCGGCAAGGAGCGCTCTCGGCAACCGCCTACATCCTCCGCGTGCCCGGGGCGAAGCGGGGGATGTACGAACAACGTCACGGCATCGGCATCATCGAGAAAGTGTTCCCAGGCAAATTCCGACGGGCCGACCCGCAGTCGGTCTACTTCCCAGTCACCTACGCGACCGCCGAGCAATCGACGGAGCGGGCGCTCGGCTATGACCTCGGCCAGGATCCATTCCGCGGCGCCTTCCTCGACCGGGCGGCCTCCAGTGGCGTCGCCACCTCAACCCCGGTCGGCCCATTGTTGATCGGCGGCACGGGAATCGCCGTTTTCCGCGCCGTCTACCACGATGGGGCGCCGGTCAAGACGGCTGCCCAACGCCAGCGCGCACTGGTCGGCTTCGCGGCCGGCAGTTTCCGGATCGAGGACCTTGCCACGGCGGCGGCAGAAACCGTCTCGCCCGGCGTGCACTTGCAACTACAGGCCGGCGGCATCACCGTCTTCGGCGCGACCGAGGACCTCAGCGGCGGCGCTTCGGTGCCGCTTAAAATTGCCGATCGCACCTGGGCGCTGACCGTGAAGGACCCCGATGGGCCCGGACTCAGCCTGCCGATCGCGCTGGCGGTTCTGGGAATCTCACTGGCGGCGTTGCTAACCGCGCTGATCCTCACCGGCAGTCGAAAAGAACGGATGCAAGAGTTGGAGCGGCAGGCAACCCAGGACGCGCTGACCGGCCTCGACAACCGGCGGCGCTTCGAGCGGGACCTGGCGACGGCGATGGCGCGAAGCTGGCGCGACCGCTCCTCCGGGGCGCTGCTGATCCTCGACATCGACGACTTCAAGCGAGTCAACGACTCGCAGGGGCACCCGGCCGGTGATCGCTTGATCCAGGAGGTCGCGGAAGTGTTGCGACGGCGGACGCGGGCGAGCGACACGCTGGCGCGACTCGGGGGCGATGAGTTCGCGGTGATCCTGCCGCGGTCGAGCCGCGAGGAGGCTCAGATCGCCGCCGAAGCAATCGCCTCCGAGGTACGCGCGTACCGCTCCATGGAGGGGACCGAGCCGGTCACGGTCAGCGTCGGCGTAGCGATGTTCGGTGACGACCCCCGCACCAGCGCCGCCACCGTCTTCTCCGAAGCCGACACGGCGATGTACGCGGCCAAGGACGAGGGACGCGACGGAGTTCGGGTCTTCGATCCCGTCGCTGTGCGGGAAGACGTGCGCAGCCAGCGTTAACGGCCCAGCCCGGCGCGGAGGTCGAGCACGCGTTGCACCGAGAGCTCGAACTCCTGGCGTTTGAGACCACCGGAACGCAGCTTCGCCACCAGCGCCTTCCAGGCCCGCTCGGCCGGACCAAGGCGCGCGAAGAGGAGCAGCTCGGCACCGGCACGGGCGCCGGCGACCGCGACCTTGGCGGTACCACCGAAGGCTTCGACCGCTGGCGTTTCCAGCGCGTCGGTAATCGTCACCCCTTCGAAGCCGAGCCGGTTGCGCAGCTCACCGGTGACGATCGCCCGGGTGAAGGCGGCAGGGGTATCAGCGAAGGCGGGGTAGATCGCGGTGCTGAGCATCACCAGCTTGCCGCCGGCCCCGACAAACGCGGCGTAAGGCTTCTCATCCACGGCACGCAGCTCCCGCTTTGAGAGGTCGATCCGTTCGACCGAGAAGTCGGTGTTTTCGGTCGCGGCGCCGAACCCGGGGAAGTGCTTGCCGGTCGCCGCCACGCCGCCGGCCTGCAAAGCCTTGGCAAAGGGGATCGCGGTGGAAATGACGGCGGCCGCGGTCGAGCCGAAGCTTCTTTCCGTCTCCGCGATCACCCCACCCGGCCGTCCCACGTCCAGGACCGGGGCGAGATCGACGTTGACGCCAACCTCGCGCAGGTTGGCGGCGGTGTCGCGGCCCTGGCGGGCGCTAAAGGTTGCGCCGCGGTCCCCCATCTCCTTGGCCGAGGCGGTGGGGGCGCCGCTCACCCGCTTCACCAAGCCGCCCTCCTGGTCGGTCATCACCAACAGCGGGTCGCGCAGCTTTGGCGGCCGCCGGATCCCCTGCAGCTCGGCGATTAAGCGCTTGCCGGCCGCCCGACTGGGGAAGTTTTCGGCAAAAAGGACGACTCCCGCCACTTTGCCCTGGGCGATCGCCTGGCGCAGCCCCTTCGAGATCGAGGTTCCCGGCAGACCGACGACGATCCGCTGGCCGGCGAGCTGCTGCGCCGACAGGGTGGTGGCGACATCCGGCGGCGACTTCGCCTCCGTCCCGTCCTCTCCGAGGGTCACACCGAGCGCGAATGCCGCAATCGCCAACAGGATGAGAACTCCCAGCGCCATCCTTCGTCGCCGCGTCACCGTTAGTTCCATCGGCTCCGATGCTAGTCCGCCGGTCTTTTGTTCCGCATAGCGACGAAAAACTCCGGCGGACTAGCGTCCGGCCCGATTCTTAGATTTGCCGCGTGTCCTCCCTGATCACTGTTGACGAGGCTCGCGCCTACGGCCGCCTCACCGACCACGCCGAGATCGAAGCGCTGGTCGAACGCGCCTGGGAGGTGCGGGTGGAGAACTTCGGCAACTCGACCGACATGTGCTCGCTGGTCAACGCCAAGTCGGGCGGCTGCGCCGAGGACTGCGGCTTCTGCGCCCAGTCCCGCTACGCCGAGGCCGACACGCCGATGCACGCGATGATGGAGCCGGAGCAGATCCTCGAACACGCCGAAGCGGCCGAGGCCGCCGGCGCCCACCGCTTCTGCATGGTCACCCAGGGCCAGGGCCTCTCCAAGCGGGACTTCCAGAAAATCCTCGAGGGCACCCGCCTGGTCGCCGAGAAAACCAACCTCAAGCGTTGCGCCTCGATCGGCCACATGTCGACCGAGCGAGCGAAAGCGCTGAAAGATGCTGGTGTCCAGCGGGTCCACCACAACGTCGAGTCGGCCCGCTCCTACTACCCGGAGGTCTCAACCACGGTTCGCTACGAGGGGCGGTTGCGGACGATCCAAGCGGTCAAAGAGGCGGGCCTGGAGACCTGCGTCGGCGGCATCCTCAACCTTGGCGAGACCGAGGAGCAGCGGGTCGAGATGGCCTTCGAGCTCTCCGAGATCAACCCCACCTCGGTCCCGATCAACCTCCTAATCCCAAAGGACGGGACGAAATTCGGCGACCGCGAAGTGATGGATCCCTGGGAGGTCGTGAAGTGGATCGCGATCTTCCGCCTGATCATCCCCGGCGCCCTTTTCCGTCTTTGCGGCGGCCGGGTCGAGAACCTCGGCGAGCTGCACGGGCTTGCCGTAAAGGCGGGGCTGAACGGGGTGATGATGGGGAACTTCCTCACCACCCTCGGGGCCGAGCCCGCCGACGACCGGGAGATGTTTGAAGAGCTGGGCCTGAACGTCGCCCGCCAACCCGATAACGGCGCCAACCCGCGGCCCGACAACCGCTCCGGCTGGCTCGAAGGCGAGACGCCGGCGACGCCGATCGACGAGCTGGTCGACAGCCAAGAGGAAGCGAACTTCTGGGATCCCTCCACCCAACTGCGGGTCGTCAAGAAGGCGAAGAAGCCGCCTTCTTACCCACGGGCGGCGTGACCGACGTCGCCGAGCGGCTCGAGGAGCTCCGCGACCGGGGGCTTTACCGGCGACTCCGCCTGATTGAGGGACCGCAGGGCCCGACCGTCACCCTCGGCGGTCAGCCCGTCCTCCTCCTCTGCTCGAACAATTACCTCGGGCTCGCCGACCGGACCGAGGTGCGCGACGCCGCCGCCGAGGCGGCGCTGCACTGGGGCGCCGGCGCCGGTGCCTCGCGCCTGATCTCGGGCAACATGGAGCCGCACCGGCAGCTCGAGCAGCGCCTCGCCACTTTTAAGGGCTACGGGGCGGCACTGCTGTTCGGCTCTGGCTACCTCGCCAACACGGGGACGATCGCGGCGCTTGCCGGGCGCGGCGAAGTCGTCTTCTCCGACGAGCTCAACCACGCCAGCATCGTCGACGGCTGCCGACTCTCGCGGGCGGAGACCTTCGTCTACCGCCACGGCGACCTCGACCACCTCGGCTGGGGCCTGCGGCAAGCCGGCGGGCGGGCGTCGCTGATCGTCAGCGACGGCGTCTTCTCGATGGATGGCGACGTCGCGCCCCTCCCCGAGCTGCTCGAACTGGCCCGCCAGCACAACACGCGCCTGATGGTCGACGAGGCCCACGCAACCGGCGCCGTCGGCCCGGGCGGGCGCGGCTCGGTCTCCGCCGCCGGCCTCAGCGGTGAGGTCGACATCGTGGTTGGCACCCTGGGCAAGGCCCTTGGTTCCTACGGGGCCTACGTCTGCGCCAAGGAGGAGATCACTGACTTCCTTATTAACCAGGCGCGGCCGTTCATCTTCTCGACCGCGCCCCCACCACCATCGGTCGGCGCAGCGCTGGCGGCGCTTTCGATCCTCGAAGTCGAACCCCAGCTGGTCGAGCGGCTACAGGCAAACGCCGCCTTGCTGCGGCGCTCGCTCGCCGCCGAGGGCCTTGAGGTAGGGGCTTCGACGACCCAGGTGGTCCCCGTCCACGTCGGCGAGGCAGAAGCGACGATGGGGCTCTGCGAGCTGGCCCTGGAGAAGGGCGTCTTCGCTCAAGGGATTCGGCCGCCAACGGTCCCCGAGGGCTCCTGCCGCCTGCGCCTGACCGCGATGGCCACCCACCGCCCAGAGGACCTGGTCGCGGCCGCTCATATGGTCGGGGTCGCCGCCCGTGAGGCGGGCCTGGTCGCGGCCCAGCCGCTGGCCGCCTGACCCCAACCGTGGCGCGGGGAATCTTCGTCACCGGCACCGGCACCGAGGTCGGCAAGAGCGTGGTCGCGGCGACGATCGCCAGGACCCTTGCCGACGAAGGAAAGCGGGTGGCGGTCTTCAAGCCCGCCGTCACCGGCCTCGACGAAGGGGTCGAAACGGACCATGCGCTGCTGCGCCGCGCTTCGGGGTCGAGCCAAAGCGATGAGGAGATCGCCCCCTACCGCTACGGTCCGCCGGCTTCGCCGCATCTTGCCTCAGCGCTGGCCGGCGAGGAGATCGACCCGGGACGGCTACGAGAGGCGGCCGGTGCCGCGGCCAATAGCGCCGACGCGATCGTCTGCGAGGGAGTCGGCGGCCTGCTCGTTCCGCTCTCCCCCACCTACCTCGTCCGCGACCTCGCCGCCGACCTCGGCTACCCGCTGGTCGTCGTCGCCAGCCCCGGTCTGGGGACGATCAACCACACCCTGCTGACCGTCGAGGCCGCCCGCGCCGCCGGGCTCGAGGTCGCCGCCATCGTCCTCAACCCCTGGCCCGAGAAGCCGACCGCGATCGAGCGTTCCAACCGCGAGACGATCGCGAACCTCGCAGAGGTGCCCGTCCTCACCCTCCCTCGAATCGACCTCTCCAACTCGGAGAGCTGGCCAGCGCTGGCGATCTAGACGATGACGTCGAGGCTGCTGTCGGTCAGCTCGACGGTGAAGCCTGCCGCCTCGGCGATCGCCGCCGCGCTCTCTGGGTCGCCGGGCGCCTTCTTCGCCGTCAGCAGCACCTGGGCCACATCTCCGCGCACCGCCTTCGCCATGTGGGAGACCGCCTTGCGCTGTCCTCCCTCCTCGCTGAAGGCGCGCACTGCCAGCAGCGTTGCCCGCTTCGGTTTCCAGGCCGCCGAATAAGCGCCGGAGCGCATGTCGACGACCAGGTCGCCCTTCTCGTCGGGCAGCGCCTCGGTCAGGGCCGGTCGCCAAAAGGCATTCGGCGCGCCGATCCCATCCAGCCGCATCGATGGCGGGAACTTGTAATAGGGAATGCGGTCGTCCGGCCGCACCATCCCCCAGAGGGCGCTCGCGATCAGCACCCTGCGCCGAGCCCTGGCCGCCAGCTTCGGCAGCTCCAGCCGCCCAAACAGCACCCCGGTGTAGACCTCGGCCGCAGGTGCTGCCGGCGCCTTCCGCAACGCCGGGTCAAAGGCCGCGATCAGCTCCTCCCGCTTTTTGCCCAGCTCCGTCGCGAAAGCAAGCGATCCAAGGTCAACCGGCGCACCCGTCTCGGGGCGGGCCTTGCCTTCGGACGGCGGCAGCAGGATCAGCATCGGGCGGCAGCCTATGCCGCCCGATGCGCCGGCGTCCCTAAGCGGGCTGCGCCGCCTCTCGAGCCTCCTCGCCGGCGAGCGCCTCGCCGCCGGGATTTGCCTCGGCCACCGCGGCCTCGGGGCTGACCGAGTCCCGTGACTTGGCCCGGATCGCCGTCGCCCCGATGATCGCCCCAAGCAGAGCGACGAAGCCGGAGACGGTCATCGCGTGGCTGAGCGCGTAGACGAAGGCTTCGTTGCCCGCCGCCGCGACTTCGTTCACCTGCCCCGGATCGAGGCCGGGCACGTGCGGCACCCCGCCGCCGCCGAGCTGGTCGGAGATCGATTCCTGCTGCGCGGTGCTGACCCCGGTCCCGCCCAGCAGCGTCTCCAGACGCGAGCTGACCAGGGTTTGGAAGATCGCGCCGGTGACGGCGATCCCGAGGCTACCGCCGACCATGCGGAACATCGACAGCACCCCAGAGGCGATCCCGGCTTTCTGCACCGGCACCGCGTTCATCGCGGCGCTGGTCATCGGCGACATCGTCATCGCGATCCCGATGCCCAGCAGCATGAATCCGGGCAGCAGGTCGAGGTATCCGGAGTCAACCGCGATGCGGCTGAAGCTGAACAGCGAGGCCGCGACCAGGACCAAGCCGCCGGCAATCAGCCAGCGCGGTCCGAAGCGGTCCGAGAGCCGCCCCGCGACCGGCGCCACGCCGACGATCATCAGGGTCGAGGGCAGGAACCGCACCCCCGCCTCCAGCGGCGAGTAATGGAGGATGTCCTGCATATAGAGGGCGAGGAAAAAGAACACGCCCATCATCGCGAAGGTGATGATCAGCGCCACCACCACCGCGGCGAGGAAGTTGCGATCGCTGAGCAGGTCGAACTGGACCATCGGCGCCTTAACCCGGTTCTCGACGAAGACGAAGGCCGGCAGCGCCACCGCGGCGCCAACCAGCAGGGCGATGATCTGGGGTGAGCCCCAGCCCCAAGCGTTGCCCTCGACCAGGGCGAGGACGAGCGCCGTCAGGCCGACGGTCAGCACGGCGACGCCGGCGTAATCGACCTCGCGGCCGACCGAGGTATCGCGCGACTCGCGCACCGCGAACAGGGTCGCCGCCACGGCGCCGATCGCGACCGGGATGTTGATGTAGAAGATCGCCCGCCAACTGACGTGCTCGGTGAGGAACCCGCCCAGCACCGGCCCGACCGCCAGGGCCAGGGCGGAGACACCGGCCCAAGTGCCCATCGCCTTACCGCGCTCGTGGGCGGGGAAGGCGTCGGTGATGATCGAGAGCGTCCCCGGCATCATCAGCGCCGCGCCGACACCCTGGACGATGCGGCTGACCACCAGCGAGGTCTGGTCGGGGGCGAAGCCGGCGGTCGCCGAGGAGAGGGCGAAGATGACGACGCCGATCATGAACATCAGGCGCCGGCCGAAGATGTCGCCGAGCCGACCACCGGTCGCCAGCAGCACCGCGAAGGAGAGCGTGTAGCCGTTGATCGTCCACTCCAGCCCGCTGATCGAGGCCCCCAGGTCCTGCTGGATCGAGGGCAGGGCGACGTTCACGACCGTGTTGTCGAGCATGATCATGAACAGCGCGAAGCACATCGCGCCGAGGGTCCACCACTTGCGATTGTCGTCGGTGATCAGGTGCCGGTAACGGGTCAAGCGCGATCACTTCCCTTCAGGTGCTCGTAGGTCTGCGCGAGGTCCTCGCGGTCCAGCAGCGCCTCCACCGCAGCGTCAAGCTTGCGGCGCTGGGTCGCCGTGAGCGTGGTCACGAAGGCCTCAATTCCGGTCATGCGGACGGTGACGATGGTCGCGACCAGGTCCTTGCCCTTGGTCGTGATCTGCACTTGGCGCACCCGGCGGTCATCCGGGTCCTCGACCCGGGTCGCCAGCTTCGCCTTGACCAGCGCGTCGACGGCCCGGCTCATCGAGGGAACCGAGACGCCGAATAGCTCCGCCAGGTCCGAGACCTGCCAGGCGCGGTCGTCGTGGCCGAGGCCGCCGAGCTCGAGCAGGACCTTGCACTGGGTCATCGAGAGACCGGTCTCCTCGATCACCCGCAGCTGGTTGCCGCGGTCGTAGAGGAAGACGTGGTGCATCAGCGCGGTGATTCGCGCCGCGGTTTCCTTTTCGGCTGGGCCGACCTCTTTGCGAGTGGCCTCGGCAATCGCTTTTACGTCAGTCGCATGCATGACGACAATAGTTGCATACGCGCAACCATTTCAAAAGAGCAATAGTTGTTCGTGTGATCCATATCACGCTGGCTGCCGCCGCCGCCGGGGCTAACGTCCGCCCATGCCCGTGGACTACGCGCAGCTAGACCGCGAACACATCTGGCACCCCTTTACCCAGCAGCAGGGTTGGAGCGAGGAAGCGCCGTTGGTGATCGAGCGTGGCGAGGGCTCCTACCTCTACGACACCGACGGGAAGCGCTACCTCGACGGGACCGCGGCGCTCTGGTGCAACGTCCACGGCCACCGCCACCCGGCGATCGACCGCGCCGTCCGCGAGCAGCTCGACCGCGTCGCCCACACGACGATGCTCGGGCTGACCCACCCGGGGGCGACGGAGCTGGCCGCGCGCCTGGTCGAGATCGCGCCGCAGGGGCTCTCCCGGGTCTTCTACTCGGACTCGGGCTCGACTGCGGCCGAGATCGCGCTGAAGATCGCCTTCCAGTACCAACAGCAGCGCGGTGGTGAGCACGCCACCCGGACCAAGTTCATACGCCTGCGCGAGGCCTACCACGGCGACACGATCGGCTCGGTCTCGATCGGCGGCATCGACCTCTTCCACTCGACCTATCGGCCGCTGCTGTTCGAGACCCACGTCGCCGATCCCGGCGACGCTGCCGACCTCGAGCGGGTGCTGAAGGCGCACGGCGACGAGGTCGCGGCCGTCGTGATCGAGCCACTCGTCCAAGGCGCAGCCGGGATCCTGATCCAGCCAGCCGGCTACCTGCGCGCCGCCCGCGAGCTCTGCGACCAGTTCGGAGTGCTCTTGATCTGCGACGAGGTGGCAACCGGGTTCGGCCGCACCGGGACGATGTTCGCCTGCGAACAGGAAGGCGTGGTGCCCGACCTGATGTGCCTGGCAAAGGGCATCACCGGCGGCTACCTACCCTTGGCGGCGACGCTGACCACGGAGGAGATCTACGCGGGCTTCCTCGGCAACTACGAGGAGTTCAAAACCTTCTTTCACGGCCACACCTACACCGGCAACCCGCTGGCCTGCGCGGCGGCGTTGGCCAACCTCGACGTTTTCGAGCAAGAGCGAACGCTGGAGCGGCTGCAGCCGAAGATCGCCCTCTTCGAAGAGCTACTGGCCGAGGTGGCGGCGATGCCGGAGGTGGCCGAGGTGCGCCAGAAGGGCGTGATGGTCGGGATCGACCTCGGCGACCACGACGCCGCCCTGCGGATGGGGCATCGGGTGACGGTCGAGGCGCGGAAGCGCGGTGCTTTCATCCGCCCCCTCGGCAACACGATCGTGCTGATGCCACCGCTCTCGATCGCCCCCGGCGAGCTCCGTGCCCTGGTCCGAATCGCGGCCGAATCGATCGACGCGGCGGTCGCCTCAGCGCCCGGGGATCTCTCGCAGCTGCCGCAAGCCGCCTGAGCCGATACTCCGTCCTGTGACGGATCGGGAGGTCCCCCGTAGTAGGGACATGGAGCAGACGTTGATTGCAGAGGCCAAAGACGCGCCGCGAGCCGCCGATCTTGCCTTCGACCGCCTCTACCGCTCCAGCCGCGACGACGTCTACGCCTACGTCGCCAGCCTGCTGCGCGACACCCCCGCGGCCGAGGAAGTCACCGCCACCGCCTTCGAGCGCGCCTACCGCAAGCGCCATCGCTTCGACCCTGAGCGCGGCGAACCGCGCGCTTGGCTGTTCGGGATCGCTCGCAACGCTGCCCTCGACGAGCTGCGCCGCCGCGGCCGCCAGGCCGAGCTGACGGCGGAGCCAGCCGATCTCGACAACGCCGGCCTCGACGAGGGAGCCGTGCACAGCGAGCGGCGACTGGCGGTCTCGGCGGCTCTGGAACGGCTCGAGCCGGGCGAGCGCGAGCTGATCGCGCTCAAGTTCTTCGCCGGTCTGGACAACCGTGAGATCGCCGGGGTGCTGGGCATCGGTGAGTCGAACGCCGGCACCAAGCTGCACCGAGCGATGACCAAGCTGAGGGAGGCCTGCAATGGAGACGCCTAGAGACGACCGACTGGCCGAGGACCTGCGGGCGCTGCGGGCAACGCCGCGCCCCGAGTTCGCCGCCGAGCTCGACGAGCGCGCCGCCGCGGGATTCCCGCGGCGCTCGGGGCTGCCGCGTTTCTCGCTCGAGCGCCTGCGGGCGATCCCTCCGCGGCGGCTGCTGATCCCGGCCGGCGGGGTAGCGATGCTGGCGATCGCCTTAGTGACGGCGGTGGTCGCCATCAACGGCACCGAAAACCGGGATCTGGGCGTCACGGCGTCCCCAGGGGCAGCACAGGAGTCCAAGCCCCCTCTCACCTTCGGGAAGGCGGTCCCCGTCAAGCCGGAGACGGCGGGGGCAGAATCGGCGGCAGCGCCGTCAAACGGGATGGAAACCGAAGCAAGCAGCGCCGCCGGTGCGGCCAACCTCAACTTCGACAGCAGCGGTGGCTACACCCGCGGCAGCGCCCCCGTTCGCAACCGCGCCGTCGAACGCTCCGCCACGCTCGTCCTCGGCGCCGCGCCCGCCGACGTCGCCGACGACTCGGCCGAGATCTTCGAAGTCGTCCGCGCTCACGACGGGATCGTGATGCGCTCCTCCACCCGCGAGGGCGAGCCGGGCCGGGCCGGAGCGCGCTTTGCGCTGCTGATCCCAAGTGCCAAGCTCGGCGACGCCCTCGCCGATCTCTCGGCGATCGACGAGGTGCGCTCCCGCCACGAGGCGACCGCCGACATCACCGCCCCCACCGTCAACGTCAACGAGCAGCTGCAGGACTCCAACGCCCGCATCGACAGCCTCCTCGGCCAGCTCGAAGCGTCGGAAACCGAATCCGAACGCGAAGCCGTCGAAGCCGAGCTGACGCAGGAGCGGCGCCACCGCGCACTCCTACGCTCCCAGCTCCAGCATCTGCAGCGGCGCGCCGACTATTCCCGGGTCTTGGTCCAGATCGAGACCGGCGCTGCCGAGGAATCCACCGACAGCGGTGGCGCCTGGGGCGTCGGCGATGCCCTCGACGATGCCGGCCAGATCCTCGCCGTCGCCGCCGCGGTCACCGTCGTCGCCCTCGCGATCCTCGGCCCGATCGTCCTCATCGCCCTGCTCGCCTGGCTCACCCACCGCGCCTGGGTCCGCCGCGAGCGCCGCCGCGTCCTCAGTTAACCCGACGTGTCTGAGTTTTCCCGTCATATGTGGGGGAAATACTCAGACACGTCAGCCGCGAGTACCCTGCGGCGATGGAGGAGCGGCGACGGGGACCGGCGGAGATGCCCAACTTCGGGGAGCCTTCGACGCCGCGGCCAGCGGCTTCGGTCGTCCTCCTGCGGCGCGGCGGCAAGCACTCGCAGCGAGCGCTCGAGGTGCTGATGCTGCGGCGCAGCGAGGAGGCGAAATTCATGCCCGGCGTCTGGGTCTTCCCGGGCGGCTCGGTGGACGAGTGCGACGGCGCCGAGGAAGTCGGCCTGCGCGCCTGCGCCCTGCGCGAGCTCGCCGAGGAGGCCGGGATCGAGCTGCCGGCCGAGGAGGAGCTCGTCCCCTTCAGCCGCTGGATCACGCCCGAGATCATCGCCACCCGCTTCGATGCCTGGTTCTTTCTCGCCCTCGCCCCCGCCCACACACCGCCGCAGCCGGACGGCTTCGAGACCACCGAGGCCCGCTGGTTCGAACCGGCCGCCGCCCTCGAGGCGCAGGAGGCGGGCGAGATCCTCCTCTCCTTCCCCACCCAGACCCAGCTGCGTTGGCTGGCTGAGTTCCCCACCTCCGACGAGGCGCTGGCCGCCTACCGCGAGCGGACGTTGGAGCCGATCCTGCCGAAGGTGATCGCCGACGTCGGGGCCGAACCCCGGGTCGTCCTCCCGGGCGATCCGGACTACCCGGCCTGAGGCGCCTGGGCGTCGGGGAAGGCCTCCAGGCCCGCGTGCCAGGGGCCCGGCGGATAGGTGTGGATGCCGCTCTCGTCCATCTCCGCCTGCAGCCGTTTGAACAGCTGCCCGGCATTCTTCAGCGCCATTTTCAGTTCCGCCTCGCTGCGCTCGCCCAGCCGCCAGAGGAACCAGAGCTGGCGATCGTTGACCCCGAAGTCGATCTCGCCGCCGAGCGTCGTCACCCAGCCGAGGAACCCGGGCCCGAACAGCTCCCGCAGCGCCACCGGGTCGTACTCGCTCGGCACCGTGGTGAGGAAGCGCCTGTTGAAGTCGATCGACTCAAACTCGACCTTGCGCTGGAAGCGCTGGGTGACGACCTCGTGTCCCTCGATCGACTCGACGTTGAAGGCGGGCACCACCCGCGCCAGATCCGGCATGTGGGCCTTGGCGAGGAGCGCCGTCGGCAGCACCGCCTTGCTGAAGAGGCCGCCCACCTCCCTTTCGTCGGCGTCGCAGGAGGAACCCCAGAAGCCTTCGCTCAACTGCCCGGTTAGCCGGTTGACGCCGCCGACGCAGAGGGCCACCGGCCCGTCTTTGGGATTGATCCCGCCGACCGGCTCGTAGGTCAGCCCGTGGCGCTCGCCGTAGCGGCCCACTAGGTCAGCCCAATCCTGCGCTTCCTGCTTCGCGCCCATTGCCGCGATCCTACGGCGTTAGGATGCCCTCAAGCCCGGTTCGACCACAGGAGCCTTCATGACCATCGTCATCATCGTCGTCGTCGCGATCCTCATCATCGCGGTCCTCTACTACATCGCGAAGCGCAACTCAATCATCGCCGCGCGCAACCGGGTGGACGAGTCCTGGAGCGGGATCGACGTCCAGCTCAAACGACGCCACGACCTCGTTCCCAACCTGGTCGAGACGGTCAAAGGCTACGCCGAGCACGAGAGCCAAACCTTCGAGAAAACGACCCAGGCACGGGCCGCAGCGATGCAGGCCCAGGGGGTCGAGGAAACGGCCAAAGCCGAGCAGCAGCTGACCCAGGCGCTGGCCGACGTCAAAGCCGTTGCCGAGAACTACCCGACCCTGCGGGCGACCGAGAACTTCCAGCAGTTGAGCCGCAACCTCTCCGAGCTCGAGGACGAAATCCAGGCCTCGCGCCGGATCTACAACTCCAACGTCCAGTCCTACAACACGGACATCGAACAGTTCCCGGGCTCGATCATCGCCAACCAGGGCGGCTTCACCGCACGCGAGTTCTTCGAGATCGAGGACGCCAGCGAGCGCGAGGCCCCTCAGGTGAGTTTCGGCAAATAAGCGCGTCTCTAACATTCGAGCTATGACTACGGAGACCAAAGACGCGACCCTCTGGATCTGCGACAGCTGCGGGTTCATCTACGACCCCGAGATCGGCGATCCCGACGGCGGAATCCCGCCGGGAACCGCTTTCGAGGACATCCCCAAAGACTGGTTCTGCCCGGTCTGCGGTGCCCGCACGACGGACTTCCGCCCGCTCGAGCCCGGCGAGGCTTAAGCACCAAGTAGGCTTGACTGGCTGATGAGCCAGTTTGACTACGACTGGGTGGTTGTCGGCTCCGGGTTCGGGGGCTCGGTTTCGGCCCTGCGCCTGGCCGAAAAGGGCTACAAGGTCGCCGTCCTAGAGTGCGGCAAGCGCTTCAAGGACAAGGACTTCCCGAAGTCGACCTGGGACGTGCGCCGCTACTTCTGGGCGCCGCGAATCGGCCTGCGCGGGATCTTCCGCCTCACCACCTTCAAGGACGTCTCGGTCGTCAGCGGCAGCGGCGTCGGCGGCGGCAGCCTCGGCTACGCCAACACGCTGTACGTGCCGCCCTCGAAGTTCTTCCAGGACCCGCAGTGGGCCGACCTCGCCGACTGGGAGGCCGAGCTCGCCCCCCACTACGCCGAGGCGCAGCGGATGCTCGGCGTCAACCAGGTCCAGACCGACGATCCGGCCGACAACCTCCTGCGCGAGTACGGCGAGTCGATCGGGGTCGGCGACAGCTACCAGAAGACTCCGGTGGGGATCTACTTCGGCGAGCCCGGCAAGACCGTCTCCGACCCCTTCTTCGGCGGCGCGGGACCCGACCGGACCGGCTGCAGTTTCTGCGGCCGCTGCATGGTCGGCTGCCCGCACGGCGCCAAGAACACCCTGGTCAAGAACTACCTCTGGCTGGCCGAACAGCGCGGGGTCAAGGTGGTCGCCGACCGCACCGTGACCGAGATCCGGCCGATCGGCGCCGCCGACGGCAGCGAGGGATACACGATCGCCAGCGAGCGCTCGGGCGTCCTCCCCGGCCGCGGCAAGCAGACGATCCGCGCCCGTGGCGTGATCGTCGCCGCCGGCGCTCTCGGCACCAACAAGCTGCTGCAGCGCTGCCGCCTCGGCGGCGCCCTGCCACGCATCTCCTCCCGCCTCGGCGAGCTGGTGCGAACCAACAGCGAGATGATCCTCGCCGTCACCGTTCCCGAGAACTACCCGGACGACCTCACCCGGCGGGTGGCGATCAGCGGCAGCATCTACCCCGACGCCCACACTCACATCGAGACCGTCAGCTACGGCAAGGACGGCGACTCGATGAGCATGCTCTACACGCTGCTAGTCGGGGACGGCACCCGCGTCACCCGGCCACTGAAGCTGCTCGGACAACTACTCCGCCACCCCGGCCGCTTCGCGAAACTGCTCTGGCCAAAAGGCTGGTCGCGGCGCACGATCATCCTCCTGGTGATGCAGACGCTCGACAACGCGATCGCCCTGCGCCCGAAGCTGAAACGCTCGGGCAACGTCTGGCTGCAGACCGAACAGGACCCGGAGAAACCGAACCCGACCTTCATCCCGGTCGCCAACGAGGCGGCGGAATGGCTGGCCAAACGCACCGGCGGCGTCGCCCAGAGCTCGGTCACCGAGGCGCTGCTGAACGTGCCGACCACCGCCCACATTCTCGGCGGCGCGGTGATCGGTCACAGCCCCGAGGACGGCGTCGTCGACGGCCGTCAGCGGGTCTTCGGCTACGAGAACCTGCTCGTCTGCGACGGCTCGGCGGTGCCGGCGAACGTCGGCGTCAACCCCAGCCTGACGATCACCGCACTCGCCGAGCACGCCATGAGCGAGATCCCCGCAGCCTCAGATCAGCCTGACTACGAGGCGAACCTCTCCGCGACGTAGTCCCAGTTGACGACGTTCCAGAAGGCGTCGAGGTATTCCGGGCGCTTGTTCTGGTACTTCAGGTAGTAGGCGTGCTCCCAGACATCGACGCCGAGCAGCGGGGTCGAGCCGTCGGAGATCGGCGAATCCTGGTTCGGGGTGGAAACCACGGCGAGGCCATTGGAATCCTTGACCAGCCAGGCCCAACCGGAGCCGAAGCGGGCGATGCCGGCGTTTTTGAACTCCTCCTTGAAGGAATCGAAGGAGCCGAAGGTCTCGCCGATTGCAGAACCAAGGTCGCCACCCGGCTCACCGCCGCCGTCGGGGCCCATCATCTGCCAGAAGAGGGTGTGGTTGTAGTGGCCGCCGGCGTTGTTGCGGACCGCAGCCTGCTTGTCGCCCGGCAGCGCTGAGAGGTTGCGGAGGACGTCCTCGACGTCACGATCGGCCCACTCGGTCCCCTCGAGGGCGGCGTTGGCTTTGTCAACGTACGCCTGGTGGTGTTTGTCGTGGTGGATGCGCATCGTTTCCGCATCGATGTGCGGCTCGAGCGCCTCGTAGGCGTACGGCAGGTCGGGTACGGAAAAAGCCATCGGGAATGCTCCTTTTCTCGGTTTGGAAGTCCGAGCGGAGCCTAGTCCCTACCGCTATTCCGGCGCGACTTCCTCGCCCCGTGGCGGCGACCCGGCTGCTTCGATTGGGTCGAGGTCACCGGCGCCGATCCGGGGCACGGTCCCGGCGTCGCCGCCAGTCCATTCGTTGAAGCGGTACCAAGCCGGCTTCGCTTCCCGCTTCGCGTTCAGAAGCCCGGCCGAGCGACAGAAGACGCAGCTGCCGCCTTCGTCTGACCAGGTGAACCACCAGGCCCCCCTCACGCCCCAGCGCAGGCGGTTAGCGGAGAGCATCGAGAAGGCCTTCGAGAGTTGGTTGGCCTGGCCCCAGAAGCCGCGCTGCCAGCGCGTCGGCCCGCTGTCCGATCCCCAACCGAGCTCGGTCAGGTAGAGCGGGGTGGCGCCGTCGCCGTTGCGGCGCATGATCCGCCGCAGGTTTTCCAGCTGCTTCCCCATCGCCCGCGCGTCGGCGACGTAGGGGTGCAGGGCAACGCCGTCGAAATAGGGCTTCACCTTCCCGGCCCGGTAGAAGCGGTTGAGGAAGTCGCCCGAGGCGATGTTCGGCGGAATCTGCAGCGGTCGGCCGAAAAGCCCGCCGAGGATCACCTTCGCCCCCGGCTGCTGGCGGTGGATCACCCGGCCGGCGATCCGCATCAGCACCGCAAAGCGCTTCGGTTCCGGGTCGCTGGTGAAGCTGACGATGTTCTCCTCATTCCAAATCTCAAAACGCCGCATCGGCACGTACGGCAGCTCCTCTTCCCCACGCCAGAAGGAGCCTTCTTCGCCGTAGCGGTGAACGACAGCCCGCACGAACGAGGCCCAGGCTTCCCGCTGCCAAGCATTCGCTACCGGCAGGTCAATGCCCTCGGGCGCGACCCACTCGGGGGAGTTGACGAGGAACGGGAAGACCTCCATCCCCGCCCGCGCGGCAAGCCGCACCTCGTGATCGAAATACCCCCACTCACGTTCGGAGAAGGCGGGATTCCGCGGCTCAACCGCAGCCCAGACCAGCGGCTGGCGAACGCTCTTGACCCCCGCTTCCGCCATCAGCTCGTAGTCCTTCGCGGTTCCTGAACTCTGCGGCGAGACGCCGACGAAGCCCGCCGGCAAGTACGCCTGGGCGGCCGCTGGAAGCATCATCAGCAGCACCAGAACGAGGATTGGAATCAGCTTGCGCGCCATCGTCATCGGTTGGAACCGCATCACGGCCCAAAGTAGCGCTGCCGACTACCGCCCCGCGCCCCTCCCCCGGCTCTGGGATAATTACCCCCTCTCGGGGCGTGGCGCAGCCTGGTAGCGCGCACCGTTCGGGTCGGTGAGGTCCCCGGTTCAAATCCGGGCGCCCCGATGATTCAGCGCGATTTTGCGCTGCCGTACTGTTTTTTGGCCCGCTTTTCGCAGCGCACGCGCTTGGGCTTTGAACCGACCTTCCTGCACTGCTTGAGCGTGCCGGCCAGGAGGGCGCGACGGAGCTGTTCTGACTTGGCTTCGTCCCGCTGGCGCCTCTTCGCCGCTGCAGCTGCCGCGGCTTCCTCTTCCTGTCGCTTCTTCGTCGCCGCCGCAACGGCGGCCTCCTCGTCCTGACGCTTCTTTGCCGCCGCCGCTGCAGCGGCCTCATCCTCACGCTGCTTGGCTTCGATTTCCGCCGCGGTGATGGCCTTGATCTGAAGCGGCGCGCTCGTCTCAATCGTGAAGCTCAGTTCCACTCCGGTGGTGGCAAACGAGGGGTTGCCCTCCCTTTTGCCCATCGGGATCGCCTGACGTTTTTCGCCGAGCGCGTTTTCGTATTCGTTGGGGGTCTGCTCGGCGCCCGACTTGCTGAGAGTCGCCGTAAAGGACGTGGCCTCTTTATTGATCGGACCGACGGGAGAAAGGAAGGGGCCAACTGCTTCGACAGATTCGCCCCCGCATTCGAAGGTCATGTAGACGCCCCCGTCCGGGTTGAGAAGCATGCCCACCTCGTGATCTGCCTGATCGATGTAAACGAGGTCGGCTTCGATCGCCTCAGCCGTGATTTCTTCCGCACTTGCCCCCTCGGACTTGCATTCTTGATCAGCATGAGCGCCACCCTGCGCCTTGCAGCCCGTGAAGACGTAGTTCGAAACGGTCGAGCGCGGTCCGATGATCTCGCCGTCGCCCTCGGAATCGGCACATTTCACAATCGAGTCGAAGCCGGCCAGCTCGGCAGTCACCGGCCCACCACTGGCCGTGAAGTCGATCGGGAAAGCCGATCCCGGAGCCACGTATTCAAGTACCGGCAGGGCCGCCTTCGCCTGAGCCGGTACGGCCGTAAGCGTCACGGTCGCGATCAATGCGAAGGCGCACATGCACATTCCCCGGACCTGCCCGCCTCGCCAGCGTCGTGACTCCACGTGTTCCGCCTCCCTCGCCTGGATGACCAATTTCCCAGCCGAAAATCGTAGCGGAGCTAGGACTACCCGACCGGAGATCTGCCACCGCTCCCGCCGGCGCTAGTGTCTCCCCATGCCTCCCGCCCCCGCCTTCGAGGTTCACGAGGCGAACCTGCACGGGCACCGTGCCGTCTACCGGACCGTCGGCAGCGGACCGACCGTGGTGTTGATCCACGGGATGATCAACTCCTCGCGGCACTGGGAGACGGTGGCCCAGCGGCTGGCCGGCTCCTACCGAGTGATCGCGCCGGACCTGATCGGGCACGGGGAAGCGGCGACGCCGCGGGGGGACTACTCGCTGGGAGCGCACGCGGCGGCGATCCGGGACCTGTTGACGACGATCGGGGTCGAGCGGGCGACGATCGTCGGTCACTCGCTCGGTGGCGGCGTCGCAATGCAGTTCTTTTACCAATTCCCCCAACGCACCGAGCGCCTGGCGCTGATCTCCAGCGGCGGCCTCGGCCACGACGTCAGCCCACTGCTGCGCGGTGCCGCCCTACCCGGCTCCTCGGCTCTGCTGCGGCTGGCGACGCGCCCCCGCCTGGTCGGCGCCCTGGCCGGCGGCGGCAAGCTGCTGCGCGAGCGCGGCGTCTCCACCGGCGTCTACCTACAGGCGGTCGCTCGCGCCCTCGGGCCGCTACAGGACGACGGCTCGCGTCGCGCCTTCCTGCAGACGCTGCGCGCCGTGATCGACGTGCAGGGCCAGAAAGTCAGCGCCCGCGACCGCCTCTACCTACTTGGGGAGATGCCAACCCTGATCGTCTGGGGTGAGCGCGACCGCACGATCCCGCTCGCCCACGGCCTCGAGGCCCAGCAATCGATCCCCAACTGCCGCTTCGAGACCCTTCCCAAGGCCGCCCACTTCCCCAACTTGGAAGACCCAGCAGGGCTGGCCGACATCCTCGGCGACTTCCTCGCGACCACCGCTCCGGCCCACATCGTCGACTCCGAGTGGCGGGACGTGATCGCCCAGCGGGCGCGACTGCGCCGCGTCGCCTAGCCGACCTTCACCACCCTCCGCTGTGGTGAATCTCGGCTGCGCTACTCGACTTCGGCGATCGCGGCTTCAACTTCGGCCAGCGACGGGCCCTCTTGCAGGGTCACGGTGCCGTTCGGACCGCTGACCACCATCCCCTGGCCGGTGCGGATCTTCAGCCCGCGCCCCAGCTCCTCCTGACCTTCGAGTCGCTTCTCGATCGAGCCGCCGGCGGCGCCGTTCTTTTTCAGGTCTTCATCCCATTTTTCGAGGTCGAGTTCCTCCACCGACCCCGCAACCGAAGCCAGGTACTCCTGGTCGACCCCGAAGCGCTCGGCTTCGTCCTGGTTGCGGAAGAAGAGATAGGTGTACTGCCAGCCGTAGCCCTGATCGGCGGCCGCCTCGGCCCCGTAGAAACCAAGCTGCTCGGGGTTGATGCTGTTCGAGTAGTGGCGGTAGAGCAGCTTCACGTCCCCCGGCCGGGCGTAGTTTTCGGCCAACTCCGGAATCGTCGCGAGGAAGTCGTCGCGGCACTCCTCGCACTGCAGGTCGTTGAAGACCTGGATCGTCACCGGCGCGTTGTCGGAGCCGAGGCGATCGCCTTCTTGCGGCACCCCACCGAAGAGCCGTTGCGCGTCGGTGATGCCGTCGACGTGGACGACCGGGTCGCCCGGCTCCTGGGTCGACATCTCGACAATCGCGTAGCCAAGGGCAGCCAGGGCGATCGCCAGAAGGGCGAGGATCCAGAGCCTGCCCCGCTGCGGCAGGGGTCTCGAAGCTACTTCGGAGGACATCCGCCGCCCATTATCGCGACCTGACGCCGCCGGCGACTCCGCAAGCTCCGGCCCACTCGGTTTGACGCCGTCCCCCCGTAGCGGTACACATGGTCCTACCGATTTTCAACGACCTGGGAGGTCACCCATGGCGCATCACCTGACGCCCGCCGAGCTCGCCGATCAGCTGCAGATGGAGCGAGGGGAGGTGATCGGGAAATGCGTCCAGATGGGGGTCCCGATCTTCCACGGCCGGATCGACAGGACGCTGTTTGAAACTTCGCTGCGCAGCTTCCATCCCGGGAAGCCTCCGCAGACGTCGCCTCAATCGCGGCACTGAACTAGACTCCCCCGGCAGATGTCGGGGAGAGGTACCCATTCGAAGACCCTTGCTGACCTGCTGCCGAAGGCAGCAGAGCTCTACGGGTCCAACGTCGCCGTCCAGTACAAGGAGGGCGACCAGTGGGTGAGCAAGACCTTCAGCGAGGTCCGCGAGATCGTGCGGCCGCTGGCGTTCGGACTGGTCGAGCTTGGCGTCCAGAAAGGCGACCGGGTCTCAATCCTCGGCAACACCCGCCCGGAGTGGACCTACTTCGACTTCGCCGCCCTCTCGATCGGCGCCACCGTGGTCCCGATCTACCAAACCAACTCGCCCGAGGAGTGCCGCTACGTCCTTGAGAACTCCGACTCCAAGGTGGTCATCGTCGAGGACGCCGAACAGCTGGAGAAGGTTCGCCAGGTCCACAACCAGCTTCCCCAGCTCGAGCAGATCGTGCTGATGACCGGTAGCGCCGAGGGCACGATCTCGACGGAGGAGCTGGCCGCCAAAGGCGCTAGCCGCGATGCCTCCGAGTGGGAGGCGCTCTACAGCGCCGTCACTCCGGAGGACATCTGCACCTTCATCTACACCTCCGGCACGACCGGGCCGCCAAAGGGCTGCATCATCAGCCACGGCAACTACCGGGCGATGCTGGACATGGTCAAGGAGACCAGCGTCATCGAGGAGGGGGACGTCACCTACCTCTATCTGCCGCTGGCTCACTCCTTCGCTCTGCTGATCCAGCTCGGCAGCTACGACCTCGGTACCGCGATCGCCTACTGGGAGCGGGATCCGCTGAAGATCCTCCCCAACCTGGCCGAACTGAAACCGTCCTACTTCCCCTCGGTGCCGCGGATCTTCGAGAAGATCTACACCGCCGCGACCAGCGCAATGGAGAAAGAGGGCGGCCTAAAAAAGGCGATCTTCAACTGGGCGATCAACGTCGGCGCGAAGATGCGCGAAGTCGAGCGCTCCGGTCGCAAGCCCGGCTTCCTCCTGCAGCGGAAATACGCCTTCGCTGACAAGAAAGTGCTGTCGAAAATCCGCGGCCTGTTCGGCGGCAACATCCGGCTCGCCGTCTCCGGTGCCGCCCCGATCAATCCCGAGATCCTGCGCTTCTTTGACGCCGCCGGTGTCCTCGTGCTCGAGGGCTGGGGGATGACCGAGACCTCGACCGCGGCGACGATCTCCTCGCCCGACGACTTCAAGGTGGGGACGATCGGCAAACCGTTCCCCGGCTGCGAGGTGAAAATCGCCGACGACGGCGAGATCCTCGTCAAGGGTCCGAACGTCTTCCAGGGCTACCACAAGAACCCGGAGGCCACGGCAGAGACGATCGTCAATGGCTGGCTCCACACCGGCGATATCGGCGAGATCGACTCCGACGGCTTCATCAAGATCACCGGCCGCAAAAAGGACATCATCATCACCGCGGGCGGCAAGAACATTACCCCCGCCAACCTCGAGGCCGAAATCAAGCAGCACCCGCTCGTCTCCCAGTGCGTCGTCGTCGGCGACCGCCGCCCCTACCTGGTGGCCCTGGTCACTCTTGAACCCGAAGAGGCGGTCAAATACGCCCAGGAGAACGGTCTCTCCGAGGACCTCGCTCAACTGGCCGCCAACCCTGACGTCAAGGCCTCGATCGAAGCCCACGTTGAGAAGATCAACCAGAACTTCGCCCGGGTCGAGCAAGTAAAGAAGATCGCCATCCTCCCCGAGGACCTCTCGCAGGAGAACGGCGAGCTCACCCCCACCCTCAAGGTCAAGCGCGCGGTCGTCGCCCAGAAGCACGAGGGCGCGATCGAGCAGCTTTACGCGGCGTAGCTCTAAGAGGCTTCGCCGGACTGGCGAAGGAGAACTGAGGTCGTCTGCTCGAGGACGCGGCGCCAGGCCGAAGTGGACTCAGGCTCCTCGTCGGCGGCAGTTTCGACCACCCGGCGGACCCGGCGCTCGGAGATTTCGAGGCCGTGGCGCTCGGCGATCTCTTTGTAGTGGTCGTAGTCGCGGGCGAGGGTGGCGGTGACGGTTTCGAAGCCGTGGCGGGCGATCTGCAGGCGCCGCGAGTAATCCATGATCGGCGTCCCAAACATCAGCTCGTCGTTGGTATCGGGCTCGAGCAGGATGATGTCGACGCCCGGGTATTTCTCCTGCCACTGCTCAACCGCCTGGTGCAGCCGCTGGTGGGCGATCAGGCGGAAGGTCTGGTTGGCGATCGCCGGCAGGCCCATGTCGGAGACGCGGCGGACGCGGCGGCCGAACACGGTTGGGATCGTCTTCTCGAAGTCGTTGACGTATGGGACCAGCGGGTTGACGACGACGATGAACTTGGCGCCCTTTTCGACCGCGATGTCGACGTTGGTGGTAGAGCGGATGCCGCCGTCGACGAACTGGCGACCCTTCAGGTCGACCGGCTTGTAGACGATCGGCAGGCAGGTTGAGCACTCGACCGCTTTGGAGATCGGCACATCCGACCAGCCGGGCTCGCCGAAGACGATCCGCTCGCAGGTGTCGAGGTCGGTGGCGGTCAGGTAGAGCTCGGGGTCGAGGAGGCGGAAGTCGTTGACGCGGTCCTCTTCGCTGAGCGCTTCTTCGACGTAGTCGGATACGCCGGAGCCGGAGTAGATCCCGGTCGGCAGCGCCTCGGCGAGACCGACCCCGATGTCCATCGCCGAGAACTCGCCGATCCGCACCAGGGAGCGCAGCAGCTCGAGCGTGCGCAGCGGCAGCGCCGCGCCTTTGGCGAGGAAGCCGAGGTAGTTGGGCTTCAGGACCTTGTCGAGGTCGAGGTCTTCGAGGCCCATGTTGTCGTCGGAATTGATCACCTGCATCATTTCCTCGGGGGTCACCCCGTTGGCCAGCATAGAAGCGACGAAGGAGCCGGCGCTGGTGCCGACGTAGACGTCGAAGTTGTTGACCGTGCTGTTCACCGCCAGCAGGTCGAGCGCGCGGAGGGCACCGATCTCATAGACGCCGCCGGTAAAGCCCCCGCCACCGAGGACGAGCGCCGTCTTCGACGGCTTTTTGCGCCGCGGGCGCCGCCGCGGCTTGGACTCGATGTCTACAACCTTGCCCATGAAACATGCAGTATTCCAGGGCGAGAGGTCGTGGCCAGCCGCTACCTTCCTCCCCCGCGGTGTTTGAGCTAACTAGCCACCCCATGAGAAAGGGACGATGAGGCGCACCACAATCCAGTTTTTGGCCGCTGCGGTGGCCCTTTTCCTGCTCTTTGCGAGCGCAGCTCAGGCAGACCAGAGCTGCGACCGAATGCGCAGCTGGCTCCACCAGGGCGGCGGTTCTGCCAGTGGACTCCTCGTCGTCGACGCGGAAACCGAGCAGGTGCTTTGCGCCAGCGCTCCCGGCCGTTCACGGCCACTCGCCTCGAACATGAAGCTCTTCACCACCGCCGCAGCGCTCTCGAAGCTCGGGCCCGAGCACCGGATTTCGACCAAAGTCTTCCGCGACGGGCCCGTCGATGCCAAAGGCGTCCTCCACGGCAGCCTCTACCTCCAGGGCGGTGGCGACCCTGCCCTCGGCACCCCCAACTTCTACAACGCCTATTTCGGCGGCCTCGGCACCAACCTCTTCTCCCTCACCCCGCAGATCAAGGCGGCGGGAATCAAATCGATCACCGGGCGCCTTTACGCCGACGACACGATCTTCGACCGCCGCCGCGGCGTCGCCGATTCCGGCTACGCGACCAGCCCCTACATCGGTCCTCTCTCCGGCCTTGCCTTCAACTCCGGCTTCAGCGGCGCGACCAGCGCCAGCGGCTTCTCCTCCGACCCGGCCAAGCTCGCGGTGGCGAAGCTGGTCCGCTCGCTGCGTAGCGCCGGGGTCAGCTTGCCGCCCGAGACCGCGCTGCGGCCGACGCCGCCCGATGCGGAACGGGTCGCCCTCGTGCGCTCGCCAACGCTCGACCGGATCGCCAACCTCACCGACGTCTACTCCAACAACTACTTCGCCGAGATGCTGATCAAGCTGCTCGGGGCGCGCTTCGGCGGTGTCGGTACGACGGCCGCTGGAGCGAGCGTGATCGAGGACTTCTCCCGCGTCCACGGCTCCACCGTGCAGGCCGTCGACGGTTCCGGATTAACCCGGTCCAACCGGGCCAGCCCGCGGGAGGTCATCGACTTGCTGCTGGGAATGCAGGAGGACCCAGCGGGTGAGGAGTTCATCCAGGACCTCGCCCTGGCCGGCCAGGAGGGAACGGTCGCCAGCCGCATGGAGGGGAGCGCCGCCTATGGCCGCTGCCGCACCAAGACGGGGACGATCAGCGGCGTCAGCAATCTCTCCGGTTACTGCTTCAATCGCAGCGGCCGGGTGATGGCTTTCTCGATCCTGATGGCCGGCGTCGGCAACCTCACCCTCGCCCACCTGAACCAGGACCGGATTGCCGCCGCCGTCGCCGGCTACTGACCGACCAGCTTCAGCAGGCCGGCCTCGTCGAGGATCTCGGTGCCGAATTTCTCCGCTTTGGCGAGCTTCGAGCCGGGGCTCTCGCCGGCGACGACGTAGTCGGTTTTTTTCGAGACCGAGCTGGTCACCTTGCCGCCGGCTGACTTGACCAGCGCCGCCGCCTCCTCCCGGGTCAGCTCCGGCAGGGTGCCGGTGAGGACCACGGTCTTTCCCTCGAGCGGTCCACCCTCCCGCCGCCTTTCCGACTCAGCCGCTTCCAAGCGCAAGCCCTTTTCGCGCAGCTTCTCGACCAGTGCCCAGGTCGCGTCGTCGGCGAGGGACTCATTGATCTGCACCGCCATGATCGGCCCCACCCCCTCGACTTCCTCGATCACCTCCGGATCGGCCTCATGGAGAGCGTCGATCGAACCAAAGTGGTCGGCCAGCGCCTCGGCGGTGACGTAGCCGACGCCGGGCAGCCCAAGCGCGTAGAGGACCCGTTTGAAGGGACGCTGCTTCGAAGCCTCGATCGAGGCCACCAGGTTTTGCGCCGAAGTCTCAGCGAAGCGGTCGAGCTCGATCAAACGCTCGGCGGTGAGCTCGTAGATGTCGGCGACGTCGGCAATCACCCCTCCTTCGAGGAAGGTTTGTGCCTGTTTCTCGCCCAAACCCTCGATGTCCATCGCGCCCTTGCTGACGAAGTGCTTGACGTGCTGGAACGCCTGCCCCGGGCAACGGGAGCGGTTGGGGCAGATCGTGAAAACCGAGTCCTTGGGCTTGATCGTGGGCGTGTCGCAGGCGGGGCAGCGGGCAGGTGGTTTCTCCCTGCGGGCGGCCTTGTGCTTGCGTGGCAGCTTCGGCGAGACGACTTGCGGAATCACGTCACCCGCGCGCATCACCACCACCTCGTCGCCCTTGCGCACGTCCTTGCGGGCCAGGTCCTCCTCGTTGTGGAGGGTGGCGGTAGTGACGGTGACGCCACCGACGTGGACCGGCTCCAGCATCGCGAAGGGAACCAGGTGGCCGGTGCGACCGACGTTCCAGACCACTTTCTTCAGCTCCGTCGTCGCCGTCGTCGGCGGGAACTTCCAGGCAATCGCCCAGCGTGGCTCGCGCCCAACCACGCCGAGCTCGCGCCAGAGCGCCTTCTCGTCGACCTTGACGACCACGCCGTCGATCTCGTAGTCAAGCTCGTCGCGCCGCTCCTCCCACCAGTGGCAGCGTTTGACGACCCCCTCGACGCCCGCGTGATGCTCGGTGTCGGGATTTACCTTGAAGCCGCGGTCGTTCAGCCATTCAACCTCGTCCATGTGGGTCGGCAGGTCGAGCCCTCGCACAGCCCCGATCCCGTAGATCCAGGTCGAGAGCGGGCGTTCCGCCGCCAACGAGGGGTCGAGCTGGCGAATCGAGCCGGCAGCCGAGTTGCGCGGGTTGGCGAAGGTCGGTTCGCCGGCCTCAGCCCGGCGCTCGTTCAGCGCTTTGAAGGCAGCAATAGGCAGGTAGATCTCGCCGCGAACTTCGATCAGCTCCGGGGCGTCGGCGATCCGCAACGGCACCGAGCCGATCGTGCGCAGATTCTGGGTCACGTCCTCGCCGATACGGCCGTCGCCGCGGGTGGCGCCGCGAGCCAGAACCCCGTTCTCATAGGTGAGGGTGACGGCAAGGCCGTCGATCTTCGGCTCGGTCGTGTAGCTGAATTCCGAGGCGGTGATGTCCATCCGCTTCAAATGGTTGGCGAGTCGCGTCTCCCACGCCCGCAGCTCCTCCTCATTGCGGGCATTGCCGAGCGAGAGCATCTGCTCGCGATGCTCGACCTGCTCGAAGCGATCGAGCGGCGGAGCCCCCACCCGCTGCGTCGGCGAATCGGGGGTGCGCAGCTCCGGGTTCTCCTCCTCCAGCGCCCGCAGCTCGTTCAGCAGCGCGTCGTAGGCGTCATCGCCGATCTCGGGATCGTCAAGGACGTAATAGAGGCGGTTGTGATGGGAGAGGATCTCCCGCAGCTCCGCCGCCCGTTGCTCGGCGGTCCCGCTCACGCCGTCGTTGCGCTGGCGGCCAGCATCTCCTCGAAGCCCCAGCCGCGCAACTTCTCGAGGCCGCCGTGGTCGGTGAGATCGAAGTGGATCGGGGTGACGGCTATCCGCCCCTCGGCCACCGCGTTGAGGTCGGTCCCCTCAATCTCCTCATAGCCCGGCTGCCAGCCGTAGATCTCGTAGTGGCGCCGCCCATCGCTCTCCCTGACAAGTTTCAGCTTGTCGTTATAGATCCGCTTGCCGAGCTTCGTCACCTCAACCCCAGTCGGCTCGCGATTGGGGCAGTTGACGTTGATCAGCGTCGCCTCCGGCATCCCCTCTTCGGCAAGTCGGGAGACCAGCTGGGCGGTGAAAGCGGCGGCGACCGTGAAGTCGAACTTGCCGCTGACGTAGCCGAGCCCCCCGGCCGAGGACTGCTGCGAGAGGGCGATGGCGGGGATCCCGAGGACAATGCCCTCCAGCGCCGCGGCGACGGTGCCAGAGTAAGTGATGTCGTCGCCGAGGTTGGCGCCGTGGTTGATTCCGGAGACGATCAAGTCCGGGCGCCCCCCGACCAAGCCGAGCTCGGCGAAGCGGACGCAGTCGACCGGGGTCCCGTCGGTGGCAAAGCCGACGCGGCCGTCTTCAAAGTTGACTTCCTCAACGCTGAGCGGCGAGCGGGTGGTGATGCTGCGCGCCGTGGCGCTGCGGTTGGAGTCAGGGGCGATCACGTCAACCTCGACGCCGTCGAGCTCGACCAGCGCCCGTCGCGCCGCCTGCAGCCCCGGCGCGGAGATGCCGTCATCGTTGGTTAGAAGGATGCGCACTGACTCGATTCTAGGTGTCGGAGATACTGCCGCCGTGACCACGGTCAAGCTCGAGATCGAATACGACGGCGCCGGCTTCCGCGGCTGGGCCAAACAGCCTGGCCTGCGCACGGTCCAAGGCGAGCTGGAGACGGCGCTGGCGACTGTCCTGCGTGAACCGGTCGAACTGACCGTTGCCGGCCGCACCGACACCGGCGTCCACGCGATCGGGCAGGTGGCGAGCTTCCAAACCGCCTCCGACCCACCGGGAGATCTGACCCGCCGGCTCAATGGCGTCGGACCCAATGACGTCTCCGTCACCGCCGCCGCGGTCGTCGCCGACGGCTTCAACGCCCGACACGACGCCAAGGCGCGCAGCTACCGCTACCGGCTGCTGGCCCGCTCGGCACCCAATCCATTCGAGCAAGGCCACGCGCTTTGGTGGCCACACCGGGTGGACCGCGCGGCCCTGGACGCGTGCGCCACCGCGCTCCCTGGCAGCCACGACTTCACTGCCTTCACCCCCACCCAAACCGACCACGTCCGCTTCGAACGCGACGTCTTCGCCGCCTCCTGGGAACAGGAGGGCGACATCCTCTGCTTCCGCATCACCGCCGACGCCTTCATGCGCAACATGGTCCGAGTCCTAGTCGGCACCCAGCTGGAGGTGGCCAGCGGCAGAAGAACGGTGGAGAACTTCCTCCAACTCCTAGAGGGGGCGCCGCGAACCGAGGCCGGAGACACGGCCCCACCCCATGGGCTTTACCTGGAGTCAGTCAGCTACTGAGCCGCTAGACCAGCTCGAGGTAGACCATCTCGGTGGAATCGCTCCGCCGAGGGCCCAACTTGACGATGCGGGTGTACCCACCCGGTCGCGTCGCGTAGCGCGGCGCCACCTCGTCGAACAGCTTGTGAACGATGAACTTGTCGTTGTGGAGGGTGGCCAGGGCCTGCCGGCGGGCGTGGAGGTCACCACGCTTGGCGAGGGTGATCAGTTTCTCCACCTCGGGCTTGACCGCCTTCGCCTTCGCTTGGCTGGTCTGGATCCGCTCGTGCTCGATCAGCTGCTTCGAGAGATTCGAGAGCAAAGACTCGCGGTGCGCGGAGTCGCGGCTGAGCTTGTTCCGCTTCTTTTTATGCCGCATTGTCTCCGCTCCCGCTCCCGCTTCGTCCCGACTAGTCCGCCTGCAGATCCAGGCCGCGGGAGTGCAGGGTCTCGATTACTTCCTCGATCGACTTCTGGCCGAAGTTCGGAATTGCATTCAGTTCCGCGCGCGACTTCCGCACCAGGTCGCCGACGGTCTGGACTCCAGCCCGCTTCAGGCAGTTGTAGGAACGGACGCCCAGTTCGAGCTCCTCGATCAGGATCTCGTCCAGGCCGTTGGCGGCGGCAGCGCCGTCGCCCGCCGAAGAGGAGAAGCCATCAGCGGGGACCGCGGGAACCGGTTCGCGGGCGGTCAGCTCCTCGACGCGGTCGGCGTCGGTGAAGATCGCCAGGCTCTTGATCAGGATCTCGGAGGCTTCACGCAGCGCCGCACCGGGCTCGATCGATCCATCGGTCTCGAGGTCGAGGGTCAGTTTGTCGTAGTCGGTCCGCTGGCCAACGCGGGCGGCGGCCACCGAGTAGGAGGCGCGCCGGATCGGCGAGAAGATCGAGTCGATCGGAATCACGCCGATCGGCTGCTCGTCGGACTTATTCGCTTCCGCCGGGGAGTACCCGCGGCCGCGGCCAATCGTCAGGTAGACCTCGAGCTTGGTTTTTTTCTCGAGGGTCGCGATCGGCGCCTCCGGGTTGAGGATCTCAACGCCTGAGGGCAGGTCGATGTCCTTCGCCTTCACCTCGCCGGGGCCGGTGGCCACCAGCGGCGCCTCAACCTCATCAGCATCGGTGTGCATGCGGACGACGAGGTCCTTGAGGTTGAGGATGATGTCGGTGACGTCCTCTTTGACGCCGGGCACAGTCGAAAACTCGTGCGCTACTCCCTCGATGCGGACGCTGGTGATAGCGGCGCCGCCAAGCGAGGAGAGCAGTACGCGACGGAGGCTGTTGCCGAAGGTGTAGCCGAAGCCCTTGTCCAGCGGCTCGATCGTGAACGTGCCGCGACGATCGTCGACTTTCTCGGAGGTGATGCGGGGGACCTGGAAATCGGTGGTCATGAGTTCCTTGCTCTGGGGTGTTTCAGAAATCTTCCGACTACTTGGAGTACAGCTCGACGATCAGCTGCTCCTGAACCGGCGCCGAGATCTCGGAGCGCTCGGGGTAGCGCAGGACCTTGGCGGTAAGAGCATCGTGATCGGCCTGGAGCCAGGCGGGAACCGTGGAAACCAGTTCCGTCGCCCGCTGGATCGTGTCGGTGGCATTTGACCCAGCCTTGATCGAGACGATGTCTTCGGGTCGTACTTGGTAGGACGGGATGTTCACCCGCCGGCCATTGATCTGCCAATGCCCGTGGGTGATCAGCTGGCGCGCCTGGCGCCGGGAAGCGGCGAAGCCAAGGCGAACCAAGACGTTGTCGAAGCGCGACTCGAGCAGGCGCAGCAGGTTCTCGCCGGTCACGCCCTCCTGGCGCGAAGCCTTCTCGTAGTAAGCGCGGAACTGCTTCTCAAGCACCTGGTAGTAGCGGCGGGTCTTCTGCTTCTCGCGCAGCTGCACCCGGTACTCGGACTGCCGGAGGCGGCCGCGACCGTGCTCGCCAGGCGGGTAGGAGCGTCGCTCGACGCCGCACTTGTCGGTGAAGCAGCGCTCACCCTTGAGGAAAAGCTTCTGGCCCTCGCGCCGGCACTGCTTGCACTGGGGGTTGGTGTCGCGAGCCATTAGACCCTCCTGCGCTTCTTCGGCCGGCAGCCGTTGTGGGCTTGCGGGGAAACGTCCTTGACGGTAGTCACGTCGAGCCCGGCGGCCTGCAGGGAGCGGATCGCGGTCTCGCGGCCCGAGCCGGCGCCCTTGGCGAAGACTTCGACTCGCTCGAGGCCATGTTCCATGCCCTTTTTAGCGGCCGCGTCAGCGGTCACCTGGGCGGCAAATGGGGTCGACTTGCGCGAGCCTTTGAAGCCAGCCGAACCGGCCGACTCCCAGGCGATCACATTGCCGTCGGTGTCGGTGAGGGTGACGATCGTGTTGTTGAAGGAAGTCTTGATGTGCGCCTGCCCATAGGTGACGTTCTTTTTGACGCGGCGGCGCGAGCGCCCTTTCGAGGGTTTGTTCTCAGCCATTCTCTCTGCCTATACCTTGCGCTTACCGGCGACGCTGAGGCGCCGCGGGCCCTTGCGGCCGCGCGCGTTGGTCTTGGTCCGCTGACCGCGGACCGGCAATCCGCGCCGGTGGCGCAAGCCACGGTAGGAGCCAATCTCCATCAGCCTTTTGACATTCTGCGAGCGCTCACGGCGGAGGTCGCCCTCGACCTCGCGATTCTCAACCGCCTCACGAAGCTTGATTACCTCGTCCTCGGTCAGGTCCTTGACCTGGGTCTCCGGGTCGACGCCGGTCTCCTTGAGGATCTGCTGTGCCGTCGAACGGCCGATTCCGAAGATGTAGGTGAGCCCGATTTCAGCTCGTTTGTTGACCGGAATGTTGATTCCCGCGATCCGTGCCACGCTAACCCTGCCTCTGCTTATGGCGCGGATTCGGGCAGATCACCAGGACCGCTCCATTTCGGCGGATTACCTTGCACTTCTCGCACATCGGCTTGACGGAAGCTCGAACCTTCATTGCTCCGGATCTCGTATCGACAACAGGACTCCCACGCGCCCCATGAATCGGACGGCAGGATCAACCAAACCGGCCTCAAGGCCGACGAGGAAAGATAGCAGGGGCTGTGCTTCGGCGACGCCTGCGTCGGCGGGATCGGGACCGCGCTTCGATTGAAGATAATGGCTTCAGGCCGGAGGCCGGAGTTTCCGGGTAGTCGTGACCCTGATGCCGTCTTCAGCGATTGCGAAAGTGTGCGAGCCGATGGGTTTCGAAGCCAAAGTCCTCGCCGATTCCATTTCCCCCGCCAAGCAGCGGTTAACCACGCTTGAGGCCACGTTCCCACGCTTCATCCTGGCCGAGTTCAATACCCACCGCGTTTTCTCCCGCAACTCCGCCAGCTCGCGGGCAATCCCGGTGGCCAAACAGCTGCGCCGCGTCCTCGAGGATCCCTATATCCCAGTCGAGTTCGGGTCGAATCAACCGGGGATGCAGGCCGGGCCACCATTGCAAGGGAAGGCGAAGGCCGCAGCCGAAGCAGAGTGGCTGAAGGCGCGGGACGATGCCGTCCGCCACGTTCTCGGCCTGATCACCAGCCCTGAGCTGGTCGCCGAGTACAGCGATCTCCACACCTGTCTTGAAGCAACGCAGGGCTCGCTCAAAGAACCGCCGAGCGAGTGGCTGAACGTGCATAAGCAGGTCGCCAACCGCCTGCTCGAGCCCTTCATGTGGCACACCGTGATCGTCTCCTCCACTACCTGGGAGAACTTCTGGAACCTCCGCTGCCACCCCGATGCTCAACCGGAGATCCAGCTGGTGGCGACGAGAATGCGCGAAGCCATCGACGCTTCCGTGCCCACCCCGCTGCAAGAAGACGACTGGCACCTGCCGCTGATCCGCCCCGAAGACCGTGAGGAAGTCGCCTCGGCTGAAGAGTTGGTCAAGGTTGCAGTCGGCCGCTGCGCCAGGGTCAGCTATCTAACCCACGCCGGCACCCGCGACCTAGGGGCCGACATCGCCCTTTACGACCGCCTCCTGGAAAGCGGCCACATGTCCCCGATGGAGCACGTGGCGCGGCCGATGACCCAAGAGGAACTGGGCCTCGGCGAGTGGTGCGGCAACTTCCAGGGCTGGTGCTCGCACCGCAAACTTCTCCCAGGCGAGGAGAACCCGCTGGGCCTGGCAACGATCGAAGAGATCGAGCTACGGCCCGACGAACAGGTGGCGGCAACGCAAGCTGCTTGATCGGACGGGCCTAGTCGTTCGAAGGCTTGCGGCCGGTGAGCCCGGCCGAAAAAACCCTCGTGAAGGCTGCGATTAGGGCGATCAGCCCCGCTCCCACAACGAGGATCCCGGCCAGGGTGATCACCGTGGCGCTGAGGCCGTCGAGGTGGATCTGGTTGAGGTGTTCGATGATCTTGCCGAGGTGCTCGCTCGCTAGGCCCTGGAGAAGGATGGTCGCGCTAACCCCGATCAGCGTCACGCAAACCAGGAAGATGCCGAAGACGACGATGTTCTCAGTCGCCGACCGGGTCGTCTGCACGACCGCCTGAAGGTTGTCGATCCGTTGCTCGAGCTCCTCCAGCTTCCTCTTTCTCTTCTTCTTCTCATCGGCAAGCTTCTTTTCTAGCTGTCGCATGTTCCGGTAAGCCCAGAGTGCCGCTCCCGGAGCCACGTCACCGGGCGGCTTCGTGTACTTCTTCTCCTGCAGCTCCTGGGTGCTAAGGAACTGCACCGAAAGCACCTCGTCGCCTTCGGAACCGAGACGGATCGACACGTCCTTGTCGCTGATGTTGACCAGGAAGAAATGCAGCGCTGCTCCTTGAGGCCTCGGCTTCCCCTCGCCGTCCACCAGCCAGCCGAACCCGGGATCGACCAGCAAGCCGGTCAACACGGAGAGGCCGAGACGCGCAAACCGAAATCGAAGCCCTAGGTTCGCGGCGAGGTCCCAGGGCATCAAGAAGCGCTCGTAGCTGAGGCCGTAAGCCGTGTCCCCGGGTTCGAGACGTAGCTCCTCCCCGTGGCGGTGGCCGGGAGGGTAGATCGTCTCGTTGAGCGCCCGCACCTCTTCAGAAACACGGAGGTCGTAACCGGCCAGGCGAATCCGCTCCTCATTCCAGGTCCCCGGCAGGAAGATCTCATCGTGGTCCAGGCGCTCGAGGATCTCCTCTCCATTCAGCAAGCCCATCTTGATGAGGATATGTACGAGTTCGGATGCAGATGGGAAACCTGATGATCCGTCTGGGAGCTCACCCTAGAATCGGTGTGTGGCCCGCAACTCGCTTTCGCTTGTCTCAGGTTCCCACGCTCTCACGCATGAGGGTGAAGAGGTCGCGGCAGGCTTGGGGGCGCTGGTCGAGAGCAGCAGCACCGATCTCGTTCCCGCGGCCGTAGCGCGGGTCTTCGAGAGCGGTCACGAGGTGGGCGGGGAGCGGCCCTTCCGAGAGGTTCTGAATCAGACCCTGTGCCAGCATGACCTTCGACGGCGGGTGATGTCGGTGGACGGAAGCTCTTTCAACCCAGCGGTCGCCGTCGCCCGCCTGGTCTGGCACCTGGCCGGTCGCAGCGAGCTGGCGGCGATCGCCTTCTACGAGCCTCGGGCGCAACTGTTCTCCGATGACGATCAAGTCCTGCCCGGCTCCAACACTGGTGCCCGCCTGCTGGGAGCCACCGACGGCGTCGACCAGATCGCGGGTCTGATCTCGCGACTGCGGGCAGACGCATCGACGCGCCGAGCCGCCGCGACCGTTTGGCGCCCTGAGGACGCCGTGCGCGATTCCCGCGACATCCCCTGCACCGCTGGCCTCACCTGCCACATCCGCGGCGGGCAACTGCTGACGACGGTCTCGATGCGTTCCAATAACGCGCTACGGCTCCTGCCCTACAACCTCTTTGAGTTCACGATGCTGGCCGAGCTGATCGCCGCCGAACTAGAAGTCGAGCCGGGTCCCTACTGGCACACCGTCAACTCGCTGCACGTCTTCGCGGCTGACTTCGAGGCAGCCAACGCGCTCACCCAGGCCAATAGGGGCGATTCACCGGCGATGGCCCCGATGCCGGGACCGGGCGCGATCGAGGAAGCCGCCTGTCTCGCCGAGCATGAGGCACGACTGCGCGCAGCGTTCGAAGCAGACGCCAGAAGCCAGCTCAAAACCCTGGTCCGTCACGCCGAAAGGGACCTGCACCCGTATTGGTTCGGCCTCTATTCGGTTCTTGCCCTCTTTTGCGCAAGGCGGGCCAAGGCCGGTGACGCGGTCGACTTCGAGCGATTGGCGGCAGCGACCCCGCCGGCGCTACGCACCGAACTCGCGTCTTAGTCCGCTTCGTGCCACGGAGTGAGGATCCGGGGACCCTCGGGCGTGACCGCAACAGTGAACTCGAAGTGAGCGGCGAGCGATCCGTCTTCTGAGTAGACGGACCAGCCGTCGTCGCCCATCCGCACCAGCGGCCCACCGACGTTGACCATCGGCTCGATCGCCAGCACCGTTCCTACCTCGAGCTCGGGGCCCTTGCCCGGCTCGCCAAAGTTCGGGACCTGGGGTTCCTCGTGCATGTCGCGGCCGATTCCGTGCCCGACCAGGGTGCGGATGATCGAGAGGCCCTCGATCTCCACCGTGCGTTGAATCGCAGCGGAGACGTCGCCGAGGTGATTACCCGGCTGCATCTGCTCGACCCCGGCGAAGAGCGAGGCCTTGGTCACATCCAGAAGCTTCTGCGCCTCGGGGCTGACCGGGCCGATCGGCAGCGTCATCGCTGCATCGGAGACCCAACCGTCGTAGATGACGCCAACGTCGATCGAGATCACGTCCCCACGCTTCAGCTCATAGCCGCCGGGGATCCCGTGCACGACCATCGAGTTAGGTGAGGCGCAGATCGAGCCGGGGAAGCCGCGGTAGCCCTTAAAGGCTGGTTCGGCGCCCTGCGAGCGAATGAATTTCTCCGCGGCGGCGTCGAGTTCCTCGGTCGTGATCCCGGGCCGCGCCTTCGAGGCCAGCATCTTCAAGCAGCGAACGAGGATCTCCCCCGAGGCGGCCATCTTCTCGACCTGCTCCGGCGTCTTTTTGATGATCATTCGATACACGCTAGTGGTCGCCGACCGCGGCCCTGCCAACCGTTCTAGACGGTCTCGTCCTGCTCCATGCGGAGGGTCGCGAGGGTGCGGCGAATCTGCTCCGCAACCTCTTCCGGCGCCGACTCACCCTCGATTCGTCGCAGGACACTGCGGTTGTCGTAGTAGCTAACGAGGGGCTCGGTCTTCTCGTGGTAGGTCTCGAGTCGCTTGCGGATCACCTCGGGCTTGTCGTCATCGCGAACGATCAAGGGAGAGCCATCGATATCGCAGACGCCCTCCTGCTGCGGCGGTTCGAACTCGACATGGAAGACATGGCCATTGGCCTCGCAGGTGCGGCGACCCCCGAGTCGACGGACGACCTCGTCGTCAGAGACGTCGATCAGCAGCACGGCACTCACCGCGCGGCCGAGCTCGGCCAGCTTGGCGTCGAGCGCCTCGGCCTGGGGTGTGGTCCGCGGGAAGCCGTCGAGGATGAAGCCATCGAGCGCCTCGCTGGAATCGATCCGCTCGGCGATCACGCCAACGATCACCTCGTCGGGCACGAGGTCGCCGCGATCCATGTACTCCTTCGCCGTCCGCCCCAACTCGGTTTCGTCGCGGACGGCGGCGCGCAGGATGTCGCCGGTCGCGTAGTAGGGCAGCCGCAGGTCTTCGTTCAGGCGCTCCCCCTGGGTGCCCTTGCCGGACCCGGGTGGACCCAGGAGTACGAGGTTCAGCTCCGCCATCCGCGGGAGCCTATTTGAGGAAGCCCTCGTAGTTACGCATCATCAGCTGTGCCTCCAGCTGCTTGACCGTGTCCAGAGCAACGCCGATCACGATCAGGATGGAGGTACCGCCGAAGTAGAAGTTGGCCGCCGTCTGGCTGATCAGGATCGTCGGCAGCGCCGCCACCGCCCCCAAGTACAGAGCACCAGGGAAGGTGAGTCGGGAGAGGATCCGATCGAGATATTCGGCCGTCGGCCGCCCCGGACGCACGCCGGGAATGAAGCCGCCGTATTTCTTCAGGTTGTCGGCCTGGTCAACCGGGTTGAAGGTGACCGCCGTGTAGAAGTAGGTGAAGACGATGATGAAGAAGACCTCGCCGACCACGTAGGCCCAACCGTTGGGTTCGAAGAAAGCGGCGAAGTCGAGCGCGGCCGGGGTGTTGATCAGCTGCCCGATCGTCGGCGGGAAGGCCATGATCGAGGCGGCGAAGATGACCGGGATGACGCCAGCCATGTTGACCCGCAGCGGCAGGTAGGTCGACCCACCCGAGGTCATTTTGCGACCGACGACGCGTTTCGCGTACTGAACCGGGATCCGGCGCTGGCCCTCCTGGACGAAGACGATGGCGACGATCACGGCCAGGGCGATGAAGGGCATCATCACGACGAAAACCTGATCGGGGTTGTTCCACCACTTCGAGAGGCCCGGTACGAGTTCCGAGGTGATCGAGGCGAAGATCATCAGCGAGATGCCGTTGCCGATCCCGCGCTGGGTGATTAGCTCGCCCAGCCACATCAGCAAGGTGCAGCCGGCGGTGAGGCAGATCACGATCAGGAACAGCTTCGGGAAGGTGAGCTGGCCGACGACGCTGGTCCCGGCCTGGTCGCCGAAGGAGCGGAAGAGGAAGACGTAGCCGATCGACTGCCCGAAGGCGAGACCGACGGTGAGGTAGCGGGTGTACTGGGTGATCTTCTGCTGCCCGACCTCGCCCTCTTTCTGCAGCCGCTCCAGCGACGGCACGACCACCGTCAGCAGCTGCAGGATGATCGAGGCGGTGATGTAGGGCATGATCCCCAGCGCGAAGAGGCTGAGCCGGGAGAGCCCGCCGCCCGAGAAGAGGTTGAGGAAGCCGAGGACGCCCGAGCCGCCGAAGTTGTCCTGGATTTCCTTGACCGCGGCGGCGTCGACCCCGGGAGCGGGGATATAGGCGCCCAAGCGGTACAGCGCCAGCATCGCAGCCGTGAACGCAAGCTTCTTGCGAATGTCGGCAACGCTGAACGCGTTGAGAATAGTTCTGAGCATTACGGCTCCAGAGTGTGACAGGAACCGCCGGC
>DATDLJ010000071.1:0-21804 GCA_036519395.1 Solirubrobacterales bacterium | reverse complement strand
CATCGCCCAGGCGTGGTCACCATCGGCTGATTAACGGCCGCAAGCGCTACCTGTCTCGGACGATCACGGTGCGACCGTCGGCGAGGCGGTAGACCGTCCCCAGCGGCACCCCGCGGCCGACCACTCGCTGGCCCGGCTCGAGCTCCAGCGGCTTCACCTTCTGGTTGCGATCGGCCACGACTGGGTCCTGGGAGCGGGTCGCCTTGGCTTGGTCCTCTTTCGCTTTCACCGTCAAGGCGGAGGTGAGATCGAGCGAGGAGAGCGCCGCCAGCAGGAAGGCGACCGAAAGCACGATCCCGAGGTCGAAGAGGTTGACGAGTCCGTCGAGCGGGTCGCCGGCGCGGTCGTCGCGACTGCGGGCACGGGCGGTGACCCTCACGGCGCCACCGCCCAATGGCTGTGGTTGGCAGGGGCGCCGTTGGCGGCGGGCGGCGCCGAGAGCCGAGCGGCGACGTACTCGACGTCGGAGTAGTCCTGGGCGTAGAGACGGTCGCGAACCAGGGAGATCGAGAAGGCGATTGCGCCGACGAGGAGGCCGGCGACGGTGACGCCGAAGGCGACCCGCAGGTTCTCGGTCAGGGTCTCGATGTCGCCGTCGGCCAACCCGGCCAGAGCCGGCGAGAGCGGGATCAGGGTCCCCATCAGTCCCAGCGCCGGCCCGAACCGGACGAGGATCCGGGTCCGCTCCAGCTTGCGCAGCGAGCGGTAGTCGTACTCGGCGAGCAGCTTGGCGGTGCGGGCTTCGCTGTCGACCTTGCCCTGCTGGGCGACGAGGTCCCCCAGTACTTCCTGCATCGCTGGGTTGCGGGCAATCGGCAGCAGGGCTGCATACGCCTCCGCTGGCATCCCGGCCGCCAACCTGCCCTGGCACTCAGCGATCGCGTGGTCGAGCTGCCAGAGACTGCGGCCGCGACGGCGCCACAGCTCCATCGCCAGCGCCCCGGCTTCGACCACCGCTACCGCCAGCGCCACCAGGGCCAGAACGAGGACCGGCACCCGCAAGGCTTCTGATACCTCGAAGAGAATTTGCTCGACGTTCATGGCAGGAAGTTCCTCGCCTCGCTGAAGGCGCCGAGACCCAGCAGTCCCCCGGTGATGATCAGGCCGAGGGCGGCGCCGGGAAGGGTTAGGCCATTGCTGTCCTCATCGCTTGGCCTGCCGGCACGCGCGGCTGGCTGCTTCTGCGACTCGGGCGTGGCCGCCGCGGGTGCGCTCAGCAGCTGTCCGCTGATGGGCGCACCCGCGGGTGGCTGACTGGTCGTCGCGGCAACTTTTTCCTGCGGCTGGATCGGCTTCGCCGGGGTTGGGGTGGAAGTGGATCCCGTCGGCGTGGCGAGGGTCGGGCCGGCGCCAGCCGCACCGGAAGTCCCGGTCGCGGCGCCATGATCGGGCGCCTTGCGGTCGCGGCGCGTCCCGCCTCCCTTGCGGTCCGGCCCCGCCAGCGGCGGCCCGACCTGGACGGTCACCACCGCCGAGGCACCGGTGCTGTCCCCCGGGGTGGTCACGCCGACAACGACGTCGTAGCTACCGCGGCGGATGAAGGTGTGGGTGGCGTCTGGGCCGACAGCGGAAGCGCCGTCATCGAAGTGCCAGGAGTAGGTAGCGGTTTCGCCCGACCCCACCCCTTCGACCTCGGCGCTGAAATTGACGACCTTGCCGGGACGCGTCTGCAGGGTCGAGGCATTGGCTTTGACCTGCATCGGCGAACCCTTGCGGAGGGCGATCGTCACCCCTTGCGGCGCGGTGAAGGAATCGGTCGCGTTGAGGTCGTCGCTGCCACCGTTCGGTCGCAGGAACCCGGTCCCCCCGGGGGTGACATAGACAACCGGCGGCCCCTCGGCGAAGGCGTCCGGATCGAGCGCTTGGAAGCGGGTCAGCTGCACGGCTCCTCCCGCCGGGCGTGACACTTCGAGGTAGGAAAAACCGAAGGGATCGGCCCCGGCGGCCTCGATCAGGGCGGCCAGCGAGAAGCCACTAACCGTCTGGGTGCTCTCGCCGGTCCCGGCCCGCAGCAAGTAGGAACGACTGGCTACGTCCTCGCTCCCTGCCATCGCTTCAAGCGCCAGCGTCTGCTGGTTGCCGCCGGCGGTGATCACGGTCACCTGGGCCGCATCGGCGCGGGCAGCGTCGAGCGCGGGCGCGGCCAGCGCCCAGGCGGAGAGCCCGACCGTCGCGATCAGGAACCGACCGAGTAGCTGACGCTGAAGCATCCGAAGTCACTCCCCGGCGGATAGAAGCCGGCGAAGGTCGAGGTGGCAGTGCCGGCCGGGATCGCACCGGGCACCCTTTCGTAAGTAACGGTCCCGCCGCTTGCCTGAACCGATGCCGCCCGACCGAGGTCGAGGTTGACGATTACCTGGCGTTCGGGCGCGGCTTCGCCCTCGGCGACGGAGAAGATTGCCCGCGAAGAGCCGCCGCCAAGCTCAATCTCCGGGGCGCTGGTCCGCAGGTCGATCCCGTGGGCGCTGTAGAGGAAGCGGACGCCGCCATTGAAGTAGATCGCCGCCCGGTCGTCGGCGGTGCTGAAGGGATCAGCGCCGGGGTCGTGCCAACCCCTGGCAAACGGGAAGCCGAAGGAATAAGTAAGCGGCTGCGAGCTGCCGGGACGGACTTCGGGCGCCGCTGCGGTGGCGCCGCCGGAGACGCTCGTCCCCTCGCCGGTGTTGACGTAGCGGATGAACGAGTCCCGTACATCCCACTTGAGACTGGCGCCGGTGATCTCGAGAGCCTCGGGGGGACGCGTCGCAACCGGCAGCGGATCCTCCGGGGCGGAGCCAGCCGTGCTCGGCAGCGGGCATCCCGAGTTGCCGGGTTCAGACTTGGGAGCCGGCGGAGCAGCCTGCGGCAAGCCCTCGTCGCTGGCCGAGAGAACGCCGAGAACGCCGAAGATTGGCTGGTTCAATTGCAGCTTCTCGGCAACGGATCGCGCTGCCGGCCGTGCCAACTTCAGGCGCAGGCCGCTGAGCTGAATGCCCCCCTGAGCAGGATCGATCTCACGGCGGCCTCCCTTGAGGACCCGGAAGAGACCGAGGGTCTCCCCTCCCAGCTTGCCGCTCAGCCCGGCTCGCTGACCGAGGGTGAGGCGCAGCCCACTGAGACGGGCGCGTCGTTTTCCCGACTTGAGGGAGACGGCTCCGCCGAGGCGGACCACGGTCGCGCTCGAGCCGACCAAGCCGGCCCGGATCGGAAGGACGATGCGACGGGCGCCGCCGCTGGCCGCGCCGAGCGGCCCAATCTGCACGCCCGCGTCCCGCAGCGCCTTCGCCGCGGGGCCGTTGAGCTCAAGCACGGCGCGACCGCCAGCCGCCGACGCGGGGGTGACGACGACGGCAACAGCGAGGGCGGCGGCCGCAATCGCGACCACCACCCTCACCGGCGTCTTGGCGAAGCGGGCTCTCACCCGATGCCCACCGTTACCGTCACCGGGTCAAGGGCCTGACCCTCCTGGTACTGAGGGAGACCGAACGCCGCCGACCCGGCCGCGGTCAGAGTCGCCGGGATCGAGCTCCAGGTGACCGTTTTGCCATCGGCCGAGTAACTCGGCGCGACCCCGCTCAGATTGAGCGAGGCGAAGGTGACGTCGGCGGTCGCAACCGCTGGCTGCGGGGTGCAACCCATCCCGTTGAAGGTGCCGATCTCGTAGACCGAGTCGAGCGCGAGCGAGGAGCTGGCACCGTCGAGGGTGACGACGATGTCGGCGAGCTTGACTTCGACGATGCAGTGACCGGGCTTGGCAAAGATGACGCTGCCCTGGGTCCGCAACACCAGCTTGTCGGAGGCGCCGTAGAGGCCCTGCTCGAAGGTGCCGCTAGCGGCGGGGAATCCGAAGTAGGCACCCGCTTCCGTCAGGGTCCCGTGCGAACTTACTCCGTCGGCGGTAGTGATCGTCCCGACCGAGCCGGGGCCCTGATTGCCGAGCACATATTTACGCCAGCTGGTGAGGACGCCCCAACCGGCTTCGCCGGAGACGACCGGCTTCGCCTCGCGGCGGGGACTCGCCTGCGCGGACAGCCAGATCATCCCCACGCCTTTGTGGACCAAGGCGCGCTCGAGGCCGAGCTCTTGCTTCAGCAGCGTCGCTGCCTCGGCGGTGAGGCGGAGGCTGCCGCCATTGAGCGCAAGGTGGCCGGCGGCGGTGTTGACCTGGGGCACGGCGCCGAGCTTGAGCACGGCGAGCTCCTCGCCTCCCAGGTTCCCGTTGAGGGTGCCGGCGGCGAGATCGAGGCGAATCCCGGTGAGGGCGACCGCCCGTTTACCGCGCTTGAAGGTCAGCTGGCCGACGCTGCTGGCCGACGGGGACGCACCCAACTCCACCGCTGAAATCGGAAGGGTGAGGAGATTCCCCGCCTTCTGGGCGGGTGATCCGGCCACCACGCTGACGCCTTGGCCGCTGAGGGTCCGGCCTTTGTCGTGCTGCGCCAAGCGCAGCTCCGCCGCACCGCCGCCGCTCACAGCCCAGGCCGACGACGCGGCCAACAGCCAGACGCAAACGAGGGCGCAGGCGGCAACCCCCCAGGCGATCAGGCCTCTCTCGTTAAGTCGCTTCCGATCCATCGCTTCAGGTGTCTCCTTTGACTTCGCGGCCAGATTCCGACCGCGATTAAGTGGGGTGGCATTCTCTTATTAGGGTGCCCTAATAAATTCAGACTAACAAAGTCGGGATTAAGCTGCGCCAACCCCCTCCTCGGGCAGCCAGGCGACGTGAAGCGCGGTGTGTCCACCCTCGGCGGTGAGGCGGGCATTGGCACCCCAGACGGAGGAGAGGAGGTCGCTGGTGAGGACCGCCCCCGGCTCCCCCGCGGCGATCGTGCGGCCCTCCGAGACGACCACCACCCGGTCGGCGACGGCGGTCGCCAGGGCGAGGTCGTGGACCACGAGCAAGACCGCCAGGCCCTCGTCGGCGAGTCCGCGCAGGAGGCCGGCGATGCCGACCGAGGCGCCAAGGTCGAGCTGCGAAGTTGGCTCGTCGGCGATCAGGACCGGCGTCTGCTGGGCCAGTCCGATCGCGATCTGGACCCGCTGCAGCTCGCCTCCCGAGAGCGTGGTCAGCTGCCGCTCGGCAAAGGCCAGCACCCCCGCCCGCTCCAGCGCCGCATCGATCGCTTCCTGGTCTTCCCCCTGCAGGCGGCGCAAGGGACGAAGGTGAGAGGAGCGCCCGATCGTCACCGCTTCGTGGACGGTGACCCCGGTCGGGACCGGCATCCGCTGTGGCACGAAAGCACGAAGGTGGGCGAGTTCGCGCCCCTTGAGGCCAGGCAGGATCCGGCCCGACCAACGCACATCGCCGGCCGAGTAGGGCTGCAGTCCGGAGGCCGCCCGCACCATGGTTGACTTGCCGGCGCCATTGGGACCGACCACGGCGAGCAGCTCCCCGGGCGTCAGCGTGAAGTCAGCGCCGCGCAGGATCGAGACGCCGCCGATCTCGACCTCGAGGCCGGAAACCTCCACCAGTGGGGTGGCCGTCGCCGCGCTCACACGACCCTCCGCAAGAGCCAGAGGAAGAGAGGGACGCCGAGGATCGCCATAAAAGGACCGACGGGCATCTCGATCGGCGCCCGCAGCGTCCTCGCCAGCGTGTCGGCGCCGGCGAGCAAGGCGGCGCCGCCAATCGCCGAGGCGGGGACGACGAAGGTGTGGCTGGAAGTGCCGCCGGCCATCCGCACCACGTGGGGCACGACCAGGCCGAGGAAGCCGACCAGTCCGGCAATCGCCGCCGAGGCAGCCGCCAGCAGCGCCGCCGCAATCGCCGCCCAGAGGCGGATCACGTGTGGGCGCGAGCCGAGCGAGGCGGCGACGTCGTCGCCGAGGGCGAGACGGTCAAGCGGCCGGATCAGCAGCGCTGCGGTGACAAAGCCGACGGCGAAGTAAGGCCAGACCTGCCCCATCTCCTCCCAGCCGCTGGAGGTGAGGCCGCCGGCGATGAAGAAGATCGCCGAGGGCGCTTTCTCTGGATAGGCGGCGAGCAGGCCCGTGGTTCCGGCGGTGAAGAGGGAGAGGACCGCGATTCCGGCGAGGATCACCTTGCCGGTGCTGCCGCGGTTCTGGCCGCTCCAGGCAATCGCGAAGACCAACCCTGCGGCGAGCAACCCGAAGAACAGCGCCCCCAGCGGCAGCAGGGCGATCGAGCCCGGGAAGAGGATGATGATCAGGATCGCCCCGAAGCCGGCGCCGCCGGTGACGCCGATCACGTCCGGTGAGGCGAGCGGGTTGGCGAGCGCCCCCTGCAAAATCGCCCCGGCTACCCCGAGCGCCGCCCCGACGCAGATTGCCTCCACGGTGCGGGGCAAGCGCAGGGTCTCAACGATCTGCTGGTCGGGGCCGGGTGGAGCGTCGCCGAATAAAACGTCAATGACGTTGCTGATCGGAACCTTGACCGCCCCCAGGGCGAGCGAAGCGAGGGCGGCCGCGAGCAGCGCCGCCAGCAAGAGCCCGTAAACAAGCGGGCGGCGCGGCGCGAGGCTCATCCCGGCCAGTTATCTAGGTAGCTACGCCGGATTTTGAGAATCGTGTGAGCGGCGTCGGTACCTGCCTGCAGCAGCGAGTTGTCAACTGAGATGTAGATGCGGTCGTTCTCGACGGCGTTGGTGCCCGCCCAGGCCGGATTAGTCCGCAGGTACTCGGCGAGACTGGGGATGTCGTCCTCCTCGGCGTGCGGCACGGCGATGATCACATCGGGGTTTTCGGCGACCACGACTTCGTCGGCGATGCGCTCGAAGCCCGAGCTCGACTCGACGCCGCCGGTCAGCAGCTCGCCGCCGGCTTTGGTGACCAGATCGCCACCCCAGCTGTTGGACAGGAAGACGAACGGGGTGCGACCGACGCCGAGGATCAGCATCACCCGCGGGCGGGACCCGATATCGCGCCGCACCTTCGCCACCCGCTTCTTCATGCTCTTCACCAGCGCTTTGGCGGCTTGCGACTTGCCGACCAACTTGCCGATCGAGAGCGTCTGCGAGTAGGACTCGCGCAGCCTGGTCGGCTCGCGAATCAGGACTTTGATCCCCAGGTCCACCATCGACTCGTTGCCTTTGGCCCAGGTCGGCGAGGAGAGGACGATGTCCGGTTCGAGCGACGCCAACTGCTCGAGGTTCGGCCCGTTCGGGTGCGAGAGCGGCAGCACCGTGACGCCCTTCAGTTTCGGCGAGAGCCGCTCCCGGCCGCCCAGCGTCTGACCGACCGCCACCGGTTTGACGCCGAGTTTGGCCAGGGTGTTGGCGCCAAACGGCGTTAGAGCGACGACCCGCGGCGCTGCTTGCGCGCTCGCTGGCAGAACCAAGATGGTCAGCAGCAGCGCAAAAAGAGAGAGGGTCCGCCTCACGCCGCGGCCTCCACGACCTGGGAGTCGATCACGTCGTAGCAGCGGACCTCGCTGCCGTGGGCGAACTGCCCGTCGGCGTGGCGGTGGCTGCGTTTGAAGAGGTCACTGCCGACCCAGGCCTTAAAGCTTTCCTCGTTCTCCCACTTGGTGAGGACGACGTACTCACGGTCGCGATCGCGCCGCAGCAGTTCAAAGCCGACGAACCCCTCCGACTGCTGCACCAGCCGCTCCCGCTGGAGAAAGGCGTTCTCGAAGTCCTCGACCCTCCCCTCCTTGGCTTCGACCACGTTCATGACGATGTACAAGACCGGCTCCTTTCGTGATTAGGGCAGCCTAATTAGGGCTACCTAATTGCGGCAGGATAGGGAATCCCGACAGAAAAGGTCGGGTTGAGGCTGGAAACCGGCCCGGCGTAGAATCCCGGCCACGCGGACGTAGCTCAGTTGGTAGAGCGCAAGCTTCCCAAGCTTGAGGTCGCGGGTTCGAACCCCGTCGTCCGCTTCTTCGTGAGCACCCGCTCTGTCATCGCAGTCCTCGCCGTGCTGGCCGTCGTCGGCCTGCTCGTCTTCGGGTTGGTCAACAAGGGCTCTTCCGGGCTGGCGATTGGCGATCCGGCGCCTGACAAGCCGCTCCCTCGACTCGAAGGCGGTGGCGCGGAATCGCTTGCCGACTACCGCGGTCGCTGGGTGCTGGTCAACTTCTGGGCCTCGTGGTGCCTCCCCTGCCGCGAGGAGGCGCCGGCGCTGGAGCAGTTCCAGCAGCGCCACGGTGGGCCGCGGTTCACGGTGCTCGGGATCGATACCCGCGACCTGACCGGCGATGGGCACGCTTTCGTCGAGAAGTACGGCCTCAGCTACCCGCAGTTGCGCGATGGCGATGGCGATGCGGCCCACGAATACGGCACCACCGGGGTGCCGGAGACCTTCCTCGTCGATCCCGGCGGCAAGGTGCGGTTGCACGCCCTCGGGCCGGTCAGCGAGGAGTACCTGCGCAACGAAGTCGCGCCGTCGCTGCCGAAGGCCAAATCGTGAAACCGCGGCTCATTCTCCTCGCCGTCCTCGCCCTCGCGGTTTTCGCACCGACCGCGGCCGCCGCCGAGCAGGCTTCGCTGGCGGAAATCGAAAAGGAAGTGATGTGCCCGATCTGCGGCACCCTCCTGCAGCTAGCCGAATCACCGCAGGCCAAGCGCGAGAAAGCCTTCATCTCCCGGCTGATCGAGGAAGGGAAGAGCGAGGGGGAAATCAAGGACGCGCTGGTCGCCGAGTACGGCGACGAGGTGCTGGCGCTGCCGCCGGACTCCGGCTTCAGCCTCTCCGCCTATCTGGTCCCGATCATCGCTTTTCTGATCGCCGCCGTGGTGCTGGCGATCGGGGTGCTGCGCTGGCGTCGCTCCGGCGGTGGACCTGGTGACGGGGGCGCGGCATCAGCCGCCACTGAGCCCAGCGGCGAGGACGCCGAGCGGCTCGACGCCGACCTCGCCCGCTACGACCTCTAGCTACGCGGCGACGGAGACGGCGCCGAGGGCCAGGACCGGCAGGCGGCGGATCGACGCCCGCAGGGGTCGACCGGGCCGTCCGCTCACCTCAGCAGCGGCGAGGGCCGCCAGCACCGCGTCGGCGTGCGGGGCCACCGCCAAGCAGGCGCGGGCTTCGCTGATGACTGGCGGCGCCAGGAGGAGGACCAGGTCGTAGGCGCCGCGGAGCTTGGCGACCATGTGGCTGAAGCTCTGCAGGCCGAGCAGGGTCTCGGCCTTAGTCGCCGGCCGGCCGGCGCAGATGCAGACCAGCTGCTCGCTCGCGCCTCCGGCTTCCGGGCCGGCGAGGGTCACCGGCTGCAGAACGTCGCGCGGTTCGGCCTCCCAGCGCAGGTACTCATGCAAGCCCGGCGCGGCAGCCAGACCGACGTGGGCGGCCAGGCGCGGCTGGGCCAAATCGCAGTCGAGGAGGATCGTCCGACGTCCGGCAGCAGACGCAGCCGCTGCGAGGGCGATCGCGGCGACTGCGGGCGCCTCTCCCTCGCCGGCAACGAGCACAGTCCGGCGCTCTTGCAGCTGCGGCAACAGCTCCCGCAGGGCCTCAAAGTCCTGCCGGCGCAACGACCAGGCGCGCTCCCCCACCGGTCCCGAGATCTCGGCCAAGACCGGAAGCCTGGAGCGGCTGCGCAGCATCACATCCGCTCGGGAGCGGAGATCCCCAGCAGCCCGAGCGCGGCGGCAATCGTTCGCTTCGTCGCCAAGCAGAGGGCCAGCCGGGCGCTCTCAACGCCCTCGCCCTCGGCTCCGACCACCTGACAGTCGCGGTAGAAGGCGTGAAAGTCGGCCGCGACCGCGGTCGAGTAGGCGCAGATCCGGTGCGGTGCCCGCCGCTCCGCCGCCGTTCGCACCTCCTCCGGGAACTCAAGCAAGCGCTTAACCAGGACCTTCTCGCTCTCCTCCAGGGCTGGACGGCTCTCGACCGCAGCCACCTCCGGGGCGATCCCCTCGGCTTTGCGGAGGATGCTGGCGATCCGCGCGTGGGCGTACTGGACGTAGTAGACCGGGTTCTCGCTCGACTGGCTCCGCGCCAGCTCGAGGTCGAGGTCGACCGTGGTCTCGTGGCTGCGCCAGAGCATGAACCAGCGGGTGGCGTCGACGCCGATGTCGTCGAGCAGGCCGTCGAGGGTGACGAAGTCGCCGCTGCGCTTCGACATCTGCGCCCGCTCGCCGCCTTCGACGACGTGGACCAGGTTCATGATCAGCGCCTCGAAGCGCGCCGGATCGGCGCCGAGGGCCTCGATCGCGGCCCGGATCCGGGCGACGTAGCCGTGATGGTCGGCGCCGAGCACGTTGATCAAGCGGTCGAAGCCGCGCTGCAGCTTGTCCCAGTGGTAGGCGATGTCCGGCGTCAAATAGGTCGCCTCGCCGTTGGAGCGGATCAGGACCCGGTCCTTGTCATCGCCGAAGTCGGTCGTCCGCAACCAGAGCGCGTCTTCGTGGCGATAGGTGTGGCCGCGCTCCTCCAACTCGGCCAGCACGGTCTCGACCTCGCCCTTGGCGTAGACGCTGCGCTCGGAGAACCAGTTGTCGAAGTGGACGCCGAAGCGCTCCAGGGTCTCGCGGACGGCGTCGAGGACGAGCTCGATCCCGCGCAGTTCCAGGGTCTCGCGGTCGTCGGGACCGACCCCCTCGGCCCGCAGGCGCTCAGCGATCTCGGTTACGTAGTCGCCGGCGTAGCCGTCCTCGGGGGGCTCTTCGCCGTTCATCCGCGCCGCGATCGAGTCGGCGAAGCGGCCGATTTGGCTGCCGGCGTCGTTGACGTAGTACTCGCGCTGAACCTGGTGGCCGGCTGCCTCCAGCAACCGCACCAGCGAGTCGCCGTAGGCGGCGTGGCGACCGGTGCCGACGTGGATCGGGCCGGTCGGGTTGGCGGAGACGAACTCGACCAGGACCTTCTCCGGCGCCTCGGTCGGCGCCGGTCCCAGGTCCTCCCCGGCCTCAAGTAGACCGCCCAGCGCCCGCAGGTACCAGGAGTCGGCGAGGAAGAAGTTGACGAAGCCGGGCCCGGCGACCTCGATCCGCTCGAGGTCGGGGGCGAGGGCCGAATCGGCCTCCAGGGTGCCGCGCAACCGCTCGGCGATCGCCCGCGGGTTGTCGCCCAGAGCGCCGGCGAGGAGCATCGCCGCATTGGAGCTGTAGTCGCCCAGCTCGGGCTTCGGAGGGCGCTCCAGGGTCGGTCGCGGTCCGGTCGGCTCACCGTCGCGCAGAGCCCGCGCGGCCCCCTCGACCGAACCCCGCAGGGCGCTGACTGAATCGGTGGCGGTCACAGGGCAATCGTATGGACCGCGGCGCGGCCAGGGTACGCTCCTCGCTTGCGCGCGGCAGTCCTCAGCGACATCCACTCCAACCGGCACGCCCTCGAGGCCGTCCTCGAAGCGGTCGACGAGGCCAAGGTCGATCAGGTCTGGTGCCTCGGCGACATGGTCGGCTACGGAGCCGAGCCGGACGCCTGCACGGCGCTGGTGCGGGAGCGCAGCAGCATCTGCCTGGTCGGCAACCACGACCTCGCGGTGCTCGGCGCCCTGGACATCTCCACCTTCTCCGAAGCCGCTTCGGCGGCGGTTGAGTGGACGCGGGAGAACGTCAGCGAGGAGACGCTGGAATTCCTTGCCGAGCTTGATCCCGCAGGCTCCCGTGAGGGAGTCGGGCTTTTCCACGCATCTCCCCGCGACCCGATTTGGGAGTACGTGCTCTCGGCCGATCAGGCTGAGGCGGGCTTCGAAGCGCAGGAGGAGCGAGTCAGCCTGATCGGCCACTCCCACATCGCCCTCTTCTTCGTCCGCGCCGGCGGTCGCCGTGGCTACGCGCAGGGGGCGCAGGCCACCGATGGCGCCGAGGTCGAGATCGCCGAGGGCGACTGGCTGCTCAACCCGGGCAGCGTCGGTCAACCCCGCGACGGCGACTCACGCGCGGCCTGGCTCGAGCTCGACACCGAGCAGTGGCTCGCCCGCTATCACCGGGTCCCCTATGACATCGAGGGCGCGGCGGCCGCGATCCTCGCCGCCGGCCTCCCCAGCCTCCTCGCCGAGCGCCTGGAGGTCGGTCGTTGATCGCAAATTGCAGGACAAATATCGATCCCAAGCCTTTCTCTAGACTCGAATCATGGCCCGTCTGAGCGCACTCCTGCTCGCTTTCCTGCTGGGCGTAGTCTGCGCCGCGGCGCTGGCCTCCTGCGGCAGCGGCGACGACGCCGACCTGCTCCCCGGCACCACCGCGGATCAAATCGAATCCAACCTCGACCTGGTCGAGGAACTGGTCGCCGCCGAGGACTGCTTCGGCGCCGAAGACGCCGTCGCCGAGGTCACCGCCGAGGTCGAAGAACTGGAAGGGGTCGACCTCAAACTGAAGGCGGCGCTGCAGGAAGGGACCGCGAGGCTGAGCGAAGTCATCAGCAGCTGCGAAGAAGAGACCACGGAAGAAGAAACGGAACCTTCGATCGAATCGAATGTTGGTGCCGAAGAAGTGGAAGACGACAAGAAGCCAAAGAAGGAAAAGCCCGAAAAAGAAGACGGGGAACCGTTCGAACCGCAGGAAGACGACGAAGGGCCGACGCTGCCGCCGCAGTCGAATGGCAAAGGCGAAGAAAACGGCAAAGGTGGCGGCCCCCCGCCGGCCGAACCGGAACCCGAAGAAACTCCGTCCTCCGGCGGTGTAGGTCCGGGCGTGGGAGTCGAATGATGGAGGCTGGCGCCGGCACCCTCTCGGGTCGCTACGAAACTGGTGAGAAGCTCGGCACCGGCGGGATGTCGAACGTCTACAAGGCGATCGACCGCATTCTCGAGCGGACGGTCGCGGTGAAGATCCTCGCCGAGCACCTCTCCGACGACGAGCGCTTCGTCGCCCGCTTCCGGCGCGAGGCGCTGGCGGTGGCGAAACTGATCCACCCCAACATCGTCCAGGTTTACGACACCGGGGTCGATGACGGCCGCCACTACATCGTCATGGAGTACGTCGAGGGTCGCTCGGGGGCCCAGATCCTGCAGCGGCAGGGTCCAGTCGAACCCGAGGTGGCGGCGGAGATCGGGATCCAGAGTTGCGCCGGGCTCGACTACGCGCACCGGCGCGGGATCATCCACCGCGACGTCAAGCCGGGAAACCTGATGATCGTCGGCGGCCCGGTCGGGGGCGGTGAGATGGTCGTCAAGCTGACCGACTTCGGGATCGCGAGGGCGATCGAGCAGACGCGGATCACCCAGGTCGGTTCGGTGGTTGGCACCGCCGCCTACCTGGCGCCGGAGCAGGTGCGGGGCGAGGAGGCAACGCCGGCGACCGATGTTTACGCGCTCGGCGTCGTCCTCTACCAGTTCCTCACTGGGCGGTTGCCATACGAGGGGTCCTCGTTGGCCGAGCTGGCGGTGCGCCAGCAGAACGAGAAGCCGCTGCCGCCCGACACCTACAACAGCGAAGTGCCGCATACGCTCGGCGCCGCGGTGCTGCGAGCGCTGGAGGGCGATCCGAACCGGCGCTACGCGAGCGCCGACGAGCTGGCGGCAGGGTTGCGGCTCGGGCTCGAAGGCGGCGACGTGACGCTGCCGCTGGAAGAGGGCACCTCGGCAACGCGGGTGCTCGGCGGCGACACTGCCGCGACCCGGCACATGGGCCGCGACACCGGCCAGACCGAGTACCGGCCCGCGCAGTCGCAAACGCGGCGTCCACAGCCGCGCGTCGCCCCCGCCGCGCCGCCAGCTGCGGCGGCGCCACGCCCTGCCGAAGCCCGCAAGCGCGGCGCCTTCTCCCGCTTTGTCCGTTTCGTCCTCGCCGCCGTGGCTCTGGTTCTGGTCGCCGCCGTCGTCGCCACCGCCGTGATCGTCACCACCGACAAGGCGGCCGGGGTCAAGGTAAGCCGGGTCGCCGGCGACACCGTCGACAAGGTGGTCGAAGAAGTGAAGGAACTGGTCCGCGACAACACCGAATAGGCCGATCGAATTCAGCGTCCGCTGAATTCAGGCCCCTATAGGGACTCCTTTTCAGCGGACGCTGAATTCGATCCAGCTCCAGCGGCCCAGGGCGCGGACCCGGCTAACACTTCCGCTCGGTAGGAATCGAAAATTCCGGCCTCGATTGCCGCTCTGGCGCGGGTCGTCAGCTCCCGCATGTAAGTGAGGTTGTGGAGGACGATCATGCGGACTGCGGTCAGCTCCTCGGCGCGGGAGAGGTAGCTGACGTAGTCGCGGTCGTGACGCTGGCAGGTGGGACAGGGGCAGCCCTCGACTAGCGGCTCGCGGCTGCCGACCCAGCCGCCCTTGCGCATGTCGAGGCGCCAGCGGCGCTCCGGGTCGGGGGCAAGGGCAACGCCGTGGCGGGCCAGCCGCGTCGGCACGGCGCAATCGAAGACGTCGAGGCCAAGAGCGATGCCGCCGAGCAGATCGTCGACCTCGCCGATCCCGAGCAGGTGCTTGGGCGCCGCCTCCGGCAGCAGCGGTGCCGTCAGCGCCAGCACCGCCGCCATCTCCTCCTTGTCGCGACCAAGGGTGCCGCCGATCGCCAGCCCATCAACCCCCGCCTCGGAGACCGCCTGGGCCGATTCGCGCCGCAGGTCCTCGTGGGTGCCGCCCTGAACGATCCCGAAGACCGCCTGGCGCTCCGGCCCCTCGCGTTCGTGCCAGGCGAGGCAGCGGTCGAGCCAGCGGTGGGTGCGCTCGGTCGAGCGGGCGGTGTACTCGCGGTCGGCGTGGAAGGGGGTGCACTCGTCGAAGACGAGGGCGATGTCGGAGCCGAGCGCCGCCTGCACGCTCATCGAGACCTCGGGCGAGATGAACAGCTCGGCGCCGTCGCGCGGCGAGTTGAAGCGGGCGCCCTCCTCGCTGATCTCGACCTTGGAGCCGTGACCGCCGGAGCGACCGCTGCCCTTGACCTCGTTGGCGACGCCACCGTGGGCGAGCGAGAAGACCTGGAAACCGCCGGAGTCGGTGATCAGCGCCCGCTCCCAGTTCATGAAGCCGTGCAGGCCGCCCGCGGCGGCGATCCGCTCCGGTCCGGGCGAGACGAACAGGTGGTACGTGTTGCCGAGGATCAGTTGGTAACCGAGGTCCGCAACCTCGGCCGACTCCAGCCCCCGCACCGTCCCCTTCGTCGCCAAGGGAATGAAGGCCGGCGTCTCGATCGGACCGTGGGCGGTATGGACGACGCCCGCGCGGGCGCTGCCGTCGCGGGCCTCGATCTCGAACCTGAGTCTGTTCTCGTCCCGTCTCATCTCACGATTGGTGAGTTAACCCCGCTATAGGGGCGTCAACTCACCACTCACTCGACCAGCGAGCGACCCGTCATCGGCTCCGGCTGGGGGATGCCAAGGAGGTCTAGGGCCGTGGGCGCGACGTCGGCGAGGATGCCGCTGTCGCGGAGATCGATCCCCTCGCTGGTGACGATCAGCGGCACCGGGTTCAGCGAGTGGGCGGTATTGGGTGAGCCGTCGGGCTCGAGCATGTGGTCGCAGTTGCCGTGGTCGGCGGTGACGATGCAGGTGCCGCCCTTGGCGGTGACCGCCTCGACGACCTTGCCGAGCTGGGCGTCGACCGTTTCCACCGCCATGACCGCGGCGGGGATGACGCCGGTATGGCCGACCATGTCGGGGTTGGCGAAGTTGATGATCCCGAAGCGGTAGTTGCCCTCGCGCCAGCGCGAAACGAAGGCCTCGGCCGCGGCGACGGCGCTCATCTCCGGCTTGTGGTCGTAAGTGGGAACGTCGCGGGGGGATTCGACCAGGCAGTGCTCTTCGCCCTCGAGCTCCTTCTCGCGGCCGCCGTTGAAGAAGTAGGTGACGTGCGCGTACTTCTCGGTCTCGGCGACGTGGAGCTGGCTGGCCCCGCTGTTGGCGATGGTCTCGGCCAGCGTCGTCTGCGGCCGCTGCTCGGGGAAGGCGACCGGGTACGGCCATTCCTTGCGGTACTCGGTCATCGTCGTCAGATCGAGCGTCGGGCCGCCACCGCGGGCGAACTCGTCGAAGTTCGGCTCGGCGAGGGCACGGGTCAGCTCCCGGGCACGGTCGGGGCGGAAGTTGATGAAGATCGCGACGTCGCCTTCGGCGGCGCCGTCGTAATCGCCGATCACGGTCGGCTTGACGAACTCGTCAGTCTCTCCGCGCTCATAGGACTCAGCGATCGCCGCGGCGGCGCTGGGGGCGTGCAGACCCTCAGCGTGGACGATCGCGTCGTAGGCGAGCTTGGTCCGCTCCCAACGGGTATCGCGGTCCATCGCGTAATAGCGGCCGCTGACGGTGCCGACCCGGCCCGCCTGTCGCAACCAGCGCTCCAGCTCTTCGAGATACCCCTTGCCCCCGTGCGGCAGGGTGTCGCGGCCGTCGGTGAAGGCATGGAAAACGACGTCGGGCACACCCTCCTGGGCGGCCAGCTCAATCGTCGCCTCGATGTGCTCCCAGCCGGAGTGGACGCCGCCGTCGGAGACCAGACCAAGTAGGTGGAGGCGGCCGCGGGGGCTGTTGCGGGCGCGCTCGCAGGCGGCGAGCAGGGCCTCGTTCTCGAAGAAGCTGCCGTCGGCGACGGCGTCGTCGATCCGGGCCAGGTCCTGCTTGACGATCGCGCCGGCGCCGAGGTTGAGGTGGCCGACCTCGGAGTTACCCATCTGTCCCTCGGGCAGGCCGACGTCGGGGCCCTGGGCGGAGAGCTGGGTGTGCGGAAACCCGCCCCAGAGGCGGTCGAAGACGGGCGTCTCGGCGAGCGAGATCGCGTTCCCCGGCCCCGGCTCGGCCAGCCCCCAGCCGTCGAGGATGATCAGCGCGAGGGAGGGTACGAGCGGGCTCATCAGCCCGCAGCGTCGACTATCGCCGCGAAGTCCTCAGCGTCCAGGCTCGCCCCACCGACCAAGGCGCCGTCGACGTCCGGCAGCGCCAGCAGCTCGGCTGCATTGCCCGGCTTGACCGAGCCGCCGTAGAGGATTCGCACCTTGTCGGCAGCGCCGCCGCGCGCCCGCAAGACGTCGCGGATAAAGGCGCAGACCTCCTGCGCCTGGTCGGGGGTAGCGGTGCGGCCGGTACCGATCGCCCAGATCGGCTCGTAGGCGACGACGACGTTCTCGATCTGACCCGCCTCGAGGCCGCCCAGGTCGGCCTGCAGCTGGCGCTCCAGCACTTCCTCGGTCTCCCCCGCGTCGCGCGCTTGCTCGCTCTCCCCCACACAAAGGATCGGCTCGAGGTCGTGGGCGAGGGCGACCGGCACCTTGCGGGCCAGAGCCTCGTCGGTCTCGTTGAAGTACTGGCGGCGCTCGGAGTGACCGAGGACCACCGCCTCGACGTCGAGCTCGACCAGCATCGGCGCCGAGACCTCGCCGGTGAAGGCGCCCGACTCCTCCTCGTGCATGTTCTGGGCGGCGACCTTGACGGCGGTGCCGTAGCGGCGCTCGACCACCGCGGTCAACGCCGTGAACGGCGCACAGATGACAACGTCGGACTGGGTCGCGGCGATCCGCGGCAGCAGCGCATCGACGAACTCAGCCGCCTCGGCGACCGTCTTGTGCATCTTCCAGTTGGCAGCGATGTACGGGGTGCGATCAGGCATCAGCGTTCTCCTCGGCGTCGAGCAGGGCCTCGACGCCCGGCAGTTTCTTACCCTCCAGCAGCTCCAGCGAAGCCCCGCCCCCGGTCGAGACCCAGTCCACCTCGTCCTCCAACCCGAACTGGTTCAGTGCGGCGACGCTGTCGCCGCCACCGACCACGGTCGTGCCCGGCGCCGCGGCAACCGCCTCGGCGACCGCGCGGGTGCCGGCGGCAAAAGGCTCGAGCTCGAAGGCGCCCATCGGGCCGTTCCAGAGGACGGTGCCGGCCGCGGCGACGGCCTGGGCGTAGGCGTTGGCCGAGCGGGGGCCGATGTCGAGGCCCATCCAACCCTCGGGCACCTCCACCCCATCGCTCTCTTTGCGCTCAGTCTCAGCCGAGAACTCGCGGCCGAGCACGAGATCGACCGGAAGCAGCAACTCGCAGTCGGACTCCTTCGCCCGCTCCAGAGCCTCCCCCGCCAGCTCGACGCCCTCGACCAACGAGTTGCCGGTCTCGATCCCCTGCGCTTTGAAAAACCCGAAGCACATTGCGCCGCCGATCAGGATCTTGTCGGCGACTTCGAGGAAGCGATCGATGACCCCGACCTTGTCCGAGACCTTGGCGCCGCCGAGCACCACCACCAGCGGCCGTTGTGGCGCCTCGACGACCTTGGTCAGCTCGGTGACCTCGCGCTCCAAGAGCAGCCCGGCGTAGGCCGGAAGGTGGTCGGCGACGCCGGCGGTGCTGGCGTGGGCGCGATGGGCGGCGCCGAAGGCGTCGTTGACGTAGAGGTCGGCGAGCTGCCCGAGGCTTTCCGCCAGCTTCGGATCGTTCTTCGTCTCCCCCGGCTCGAAGCGGACGTTCTCGAGCAGGAGCACATCACCTGGACCGAGCGCGCCGCAGGTGAGGTCGACGTCGCCCTCGATCACCCCCGGAGCGAGCTTCACCTTGGCACCGAGCAGTTCTTCCAGTCGCTTCGCCACCGGCGCCATCGAGAGGGCCGGATCGGGCTCGCCCTTCGGCCGGCCCAGGTGGGACATCAGGATCAGCGCCGCACCGCGTTCGCGCAACAGCTCGATCGTCGGCAGCGCTGCCCGGATCCGGGTGTCGTCGGCGACATGACGACCTACCTCCTCCGCTTCGCGTCCGGGGGCGTGATCCGCCAGGGGGACGTTGAAGTCCACCCTGACGAGGACACGGCGCCCCTTGACTTCGGCGTCGCGGACGCTGGCCTTGGCGAAGCTCATCAAGCGGCCGGGCGCGGCGTTACGGCAGGACCTTGCCGGCCAACTCGACGCAGCGGTTGGAGTAGCCCCACTCGTTGTCGTACCAGCTGATCACCTTGGCCATGCGGCCATCGCCGATCACCATCGTCGAGCCAGAGTCGATGATCGAGGAGTGCGGGTCGCCGACGATGTCGCTGGAGACGATCGCGTCCTCGGTGTAGTCGAGGATTCCCTTCATCGGGCCCTCGGCAGCGGCCTTCAGGGCGGCATTGATCTGATCGACGTCGAGCGGGTTCGGGGTGGTGAAGACGAGGTCGACGGCGGAACCGGTCGGGACCGGGGCACGCATCGAGAAGCCGTTCAACTTGCCGTTCAGCTCCGGCAGCACCAGGCCCACGGCCTTGGCGGCGCCGGTGGTGGTCGGGATTAGATTGAGCGCCGCAGCGCGCGAGCGGCGGGGGTCCTTGTGCGGCATGTCCTGCAGGCGCTGGTCGGCGGTGTAGGCGTGGATCGTCGTCATCAGCCCCTGCTCGATCCCAAAGGCCTCATGCAGCACCTTCGCCATCGGCGCCAGGCAGTTGGTCGTGCAGGAGGCGTTGGAGATGACGTGGTGGCTTTCGGGGTCGTAGTCGGAGTCGAAGTTGACGCCGAGGGCGACGGTCACGTCCGGTTCGGTCGCCGGAGCCGAGATGATCACCTTCTTGGCGCCGGCCTCGAGGTGCTTGGCAGCGTCCTCGCGCTTGGTGAAGAAGCCGGTCGACTCGATAACGACGTCGACGCCGAGATCGCCCCAGGGGAGGGCGGCAGGGTCGCGCTCGGAGAGGACCTTGAGCTCGGTGCCGTCGACCGTGATCGAGTCGCCGGAGACGGCGACCTCACCCGGGAAGCGGCCGAGGATCGAGTCGTACTTGAGCAGGTGGGCCATCGTGGGGGTGTCGACGAGGTCGTTGACCGCGACGAACTCGATGTCTGCGTTCGCTGCCTTGGCGGCGCGGAAGACGTTGCGCCCGATGCGGCCGAAACCGTTGATGCCGACCTTCACAGCCATGTACTGGTTCCTCCTGATTCGTGTTGGTGAGGCGGGTCGTTTGGGGAAGCCGATCCTATGGACTCGGCGCGTTCGGCTCCGGTTAGTCGGAGCCGATCGTGATCTCGATCTCGTACCCGTCCGGGTCCTTGAGAAAGGCGGAATAGGAGCCGGAGCCGTGCGAGCGCTGCTCACCGGGGTCGGAGACGCTGACGCCACCCGATTTCACCCCGTTCTCCCAGGCCGCCTTGACCGCGACGATCCCCAGCGCCGAGAAGCTGAGCAGGCCGAAGCCCGGCTTGGGATCGTGCTTGGCGGAGACGAAGAAGACGGGTTTGGCGATGCCCCAGCCGATCGTCTGATCCTGCTCGAAATGGCGTCGCCAACCCAGTGGGGCCAGCATCGAGTCATAGAAGGCGGCGCTGCGGTCGAGGTCGCCGACCTCCAGGAGGACGTGGTGGAGCATTGAGGGATGGAGGCTATCGGGGCGTCTCCCGGCAAGGTCGCCCGGTTCAGCCCGACTTCGGCGTCCAGCGGAAGAAGCGGATCGCGAGGAGGAGGCCGACGAGGCCCCAGATCACGACCACGGTGAGGTTGCCCCAGTCGAGGCCGGAGTCGCCGCCGGGCAGGTAGGCGTTTAAGAAGGCCTGGAAGAAGTCGCGGATCGGGAAGTGGTTGGCGAACTCGATCACGCCGCTGGGGAGCTCGTCGTCGGGGATGAAGATGCCGGAGAGGAAGTAGAGCGGCAGCAGCAGCGCGTTGACGATTGGCGCGGCGGCGTCCTGGGAGGGAATCGCCGCGGTGAGGGCGATGCCGAGGCAGCTAAAGGCGGCGGCGCCGATCGCCAGCGTGACCAAGATCGCCGGCAGTTCGTCCCAGGGGATCGGCACGTCGTAGAGGACGCGGCCGAGGATGGCGATCACCACCAGCATCAGCAGCGCCGTGACGATCGAATTTCCGACCCGGCCGACGATGAAGACCCAGGCCGGCAGCGGGGTACCGCGACCGCGCTTGAGGCGGCCGTCCTCGCGGGCGATCACCAGCGACATCGCCAGGCTCTGCATCGTCGCCGAGATCACCGCCAGGGTGATGATCGCCGGCACGTAGTAGGCGGTGATCTCGACGCCGCCGTCGACCTCAATCGTCTGGCCGTTAAAGACGGTGGCGAAGATCAGCAGGAGAACGACCGGGAAGGCGACCGTGAAGAAGACCGAGGCGGGGTTGCGCCAGAACGCCTTCTGGTCGTAGCGGAGCTGGTGGAGAACCATGCTCATACCTGCTGGACCTCCTGCTCTACCGCCCCGTTGCTGGGCTCGGTCAGCTCCAGATAGACGTCCTCGAGGCTCGGCCGCTTCACCTCAAGTCCCTCCAGGGCGAAGCCCTCGGCCAGCGCTTTGCCGGTCAGCTCGTTGAGGGTCTCGACCGGGGTCGTCGTCGTCAGCGAGACCTCGCCTTCTGGCCCGCGGTAGGTGATCACCGTCGGCTGGTTGTCCCGATCGCCGAGCTCCTCCGGCGCCCCGCGGGCGACGATCTGGCCGCCGGCGAGGATCGCGACCCGGTCGGCGAGGCGCTGCGCCTCGTCCATGTAGTGGGTGGTGAGGAAGACCGTCTTGCCGAGGTCGCGCAGGCCGGCAATCGTCTCCCAGGCCTGGCGCCGCGCCGCCGGGTCGAAGCCGGTCGTCGGCTCGTCGAGGAAGAGCAGTTCGGGGTCGCCGACCAGGGCCATGCCGACGTCGAGCCGGCGCTGCTGGCCGCCGGAGAGCTTGCCGGTGCGATCGTCGGCCTTGCCGGTAAGGCCGACCAGCTCGATCACCTCGTCGACCGGGCGCGGGTTCGCGTAGTAACCGGCGTAGAGCTCGAGTGACTCGCGCGCGGTCAGGTAGGGGTCGAGGCGACAGCTCTGGAGGACGATCCCGATCCGCCCGCGCCACTCGCGCCCAGCCCGCTCGGGATCCTCTCCCAGCACGCTTACCTCTCCGCCGCTGCGCTTGCGATAGCCCTCGAGGATCTCGACCGTCGTCGTCTTGCCGGCCCCGTTGGGGCCGAGGAAGGCGAAGATCTCGCCGCGGTTGACCTCGAGGTCGATGCCGCGAACCGCCTCGGTCTCGCCGTAGGACTTGCGGAGACCCTTGATGGAGATGACAGGTTCAGCCAAGAGTGGGCGATTCTAGGGCGGCCGGGGGAGTCTCGCCGGACCCTCCCCGCTGTTGT
>DATDLJ010000070.1:0-2024 GCA_036519395.1 Solirubrobacterales bacterium | reverse complement strand
TTTTCTTTGCCGACCTTGCCGAGCGCCTCGTCGCGGGGGAGGTCCGGGTGTCGTTCGGCGACTTCGTCGAAGAGGTCGGTCGGGTTGACGGCGTCGAGGGCGGCGGACCCGGGTTCAAGTTCGCGGCCGAGGTAGCGCTCGGCGAGGATCGCCTTCACCCGCTGGTATTCGCCGTCGGCGGGAAGGTAGGTGCCGACATAAAGCGCCTTGCCGCCGCCGGTCGAGATCGGCACGACCTTGTCGAGGACGATCGCGTTGCGGATCGTCCAGGGCAGGATCGGAAGGATCAGGGCGAGGAGGAGGACGGCGCCGCCCGCCAACCCCGGTCGCCAGCCACGGCCCCAGCCGGCGCGAAGGGCGGCGAAGACGACGAAGGCGAAGCCGACGAACAGGTACTCGGGCCGGAACATCGCCGTCAGGCCGAAGAGCAGGCCGGGCACGAGCCAGGCCCAGGTTGCCTTGCGGTCAGAGGCCCAGAGGAAGGCGAGGATCGCCGCCGGCAGGGTCAGCATCGCCGGCGGCTCGCTCATCAGCTCGCCGGTGGTGTGAATGAACGGGGGGTAGACGGCGACCGCGAAGGCGGCGAAGAGGCCGACCCAGCGGCCACGGTCGCGGCCGCCCAGGCGCCAGCCGAGCGCGAAGACGACGAGGATCGTCGCCACCCCCAGCAGCGCCTCGACGATCCGCGCCGTCCCTTCGCGGGCGCCGCCGGTTGCGTAGTAGGCGGCGGCGTAGAGGAAGGGGGCGCCGGGAGACCAGTCGCTGGAGTCGCGGAATTCCGGCCCGCCAAAGCTCTGTTCCTCGTACAGCGCCTTCGAGAGCGCGTAGTAAGCGCGCGAGTCGTCGGCTGGGTGCTCGACTGGATTAACGACGACGTAGGCGCGCACCACCAGCCCCAGCAGCGCGATCAGCCCCAGCGCGATCAGCGTCCGCTTCCCGTAGCGCTGCGGCAGCGCGCGAATCCATGCGGCGATGGCGTTCAAGGCGCGCCCAGGCTACTTGGGGAGTGACCAAATTCAGCGTCCGCTGAATTTTGGCCCCCATAGGGGCTCGAATTCAGCGTCCGCTGAGTTCGAGCGGCCAGCCACGCCAGGCTGACGCTCGCCAGGGCAGCGAGTAGCGGCACCAGGACCAGCACCCGCCGCGGCGAGGCGACGAGCAGGGCGCTGACGAGAGTGATCGCGAGGAAGATCGTGCCGATCAGGAGTGCCTCCCAGCGCCGGCGCCAGGCGAGGATCGCCAAACCGGCGAGCCCGAAGGCGACGAGCAGCCAGTGCAGGACCTCCCAGACCGGCTCGCGCATCACGTCCCGTGGTCCATGCGACCAAACCCGCCAGACCTTGGTCGCGACAAAACCGACGTAGTCGAGTGGCTCTTCCGAGACGTCGTCCCAGAGCTGTTCCTTGCCCAGCTTCGAGAGCGCCTGGTCGGTTTCTATCCCCGGATAGCGATCGGCCGCGAGGCGGGCGAGGATCTGCTCCAGCCGCAGGCGCTGCGCGGTCTGGGGTTGGAAGAGGTCGGGGTTTTCCGCCACCACCTCGGCGCCGACCTTTTCCGGATCCCCGTCGGAGGGCAGGTAGGTGCCGGCGAACAGCACCTGGCCGCCGCCGGTCGAGATCGGCACGAAGCGATCGAGCGCGACCGCGTTGCGGACGGTCCAGGGAGCGATGACTACGACCAGGCCGAGCAAGAAGATCGCGGCGCGGGTAAGCGACACCCGCCAGTCGCTCCGAGCATGCCGGGCGAAGATCACCACCGCGAGGAGCACCGCGATCGCCAGATACTCGGGCCGCGTCAGCGCCAGCGCACCGAACAACACCCCTGGGAGCAGCCACCGCCAGCGCTCCCCGTCCCAGGCCCAAAGCACCGCTAGAACCCCACCCGAAAGCAGCGTCGCCGCCAAAGGCTCGCTCATCAACATCCCCTGGTACTCCAGGAGCGCCGGGTAGATCGCCACCACCAATGCCCCTACTAGCGCCGGTCCGAATTCAGCGGACGCTGAATTCGAGACCCCATAGGGGCTC
>DATDLJ010000069.1:0-126010 GCA_036519395.1 Solirubrobacterales bacterium | reverse complement strand
AACGCGGCTTGCTCGAAAACAGCCGCAACCTCTGCAAGACCGACCGCAAGGCCCGCCTCTCCTTCACCGCCCAAAACGGGCTCACCCTCAACTCGCAGCCGCGGATCGCTACGAGTTGCGGGAAGAAGAAATAGCGCTGAGCTGCCCACAGACTCCTAACCAGCGCTACCGTTGTTCATATGGAGCGCGACGCAGCGCTTGAGGCTGTGTTCATGCCGGTGCGGCCGGCGAGCACGTTCGAGGAGACGGTCGAGCGCCTGGGAAGCGCGATCCGGGCGGGTCTACTTGCGCCTGGGGACAAGCTGCCGCCGGAGCGGGAACTGGCGCGGCAGCTGCGGATCTCTCGCTCAACCCTGCGGCAGGCGCTGACGGCGCTGGTGCAGAGCGGCCACCTGGTCTCTTTGCGGGGCCGGACTGGGGGGACGTTCGTGGTCGAGCAGCCGCCGCTGACCGAGCACGCCGGCGAGCCGCTCGAGCAAGGGGCTTGGGCGGTGCTCGACTACCGGGTCGCGATCGAGACCGGGGCGGTGCTGCTGGCGGCGGAGCGGGGAGACGCCACCCAGTTCGACCGGCTCGAAGAGCTAGTGGCGAAGATGGACGACGAGCTGGAGGACTTCGAGGAGTACCGGCGCACCGACATCCGCTTCCACATCGATGTAGCCGAGGCCACCCAGTCGCCGCGACTGCTGAGCGCGATGACCGACGTGCAAGCGCAGATGAGCGACCTGATCGCGTTGATCGCCCATCCGCCGGAGGTGCTGGCCCGCTCGAACGAACAGCACGCCCACTTGGTCAAGGCACTTCGCAAGGGGGATGGGGTGCGGGCGGTGCAGCAGATGCGCGAGCACACCGCGGGCACCGAGCACATCCTCGCTGGACTGCTGCCGGCGCCGCGGTCGCGGCAGCCCGAGCTGGCGACCTAACAAGCGGCGGGCTCCGGTCTTAGGCCCGGATCCGCTCGCCGCGCGGGTCGAAGAGCGGCTCCTCCCCGACCTCTCCCGCGACCCACTGGCCGAAGACCTCTACCTCGACCGCGGTGCCGGGATCGGCCCGCTCGGGCGGCAGGTAGGCGTAGGCGATCGAGCGCTCGACGGTGTAGCCGTAGCCGCCCGTAGTTACCCGGCCGGCGATCTCGCCGCCGATCCGGACCGGCTCGTTTCCGAGCGCGATCGAGCGCCGGTCAGCCAGCGTAAGGCAGCGGAGGATTGCCCGGGGCCCGTCCTCCTCCGCGGCGATCAGGGCGCCCTGGCCGTTGAAGCCGCCGCCCTTGTCGAGCTTGACGCAGAAACCGACACCGCCTTCGTACGGAGTCTCGTCGGAGGTGATGTCGGCGCCCCAGACCCGGTAGCCCTTCTCGAGCCGGAGACTGTCGATTGCCCGGTAGCCGCCGGCGACGATCCCATGGGGCTGCCCCGCCTCCCACAGCGCCCGCCAGAGCCCGAGGCCGTACTCGGTTGGGCAGTAGATCTCCCAGCCGAGCTCGCCGACGTAGGTCACCCGCAGCATCCGCACCGGCACGTTGCCGATGGTGGTCTCGCGCAGGGTCATGTAGGGGAAGGCTTCGTTGCCGAGGTCCTGCGGCGTGAGCGGCTGCAGTACCTCGCGGGCCCGCGGTCCCCAGATCCCGAAGCAGGCCCAACGCGAGGTGACGTCATGGACCCGCACCTCGTCGCCGCCCGGGAGATGGCGCCGCATCCACTCCAGGTCGTGGTTGCCGAAGGCGGTCCCGGTGACGATCGAGAAGCGGTCTGCGGCGAGCCGCGCGACGGTGAAGTCGCACTCGATCCCGCCGCGCTGGTTCAGCATCTGGGTGTAGGTGATCTGGCCGACCTCGCGGGCGACCCGGTTGTCGCAGAGGATTTCCAGAAAAGCCTCGGCCCCTTCACCCTCAATCTCGAGCTTGGCGAAGGAGCTCTCGTCAAAGAGGGCGACGGCCTCGCGGGTGGCGCGGTGCTCGGCGCCGATTGCCGGCGACCAGTGTTGGCCAGCCCAGCCGCGCGGTCGCAGCAGTTCGTCGCCAGCGGCGGCGTTCGCCTCGTACCAGTTGACGCGCTCCCACCCCGACTTCTCGCCGAAAGCGGCGCCGTGCTCGCGGTGCCATGCGTTGGCCGGCGAGAGCCGCAGCGGCCGTCCGGCCTTGCGCTCGTGGTTGGGGTAGCGGATGTCGTAGTAGGTCTCGTAGGTCTCCTTGATCCGCGCGTGGGTGTAGGCGGGAGAGCGGTACTGGGCGCCGAAGCGGCGGATGTCCATGTGCCAGAGGTCGAGGCTCGGTTCGCCATCGACGATCCACTCGGCGACGACTTTGCCGATCCCGCCGGCGCCGGCGAGGCCGTGGGCGCAAAAGCCGGCGCAGATGAAGAAGTTGGCGACCTCGGTTTCGCCGAGGCAGAACTCGTTGTCGGGCGTGAAAGCCTCGGGGCCGTTGATCAGTTTGGTGACGGTGATTTGCTCCATTGCCGGCACCCGCCGCTTCGAGTTCTCGGTGATCTCCTCGAAGCGCTCCCAGTTCTCTTCTAGGAGGCGGCCGTTGAAGTCGGCCGGGATCGCCTCAACCCGGCACGGCCCGTGGGGGAGGAAGGCGGGCTCGCTCTGCCGCTCGTAGCCGCCCATCACCAGTCCGTCGCCGTCCTCGCGGTAATAAACGAGCAGGTCGGGGTCGCGCAAAGTAGGCAAATGCCCTCGGGTCCGCCGGTCTTTTGGTTCGCTATCCGAAGCAAAGGTCCGGCGGACCTTTTGTTGTTGGCGCGCTTCGCGGACCTCCTCGTGCGGCTGGGTCACCAGGTACTGATGGGACATCGGGATCAGTGGCACGCGGACGCCGGCCATCCGCGCGATCTCGGCCGCGTACATGCCGCCAGCATCGACGACGACCTCGGCCTCGATCTCGCCCCGGTCGGTTTGCACGCCACGTACCCGTCCCTCGTGGACGTCGATCCCGGTCACCCGGGTCGAGGTGAAGATCCGGCAGCCACCCTGGCGAGCTCCGTCGGCGAGCGCGTAGGTCAACTGGGCAGGATCGATGTAGCCGTCGGTCGGCAGCCAGGCCGCCCCGAGCACGCCCTCGGTCGACATCAGCGGGAACAGCTCCTGCGCCTCCGCGGCCGAGATCAACTCCAGCGGCAGCCCAAAGGTCTTCGCCCAGCCCGCCTGGCGTCGCAACTCCTCCATCCGCGCCTCGCTGGACGCGAGGCGGATACCGCCGCACTCGACCCAGCCCGGGTCGAACTCCGACTCGTCTTTCAGCCGCCGGTAGAGGTCGACCGAGTGCATCATCATCTTCGTCAGCGAGACCGAGCCGCGCAGCTGGCCGACCAGGCCGGCGCTGTGGAAGGTCGAGCCCGAGGTCAGCTGCGAGCGCTCGAGCAGGACGACGTCGTCCCAGCCGAGCTTCGCCAGGTGGTAGGCGAGCGAGACGCCGCCGACGCCGCCGCCGATCACAACGCAACGGGCGCGGTCGGGCAGCTCAGCCCGCGGCACCGCCCGCCTCTTCCAGAAGCCGCTCCAGGCGCCCCTCGCCGGCGACTTCGCGCATCCGGTCGAAGTGCTTGGCGCAGTAGTCGTCGAAGTCGAAATCGAGGTCGGAGATCGTGCTCTGCATCGCTCCCCACATCGCCTCGCGGAAGTCGGACATGAATCGCATCAGCCGCAGCGAGGCGAGCCGGCACGAACTTGCCGGCGACTCGAAGTAGGCGGCAAGCAGCTCCGCCTCCTGCAACTCGTCGAGCTCGTTGTTGACGGCGAAGTTGCCGAGATCGAAGTAGCGGTCGCCCATCCCGGCGTACTCCCAATCGACGATCCGCACTCCCCGTGGTGAGCGGATGAAATTGGCCGGCAGCAGGTCGTTGTGGCAGGGGACTGGCTCGTGCTCCGGACCGGCGAGGGCGTCTTCGATTCGGTGGGCGGCCGCGGCCGCCCACTCGTAGGAGCTCGGCACTTCGGCGCCGCGATCGGCTATCCGCGCCGCGTATGTCTCGACGATCCGGAAGCTCGAGAACTCGACCGGCAGGCGCTGGTCACCGGCGTGCAGGGTGCGGAGCGCGGAGGCAACTTCGGCCAAGACTCCCGGCTCTCGCAGCTGCTCGGCGCTCATCGGCTCGCCGACGACGAACTCGGTGACGAGGCAGGGCGGGTCTTCCAGCATCGCCACCACGGCCGGGCCGACCCCCGCCCGCGACGCCAGTTCGCCCGCTGCTTTCTCCGCCGCCCGGTCGATCCCCAGTAGCTCGGTGTCCTTGCCCGGCAGGCGCACGACCACGTCCTCGCCGGCAAAGCGGACCCGGTAGTTGCGGTTGGTGATCCCGCCCATCAGCGGCACCGGCTCGCCTTCGAGCTCGCCGAGGCGAGCGGAGATCTGTCCGAGGGTGTCTGCGAGGGAGGCCATCGATGGTTAAAGAAGATTCTCCATCGCCATTGACACGGGTCAAGGGCAGATCTAGGCTCGCCTTGAACCTTATAGGTCGGTTCGCTGAACCTTTTAATCCGTGAGCTGGGGAAGCTCAGGAAGGGAGAGGTTGATGGAGAGCAAAGTTTCGTCCCCTAGTCGTGACGAACAGCGACTGGCCGAACTCGGCTACAAACAGTCACTGAACCGGGCTTGGAGTGGGTTCTCCAACTTCGCGATCTCGTTCACGATCATCTCGAGTCTCGCCGGCTGCTTTACCACCTACGGCCAGGCCTGGAACAACGGCGGCCCGATCGCGATCAGCTGGGGCTGGCCGCTGATCTCGATTCCGATCCTGATCATCGGCTTCTGCATGTCGGAGCTGGTCTCCGCTTACCCAACCGCGGGTGGGATCTACTGGTGGGCGGGCAAGCTCGGCGGACCGATCTGGGCCTGGTTCACCGGCTGGTTCAACCTGATCGGCTTGGCGGCGGTGGTTGCCTCGGTCGACTACGCCTGCGCGACTTTCCTCAACGTCGTTCTCGGCCTCTATGAAGTGAACCTTCTCGGTGTCAACTTCGGTGACGAATTCCACATCCTTGCCGAGGTCTTCCTCTTATTCGCGCTAATCCTGCTGTTGCACACGGCGGTCAACATCCGGCGAACGCACCTGCTCTCGCTGGTCAACAGCGTCTCTGTTTGGTGGCACGTGATCGGCGTCGCGGCGATCGTGCTGGTCCTGATCATCGTTCCGGACACGCACCAGAGTGTCGACTTCGTCTTCACCGAGCGAATCAACAACAGCGGCTTCAGTGACGGGATGTACTGGTTCTACATTCTCCCGCTCGGGTTCCTGCTGACCCAGTACACGATCACCGGCTTCGACGCCTCGGCTCACATCTCCGAGGAGACGCACGGGGCCGCCGAGTCGGCGGCGAAGGGGGTCTGGCGCTCGATCTTCTACTCGGCCCTGATCGGGTGGATCGTGCTGCTGGCGATCACCTTCGCGGTCACCAATGTCGACGCAGCCAACGAAGCACTCGGCTTCTCGCCGACCCTGCTGACCGAGGCGCTGGGGACCGGGTGGGGGAAGTTCGTCCTCATCATCTCCGTCGTCGGCCAGCTCTTTTGCGGCGCCGCTTGCCTGACCAGCGCCTCGCGCATGTGTTACGCGTTCTCGCGCGACAAAGGCTTCGGCCACCGGGCGTCGGGCGTGATCTCGCGGGTGAACTCCGAGCGGGTACCGATCTATGCCGTGCTGGCGATGGCCGCCGCGGCGCTGATCATCACCCTGCCGGCGCTGAAGGGGAACGGCGAAAACGTCCCATTTGCCTTCTTCGCGGTCGTCTCGATCACCGTCATCGGCCTTTACATCGCCTACGTGATCCCGATCTTCCTTCGTTGGCGGATGGGCGACGACTTCGAGCCCGGCCCATGGACGAACGGGCGAAAGTACAAGTGGATGAACCCCTTCGCGACCTTCTGGGTCGGGCTGATCACGATCATCTTCTGCCTCCCGTTCACCCCGCTGGCGGTGCCGTGGAACGACGAATTCACCTGGGAGTCATTCAACTACGCGCCGCTGATGGTGGGCGTGGTGGTCCTCTTCGCGGCGATCACCTGGTTCGCGAGTGCCCGCAAGCACTTCACCGGGCAGGTGCGCGAGGTCGACCTCGAGAAAGAGATCGGGCCCGAGCCGGAAGTCGGCCCGTCCCGACCGTGACGGCGGCGTAACGTTCCCCGGGTGACCGTCGAGGAGCTGAAGAAAGCGGTTGCGGATGGCACGGTCGACACCGTGCTGCTCGCGATCGCCGATATGGAGGGCCGCCTGCAGGGCAAGCGGCTGACCGCCTCGCACTTCCTCGGCGAGGTGCTCGAGCACGGGGCGGAGGGGTGCAACTACCTGCTTGCGGTCGACGTCGATATGGAGACCGTCGGCGGCTACGCGATGTCCTCCTGGGATACCGGCTACGGCGACTTCGAGATGGTCCCCGACCTGGAGACCTTGCGGCTGGTTCCCTGGCTGCCGGGGACGGCGATGGTGATGGCCGATCTGCAGTGGGGAGACGGGCGCGAAGTCGTCGCCTCGCCGCGGCAGATTCTGCGCCGGCAGTTGGCGCGGCTGGCGGAGCGGGGGATGAGCGCCAATGCGGCGAGCGAGCTGGAGTTCATCGTCTTCCGCGACACCTACGAGGAGGCTTGGAAGAAGGGCTTCCACGCCCTCGAGCCGGCCAATCTCTACAACATCGACTACTCGCTGCTGGGCACGGCGCGGGTCGAGCCGTTGATCCGCCGCATCCGCAACGAGATGGCCGGGGCGGGGATGGAGGTGGAGAACTCGAAGGGCGAGTGCAACCTCGGTCAGCACGAGATCAACTTCCGCTACGACACGGCGCTGCGCAGCGCCGACAACCACGTCATTTACAAGAACGGGGCGAAGGAGATCGCCGCCCAGGAGGGGCACTCGATCACCTTCATGGCGAAGTACAACGAGCGCGAGGGGAACTCGTGCCACATCCACTGCTCCTTGGCGGCTGAAGACGGGACGAATGCCTTCGCCGCCGACCGGGCGCTGTTCGAGCACTTCGTCGCCGGCCAGCTCGCCTGCATGGAGGAGCTGACCCTGATCTACGCGCCGCACGTCAACTCCTACAAACGCTTCGCCAAAGGGTCGTTCGCGCCGACCGCGATCGCCTGGGGCAACGACAATCGCACCTGCTCGCTGCGGGTGGTCGGCCACGGCGAGGGGTTGCGGGTGGAGAACCGGCTGCCGGGGGCTGACGTTAATCCATACCTGGCGCTGAGCGCGATGATCGCCGCCGGCCTGCATGGGGTTGACAACGAGCTGCCGCTGGAGGCGGCCTTCGAGGGCAACGCCTACGAGTCAGACAAGCCGCGGGTGCCAGCGAACATCTACGCGGCGCGGGACACTTTCGCGGCCAGCGAGGTCGCGTCCGAGGCCTTCGGTGAGGAGGTCGTCGACCACTACCTGAACCGGGCTGGGGTCGAGATCGAGGCCTTTGAGGCCGCAGTTACCGACTGGGAGCGCTACCGAGGGTTCGAGAGGCTCTGATGTCGCACCCTGTCGTCGGGATCTGCGCCGCGGTCGAGCGGGTCAGTTGGGGCGTCTGGGACGGCTATGAGGTGACGTTGGTGCCGCGTAGCTACGTGCGTTGCGTGCAGCGGGCGGGCGGGATCGGGATCGTGCTGCCGCCCGATGAGGCGGTGGTGGATGACCCCGACTTCCTCCTCGACCGAGTCGACGCGCTGATGCTGGCCGGCGGCGCCGACATCGACCCGTCCAGCTACGGTGCCGACCCCCACCCGGAGACGAAGGGGACCTGGCCCGACCGCGACGCCTTCGAGTTAGCGCTGGCGCGGCGGGCGCTGGCGCGGGACATGCCGGTGCTGGGGATCTGCCGCGGGATGCAGTTGCTGAACGTGGCGCTGGGCGGAACGCTGACCCAGCACCTGCCGGAGACGCTGGGCAGCGAGACCCACCGGACCGTCGCCGGCACCTTCAGCAAGCACCACGTGTGGCTCGACCCGACTTCGCTCGCCTGCTCCGCCGCCGGGCTGGAGACCTTCGTCGTCTGGTCCCACCATCACCAGGGGATCGACGAGCTCGGCGAGGGCCTGAAGGTGACGGGTTGGTCGAAGGAGGACGAGCTCCCCGAGGCGATCGAGCTCGCCGACAAGCGCTTCGCCTTGGGCGTGGTCTGGCACCCCGAGGAGGACGAGGGCAGCAAGGTAATCGCAGCGCTGGTCCAGGCCGCAAACAATCGCGTGGTTCCTTCCGGACGCATGGCGACCGAAAGGAACCACGGATGAGGCTTATCGAGGCGGGGCGCGATCCGGTGGTTCTTTTCGGACTCTGGGCGACCGAAAGGAACCAGAAGTGAGTGCGATTGAGGTGATCGAGCCGGCAACCGAGGGGGTGATGGCGGAGGTGCCGCGGGCTGGGGCCGCGGAGGTCGACGCGGCGGTGGCGCGGGCGAAGGCTGCCTTTCCCGCCTGGCGGGCGGTGGCGCCGACCGACCGGGCGCGGTTGCTGCGAGCCCTCGCCGACGCGATCGAGGCCCGCGCTGAGGATCTAGCGACGCTCGAGGCGCGCAACGCCGGCAAGCCGATCGGCGACGCTCGGGGAGAGATCGGGATGGTGGTTGAGACCTTTCGCTACTACGCCGGGGCGCCGGAGCGGCTGCTTGGGCAGACGATCCCGGTTGCCGGCGGCGTTGACATGACCTTCCGTGAGCCGCTCGGCGTCGTCGGCCTGATCGTGCCCTGGAACTTCCCGCTGACGATCGCCGCCTGGAAGGTGGCACCAGCGCTCGCCGCCGGCAACTGCGTCGTCTTGAAGCCGGCCGAGCTGACGCCGCTGACCGCGCTGGAGCTGGAGGTGCTTGCGCTCGACGCTGGCCTGCCGGAGGGCGTGCTGAACGTCGTCGCCGGTCCGGGCAGCGTCTGCGGTCAACGCCTGGTCGAGCACCCCGACGTCGCCAAGATCGCCTTCACCGGCTCAACCGAGGTCGGGCGCGGGATCGCCGCTGGGGCGGCGGAGACGATCAAGCGGGTAACGCTGGAGCTGGGTGGCAAGTCGGCCAACCTGGTCTTCGCCGACGCCGACATCGAGGCCGCCGCCGCGGCAGCGCCGCTGGCGGTCTTCGGCAACGCCGGCCAGGATTGCTGCGCGCGCTCGCGGATCCTCGTCGAGCGTTCCGCCCTCGATGATTTCCTCGCCGCCCTGCAGCCGGCGGTGGAGGGAATCGCCGTCGGCGACCCGTTGGATGAGTCGACTGAGATGGGACCACTGATCTCCGCCGTCCAGCGCGAGACCGTCGCTGGTTACGTCCCCGCCGACGCGCCGGTGGCGATTCGCGGCAGCGTCCCCGATGGCCCCGGCTACTGGTTCCCGCCAATCGTGCTGGCGCCGGTCGCCAATAACGACCGCGCCGCCACCGAGGAGATCTTCGGCCCGGTCGCCTGCGTCATTCCCTTCGACTCCGAGAAGGAGGCGGTGCGGCTCGCCAACGACACCATCTACGGCCTCTCCGGCTCGATCTGGACCGGCGATGGGGCCCGAGCGCTGCGGGTGGCGCGGGCGCTGGAGACCGGGGTGATCTCGATCAACTCCAACACCTCGGTTCGTGTCTCCACTCCCTTTGGCGGCTTCAAGCAGTCCGGTGTTGGCCGCGAGCTCGGACCCGACGCGCTCGACCACTACACCGACGTCAAGAACGTCTTCTACGCGACCGAGGGGAGCTGACCATGGCGGGACGGCTGGAGGGGAAGGTCTGCGTAATTACCGGCACCGCCAGCGGGATTGGGGCTGAGTCGGCGCGGCTGTTCGCGGAGGAGGGGGCGAAGGTAGTCGGGATCGACCTCGATGCCGAGCAGGCGGTTGGGGCGCTGACGATCGCCGCCGATGTCGCCGACGAGGCACAGGTGATCGCCGCCCTCGCCGAGGCGCGCGAGCAGTTCGGCCGCATCGACGTACTGATGAACAACGCCGGCATCAACCCGACCGATGACGGCTCGGTCTTGGAAACCACGCTCGAGTCCTGGCAGCGGGTCCAGGACGTCAATCTGCGCAGCGTCTTCCTCTGCTGCAAGCACGGGATCCCGCACCTGCTCGACGCCGGTGGCGGTTCGGTGATCAACGTTGCCTCCTTCGTCGCGACGATGGGCGCGGCCGTCTCGCAGATCTCCTACACCGCCTCCAAGGGCGGCGTCCTCGCCCTCTCGCGCGAGCTCGGGGTCGAGTTCGCCAACCGCGGCGTCCGCGTCAACGCCCTCTGCCCGGGGCCGGTCAACACGCCGCTGCTGAAGGAGCTCTTCGCCAAGGACCCCGAGCGGGCGGCAAAGCGCCTCGTCCACATCCCGATGGGCCGCTTCGGCGAGCCTGACGAGATCGCCAAGGCCGCCCTCTTCCTCGCCAGCGACGACTCCAGCTTCGTTACCGCCAGCACCTTCCTCGCCGACGGCGGTCTTTCGGCGGCCTACCTCACGCCCGGCCAGGTCGACTGAGCACTAGTGCTCAAGAAATCTTGTGTATAACTCCGGCGGGCCTGCAGCAAGGCCCGTTTCCAAAGCGAAGCCGGCCTGACGCCGGTAAGGAGGAACGCAATGAAGCACCTAAAGATGCTGGCGATGGCAGCTGTCGCGGCAACTGCACTGATCGCCTTTGCCGGCGCGGGAACCGCTTCCGCAACCGTGCTGTGCAAAAACAACCTGAACACAAGCTCCTGCAGCGAAGACTACGGAGCGGGCACTGAAGTCAAATTCAACTCGACGATGAACTCCGTCCTGCACGCCGGTGGAGGAATATTCCACTTTGGCTGTGGCTCGTCTTCATTTTCCGGGAAAACCGACAGCACAGGCGGCAGCGCCAACACAGTGAGCATCCCGATCACGGCGAAACTGTACGACCCGTGTGGCTGCGGGATTTCGGTAATCAGTTACGGCACCTTGGAACTCCACCACGTCTCTGGCACCGACGACGCAACAGTCACATCTAGCGGCACACGGATGAGGACAAATTGCTCGACGATATTCGGGCCGGTTCGCTGCACCTACGCGACGGAAAACACCGACCTTGGCACGCTCCAAGGGGGGAATCCGGCGAAACTCCCGATCAACGCCACGGTCAAAATCGTGCCGGAATCAGATCCCATCTGTGGGGTCCCATTTGTGAACGAAAAAGAAGAACTGGAATTCAAACCAGAAGCAACGTGGACAGCGGAATACCAAGTCACCAGCCCAAAACCGCTGTACGTAACCGCGGGCTGAACTGACTGATCAGGGCTGCGCGGCGACCTTCAGCCAGCTTTGGCAGAGCTTACGGCCGAGCTGGTTGAAGGCGCCGATCTTCGCCTCGGTCTCGGGTCCCAGCACCGAGGGGTCGATCCCGATCCGCACCGCGTCGGGGTCGGAGCGGTAGTCCTCGACCCAGTGCAGAACGTCGGCGCGGCTGACCTCGGGGTGGAACTGGAGCGCCCAGGCGCGCTCGCCCAGGCGACAGGCTTGCAGGCAGACCTCGCTGTGGGCCAGCGGGACGGCGCCAGGTGGCAGCGGGAACTCGTAGCTGTGCCACTGGAAGGCTTCGAAGGAGGGGGCCAGCGGACCGAGCAGGGGGTCGTCCGTTCCCTCGGGCGTCACCTCAACTTGGTGCCAGCCGATCTCCGGATGCGATGCCCGCCGCGCCGTGCTACCGGCTGCCTCAGCGAGCAGTTGCCCGCCGAGGCAGAGGCCGAGCAGCGGCACCTCGCGCGCGAGCAGCTCCCGCAGCAGCGCCTTCTCTTCTGCGATCCAGCCGTGCCGCTCGCTTTCGTCGACGTTCATCGCCCCGCCGAGCACCAGGACCGCGTCGTAGCCGAGCGGATCTGCGGGAGGCTCGGGCCGCTCCGCCAGCGTCCACTCTTCGAGCTCGCCCCCGGTCTCGCGAATCGCCACGGCGAAGACCCCGGGCCCGGCGTCGCGCTGGTGGACGATGGCAAGGACCCTCACTTGCGTGAGAGTACTCAGAGGCGCCTATTTCGAAGGGGATTCGAAGCTCATTAGGCCGAAGGTCGCGCGGAAGGTGGAGTTCCCTTTGCGGGTTTCGCTGTCGACGCCGATCTGCATCAGTCCCCTGAGGCAGGACTCGAGCAATGCCGTTGCTTCCTGCCAGCCCTCCTCATCGAGTTCGAGGCTGAGGTTGCTGAGGTGGCGATCTGTGCGGGCGTCAAAAGTCTCGGCTTCGAAGGCCTGCTTGATCGCTTGATTGAGGACGTCGAGCCCGGCGACGCTGATTCCGCTGCGGGCGTCCTCTGGCAGCTGGGCCCAGAAGTCGTTGCTGAGGTACGGCTTCACCGTTCCCCGGTAGAAGTGCTCGGTGGCGCCGCGGACCTGTCGGGTGTCGACCAGCTCGATCAGGTCGAGCTCGTGGAGGACCCGTACGTGGTAGGCGACGTAGCCAACGTCCTCTTCCTGTTCGGCTGCCAGTTCGCTCGGGCTGGCTACGCGCTGGTTGAGGATGGTCAAGGCACGCGCTCGCACCGGGTGCGCCAACGCCTTCAAAAGGGTGGAGTCATTTCCCGTCAGTGACGGCTGACCATTTTCCGCGCTCTTCCCTTTGGCAACCCGCTTTTTCGCCACTAAGTCCCCTCCCATCGAGCGTTTAGTGCAGCGGCAATGATCAAGCATATTCGGTTCAAAGACGGACGTTCCCCAATTTGGGCGCGTTTTCCAGGAGTTTCATCCATTGGTGGAATTCGCTCCACTAATGTGGCCGCGCGCACAGCGGTGGCGGGGGCGCCGCCGCGTGGCTCTTTGAAAGGGGGTGGGGTCTTGGCGATCCAGAAAGCCGCAAGCGTTGCGCCACTGGTACAGACCACCAAGATCGGCTAGCGCTTTCGCGCTAATTCGCTGCCTGCTTGCCGCATTTCCTCCAGAGATTCAGCCCGGGTTATGGAGGAGATCGCGGCGGGTGGGGCTCCACGCAGTCCGTTTGCGCCGACGACCAAGTGCAGGGGTTTGATGGCAGCCTCACAGCGGGCTGCGATCGCGCCTACGATCTTCCCTTCCAGGCTCTGCTCGTCGAAGCGTCCCTCGCCGCTGATCACCACCTCGGCGGCGTCAGCCCGCTGGTCGAACCCGATCGCGTCGAGGACAAAGTCCGCTCCGGGGCAGAGCTGGGCGCCGAAAGCCCAGAGCCCGCCCGAGAGCCCGCCGGCGCAGCCTCCCATCGGCACCCCGCGCGGATCGCGCGGGAGCTCGTCCGCAAAGGCGTCGAGCCGGGCTGTTAGGCGCTCGACCGCGGCGGCTCCGGCTCCCTTTTGCGGCGCGTAGAGCGCCGCCGCCTGCTCGTAGGTGGAGCGCACATCGCAGAGGACCTCGATTGCCGCCGCGCCAAGGTCACCCGCCTCCCGCAGCGCTTCGACGGCGCCGCGACCGCCGTCGGTGGTGGCGCTGCCTCCGACCGCGACCAGCACTCGCTCCGCCCCTGCCGCCACCGCGGCGGCGATCAACTCGCCGGTGCCGAAGGTATCGGCGGCCTCCGGGTCTCGCTCCGCCGGTTCGACCAGGCTCAGACCGGAGGCCTGCGCGGTCTCCACCACCCCCGTTCTCCCATCGCCGAGCAGCCCGAAGCTCGCCTCCCGCACTCGGCGCAGCGGGTCGTGGACCGTTGCGGAGCGGGTCTCGCCTCCGACCGCCGCCAGCAGCACCGCCAGCGTCCCTTCGCCACCGTCGGCGACTGGGCAGCGGTCGGCCTCGACGCCGCTTTCCTCCAGGCCTGCCGCGATCGCGGCGGCAACGGCATCGGCGCCGAAGGTCCCCTTGAAGGAGTCCGGGGCCACCAGGAACCGGGGCGCCATCTCTGCCCGGCTCAGCTCGGCGCCGGAACCTGCGAGGCCATCTGGGTGTAGCCGGTGGCGCTGGGGTGGATGCCGGTGTCGCCGTTAATCACCCAGTTCGGCCCACCACCGGCGGGACCGGAGCAGAACGAGAAAAGGTGCCCCTCGAGCTCGTCTTGGGTCCCCGTCGATTGCACGCTGGGCCCATCGACCGGGTCGATGCGGCAGGTGTAGCGCGAGGGGTAAACCGGCGAGATGTCGATGCCGACGTTGAAATGAGGCGGGGTGACAACAAGCAGGCGTTTGCTGCCGACTTCGGCGGCGACCGAGGCGATTTCCAGGTTCAGCAACTTCCCCATCACGGCGATCTCGGTCGAGCTGTAGGCGAGCGCGCTCCAGGGGATCGAGAGGTGGTACTGCATGAGGAAGATCGTCGCCGTCGTCTGCTTGACCAGGTCCGCGTAGACGCTCCTCAGGTTCTTGCGCAGTTCGACCTTGGCGAATTCTTCCCGGACGCAGGTTTCGAATTCCGGCAGTTCCGATTCCACCCCGCACTCCATGTTCCGCAGCCCGAAGAGCACATTGGACAGCAGCGGGTTGGCGCCGAGCGTGAGCAGGATGTAGTCGGGGTCTTCGGCCTCGAGCTGCTTAGTCGTCGCGTAGAACGCGCCGCCGGGCGCCCAGTTCCCGGGTTCCGAGCCGCTGACCGCGAAGTTCTTGAAGTTGGTGACGCCGTACCGGTTCGCCCACTGCGCCGCCCAGGAGACGTTGTTGGCGAGGCCATAGTCGGAGGAGTATTCGACCGGGCCCTCCTTCGATTCTTCGCTGAGTGAGTTCGAGGAGCAAGCGTCGTTGAATTCCTTTTCTGCCGGGCGGCAATCGAGCAGGTCTTCGAACGCCATCTGCTTGCCGCTCGAGAAGTAGCCAAAGCCTGCGGTGACCGAGTCGCCGAGGGCGCGGACGACAAGCCCGCCCGGGGCACCGACGGTGACCCGGGCGTACTGACGCCGGCCGTTGGCGGTGAGCTCTATCTGATCGCCGCCCCGGAACCGCTGCGGCGCCGTGTAGATCAGCCGTTCGCCGCGAACTCGAGCCAGCCCGCGGCTGCTCTTACCCACCACCGTCCAGTTCAGCTCCCGGTCGCAGACCGGCAGCGGCAGCGAGACCCGTTGACCCTGCCCCACCCGCAGGTGCGGGACGCTGCTGCAGAGAGGTTTTGCCCCCGGCCGGGTTGGGGGGTTGCTGGTCACGAGGTCGCGGGAGCGCAGCTCTGCCTTGCCGTCCCCCTCGACGTCGACCTCGCCGCTACCGATCACCCGCACCGATGCCCCCTGGCGCAGCTGGTGGCTCTGGCTCGCGTCCAGTCCGATGCGGTGGACGAAGGTGAAGCGACGACGACGCTCAGGCAGGTGGGTCCGGCCGCCGTTGAGGCGTTCGTGCAGAACCCAGGTATGGACCGGTTGGTGGTCCGCGCCGAGCAGGGTGACCCGCGTCTCGGCGATCCGGCCGGCCGCCTGGATCGGGTAGTGGATGGGGACGAGGATCGAGGCGAGGTTGCCCACCGAGCTGCCAATGGCCGGCTGCCCGACCTGCACCTTTGCGGGCGGCAGGGCTTTCGCCGCCTGGGCGCCCGCCGGCGCAGCCGCCAGGGCGAGCAGCGCCACCAGCGCGGTGATGGCAAAACGGGTGTCGAGCGACCGGCTGATCATGGCTTGCCCCGCTGATACAGCCAGCGCCGGAAGAATTTGTCAAGGTCGCGGCCGGCGACCTGCTCGGCGAGGTCGGTGAACTCGCGGATCGTGGCGCTGCCGTGGCGGTGCCCAACCGTCCAGCGCCGCAGTAGGTGCAGCATCGGCTTGGTTCCGATCTTCTGCCGCAGCGCCTGCAGGGCCATCGCCCCCCGCACGTAGATCGACGGTTCAAAGAGGTGCTTGGCCTTGCCGGGCTGTCCCGAGGGCGGGTTCCAGAACCGCTTGTTCGCGGCCGGGACCCGGTAGAGGCGCTCGAAGATCGCGCGGGCACTACGGCCGCCGTGGCGCTCGGCGTAGTACCACTCGCTCCAGGTCGCGAAGCCCTCGTTCAGCCAGATCTGCGGCCAGCGCGCGATCCCGACCGAGTCGCCGAACCACTGGTGGGCGGTCTCGTGGACGATCGTGGTCAGGTCCGGGATGAAGGCGTAGATCGGCCGGCTCTGGGTCTCCAGGGCGTAGCCGAGTTCCGGCGCGTAGTCGACCAGCGAGCCGGCGGAGTCGAACGGGTAGCCGCCATAGAGCCCGGCGAGGAAGCGGACGACCTGCGGTAGCGCGGTTAGCTCCTGCAGCGACGGTTGTTCGAGGCGGGGGTCGATCAGGGTCCAGGTCGGCAGGGCGCCGATCCGGTCCTTGACGATGCGGCCGCGACCGATGTTGAGCACCGCCAGGTAGGTGCTCATCGGCGCCGCTTCCACCCAGTTGTGCTGGACGCTGCCGGCGCGGTTGTCGCTGCGCTCGCGGCGGCCATTGGCAACCGCCTTCAGCCCGTCGGGAACGGTGAACCCGAACTCGAACGTCGCCTTGTCGGCGGGGACGTTGTTGCAGGGAATCCAGGCGGCGGTCCCCTGCGGCTCGCCGACCGCGATCACCCCGTCATCGGTGCGAAACCAGCCCTCTTCGGTGCCGTCGGGGTCGGTGATCTTCGGCGGCACGCCGCTGTAGCGGACGGTCGTGGTGAAGCGCGTCCCCGCCGCGATCTCCCTCGCGGCGAAGACGATCAGCTTGCCCGGCCGGCGGCGGAAGCGAACCGGCTCGCGGTCGACTTCGACCGCGCTGACGCGGGGGCCGAAGAAGTCGAAGGAGAATCGCCGCAGCGACTCGGTCGCAGCTGCTTCGATTGCGGTCGTGGCTTTGATCCGGCCGCTTTTCGGCTTGAAGGAGAGGTTCACCCGGTAGGAAAGCGCGTTGTAGCCGTCGTTTCCAGCGCGGGGAAAGAACGGTTCGTTGGCAGGCTTTGCGGCGCTCGCCGCGGACGCGGTCGCCAGGCTGGCGAGACAGACGACCACGAGGGTGAACCGGGCGGAGCGCAAGAATCGATCCTATGCCGAAGCCGAAAAAGAAACTCGGGGAGTACGAGCGCAAGCGCGATTTCGAGAAAACCTCCGAGCCGGCTCCCAAGCAGCAGCCGAAGCAAGGGGCCAAACCGCGCTTCGTCGTGCAGGAACACAGCGCCCGTCGCCTGCACTGGGACCTGCGGCTCGAGCACGATGGCGTTGCCGCCTCTTGGGCGATCCCCAACGGCATCCCCGAGGACCCGGCGGAAAACCGCAAGGCGGTTCGCACCGAGGATCACCCGCTCTCCTACCTCGAGTGGGAGGGCGAGATCCCCGCTGGCGAGTACGGCGCCGGGACGATGAAGATCTGGGACACCGGCACCTATGAGCTGGAGAAGTGGGAGCCGGAGAAAGTGATGGTCGCTTTCGCCGGCGAGCGGCTGCAGGGGCGCTACGCGCTGTTCCGCGCCGGCAAGAGCGAGAAGGACTGGATGATCCACCGGATCGACCCGCCCTCCCGCGAACGCGACCCCTTCCCGGAGGACGTGGTGCCGATGCTGGCCCGGCTCTCAACCCTGCCGGCAGACGACTCCGGCTGGGCGGTCGAGGTGAAGTGGGACGGGGTGCGGGCAGTCGCCTATTGCCGGCCGGGGCGGGTGACGCTGCAGACCCGCAACCTCAATGACGTCACCGCCCAGTACCCCGAGGTCCGGCGGCTCGCGCGTCAGCTCGGTTCCTATGACGCCGTCCTCGACGGCGAGCTGGTCGCCTTCGGCGCCGACGGCAAGCCGAGCTTCGAGCGGCTGCAGCAGCGCATGCACCAGACCGACAAGGGCGTGGTGCGGCGGCGGATGGAGACCCACCCGGTCGTCTACGTCATCTTCGACCTCCTCTACTTCGACGGCTACGACCTCACCGCCCTTCCCTATGAGCGCCGCCGCGAGTTGCTCGAGGGGTTGGAGCTGGCGGGCGAGAGCTGGCAGACCCCCGGCTACTCGCGGGGGCACGCCGAGGAGCTGCTGGCGGCGAGTCGCGAGCAAGGCTTGGAGGGAATGCTCCTGAAGCGGATCGACAGCCCCTACGCTCCAGGCAAGCGGACCGGGGCCTGGCTGAAGGTGAAGAACACGCTGCGCCAAGAGCTGGTGATCGGCGGCTGGACGCCGGGGGAAGGCAGGCGCAAACAGCACCTCGGGGCGCTTTTGGTCGGCTACTACGAGGGCCAGGGGGCGGAGCGGGCCCTGCGCTACGGCGGCAAAGTCGGGACCGGGTTCAAGGCCGCCGATCTGACGGATCTGAACCAGCGCCTGGCGCCGCTGGAGAGGAAGACCAGCCCCTTCGGCGCGGGCCCAACGGCGCCGAAGAACGCCCACTTCGTCGAGCCGCAGCTTGTCGCCGAGTTCGAGTTCCGCGAGCTGACCGCGGAAGGGATCCTCCGCCACGCGGCTTACAAAGGACTGCGCGACGATAAGCCGGCGAGCGAGGTTGTCCTGGAGCTGCCTGAACCCTGAATCTGACCGGTTAGGAAGCGTTCCGATCGGGCACGTAGGGCCTATGGAGAGCGGCGCGGTCAGACGCGACTACAAGCCCGAGGGCGAGGCTTCAAAGACCGGCCTGCTGCCGACCCTGAAGCGGACCCTGACCGAGTTCCAGGAGGACAACCTCAGCGACTGGGCCGCGGCCCTCACCTACTACGGGCTGCTGGCGCTGTTCCCGGCCCTGATCGCGATGGTCTCGCTGATCGGGATCTTCGGCGATCCACAGACGACCACCGCGAAGCTGACCGAAATCATTACCGAACTCGGTCCCGAATCGGGCGCCGAAACCTTTGAAGGCCCGATCAAATCGATCGTCGAAAACCAGAGCGCCGCCGGCTTCGCCTTCGTCGCCGGCCTCGGGATCGCCCTCTGGTCGGCCTCCGGTTACGTTGGCGCCTTCACCCGCGCCTCGAACATCATCTACGAGACTCCCGAGGGCCGCCCGTTCTGGAAGCTGCGGCCGCTGCAGATCGCGGTGACCCTGGCGATGATCGTGATCATGGCGCTGCTTGCGATCGGCCTCGTCCTCACCGGGCCGGTAGTCGAAGCGGTCGCGGGGCCGGTCGGCCTCAGCAGCACCGCCGTCGACATCTGGAACATCGCCAAGTGGCCGGTGATGGCGGCGCTCTTCATCCTCATGGTCGATTTCCTCTACTACACGACCCCGAACGTGAAGATCCGCGGCTTCAAGTGGGTGACGCCGGGGGCGATCGTCGCGATCGTCGTCTGGGCACTTGCCTCGGCGCTGTTCGCCTTCTACGTTTCCAACTTCGGCTCCTACGACAAGACCTACGGCACTCTCGCCGGGTTGGTGGTGTTACTGCTCTGGTTCTGGATCACCAACCTGGCGATCCTCTTCGGCCACCAGCTAAACGCCGAGCGTGAGCGCAGCGCCGAGATCGAAGAAGGGCTGCCGCGGGCGGAGAAAGAGATCCAGCTCGAGCCGCGCGACGAGCCCAAGGATCAAAAGACCACCTAACCCCCGGAGGCCCCTGCATGAAGCTCATCTTCGCTCCCATCAGCATCGTCCTCGGCCTGATCGCCGGGTTGGTCGGCAAGAAGATCTTCGAACAGATCTGGGGTCTGATCGACGAGGAGGAGCCGCCGAAGCCAGAGCACCGCGTCTTCTCCTGGCCGAAGCTGATTGCCGCGCTGGTCCTCGAGGGGGCGATCTTCCGCCTGATCAAAGGGCTCGTCGACCACGGCAGCCGCAGCTCGTTCGCGAAGTTCACCGGCGCCTGGCCGGGCGAGGAGGCTCCCGAGCCGGAGTGAGATCGGGCCCGGTTGGGTAGCTATTGACTGCACCAGTCGTCCAATCGCAATCCAGCAACGGAGGAGCAGATGAACACCAGGGCAGATAGAGGCGCCGGCGTCGGCGGCATTTCTTTGGGGGGCATCCTCGTGATCATCGGGATCGTGTTGATGATCGTCTGGAGCTTCTGGATCGGGCTGATTATCGCCTTGATCGGGTTGATCGCGTTCGGCGGCTTCGCCCGCGGTAAGTGGTACTGACCGCGTAGCGAACCCCCACACCGGGGGTGTGCATACCGGTAAGGTCAGCGCCTTGCCGGGTGCACTCTCGCGAACCGCTCGCATCGCCTGGATCGCCGCTGCGGTTCTCGTCGTCTTTGTCGCCTGGCTGGGGCTGACCTCAAACAGCACGGGAATCTCGTTCTTCTACTCGGTCCCGGTTGGTCTCGCCGCCTTGTGGTTCGGGCGCCGGGCCTCCCTGGCAGTCGTCGCGATCTGCCTCGGCCTCTACGCGATCGGGCACGCGATCGACCCGGTCTCCGAATTCGGGGTGGCGCTGGCGATCCGCGCCGCTTTCCTGATCCTCGTCGCGGTGGTCGCTTCCGCCGTCGCCGAGCGGCTGCGCGCTCTCGAGCACTCGGCCGAGGAACTGGAGGCGATCCGGGCGGCGCTGACCCCAGCCGATCTGCCCGAGCTTCCCGGGGTTGATGCGGGCGCCGCCTTCGTTCCCTCCGAATTGGGAGTCTCCGGTGACTTCTATCTGCTCACCAACGGGCCCGATGGTTCGACCATCGCGATCGTCGGCGATGTCGTCGGCCACGGGCCGGCGGCGGCTCGGCTGGCGACCTTCGTCCGCGCCCGCTTCGCCGCCCTTGCCGCCAGCACCAGCGATCCGGCGGAGCTGCTGACGCATGCCAATGCGGCCTTGGCGGAACGACCGGGTCGCCGGAACGAGTTGGTCAGCGCCCTCTGCGTGCGGATGCAACCGGGGGAGACGACGGTTTGCTGGGCGCGGGCGGGACACGCCCCGCCGCTGCGCCTGCCCGAGCTCGAGGAGCTTGCCCCCGACGGTTCGACCTTTCTGCTCGGTGCCGAAGAACGCTTGGAGCTGGTCAACACCGAGAGCTCAATCGGCGGGAGCGAAGGTCTGATCGTCTACACCGACGGGGCGACCGACGTCCGTCGCGGCAAGCAGATGCTCGGCCTCGAGGGACTGACCGGGATGCTTGCTCCTCTTACTGGCTTAGCCGCGCGGGTGATGGTCAATGAGGTCGAACAGGAGATTCTCACCTGGGCCGATCGGCCAATTCGCGACGACCTCTGTCTTGTGGTGCTGAAGCCGGAAGCGGCGTGAGCTTTGTCGTAACCAACCGAATTCCGCAATCCGCGGTGGAGATGCTGCGGGCGGCGGGTGAGGTGCGGATCAATGAGCAGGAGACGGCGCTTCCGCGGGCTGAGCTGCTGGCGCTGGTGGCGGGGGCCGAGGCGATCCTCACCCTGCTGCACGATCGGGTCGACGAGGAGTTGCTCGAGGCCGCCGGTGCGCAGCTGCGCTGCGTCGCCAACGTCGCCGTCGGCTACGACAACGTTGACGTCGAGGCTGCGCAGCGGCGCGGAGTGGTGGTGACGAACACGCCGGGGGTCCTGGACGACGCCACCGCCGACCTGACCCTGGGCCTGATCCTGGCGGCGACGCGGCGGCTGGCCGAGGGCGACCGGCTGGTCCGCTCCGGCCAGCCCTGGAACTGGGGGATGGGCTTCATGCTCGGCAGCTCACTGCAGGGAAAGCGGCTGGGGATCGTCGGCCTGGGAGGGATCGGCCGACGGGTGGCGGAGCGGGCGCGGGCCTTCGGGATGGAGATCGCCTACCACTCGCGGCATCCGGCCCCGCCAGAGGTGGAGACGGCGCTGGCGGCCGAGCAGCTGCCGTTGGCGGAGCTGCTGGCTAGCGCCGACGTGCTCAGCCTCCACTGCCCGTTGACGCCCGAGACCCATCACCTGATCGGCCCCGAGGAGTTGGCGACGATGAAGCCGAGCGCGATCCTGATCAACGCGGCGCGGGGGCCGGTGGTCGACGAGGCGGCGCTGGCGCTGGCGCTGGCCGAGCGCCAGATCGCTGCCGCCGGCCTCGACGTCTACGAGCACGAGCCGCGAGTCGAGCCGGGGCTGCTCGAGCTCGACAACGTGGTGCTGGTCCCCCACCTCGGCTCGGCGACGGTGGAGACGCGGACGGCGATGGCCGAGTTGGCGGCCCGCAACGCAATCTCTGTACTGGCTGGCCAAGGGCCGCTGACGCCGGTGGCGTCACAATGAACGGGTGAGCGCGGTCACTGCGAAGCGCACGATCCGGCACCGGATCGGGGGCGAGGAGACGACTGGCGCCTCGTCCCGGACCGCGCCCATCTGGGAGCCGGCAACCGGCGAGCAGCAGGCCGAGGTTCTGCTGGCCGAGGCCGCCGACGTCGACGCCGCCGTGGCCGCGGCGCGGGCCGCGTTCGGCGAGTGGTCGCAGGCATCGCTCAGCCGCCGCGCCAAGGTCATGTTCGCCTTCCGCGAGCTGCTGAACGAGAACGTCGAGCAGCTGGCGCGGATCGTCTCCTCCGAGCACGGCAAGGTCCTCGAGGACGCGAAGGGGGAGGTCTTGCGGGGGCTCGAGGTGGTCGAGTTCGCTTGCGGGATTCCCCAGCTGCTGAAGGGCGAGTACTCCGACCAGGTGTCGAGCACCGTCGATGCCTACTCCTTCCGCCAGCCGCTCGGCGTTTGCGCCGGCATCACCCCCTTCAACTTCCCGGCGATGGTGCCGATGTGGATGCACCCGGTGGCGATCGCCTGCGGCAACGCCTTCGTGCTGAAGCCCTCGGAGCGCGACCCCTCGGCCTCCAACCTGCTCGCCGAGCTCTACGCCGAGGCGGGGCTGCCGGCGGGGGTCTTCAACGTCGTCCACGGCGACAAGGTCGCGGTCGATGCCCTGCTCGACCACCCCGAGGTGGCGGCGGTCTCGTTTGTCGGCTCGACCCCGATCGCCTCCTACGTCCACGCCCGGGCGACTGAGAAACGCAAGCGGGTGCAGGCGCTCGGCGGGGCGAAGAACCACGCGGTGGTGATGCCTGGCGCCGACCTCGACTACGCCGCCGACCAGCTGGCGGCGGCCGGGTTCGGCTCGGCCGGTCAGCGCTGCATGGCGATCTCGGTCGCGGTCGCGGTCGGCGACTCCGGCGACGCGCTGGTCGAGGAGGTTGCCCGGCGGGCGCGCGGGATCAAGGTCGGCCCCGGCCTTGACCCCGCCTCCGAGATGGGGCCGGTGGTGACCCCGCAGGCGCGCGAGCGGATCGTCGACTACATCGGCCAGGGGGCCGAGGCCGGCGCCGAGGTGACCGTCGACGGGCGCGAGCTGGAGGTCAACGGCGGCGGCTTCTGGGTTGGACCGACGGTGATCGACCAGGTAGATACCGAGATGTCGGTCTACACCGATGAGATCTTCGGCCCGGTCCTCTCGGTCGTCCGCAGCGGCGGCCTCGAGCAGGCGATCGCGCTGATCAACGCCAACTCCTACGCCAACGGCGCCGCGATCTTCACCGGCTCCGGCCACGAGGCGCGCCGCTTCCAGCGCGAGGTTGAAGTCGGGATGATCGGCGTCAACGTGCCGATCCCGGTGCCGATGGCCTTCTACTCCTTCGGCGGCTGGAAGGACTCCCTCTTCGGCGACCACCACATCCACGGCCCCGAGGGCGTTCGCTTCTACACTCGCGGTAAGGCGATCACCAGCCGCTGGCCCGCCAGCAACGCCGCTGGTCCAGGCGACGCGGGCTCGATGCATTTCCCGACCTCCTCTTAAGCTCCTGCGATGGAGCACCTGGGCACCAAGCCCCTGCACGAGGGCAAGCACGTCGACTTCGTTGCCAAGCGCTACCGGCGTGAGGACGGGACCGAGGTTGAGCGGGAGGTCGTTGAGCACCCCGGCTCGGTCGCGGTCCTGGCCTACGACGAGGAGTTCGCCTACCTGGTGGCGCAGCCGCGGGAGGCGGTCGAGGAGGACGAGCTACTGGAGATCCCCGCCGGCACTTTGGACGTCGACGGCGAGGACGAGCTCGAGTGTGCTCAGCGCGAGCTGGCCGAGGAGGCCGAGTTGCGGGCCGAGAACTGGAGCGTCCTGCACGTCATCTATCCCAGCCCCGGTTTTCTGACCGAGAAGGTGACGATCTTCGCGGCCACCGGCCTCTCGCCGGCGAGGGGAGAGCGGGACGAGGACGAGGAGATTGAGATCATCCGCCTGCCGCTGGCGGAGATCGAGGCGGCGCTGCCGGGGATCCGCGACGCGACGACCGTGATTGCCCTGCTGTACCTGAAGGAGAAGCTGCCCTAAAGGCCGAAGTTGCCGCGCTTCGCCGCGGGGACCAGGTCCAAGAATTCGGGGTGGCGCTCGATGTAGCCCTTGACGAAGGGGCAGAAGGGGAGGACCGCGAGGCCACGGGAGCGGGCGTCGTCGAGCGCGAAGGAGACGAGCTTGCCGCCGAGCCCTTGGCCCTCAAAGCGATCGTCGATCTCGGTATGGATGAAAGCCAGAGCCTGGGATCGTGGCCGGTACTGGCTGAACCCCGCCAGCTCCCCGTCGACCCGGACCTCGTAGCGCCGCTCGGCCGGGTTGTCGCTCACCTCGACCTCTGGATCGCTTCCTGCCGCGTGCATCCTGGGGTTCTACCCGTTTACGACCGCGGCCAGCACCCGCTTGGCATCGGTGAGGACCGGCGCTCCGTGGGCGGGGAGGATCAGCTCGAGAGGGAGGTCCAGGACCGGTCGCAGCGAGGCCCGCAGGTCATCGAGGTCGGTCGATTCCGGCAGCCAGGAGGCAGGGCAGGTGTGGAGACCCTCGCCGCGTTCGCCGTCGCCGAGCAGGGCATCGCCGACGATCAGCGCCCGCGAGCGTGGCTCCCAGAAGAGGACCTCGCTGCGCGGCCGCGCCTCGATCGCGACCAAGCCGCCGGGCAGTTCGTCGTCGATCCTGAAGACGTCGGTGACAGGGGCCCGGCGGGCGACGGCGGCTCGATTGCGGGAGTGCGCCCAGACGCGGACCTCGGGAAGACGGGAAGCGATCTCGGCGGCCGAGCGGGCGTGCCAGTGGATCGTCAGCAGGACGTGCAGGTGGCGGCCGCTCAAGCCCGCCTGCAGCGCATCCCACTGCTTACCGTCCAGAAGCGGGTCGACCAAGACCAGGTCATCCTCGGCCTCCAGCGCCAGCGAGGCGACCGCTCGCTTCCACTCGGCGTGGTCGGAGGTCCAGCGCCAGAGACCGGGGCGGACCGCTTCGCCCAGCATGCTTAGTGGCGGGGCCGCTGCCGCACCAAGCGGTCGCGCTCGGCTATTTCCCGCATCCGCCGCTGGGACTCGGCTGCATTGGCAATCGTCAAACTCGCTAGAAACCGCATTTTGCCCTCCTCTCGGGCGTGGAAACACCGGCTATTCACTATTGCCAGTATCTCCAACACTAGCTAAACTGGATAGCTGGTGTCAACCCCAACCGCAAAACTTGTCGAACCCGAGGCGGAGCTGCTCGTCGCCTTTGTCAACACGCGCGATCTGGAGGACGGAACCGATGCGATCGCCAGCCCTGAGCAACTGCAGGACTGGATCGGAGCGGCCACTGGCGAAGATCTGCCGGCACCCGATACCGAAGGTCACCGGCGAGTCGTCGCCTTGCGCGAATCACTGCGGGCGCTGCTGCGCGGTAATAACGGAGTCGAGCCGGAGGTGCGTCAGCTCGCACCGCTGCGCGAAGCCGCAGAACGAAGCCGCTACCGCTCCAGCTTCGATCCCGAGGGTCACCTCACCCTCGAGCCTGCCCGCTCGGACCTGTCCGGATTCGAAGCCCGCCTCCTGCTGGCGATCGAGCGGATCCAGGCCCAAGGTGCCTGGTCCCGCCTCAAGGCCTGCACCGACGAGGGCTGCCAGTGGGTGTTCTTCGACCAGACGCGCAACCGTTCCCGAACCTGGTGTTCGATGGAGGAGTGCGGCAATAAAGAGAAGACGCGCCGTTACCGCGCTCGCGGGCGGTCCGGCGGTTAGTCCGACTCGACCGTCGCCAGCATCTCCTGCAAGCGATCGAGGTCGATGCTGAGCGATCGCCAACCTTCCTCCCAGCGAACGTCGAAGGACTCGCTCGGCTGGCAGAGGTGCTCCGAGTTCTGGTGGATCCGCCGGCAGAGCGCCACCACGCGGGTCAGCTCTTCGGGAGCGTCTTCGGCGAGCACCCACTGACCCGGAAGGCGGGGCTTCTCCAAGTTCTGGGTCTCGGCAACCGTCCTCGCACAGGTAAGTAACGCACGCCTCAGCCGGGATCGGATCAGGTAGGCGGTCCGGGGGTCACCGGCCGACTCTCTGACCGCTTCGAGCTGGCGGATCGCGGGGGCGAATTCAGGCACTCAGATCACCGACTTCGTCAATGAGGGATCTGACCCGAGTGACCCACGAGCTGACGTCGGCGGTGAAGTCAGGCTGGTCGACCGGTTCGCCCCAGTCCTCGGCGCGGCGGAAGCAGTAAAGCTGAACGAAGGACTCGGTTTCGGGCGTGGAGTAACCCAACCTTGGGAGCAAGGCGCGAAACGCGGAGCTGCGGCCGAAGTCTGGTTCACCGAGTAGATAACAACCAAGAATAGCCGCGTGACGAGCGGCAGTGGCTATCACCGATAGCTCGTAAGCGGCGGAAAAGTCGCCTTCCAGAGAGTGTTCGACGTCGTCTAGTACCTGCCGGAACGAGCTCAACTCCAAATCCGCCCGCTGGTACTCGCCGAGCTCACTCAGGATCACCCGCAGCCGTCGCTCCGGCTGCTCGCGAAGTGGCCTTCCCTCGAGCTTCAGGTGGTGAAGGAAAAGCGACCCGTAACCGGCCATGTGCTCCAGCTCCCGCCAGCCGTATCGCGAGAGTGAGATCGGTCCTTCGACCGGCAGGCGAAGTTCGTCCGCGGTCAGGGGCCTGTCGCTGGCCACCAGTACGTCGACGTCGCTCGCCTCGTCCTGGTCACCGCGAGCGGCGGATCCGTACAGCCATATTTCGGCGCTGCTCATCTCCGTCTGATCCAGTTGAAGACGAGCGAGACGAAGAGCCCGATGAAGATCAGCCCGACGAAGACCTCGACCCCAACTGCCCATCTGGCGCCGCTGCTTTGGGCTTCGATCTGCGAGAACCCGGTTCCGGCGAGCATGTTGTCGAAGCTGAACAGGAGGTATTCCGCCGTGGTCAGGCCGCCGTCGTGGGTGAGCTGGTCGGGGAAGGCAACCCCGAAGATCAGCGCAAAGAGGACGGCGACGCCGAAGAAGCTGCGGGCGAGGATGACCCCGCGTTCGCCGTAGCCCCACAGCAGGCGGTTGAACTTCCGGCCCACCCAGGTAGTTCCCGCCTTGGCCCGGTCGAGCGGGGGACGGTCTTTCTCGTAGTACGTACCGCCGCTCGCCCAGAGGAGGTTCCACTGGTGTCGCTCGAAGGCCTTTTCGCCCAGCAACCGGTACCGGCGGGCGTCGCCCAGAACTCCGGCGGCACTAGCCTCACGCGCCAGCTCGGCGGCAAGTTCGTAGCGGAGGTTCGAGTCGAGGGGAAGGCAGTCGCCGAAGTAGTCGAAGGGGATGTAGCAACCCCGGAACTCGGGGAGGATGAAAGTGTTGTCAAGGAAGTTCGGCCTGAGGAAGTTGCAGTCGATGAACTTGCAACCCTCGAAGGCACAGTTGGCGATCGTGGTCTGTCGGAAGTAACAGTCGATGAAGGCGCAGTTCACGAACCTGCACCGTCTCAGCGTCGCGTCCTTGAAGCTGACGTTCGCAAAAGTGCAGTGTTTGTATACGCGACCTTCGGCCGTTTGATCGTCGACCCTGTCGGCGGCGTACAGGGCGTCGGTTCCGTTGATGTTCAGGTCGAGCGGCGCCTCTTCGCGCCCGATCGTCAGAACAGAACTCATCCCGGAAGCTTATGTCGCGCCCGATCGACCCTCCCGGTCAGGCGGCGGGATCGTCAGCTCCTTACGGGCGGCCTCCTCTCCCAGGTAGGGACGCACCGCCAGGTACATCATCTCGGGGACGAGCGCGTAGAGGTCGAGGGCGCTCTTGTCGAGGCGTCGCACCAGGACCTGCGTGATCGAGCCGACCACGCTCTCGGCGGTGTAGTCCGCGATCGCGTCGGGGTCGGCAGTCACCTCGCGGCCGGCGTCGACCATCGCGATGTAGGAGCCGAAGAGGTGATCGCGGAGGGCACCGGTGAGATCGCTCGCCCAGAGCATCTCCAGCAGGCCGAAGTGCATTTTCTTCGGGTTCTCGGCGATCCAACGAGCGTGGGCGTAGGCCGCTGCCCGTAACGAGTCCGGCCACTCCGCCTCGCTGTCGAAGGCGCCGCGAACAGCCCGCAGGTTGTTCTCGGCCAGCTCTTCGAGAATCGCGACCGCGCAATCCAGCTTGGTGGGGAAGTGCCGCTTGAAGTCGGCGGCGGTGCCGCCCGCGGCGGCGGCGATCTGCTCGATAGCTACTTCCTCGTAGCCGAGGTCGAAAGTGAGGTCGAGCATCGCCTGCATGTAGTCCGCGCGGCGGACCTTCATCCCGCTGTTCACTCTCGGCTGGATCGCTCCCGCAAGGTTTCCTCAGCCTGGCGCTTTGCCTCCGCGTCGCCGAGAAAGGGGGCAAGCGCGATCTGAATCGTTTCCCCGAGCAGGGCCTCGACGTCGTCGAGTTCGCCCTTGACCAGGCGCTGCTGGACGATCCAGACGACGCCTCCGAGAACGGCCTCCTCGAGGCTCTCCGAAAGTCCGGCCGCCTCAGGGCTGAATTTGCGACCCTCGCGCAAGATCGGGAGCGCCTCGTCGAGGGTCACCTCGTAGCGGGCGTAGGCGCTGGGACCGGCGGCTTGGACCTCGATCAGGGCGAAGCGGCCGCGCGCCGGGTCGGCAGCCACCAGGTCGAGCACGCGGCTGAGCCCGGCGGCCATCTGCCGGGGCCACAGCGACTCTTTGGCAACCGCTTCCGCCAGCGCCGCTTTTGTCTCCGCCACGGTGCGATCGAAGGCCGCGAGGAAGCAGTCTTCCTTGCCGTCGAAGAGCTCATAGAAGGCGACGTAGCCGACCCGTGCTGTCTTGACGATGTGGTCGATCGAGGTGTTGCGGTAGCCACGCTTGGAGACGAGGTCCACCGTCGCCGCGAGGAGCCGCTCCCGTTGCTCGGTGCCGACGTCGGGTCTCAAGCCGTGCCCTCCAGGCGCTGCGAGGGGAGCCTCCTCGGGGGTTCCAGCCATTGGCTCAAGATACCTGCCCGGTGCAACGGCCCCGGCTTTTTCGCCATCGGGAAGCAGGATCCCGATCTGAATGGAGATCGGCACCCGGGCGGCCGGCTGCTGGCGGGCGCTCCAGATAGCCACCGCGGCGAGGAGCAGGGAATCGATCAGGTCGCTTGAGAACACGACCCTATGATTGGGCCGGAAGGCAGCCGGGAGATGCGACAAATGACTCAGGTTTGAGACAAGTGAGCGCGGACGGCCGATCTTCGGGAATCGAGCAGTTGGCGGGGATCCTGCGGCTGCGAATCGTCGCGGGCGACGCGCATTTCGCGGTGCCCGGTGCCAGCGACGAGGAGATTCACCCGCGGGAAGTCGACATCGGTTCTCCGGGAGCGACCATCGGCTGCGGAATGGATGTCGACTACCGCCTGGACGGGCCGGGAACGCGGGGGGTGTCGCGGCGGCACCTGCTCCTGCAGCCGGCTGGTCGGCAGTGGACGGTTACCGACTGCTCCAAGAACGGTTCCCGCGAGCTGGTCAAACGCGACAGAGGTCAGGAATGGAGGCGCCTGCAGCAGGACCTACCGGCTCCGGTCACGCCGGGCATGCATCTCAAGCTGGGGCCCGACCTCGAGCTGAAGCTCACGCCCGTTCACCAGCCTCTTGCGGGACTGACCACGGCGACCGACGACAGCGCGGGAAGCAGCGGGGCGCAAATCGCCAGCGTCGAGCTCGAGCGGATCGCGCGGGCGCTGTTGGTTTCGCGGCGGCCAGGGGGAGCCGCGATCGACCCCATCCCCGAGATCGCTGCCGACCTTTACATGTCGCCCTCGAATCTCTACAAGAAGATCAAGCTGCTGGGGGCACTACCCGCGGTGAAGCCGCTGCTTGTCGGCAAGCCGAAGGTGCGGGGCGGGTGGCGACCCCAGGACGTCGCCGAGGCGCTGGCGATCGCTTTTCCCTACCTGACCGCGCCCGGTTCTCCCGACTGACACTCAGGCGGCGCCCGGCGGCCCCGTCCTGGTCAGCTTGGGCAGTTCGGAGCGATCGACCTGCGTCACCCGGACGCAGGCTGGCGAGGAGTTGAAATCGCAGACCTCGATTGCCGTCACCCACCACTGCCCGGCGTCGCGCACCACCTCGAACCGCCAGACGGATTCCGAGTCGCTGTGCAGCTCGTCATCCGGTGGCTGCCGGCTGACGGTGACGTCCCAAACCCGCTCGTTCTCTCCCGCGCGGGCCAGGGAGCCGAGGTCATAGCCTTCGCCCTCGCGTTCGCGAATTCGCCAAACCGGTTCGCCAAACAGGTCCGCGGTGTCGCTAAGCCGCATCTCCGCCAGCTGCTCGGTGTCGAAAGCGGGAGCGCCTGCCCGAACCTCTCCCTGCATCCAGCCGCCGACCAGCGGTGCCCACTTGTTGCACTTGGCCTTCTCGGGATCTGCCGGGATGCGGGTCAGCTCGCAGGCCCGCCGCCAGTCACTGGCGAGCAACTGCGTGCGCATCGCGGCGGTGAGGGAGATCGGTGCCACCTCGGCGGGCGCGCCAGTGCCGGCGGCTGGCCAACGTTGAGCGACCGCCGCCGGCAGCGCCGAGACCAGCACCAGTCCCGCGATCATCAGCAGGCGTACTCCCCACCTGCGGGCGGGGCGCTGACGCTGGGCCTCCCGCCATCGCTCCCAACGCCGCACGGTGCCGATCAGGCGCTCACCCGCCTCGCGCCGCACCGAGCCGAGGCTGGCGGCCAGGGCCAGGGCGCCGATGGCGAACATCGGGACCCTTCCTTTCGCACTCGATGGGTCGTCGACCAGGAGGGGCATTACGGCGGCGATCGCGAGGCCGAAGAGGAGAACCGGGAACCAGCCCCGGTTGGCGATCGAAAGGCGCGGCTGCGAGCGTTCTCCGCGCAGCGGGTTGAGCAGTCGCAAGACCAGCATGGCGAATAACGCAACCAGGAGAGGGAGGAGGATGCCGTCCTCCCAGTTAAGCGTCGAGGGCCGCCGCCAGAGCAGCCAGCCGTAGGTCCCGATGAAGGCGGCGGCTCCGACTGCCCAGGTTTGGCGCCACCGCAGCGAGACGCGCTGCAACCGCAACGAGAGGCGACGGGGAGCGGTCTCGTCTAAGGCGGCGCGCAGGGCCAGGCCGAAATCGGCGATCGACCCATAGCGATCCTCCGGGTTCTGCTCGGTGGCGCGCAGCAGCACCGGTTTGGCCGCCGCCGGCGCCGATTTGCCCAGGGCGTCGGCGGCGGTAACGCCGAGCCCGTACTGGTCGGCTGCCGGCCCGACGCGACCGCGCATCACCTCGGGGGCGATGTAGCGACGGGTGCCGGCCAGTCCCGCCTTCACTGCCTTGGCGCCGCGTGGCCGCCGCATCGCGACGGAGAAGTCCACCACCATCAGCCGCTCGCCGATGCGGTCGAAGATCAGGTTGTCGGGCTTCACGTCGCGGTGCAGCCGGCGCCGGCGGTGCACCTCGTTGAGCGTCTGGGCAACGGGCTCGAACAGGGCCCCCCAGTAACCGGGGTCCGGCGCGGCGCGGGTTCCGGCGGCGATGGCATCGAGACGGTCGGCGAGGCTCTCTCCGAGGCGATCCATCTCAATCACCAGCCACCCGTCCTCGACCTGGAAACCGTGCGTGGTGACGACGCCATCGAGGTCGCTGAGGGCAAGCGCGGCCTCGGCCTCGGCCATCAGTCGGTCGCGGTCGGTGGCGTCGAAGTGGGAAAGGTCGTAGGCCTTGAGGACCCGCTCGCCGCTGGCGACAACCCAGGGTCGCCGCGGAGACCCAGGTGCGGCAAGTACCTCCACCTCATCCGGCAGGTTCGCGAGCGGCCCCTCTGTCGGCAGCGGCGAACTCATCGCTGCTCTGAGTTCGACTTCACCCGCGCCAGCAAGGCCCGCACTTGGGGCCCCGGCAGTCCCTCCCTCACCAGGCACTTGGCGTCACGGCGACCGCTGCCCGGGGCGCCGATCTGGCAGGCACGAAAGCCAGTGATCCACCAGCGGTCTCCTCGCCAGACCGTGTCGTAGAGCCACAGCGAGCGCAGCTTGCTGCCTGCGGGAAGCGGTGGATTGCGCGACAGCATCACCGAGATCCGGCGCGGATTAGCCCCCTGCGTATACATCGCGCCCGCTTCGCGCTCCCCGTCGGGGAGGAGGATTCTCCAGAAGCGCCCTTCGCCGGGGGCGGGCAGCTCTTGCACCCGGTACCGGTCGATCACTCCTTGCATGCCGAGGATGCGCGCTCCGGACTCGGTCAGCGGGTCGTTTTCCTGCACCACGTCCGCCCAGTGCAGAACGTCGGGGCAGTCACGCAGCGGCGCCGCGGCCTCCGCCGTCATCAGCACCCGACACGCGTCCTTGTAGTTGCCGCCACCGACGGCGCCGCGAAAGTCCGCCACCGTGACCAGCGACCCGTATTCGCGGGCGGGTTCGGAAGGGAACTCGAACTTTTCCTGCCACAGCGCTCCGACCGCGATTGGAGCCAGCAGCACCGCCAGGATCGCCGCTGGAAACCCGAAAGAGATCAACCGCCGCTGGATGGGGGGAAGCACCCGGCGCATGTCCCACCGCCGCAGAACCGCGATCAGCCAGCCGCCGGCGCGCTCCGGCGGCGGCGCCAACAGCGCCCGCAGGGCGTAGATGCCGACGATGACCTGGAAGCTCTCCTCCATGACATCGCCTCCGCCAACCTCGATCAGGACGAAGGTCGCGGCAACCGCCAGCAGCGGCACCCAGGGGGGCTGAACCCAGCGCACGCTTGGCCAGCGCGGCCGGCGGATCGCGGCTGCGATCCAGACCAGCCCGCCGACCATCACCCCCGCCGCGGCGGCGGTGATGGGGGCGATGACGGCGATGAACAGCGATCCGGTGAGGGGGTCACGGGCGTCGTGGAAGGCGGCGACGGAGAGGAGCAGCCCGGCGAAGAGGAAGGCGGGAGCGAGCGCCGCCCGGCCGCGGCCGCTTTTCGCCGCCACTCGATCGGCCCAGCCGTACGGGGCCTCGCGTCGCACGGCGCTGGACAGCGCCTCGCCGAGCTTGGCGATGTCGGGAAAGCGGTCATCTGGCGTTGGCGCCGTCGCCTGGCGCAGGACGTCGAGGAGCGGCGCCGTTGGCGCCGGCGCCGCCCGGGCGGTGAAGACCTCGCGGGCAAGCACCCCCAGCGCGTACTGGTCGATCGAGGGGCCCTGCTCGCCGAGATGCTGCTCAGGCGCAACGTAGGGGTCGCCGACCGGCAGCGCCGCTCCATCGTCAGCCAGCGAGGGGGCAGCGAGGGAGAGCTTCCCGGTTCCCGCCTGAAAGGAGATGCTCTCCGGCCTGACGTTGCCGTGGACGATGCCGCGCCGGTGGAGTTGATCGAGATCGCGGGCGATCGCCGCGAGTTCGTCGGCGTAGCGCTCGGGGGCAAGGCGCGTCTCCTCGCCGCGATCGCTGCGCGCCAAGTGGGCGGCGAGGCTGCCCGCCGGTGGCCCCGCCGCCCCCCGTTCACTGCCGGCTTGCGACGACGGGGCGTCGGTCAGGCCGGAGTAGGAGGTGGTCGGTCGGTCTTCCCGGGGTTCGGTCATCCACCCCAGGCCGCCAGCCACTGACTCTCCTTGCGGCGCATCACCGGCGTCGCGAGGAGGCTGCCGAGGCGACGCTGGGTGGAGCGCAAGCGAGAGTCGTGGTCAGGCGGCAGCAGTTTCGCCAGTTGGCGGTACTCGCTGGAGACCTGGCTGGTGCGGAAGACGGTGGCGATCTCGGTGAGGAGGGCACCGGGCTCGGCGACGGTAGTGCGGGCGATCTCCTCTCCCTCGACCCGGACCACCAACTCGGCGGGATAGCTCCGCGTCGGGGGTGGCTGCAAGGGGCCGGCCATCGCCGCCGTGATCGCGCTCCGCAGCGCGAGGTGGGCATCGGCCGGGGCGATCGAAGTGGCGCGACCGCGCCCTTCGCCTTCCTTGGTCGTCACCAGGCGGGCGCTGCCGAGCTCGCCCTCGTCGGTCTCCTCGAGCAACCAGCGGTCGCCGCCGGCGACGAGGATCGGGATTCCCTCGGCCGCGAGCGCCTGCGCGTAGACCTGCGTCTCGCTCAGCTGCTGGCCGTCGAGCAGCACCTCCATTCCCCAGATAAAAGTGTGGGAGCAGAAGCCCTTGGCGCTGGGGGTGCAGGCGTGGTGGCCGATCATCACCACCGCGTCAAGCGGGCCGCCGTGCGCCTTCGCCATCGAGGGCGCGGCCTCGGCCAGCGCCAGGTCGGCGATCGGTTTCACCTCGACCCCGGCCGGCATCCGCTGCCGTTCGATGTTGGTTCCGACCATGTGCCAGTCTCCAACCGAGATCGTCGCCGCGCCGCCGGCGCGCAGCGCTTCGATCGCGACCAGGACTTCGTCGGTCATCAACCGCCGCCCCCGCGCGTAGGCGCTCGGGTGCGAAGGCAAGCAGTCGCCGTAGTCCTCGATCCCGGCGATCCCCTCCATATCGGTGGCGACGAGGACGTTCACGGCCAGGAGACTAAACCGGTTGAGCAGTCCGGGAAAGTTCGCCTGGAGGGCTCCCCCGGATAAAGCTCGAAAACACCTGATTTTTCAGGTACGTTCCTTTCTAATTTGGGAACGCCAAGTTCCCCTCTCATCCAGTCGAAGAAAGGCATCGAAATGACCTCGAGAAGAATGGGGCTGCTCAGCCTGGGCGTAGTCCTGGTGCTTGCGCTCGTCGGTCCCGCCACCGCGGCGGCGACGAACGTGTGGCAGCACGAAGGAACGCCGCTCAAAGAACACGTCCAAATGAGCTTGCACGGCAGCCAGGTCTTCGTCACCGAAGCGGGGGGAATGATCTGCGAAGTCGACGCGGTGCTCACAGCCGAAGCCGGCAGCACAGGCCGGGTGACGAATTTCCAATCCAAACAATGTGTAGGCCTGTTCGGCGAACTGACGGGCTGCACCGTCAAAAGCAGCAAACAGTTCGGCCCCTTCTGGCATCTTCAAGTCAACACAGGCAGCCTCACTGCCAAAGAAGTCGCGATTGTTCGCGAACTCGACGAAGGGTGCCCGGTGGAACGGGTCGTGTCGAACATTCCCAAACTGACGACACTCCTTCCGGAACCGGCAGCCATCGGCGTGATCGAATATTTCGGTAGCGGGGAAGCCGCGGTGGACGGGGTCCCTGGCGAATACGAAGAATTCGGGTCGTGGGCGGTCACACCCGAAGACACATACGGGATCGGCTGAGGCGCGATCTCGGCGCTGGAGTCGGGCGGGAGACTCGATCGGCTGCGCAGATCGGGATCTTCTGCCCCTCGAGACTGCACACATTGACAATCAAAAACACCTGATTTCTCAGGTACGTTCCTTTCTAACCCGGGAACAGCCTGTTCCCTCCTTATCCAGTCAAAGAAAGGCAGCGACATGACCTCCATCAGAACGGGGCTACTCAGCCTTGTCGCATTGCTGGCGCTCGCTCTTGTCGGCCCGGCCGGGGCCTCGGCGACGGCCGTGTGGGAGCACGAAGGGGCGCCACTCGAAGAACACGTTGAAATCGGCCTCGAAGGCAGCCAGATCTTCATCACCGAAGCGGGCGGGATGATCTGCGAAGTCGACGCGACGCTCACAGCCGAACCCGGCAGCACAGGCAGGGTGACCAATTTCACCACGAAAAAATGCCAGGGCCTCTTCGGCGAAATCGCCGGTTGCACGGTGACCGGTGCCGAACAGCCGGCCGGTCCCTGGGACGTTCACGTCAACACAGCCGACCTGACGGCGACAGAAGTCGCGCTGGTGCGCACCTTCAATGAAGGCTGTCCGGTGAAACGGATCGAATCGAATATTCCCGAACTGACAACACTCCTCCCGGAACCGGGCGCGATCGGGGAAATCGAATACTTCGGCAACGGGGGCGCCAGCATCGACGGCGGCCCGGTCGGCGAATACGAAGAAATCGGTTCCTGGTTCGTCAATCCCGCCGGGACATACGGGATCGGCTAGCGCAGATCCCCTCCTAACAACCGGGATAGTGGGGGGCATCCATCCCCGGATGTCCCCCACCTTCCTAGCGGTCGTCCTGGCGCTGGCCCTGCTTGGGCTTGCCCCGAACGCCGAGGCTAAGCGCTGGCTGCCTCAGCCCACCACCGCTCCTTGGCAGTGGCAACTGCAGGGGAAAATCGACACTTCGGTCCCGGCTCCGGTCTACGAGGTCGACGGCTTCGAAACGCCGGCGGCGACGGTGGCGAAGCTGCACCGCCAGGGACGCAAGGCGATCTGTTACCTCGACGTCGGCGCCTGGGAGCGCTACCGGCCCGACGCCGACCGCTATCCGCGCAGCGTTCTCGGCAATGTCTACTTCGGCTATCCCGACGAGCGCTGGCTGGACATCCGCCGCATCGACCTGCTCACTCCGATCCTCCGCGACCGCTTCGAGATCTGCGCCCGCAAGGGCTTTGATGCGGTCGAGCCCGACAACCTGGCCGGTTACGAAAACCGGACCGGCTTCCCGCTCAGCGGCCGCGACCAGCTCCGCTTCAACCGCTGGGTCGCCCGTGAAGTCCGCCGCCGGGGGATGTCGGTGGCGCTGAAGAACGACCCCGCCCAGGTGAAGCAGCTGGTCGGCGACTTCGACTTCGCCGTGGTCGAGGAGTGCTTCGCCTACGACGAGTGCGCCATGTTCAGCCCCTTCGTCGCAGCCGGCAAGGCGGTCTTCGTCGCCGAATATGAGAAGCCGCTCGCGGAGATCTGCGCCGCGGCCAAGGAGCTCCACTTCAGCGTCATCAAGAAGGGCTACGACCTATTCGCCAAGCCCTGGGCCCCCTGCGTCGCCGCTCGCTAGCTCCGCGACATCGAGGGTGTCGGCGGCGGCGTTCTCCCGCCTCGAGAGCGCCAGACAGGGCAGGGCCAGGACCGAGATCCCGGCTCCGATCAGGTAGGACGGTGCGTATCCCCACGCGTCGGCGGCGCGGCCAAGCAAGGGCTGCGCCCAGACCCCACCGGTAGAGGTCATCATCGAGTCGAAGGAGAGGATCGTGGCCCGCTGCTGGGAGGGAATCAGGCCGTTGAGGTAGCTCTGGCGAATCGGCATCGTCGCCGCGAAGAGCAGGCCCCAGATCGCGATCAGTCCGATCACCGCCCAGAAGCTCTCGACGATCCCGATCAGCCCAAGCGAGACGACGCCGAGCCCGGCGGTAACGATCAGCGCCGAGGTGCGGCGGTGGAAGAGGCGGCGGATCCGGGGGGCGGCCACGCCGCCGGCGATCTGTGCCCCGGCGACGATCGCCGCCACCAGCCCGGCGATTTGGTAGGCGTGCGGGTCGCCGTACAGCTCCAGCAGATAGGGCTGCAAGGCGTAGAAGGCGTAGATGCCGACGCCGCCGGTGAACAGAGCCTCGACCATCAGCCATTTCGTCGCCGGGACCCGCCAGCCGTACTCGATCGAATCGGAGGCGACCTTTCGCATCTCGGCAAGCGGGCCGGTGCTCTTTTCGGGGCTGAAGCCGACGTCGTGCATCAGCCGGAAGGCGACGCCGAACATCACGATCAAGATCAGGCCGCGGAGCACGAACGGTACCCCCAGGCTGGTCTGCTGGGCGATGAACCCTCCCGCCACCGAGCCGATCAACATCGCGGCTCCGGTGACGACCTGGCCGCGGCCAAGCACCTCCTCCAGCTGACCGGTGAAGCCCGTCGCGGCGAGCGCGTCCACCAACCATGCCTCGACGGCGCCGGAGAAGAACGTGAAGCCGAGGCCGAGCAGCATTGAGGAGATTGCCCACTGCCAGAACGGCGCCTCGACCTGCCAGAGCAGCACGTAAAGGAAGGTCGACGCGGTCAGCGTCACCGTGCCGAGCAGGTAGGAGAGGCGGCGTCCGACGGTGTCGGCGACGACCCCGGTCGGTACCTCGAACAGCACCATCCCGGCGGTGAAGAACGCGTTGGCGGCGAACGCCTCCAGATTGGAGAGGCCGGCGTCGAGCAGGAAGATCGTGTTGATCCCCCATATAAACGAGGCCGCCAGCGTGTTCCCGAGCAGCAGCGTCAGGTAGGTCGCTTGGATCGAGCGCGGCGTTGGCATCGGCGGTTTCGCCCGGCCAGTTTCTCTCACGTTTCCTCGCGCCGTCGCGTTGTATAGACATGAGCGCAACCGCGATGAGCACGGCCGAGACCCAGTGGACTATCTACGAGAGCCCGATCGGGCCGCTGACGTTGGTGGCGGGACGGCGGGGGCTGACCGACCTCAACTTCCCCGGCCGGCTCCCGGTCCCGAGCGGGGCGCCCAAGGCGCCGATGCCTGAGGTAGAGGCGCAGCTCGATGCCTATTTCGCCGGCGAGCTGCGCGAGTTCGACCTTGCCCTTGATCCGCAGGGCACGCCGCTGCAGAAGGCGGTCTGGCGGGCGCTGCTGGAGATCCCCTACGGCGAGACCGCTACCTACGGCGAGCAGGCCGCCCGAATCGATCCAGACCTGTTCAACACCGACGTCGAGCCGTGGCAGCGCGCCCGGGTCGTCGGCGCCGCCAACGGCCGCAACCCGATCTCGATCATCGTCCCCTGCCACCGTGTGATTGGCGCCGACGGCTCCCTCACCGGCTACGGCGGCGGGCTCGACCGCAAGCAGGCTCTGCTCGACCTCGAGCGCCGCACGATCGGCGCCGAGGCGCCCCCTTCCAGCGGAGCCGGTCAGCAGCTGCCGATGATCTGAGACGATGGCCGAATGGGGTTCGAGATGGTCATGGCCATTGTGTTCGTTGTGGTGATCCTGATCCCGGTCGCGATCGGGGCGGTCATCGCCGAACGCAGAACCGGCCAGATGCGAGGCAGCAAGTTGCGACGGGGCAAAGGTGAAAGACACGCGATCAGCCGCCTGATCGTCGGGATGGGCCGGTGGGGGTCGGGTGGCGGTGGTGCGGGCGGCGGTTAGCTGGCGCCCTCCTCGCCGACTCACCCCTGAGCTGCGAAACAAGTCGGTGGCAGGAGCGTGACCCGCACCGTCACCGTTACCGGCTGAGGGGCAGCCCCCTTCGCCCTCGATCTCGATTTGGCGTACGAGGTTCTGAGCAATATGCTCGGCGCCGGGAGCGAGATACGCCCATGACCTTTGGCGGAGGAGGGAACGATGTCAACTGGGGACCAGGCGAACTCGGGGACGCGGGGCCGAATGAGATGGGAGGACGGCGCGGTCTACGCGCTGGTCCTCGCGGGCATCTACCTACTGCTCGGCGTTCTCTTCTTCTACGCCGGCAAGGAGAAGATCATCGACGGCGACGGGGCGCCGCCGCCGATCGAGAAGCAGTTCAGCGTGCTGATCGGCCTGGTTCTGCTGATGCCGCCCTACCGGGTTGCGAACTGGATCAGCGGTAGGGGAGACTCCTAACGTGGAACGACCGCAGGCACTCAACTCGGCGACCCTCGCCGAGGCCTTCCAGGTGACCGCGGCCGAGCACGCCGCGCAGACCGCGCTCCGCACCAAAGAAGACGAGCTCAGCTTCACCTGGGCCGAGTACGCGGAGCGGGTGCAGGCCGCTGCGGCTGGTCTCGCCGGCCTCGGAGTTGGGCGCGGCGACACGGTCGGGATCATGCTCACCAACCGGCCGGAGTTCCACTTCGTCGACACCGCGGCGATGCACCTCGGGGCGACGCCCTTCTCCGTCTACAACACCTCGACCGCGGAGCAGATCGAGTACCTGGTGGCCGACGCCGCCAACACCGTCCTCGTCACCGAGCCGGCCTTTCTCGACACCGTCCTCGCCGCTCGTGAGGCGACCGCGACCCTCGAGCACGTGGTCGTCGTCGACGGCGAGCCGCGCGACGGCGCGATCACGCTCGGGGAACTGGAAGCGCGGGGCGAGCCCGACTTCGACTTCGAGGCGACCTGGCGGGCGGTCCAGCCCGACGACCTGGCGACCGTGATCTACACCTCCGGCACGACCGGGCCGCCGAAGGGCGTGCAGCTCAGCCACGGGAACATCCTCTCGGCCTTCCGCTCCTTCGACGACATCTTCCGCCTGCCCAGCGAGGGTGGGCTGATCTCCTGGTTGCCGATGGCCCACATTGCCGAGCGCAACGCCACCCATTACGGGCCGATCGGCTCCGGCGTCGCTACCACCTGCTGTCCCGACCCGCGCCATGTCGTCGCTTACCTGGCGGAAGTGAGGCCGATCTGGTTCTTCGCGGTGCCGCGGGTCTGGGAAAAACTGAAGGCGGCGATGGAGATCGGGATCGGGGCCGAGGCCGACGCCAACCGCCGGCAGGCGATCGAGTGGGCGCTGGGGGTCGGCCAGCGGATGGTCGCGGCCGAACAGGCCGGCGAGGAGCCCCCAGCCGAGCTGGTGGCCGAGCACGCGAAAGCGGAGGAGGTGCTCGCGGCGCTGCGGGAGCGGATCGGCTTCGACCAACTGCAGTGGGCGCACGTCGGCGCCGCGCCTTGCCCCCAGGAGACGATCGAGTTCTTCCACGCGATCGGGGTGCCATTGGCGGAGCTCTGGGGGCTTTCCGAGAGCACTGGAGCCGGCACCTGCAACCCGCCCGACCGAATCAAGATCGGGACCGTCGGCCCGGCCGCACCCGGAGCGGAGCTGAAGCTCGCCGAGGACGGCGAGGTGCTGCTGCGCAGCGGCGCGGTGATGCCCGGGTACCGCAACGCTCCCGAGAAGACGGCCGAGGCGCTCGACGACGAGGGGTGGCTGCATACCGGCGACGTCGGCGAGCTCGACGAGGACGGCTACCTGCGGATCGTCGATCGCAAGAAGGAGCTGATCATCAACTCGGCGGGCAAGAACATGTCGCCGGCCAACATCGAGTCGAAGCTGAAGGCGGCGAGCCCGCTGATCGGGCAGGTCTGCGCGATCGGCGACGACCGTCCCTACAACGTCGCCCTGGTCACTCTCGATGCCGACTTCGCGCCCGTCTTCGCCCAACAGCACGGGATCGAGGACACCTCGTCGGAGTCCCTCGCCACCACGCCGGCGATCCTGGCGGAGGTCGAGGCGGCAATCGAGCGTGGCAACGCCGGCCTCGCCCGAGTCGAGCAGGTGAAGAAGTTCGAGCTGCTGCCGACCGACTGGCAGCCGGGAGGCGACGAGCTGACCCCGACGATGAAGCTCAAACGCCGCCCGATCGCCCACAAGTACGAAGCCGAGATCGAGGCGCTGTACGCGGAGTGAGGCAGAGCTTTTGGTCCTTATAGGTGCATAAGCTCTGCCGCGCCCTGGTGTAGAAGTACCGGCGTGCTGATCGACGGACTTCCGCTTCAGGCGCCTGCCCCGCCGCTGAATGAACTGCTGGGGGTCGGCTTGGCGGCCAACCCGGAGGCGCCGGCACTGGTCTCGGCCCTGCGCTCGATGAGCTGGCGGGAGTTGGAGGACGAGGCCGAGCGGCTGGCCGCTGGGTATCGGAAGATCGGGCTGCAGCCAGGCGACCGGATCGCCTCGTTGATGCCGAACCGGATCGCGCTGATCGTCCACTACCTGGCCTGCTTCAAGGCAGGGCTGGTCGTGACCCCGCTCAACTACCGCTACACCCACCGCGAGATCGACCACGCGTTGGAGGTCAGCGGCGCCAAGGCGCTGGTGGCGCACGTCGAGCGCCACGAGGACGTGGGCAAGAGCGATCTCGCCGCCGCGCTGCCCCTCGGCCTCGTCGCCTACGCCGACCCCGAGGGGCCCGGCAAGGCTGGCGATGTCGCTTGGCCACACAGCTTCGAGGAGCTGCTCGGCAGCGAGCCCTTGCCGGCACAGCCGCAGCCCGACCCCGAGGAGCCGGTCGCGATCTTCTTCACCTCGGGCAGCACCGGCCCCGCCAAGGGCGTCACCCACACCCGCTCCTCCCTGCGCTGGATGATCGCCAGCGCCGCCGCTGCCTTCGAGCTCGACGGCGACGACGTCTTCCTCCCCGGCTCCTCGATGTCCCATATCGGCTCCTTCCTCTGGGCGCTGGCGATGCTCTCGGTCGGCGGCCGGGTGGTGGTGGCGCGGACCTTCGACAGCCACGAGCTGCTGCCGCTGCTGCGCGAGCAGCAGCCGACGGTGCTGGCAATGATCCCGGCGGCGCTGCTGGCCCTGGTCCGCGACCACGACCTGCAGCCGCACGACTTCGACTCGCTGCGCATCTGCCGTTCCGGCTCCGACAAGGTCTCAACCGAGCTGCTGCACGAGTTCGCCGCCGTCGCCGGCTTCCCGATCGTCGAGGGATACGGCATGACCGAGGTCGGCCTGGCGACGCTTAACCCGCCCTCGGGGGTGATCAAACAGGGCTCGATCGGGCGGCCGATCAGCGGCTTCAGCGTCGCCCTGCGCGACGAGGACGGCGGGCCGGTCGAGGCGGAGGCGGTGGGGCGGATCTTCATCCGCACCCCGGCGAGCATGGCCGGCTACTGGCAGGCGCCGGAGGCGACGGAGGAGGTGCTGCGCGAGGGCTGGATCGACTCCGGCGACCTCGCCCGCGCCGACGAAGATGGCTACCTCTGGTTCTTCGGCCGCAAGAAGCAGGTGATCGTCCACGACGGCTCCAACATCAGCCCCTACGAGGTCGAGGGCGCCCTCAACGAGCACCCGGCTGTCGACCTCTCCGGCGTCGTCGGGATCCACGACGAGGCCCACGGCGAGAACGTGCGTGCCTACGTCACCCTGCGCGAGGGGGTCGAGCCGCCGACCGCGGCCGAGCTGATCCTCCACTGTCGCGAGCAGGTCGGCTACAAGGCACCGGAGGAGATCGTCTTCCTCGATGAGATGCCGCTCAACCCGACCGGCAAGATCGATCGCGTCGGGCTGAAGAAGATGGCCGAGGACCATCTGCACCCGCACGGCCTCTGAGCCGCCGCAGTTCCTCGCCAGTTATTCGTTGGCGTTGATTGAGGCAACCAGCGAGCTGACGAGGCGGCGGGAAGTTTCGATGTCGTAGGAGCTGCCGAGGACGGCGAAGCCGTTGTCGCCGATGTTGAAGAAGAAGTCGACTCGCTCCGGGGGACCGGAGTCGCCGTTGAAGGCGATCTCGCTGCCGATCATGCCGCCGCGGATGACGTCGTGCTTGACCGAGTAGACGGGGTTGCCGGCGCTTTCGAGGTCGCCGGCGATCAGGCTGGCGCTTTCGGCGGGGTCCGCCGGGTCGCCCGGCGACTCGTCGATCTTCAGCGCTTCGTCTTCGGCGGGGCTGACCCAGGTGTTCTCGATGTAGCTGCCGTCGCTGGCCCAGGCTTCATCTTCTTCCTGGATCCATCCCGCCGGGATCGTGGCGTTGTAGTAGTTGCCGAAGAAGGGTTCACGGGCCACCGCTTCGCTGGTTTCGGCCTCGACCTCTTCCGGCTCTGCTTCTTCGACTGGTTCCTCTTCCGGCTCTGCTTCGGGCTGCGCTTCTGGGGTCGAGGTCGCCGACGCTCTCGCTGGTTCCTGGGTTTCCTTGGCGACGGTGGAGTCGCCACCGCGGTTATCGGCGACGACGAGCGCTCCTGCAACCAGCCCCGCGGCGACGACCAGGGCGGTGATGACGATCGCCGCTCCTCCGACCAGCGACCGGCGCGGTTTTGGCGTCGGCATCTGGGTGGTCGGGCGGTCGTAGGGCGAAGGAGACCTCGGGTGGGGGCGATGATGCGGGGGCTGGGCCTCGACCAGGCCCGCCGCGGCCACTCCGGTCGCCACGCTGCGCTCGGTCGGCGCCGCCGCCCTTCCCCCCGCTGCCGTCATAGCGGCGCGGCCGAGGTCTCCGGCGGAGCGGTAGCGGCGCTCGGGGTCGCGGGCGATCGCCCGCGCCAGGACCGGGTCGAACGGGTTTCCGGGTGAAAGCGGCGGCGGCTCCTCGTTGGCCTTCCCCCAGAGTTTCTGCATCTCATCGCCCGTGAAGGGGACCGAGCCGCTGAGCATCTCGTAGAGGACGCAGCCGAGTGAGTAGATGTCGGTGCGGGCGTCGACCCGTCCCGCCGCCATCTGCTCGGGCGCCACGTAGTCGAGCGTGCCGATCCACTGTCCGGTTCCGGTCAGCTGGGTCTGGGCTCCGCCCAGGCCCCTGGTTAGGCCGAAGTCGGTCAGGAACGCGGTCCCGGTTCCGGGCTTGCCGGTGAGGAGGATGTTCGCCGGCTTGACGTCGCGGTGGACGAAGCCGGCCGCGTGGGCGGCATCCAGCGCCGTGCCCACTTCGGAGACGACCGCTGCCGCTTGCGCCGGGTCGAGCGGACCGAACTCGGCCAGGTGCTCGCGCAGGTCCGTTCCCTCGATGTAGCGCATCGCGATGTAGAGGGTTCCGTCGGAGGAGCCCGCCGAGTAGATAGGGACCGCGTTCGGGTGCTCGATCGCGGCGGCGCCGCGTGCCTCGGCCTCGAATCGCTCCTGGAACTCGCGATCGTGGGCGAGATCGGGAGCAATTACCTTCAGCGCCACCTGCCGGCCCAAGCGTTCGTCGTGGGCAAGGTAGACGACACCCATCCCACCCTTGCCGAGCTGGCGGATGACCCTGAACTCCCCGAGGTGCTCCCCTGGTTTCAGTGCGTTTACTGGGTCCAAGTTGATGCGGCCTCCCATAGTTGGCACAGCCGCAAGCGCATGGTAACGGTGTATAAGCTCACATCACACTTACCATGGGAGGCTGAAATGGACCTGAAGCTGGAGAGGTTAAGTAGCGGAGAGCAGATTGCCGCTGGGTCGGCACTCGCCCTGCTCGTCTGCATGTTCTTCGGCTGGTTTAACTTCGGGTTCGAAACGCGCAACGCGTGGGAGTCGCTGCACTTCATCAGCCCGATCCTCACTGTGGTGATCGTCCTCATCCTCGGACTCGCCTTCATGAAGGCGAGTGAAAAGAGCGTTGGTGACATTCCCGTGGGCTCAATGACCTTCACCCTGGGCGCCGTTGCCACGTTGCTGATTCTGTACCGGCTGATCGACCCCATCTCCCTGCCGGGAGCGGAGGGATTTGAACCGCAGGGAAGCGTGCAGGCGGGCGTGTTCCTGGGCCTCCTTGCCGCCGTGGGGATCGCCGCCGGCGGATACTTGGCGACTGGCGGAACCGCACTCAACCAGCTCAAAGGTTTGATCCCGAGCGCGGGCCCCGCGTCGCCGGCCCAGCAGCCACCTTCGCCCGCTATGGCTTCCGCTCCAGCCAGAGCATTCTGTGAAGAGTGCGGTGTGGCACTCGATCCGAACGACAGGTTCTGTAGCGGTTGCGGCAAGGAGCAGGCTCCTAGCGCGGGGTGAGGCTGCCGGTTACCAGCGTGTCGCTGTCGAGCGGGAGGATGCTGACCATCAGTTCGTCTCCGGTCGGTCGGATCCTCAGATCGCCCTCGCTCACGCAAGGCTGGTCCTGCGAGTAGGTAAGGGTGTTGGGGCTCTTTTCCGCCAGGTCGACCGTCTGGCTGCAGCCTTCGGCGGGGACTTCGAGGGTGCCACTGGTTCCCTCTGAGTTCATTTCCAGGGTGACAATCAGGGAGTCGTCCAGGTTGGGATGTTCGCTGCTGCTGCGCTCCAGGGTTCCACCCCAGTCACCGGCTGCTTCGCTCGCCGCGGTTTCCCTTGCCGGACTGAGGCTGCGAGCGTATGCGGACACACCGTTACGGCCCAGTGCCTTGATCAAGGCCTTCTCTTCGGACTGCCCTTCCACCGGCCCCGCCAGCAGCACCTGGAAGCCTGGGTAGAACTCCTGGGCGCCGTCCGAGGAAACGACTTCAACATCGACGCCCTCGGCTTCAAGTCGTTCCCGCTCAGATTCCGCGTAGAGGTTGGTCCTGAACGACCCCGCCTGCACGTAACGACCGGCTTCGACCGGGGGCGCGGCTGGCGCTTCGGTCACCTGGGTTGAGCTTTCCGCCGTGTCGGACTCCGTGGTGATGGTTTCCGTCACCGTCGATCCGGCGCTGTTGACCATCACGGTAGTGGCGACGGATTCGCCGCTCGAGGACAGCAGGATCGCCAGCGCCGCTCCCGCCCCGGCGAGAACGATGGCGACACCCACCCAAAGCGCAACTCGGTGATGGTCACCGCTGTCATCTGCACGCCGGGGCGGGGGCGGCGGCGGTGAAGCCGGGGTCTCCTCGTACTTGGCTCCGCAGGAGCGACAGAAGGCGGCGCCGGGCGCTAGCGGAGTTCCACAGTTGCCGCAGGACCTCCCGTCGCCGCTTCCCTGGCCGGCGCTTGCAAAAAGCGTCACGACGCCGGCCGTGCGGTCCGGCCAGGGGAGGCGAGCATGACGCCCGCGGCGATCACCATCGCGCAGGCCAACACCAGGGGCACCGGCACATAAGCAGGGCCGATATGGGCAACGCCGATGTCGGTGAAGAAAACGAAGGCGAAATAGAAGGGGAGGGGGTAGAGGCTGAGGTTGAGCTCGTCCCCAAACGCCCACACCAGGCTGACTATGAGGGTTGGCGCACCGGCGAGAATTAGCCAGATCTCACGTCCCACGCTGTCGGTGGGCCGTTTGAGCGTGAGGATGCCGATCGCCACCGCCACCAGTCCCGAGACGACCGCGACGACGTCGCCGAGACGCAATGACTCCCCGTAGTTGACGGGGTAGTCGTCGTGCAGGGGAAGGTAGAAGACTGCGTAGAGAGCGATGAAGCACATCGTCGCCCCGCCGATGATCGCCAGCCAGGCGGCGAGCGGGTTGCCGGCAGAGCGGGTACTGACTTGCCCGGGGGCGGCGGGAGACCAAGCGGCAAGTGGCTGTTGGGGGTTTCCGCACGAACGGCAGAACTTTGCCCCCTCGTTCAACTTGGTCCCGCAGGCACTGCAGTAAGCAGGGGCAGTCGCCGTGCTCACGCGACCGTCAACGCCTCCACTGTTCATCTCCCCAGACCTCGCATCGCCGTCGCCGTTTCGGTACGAAACCTTATCTGCTCACCGGTTAGGAGCCCTCTACCGAGGGGCCGCCGCTGCCTTCCGGTGAGGGGGAGACCCCCGCACTGACCGCCTCCATCACGGTTTCGATCGCTGCGGGGGCCGAGGTGATGCCGGGGTCGTCGCGTTCGGGCTGAGTGTCGGGATGGAACATCACCGCGAGCGCCAGGTCATCGCCGTTTTGCAGATGGACAATTGCGATCTGGCCGGCGAGAAAGTTGCCGTTGAGGGTGCCTCCCCAGCCCGCCTTATAAGCAGGTGCGAATCCTTTGAATACGGTGCCCGCCCCCCAATCGATAGGTGCGGTCAATTCCCCCGGCTCGCTCTCCCGGCTGGGTCGCTTCGGCGCTTCCATCAGTTCGAGGACCATCTCGCTGAGGGCCTTGCCATAGGTCCCATCCGCGAGCGCGTGAGCAAGGCGAACGGCGTCGCTCACCCGCCACTGCGAGGTGCCGAGCAGCAGCGTCGGGGCCAGGGGCTGGGGAATTTCGAGCTGCTGGCTGAGGTAGGGAACGCAGAGCGATTCCGGCGCCTCGACCTGGGTGCCGGGAGTTGCCTTGCTATCCGCCAGCGCGAAGGTTTCGCTGAGGGCCTGCCGCGTCTGCGGGATGCCCCCTGCCGCCCGCTGTAGTTCGAGGACGACGCGACGCTGACGGCAGTTCTCCGAGCGGGTCAAAGCGCCGACCAAACCCTCTAAGGCCTCCGGCGAAGGAATTTCACCTGGCCTATCTCCCCAGCCCAGCAAGCGCAAGAAGGTGATCATCGTCGCGACCTTGCTGATGCTCCACATCCGCATCTGGCGCTCCGCGCCCCCGGCCTCCGAGGTCGCAACCAGGGGGGAGGGGGAGCCGTCGAGCATCACCGCCGCCTCGACGTCACCACCCAGCGCGGCCGCCTCCTCAACCCCCCGCTCGAGGTCCTGACGCAGACGCCGTTCCAGCGGCGTCAGCGCCGCCGCCGACCGCTCGTTTTCCAGTTCCGAGGCCACCGCGCTGCCCCGACCGCTGACGGTGGGACTGTCGTCTCCGAGGTGCAGCAGCATCGCTCCCACAAACCCGACTCCCACCAGGCAAACGAACGCGAGGGCGATCCGCATCGGCGTCATCAACGGCGCTCAGCAGTTCGCGCCGAGTAGCTCGTCCGCGCGGGGCTCCCAGACGCGACGTCGGGCCGAGGTCGTGGAGTAACCGGGGTCGTAGGTCCACTCGCCACCTTCGTACTTGGCCCAAGTTAGCCCCGACCATTCACTGCAGGATGAGCTGGGAGCAGACCATCCCATCCCCGTCACCATTACCCGCGCGACCCCTTCCCCTTCCAAGGCGTCGATGCGGGCGGTCAGTCCGTACGGGTCGAGATCCTCGGTAAGGCTTTCTTGGGCTCGCCTCCACTCTCCGTATCCGTATTCGGCGACGTTCTGCTGCCGCTTTCGCGAGGAGAGCAGTGCCCAGGCAGAGCGGAAGTCCCGGGTGACGACGTTCTCGTGGTAGGTCAGCAGCGCCGACTCGATTGCCGTTTCCATGTCCTGCCGCGCGACCGGCGGGTAGCCATCGGATTCCGTCTCGGGAGGCTCGGCTTCAGTGGTCTCTTCGTCGGAGGAGTCGATCGGGCTCTTCTCCGACGCGGCCGTGGCGCTGGGCTCGGTTTCGTCCTCACCGCCAGTAAGCACGATCGCGGCTGCCGCGCCGGCGCCGAGCAGGAGGATCAACACCGCCACCAGCACTGGTATGCGTCGCGAGCCTCGCTTCGGTGGCGGTGGGACAAGCGGGGGTGGAGGTGGAGGTGAGGGTCGCACTGCCGTCTGGTTGGGGTCCGTGCTGGCGGCGCCAACCGGGTTCCCGCAGGAGCGGCAGAAGGCTGCCCCGGCGACGATCGGCGCCTGGCAGGCTGGGCAGGCCGGTTGCTCGAAGCGCGCTCCGCAGGAGCGGCAGAAGGCGGCACCCGGTGCCACCTCCTCCCCGCAGGACCCACACCGCCCGGGGCTATTCGTATTCACCGATGATCTCCCGCGCTAGTTCGGAGTCCGGCGGGCAGTGTTCTTCCAGGTAGGTGTTGACGCGGCTGAAGGATCCCGAGGAAGTGAGGCCGCCAATCAAGCTCGAGCCAAGCGCCCCAAGTGGGTCTGACAGTGCATCCCCGAGTGAGTCCTGTTGGTCCTTCAATGCATCGCGGGCCGCCTCGGTGTCGGACTGGATCTCATCCGGTGCGTGCTCCACCATCGCATCGAAGATCACCGTCAGGTCACCGGGCGATCCGAGCAGGGTCACGATTGATCCGAGTGGGTCATCTTCCAACTGTTCGTCAGCTTCCACGTAGCTCTGACGAATTGGAGCGGCGGTCTCGTAGAAGGCCCTGCAGTACGCGTCCGCGCTCCGCTCCGCTCCCCCGCAAGAAGAGATGAAAAGCGGGAGAGTCAGCAGCGCCACCAGTCCCAGTGAATTACGAACCTGAGTGTTAACTAAGTACCGCAATGAGGCTTTAGCTAATCATGTTTCATAAAACGACAGGGCACGGCTTGAAATACCTGGTTAATCTGCCTGCTCGCTGATGGAAAAGACCTTCTGCACCAGTTGCGGAGCGCCGGTGCAGCTTGACTGGAAGTTCTGTGAGGCATGTGGCGCTACCCAGGTAGAGGCTTCTCCACCCCCACAGGATCCCCCGCCGCAGGAGCCGCCCACTCAGGAGCCGCCGACTCAGGCTCTGCCCCTGGTTCGCACCGCACCGCCCCTGCAAGCGCACTCGGTGGAGGTCGAGGCGGGTGGAAAGACGCTCCTGCAGCCGACCAATCTGCGCTTGGACGAGGGTGAACTGGTTGCGATCATCGGTCCCAGCGGCTCCGGTAAGAGCACCCTGTTGAAGGCGCTAGGTGGAATTCGGCCGACCAGCGGTGGCTCCGTCTTGATGCGGGGCGACGACATCGGCCTGCGCCAGGCCGACGTTGGATACGTCCCGCAAGACGACACCCTCCACCACCGGCTCAGCATTCACGAGGCACTCTCCTTCGCCGCCCAGTTGCGGCTGCCGGAGGGACACACCAAGGAGGAACGGGAGGCCGCGATCGTCGCGGTCCTCGCCCAGGTCGAACTCGATGACATTCCCGAGCGGCGGATTGGCGACCTCTCCGGTGGGCAGCGCAAGCGGGCGGCGGTCGCCTTGGAGCTGATCGCCAAGCCGGAGCTGCTCCTCCTCGACGAGCCCACCACCGGGCTCGACCCGGGGCTCGAGCGGCGCCTGATGCAACTGAGCCGCGAGCTCGCTGACAAGGGACAGAGTGTTCTTCTCGTTACCCATGCGACCCAGAGCCTCGACCTCTGTGACCGCGTCGCGATCATGGCGCCGGGAGGGAGGCTCGCCTACCTCGGGCCGCCCGCGGGCGCGGCCGAGCACTTCGAGGTCGAGCAGATCGACGAGGTCTACGCCAAACTCAGCGACGAAGCCGAGGAGCAGTCTCAACCGCGGGTCGAGGGCCCCCTCTCTTACCCCCGGCCCGCCACTTCGCGGCAGGTGCCGCGGCGGCGGATCTCGCCCCAGGTAAAAGTCCTTTGCCGGCGCTACGCACTGCTCTTCGCGCGCGATCGCCGCAACGCGAAAATCCTCGCCGCGCAGGTGGTGGTGCTCGCCTTCGGCGCCTCCTTCCTCTTCCAAGCCGACGTCTTTTCCTACTCGGAAGGCAACGCCCTGCACGCTGCGCAAAGCGCTCAGCTGCTGTTTCTGATGGTGACGGTCTCGATGTGGTTCGGTGCGATCTCCTCCGTCAGGCAGATCGTCTCCGAGCGCAGTGTCCTGGCGCGAGAGCTGGCGGCTGGGGTTAGAACCGAGGCCTACCTGCTCTCCAAGGGAGTGGTGATCGGGATGGTCGCGGCGGTCCAAACCGCGCTTTTCGTCTGGATCGTCTTCGGGCTCCGGCCCCTAGGCGAAGCCCCCAGCAATGCCGAGCTGCAGGTGCTCGCGATTTGCATCCTCGTCTCCTGGGTGGGAATGGGGTTTGGCCTGACCCTCTCCGCCTTTGCCCGCAGTGAGGATCAGGCGGCGAGCTTCCTGCCCTTGATCCTCCTCCCGCAAATCCTGTTTGCGGGAGCGATCGTGACGACCAAGGACATGGGGGCGCCGATCCAGCTGTTCTCCCACCTTTTTGCCTCCCAGTGGGGCTTTGCCGGAGTCGGAAACGCGATCGATATGAACGCCAGGATCGCCGCCGATCCCGGCTTCGCCGACGCCAACCACTACAGCTCGGCGTTCTTCACGCACGGGGGGCTGCAGGTCATCGTCGTGCTGGTCCTGATGATCCTCGTCTGCGCCGCCATCCTCCAGGCCCGCCTGCGTCCCTCCTTCGAGGACACCTGGTGGCGCCAGGCAAGGCAGGGATGGGATCGATGGCTCGCCCAGCGCCGCCAGCAGCAGGCCGGGAGCTTCGCCAGCTGAGCGCCTGCCTATACTCCCCCGCGACCAATACCTGCCTAATCCCCGGCCACATAGGCCAGGGAGCGGGGGAACCACAGGGGAGATCAACTCCCCGGGGGCGAATCGGACAGGCCCGTCCGTAGCGCAGCTCTTTCAGCGCGAGCCCGACAGCTAACCCCGCCGGCTCGAGAAAGAGAGGACGTACCTTGGTCGGTTCAAAGGCTGGATTTCGTCGTCGCATAGTTATTGCGGCCTTAGGCGCGATCGCCCTGCTCTGCTTGGCAGCGACCTCAGCCGTGGCCGGCGAAGGCGGGGTCAGCGCCGCGCCGGCTGAAGAAACCCAGCCACCCCCGAGCACGGGCCGCCAGGTCTACCCGATCCGCGGCGCGCACCAGTACTGGGAGGGCTTCGGCGGTGCCCGCGGCCACGAAGGCATTGACGTCGGCTCGCGCTGCGGGACGCCGCTGGTCGCCGCCCAAGACGGCCGCGTCCGCTTCGCCAAATACCACGCCCGCGCCGGCAACTACCTCGTCATCGACATCAAAGATTCGATCTTCGATATCGCCTACATGCACCTGACGGATCCGGCCAGCGTCAAACCCGGTCAGACGGTCGCCGCCGGTCAGACGGTCGGGACGGTCGGCGACACCGGCAACGCCTCCGGCTGCCACCTGCACTTCGAGCTCTGGGAAGGCGCCTACTACGGGGGTGGGCACGCGATCGACCCGAAGCCTTACCTGCTCTCGCTGGAGCCGACCCGCAAGCGCGCCAAGCACCGAGCACGCTGACAAACTGCCCACGTGCTCGATTGGCGGAGGCGGTAGATGGCCTGGTGGGAAGCGATCCTGCTCGGCGCGGTCGAGGGTTTCACTGAGTTCCTGCCGGTCTCCAGCACCGGCCACCTGACGATCCTCGAGAGCGCCCTCGGGTACTCGACCAACGACCCCGACGTCACCGCCTTCACGGCGATCATCCAGGTCGGCGCCGTCGCCGCGACGATCTTCTTTCTTCGTGCTGACATCGTTCGCATCCTCCGCGCCTGGTTTCGCGGGCTGGGGAACAGGGAGGAGCGCGGTGACCGCGACTACCGCTTCGGCTGGGCGGTGATCCTCGGCTCGATCCCGATCGCGATCGTCGGACTCGTCTTCAAGGACCAGATCGAGACCACCCTGCGCAGCCTCTGGTTTGTCGCCACGGCGCTGATCCTCTGGAGCGGGGTGATGTGGTTCGCCGACAGCCGCGCCACCCAGGAGCGCCACGAGGACGACGTCACCTGGCGCGACACCTTGATCATCGGCCTGGTCCAGTGCCTGGCGCTGATTCCCGGCGTCTCACGCTCGGGGGCGACGATGTCGGCCGGCCTCCTGCGCGGGATCGACCGCGTCGCCGTCACCCGCCTCGCCTTCTTCCTCTCGATCCCGGCCCTGACCGGCGCCGGCATCCTACAGACGATCACCGAGTTCGACCGCATCTCCAGCGGCGTCGGCTGGGGGCCGACCCTGCTCGCAACCGCGGTTAGCTTCGTCGTCGCCCTCGCCGCGGTCTCCTGGCTGCTGCGCTACATCGCCCGCCACACCTACTCGGTCTTCATCATCTACCGCGTCGCCCTCGGCACCCTGGTCCTGGCCCTGCTCAGCGCCGGCGTGCTCTCACCTACTTAAAGAGGCGTCGCGAGGAGCGGGTCCCCGAGACCTTCACCCCTCCATCCTCGACGTAGGCGTGGCCGATCGAGAGTGAGTCGAGCAGCCGTAGCCGCCGCTCTGAAATCGGCCGATCGGAGACCAGGCAAAGCTTGTCGCTCGGCTCGCCGAGGAAGAGTCGGTATTCGAGCAGCTGGGCCAGCCCGCCGCGGACCCGGGAACGCTCGGTCCCCGGGCGAACGCTCTTGATCTCGAAGAGCACCCGGCGTGATCGCGAGTTCGCCAGGAGGTCGATCGCGCCGTCGATTTCTTCCAGTCCGCTCCAGCCGTTCTCCCGCAGCCAACAGCCGAAGGTGGAAAGCGTGTCCTGGTGGGCCTTGTCGGCTTGTTCGGCCAGAACCTTCTGGCTTTCGGGATCGGCCGGGGCCGAGCGGCGGCGCTGGGTGGGGGAGCGGGTGGGATCGAACGGCCGCGGTTTGAACGAAGCGCGGTGCCGGCCCGAATCTGGCGGGGTCTCAGCTGGCGCTTTGGGACGTTTTCGACGTCCGCTCGGCGCTTTTTTGCTGGTCAGCGGCCGCAGGCGAAAGCGGTAGACGCGGCGTTCTTTGCCGCGTTTATCGAAGCCAGTGCTCTGCCAGTAGTCGACGCAGCGAACCCGGGAGTGGAAGAGCAGTTGGTGTCGCCCCCCGTACTCGAAGAGGAAGAGTTCGCGCGAGTTCTCGGCGACTTGACGGTTCTGGCCTTTCAGCTCTTGGTCACCGGTCAGCCCGCGCCCGGCGTAGATCAGATCCTCGCCATCCCATTCGTCGCCGTAACTGAATGACTGTCCGTCCTGAGAGTGGGTGATCAAGAGCAGACTGTTCATCTGCGGCCGCGAGACCATGCCGCCGACGCTGCCGAGGTATTGGGGGTCGAAATCAAAGGTCGTGGCGACCTGCTCCCACGAGTAAATTCGACCCTCCTTCAAATTCGGTGCCCCGGCCACCGCTCGATCCTATGCCGCCCGACTCCCTTCTCCGACAAGGCTTAAAGCCGCTGAAAGCGAAATAGCTCCGGATGGCCACCCTCGATGAGCGCACGCTTTGCGCTCGGTTCAAAAGCTGGATCGATGCCGAGCTCCAGGCCCGTCCCTACGGCGGGCTCACCCGCGCGGAGAACGAGGTCCATGCCCAGGGCACCCGCACGCGCCATGACCTCCTGATCTACGCCGGAAATCGGCCCGTCTTCTCCTGTGAGGTCAAGGTCCCGACCAGCGCCGAAGGCAGCTCGCCATACGACCACACGGTGGTCGATAACGCGCGCCGCAAGGCCGAGGTCGAGGGCATCCCTTACTTCGGCACCTTCAACTGCGCGAGCTTCGTCCTCTGGCAGGTCGATATGCCCGGGGTGCCGATCTACAGCCGCGGGATCGAACGCTGGCGGGTGGTCGAGCCCGAGCACCTGACTCTGCTCGACGGTCCCCAGGCGGAGGCCGCCTTCAAAGCCTGGATCGAGAAGCTGCTCACCGCCGTCGCCGCGATTGCGGCCGGCGCCCCGCCGAGCGGCCGGGCGATGCAGCAGCCCGAGGAGGAGCTCGTCGCCCGGATCGAGGGCAGTCTCGAAACGATCGTCGGGCTGACCTTTCCCGATGTGGTGGAGCGATTCACGACCGACAAAGACTTCCGTCGCGACGTCAAGCGCTGGATGATCACCGACCAGGGTTGGCAGTGGGATGAATCGGTCCAGGCCGAGCTGCTGCTCAACACGGTGAAGGTCGCCTGCTACTTGCAGATGAACCGCATCATGTTCTACTCGACGATGCGGGCTCGCTTCCCGGATCTACCCGAGCTCGACCTGGCGCAGGCTAAATCCGGTCGCGGGGTGCGCCAGCGCTTGGATCCGCGCTTCAAAGATGCGATGCGGGCCTCGCGCGACTACGAGACGATCTTCGATGTCGGCTACATCACCGAAGTCGCTTATGCCGGCGACGCGGCGACGACTGCTTGGAACGGCCTCGTGCGCAGCATCGAGGGAGTCGACCTTTCCGGGGTCGGTCTCGACGTACTCGGCGGGATCTTCGAGCGACTGCTTTCGACCGAGGAGCGCCATCGCTTCGGCCAGCACTACACGAACCCACAGTTGGTCGACTTGCTGGTGGCCGCTTCGGTGTCGAGTCGCACGCAAACGGTTTTCGACCCCGCTTCGGGCGGAGGAACGTTCCTGGTCCGAGCCTACGAGCGCCTTCGTCACCTGGGGGAGGCCGACCACCTGGCGCTGCTCGCGCAGATCTACGGCAACGACATCTCCCGCTTCGCCGGCCATCTCTCCACCGTCAACCTCGCGGTGCGCCAGATCGCCAGGGAGCAGAACTACCCCCGCGTCGGCACCCATGACTTCTTTGCCCTGAAGCCCGGCGACGAGCTGGTGTCGCTTCCGCTTGGGGCCGGCGATCCCCCCGCCCAGGCACCGGTCGCCGTGCCCTCGCAGGTCGACGTGGTGATCGGCAATCCGCCCTACGTTCGTCGCCAGGGAATCGATGCCAAAACCCGCCGCCGGGCCGAGCAGGCAGTCCACCGCTACGCGGTCAGCCACGGCCGCCCCAACTTCGAGCTCGACGGCCTCTCCGACCTCCACGTCTACTTCTGGCCGCACGCGACGGAGTTCCTCGAGGAGGGCGGTTACCTCGCCTTCCTGACCTCGAGCTCTTGGCTTGAATCCCGCTACGGCAAGAAGCTCAAGGAGCTGCTCCTGAGCGAATACGACATCGAGTTCATCGCCGAGACCAACGCCGAGCCGTGGTTCTCGGACGCCCGGGTCCGCACCGTGGCGACGGTCGCCCGCAAGCGAGCCCCCTCGGTCGAGACCCCCGCCGACCACGAGGTTTCCTTCGCGCAGTTCAGGCGCCCCCTCAGTGAGCTCCTCGGGTCGCCGACCGCGGCTGATCGCTGGGACCGGGTCGAGCGCCTGCTGCGGGAAATGCAGGTCACCAAGACCGAAGACGATCTGCGGGTGCGGCGGGTGCGCCAGCGCGACTTGGCGGCCAGCGACGATTGGTCACCACCGCTGCGGGCGTCCGATCTGTACTTCCGCTTCGTCGACCTGCCCGGCGTCACCCAGGTCTGTTCGGAAAAGCCTGCCGCGGAGGATCCCTACAACCTCGTCGTCGGGCCGAAGTTCGGTTCGAACTGGTTCAAGGTGACCGAGGTCAGCGACTCGGTGACCAACGCTGAACTCGAGGACTGGGGTGTGACTCGGGGTCAGGTGACGGGCGCGAACTCGCGCTACGCGATCGTCGATGGTCTCGATTGGAGGGGGCCGGTCGAGCGCCGTTATCTCAAGCGCTGGGTGCGGGGCCCCGGGGACGAGGCCACCCGGACGCTTTCGCGCGACGCCGGCGACCTGGTGGTGACGATCCCGCCGCAGCGAGCGGTGCCGGCGAGCTCAAAGATCAAGGCCTACATCCGCCACGGTGAAGACCTCGGCGAACACGAGCGCGTCTACGTCAGCGAACGGAAGCACTGGTACGCGATCGAAGAGATGACGCCGGGGCCGATCATTTTCCCGAGCGGGGCGCAGTACGGACACAAGGTTTGGGCGAACCCCGGGAAGCGCAAGCTGACGACCAGCCCCAACGCCTACCTCGAGCCCAAGAAAGCCGCGGCGGAGGTCGGCCTCGCCCTGCTCAACTCGACCTGGACCTACCTCGCGGCGCTCTTCGACGCTGGCAGCGTTGGCACCGAGAGCCTGGTTCGGTTTGGCGGCCGGGGGCACTGGCACCGGCTGCACTCGATCGACCCCCGCCGGGCGACGCCCGAGCAGGCCAGCGAACTCAAAGACCTTTGGGAGCAGATGGCGAAGAAGACCGTCCACCAGTTCCCGCCCGAGGGGGGCGAGCCCTTGGCGGGCGTTCGGCGCGAACTGGACGAGCTGGCGCTGCGCGTCGCTGGGGTGGAAGACCCGGTCGAAGCCTCCGAGATGGTGGACGAACTCTATGGCTGGCTGCCGCGCTTCACCGAGGAGCGAGCCGACGTCGAGGACATGGCAGTAGCCGGCCGCTCGGCGCGGACCGGCGGGGCGAGGTTGAAGAACATCGTTGAGCAGACCGTCGCCGCGATCAACCCGACTCCGCCCTGGTTGGACTCCGTTGATGATTTGTGGCGGATTTGGGAGCTTCCCGACGAAGCGCCTGACACTTCGGGCCAGGTGTCGTTGCTTGGCTTCGACGGCCACATCGAGCAGCCAACCGACGTCCAGTTCGGGGAAAACTGGATCCGGTTCGATTCCGAGGCCCAGGCGGATTTCGTCAGGACCTTGGCCCAGAACCGAATGGCGCCGCGCCGGCTTGCGGTGCCGCCGTCTGAGGTGGCGAGCGCGGTCAACGCCGAAGCCGTCGCCTTCATCGAGTCGAAACAGCGCGACCTTCGCGACTCGTTGGTCGAGCGGATCGGCGAGGACGACCCCGCCTTCGCCGACGCCTTCGTCCAGGCGCTGAGCCAGCTCGCCGCCGAGGTGCGAACCGTTCTCTTCTCCGACGACTGATCCGCGGCGGCCGCCTGATCGAGCGGTTGATCTAAGCGCTGGAATCGCCGCCGGGGCGAGCGATCCGCGCTTCGATCTGCGACAGCCGCGACTCGATTCGTGCGAGGGTCGCGACCAACTCGTCGTTGTCGCTCGCGGTGCGCCGGTGCCGCGCCTGCTCGACCAGCATCGCGGTGACCGCCGCCGTGATCACGCTGAGCAAGGCGATTCCGTTCAGCATCAGCAGGGCCCCGATCACCCTTCCAACCGTGTTCTCGGGAACGACGTCGCCATAGCCGACGGTGGTGACCGTCTGCATCGCCCACCAGAAGCTGTCGCCAAGCCCACCGATCCCGTCGCGGTCGAACAGCCAAACGGCTAGTCCGCCGCTCAGGGTCAGGGACAGCGAGGCGGCCGCGATCAACCACACCGCGCGGCGCGGCGTCAGCGGTTTATCGAGCAGCACTCTCTGCAGCATGGGCCGCGCTCGAGTATCGCGGCCGGCGCGGCGGCTTCACCGGAGTTCGCTGCGCTCAGGTTTTGCGCTCGAGATCAGCGACCTCTTCGGCCTTCTCGTCGGCCTTCTCCTGGGCGTGATCCAACTGCTCCTTCTTCTCGCCCTTGCGCTCCTCGCGTTTGCCCTGGCGGCGCAAGCCGGGATCGTCGGCGAGGTCGCCGGCTGCCTGCTTCGCTCTGCCCGTGAGCTTGTCGAGAATTCCCATCGTTGAACCTGTCCTTTCGTTGGTTGCTTCCCTGCTACCCCTACGGCTCATCGCTAACCGGCGGGTGATCCTTATCCGTTTGGGTCCTTGCCCAGCGGGGGTAGCTCCGACGAGTGACCCCGGACCTGCCGATCACCGTGGTGCTCGATGTCGATGGCACCTTGGTCGACACCAACTACCAGCACGCGATCGCCTGGCACCGGGCGTTGCGCAGTCACGGCTACGTCGTCCAGGTCTGGGAGATCCACCGCCACATCGGCATGGGCGGGGACCAACTGGTCGCGGCGCTGATTGGAGATCAAGGGGAGGAGGCGGATGGCGATGCGATCCGCGAAACCGAGGGCGAGGCTTACGGCGAGCTGATCGGCGAAGTGGAGCCGATGCAGGGATCGATCGAGCTCTTGCGGGATCTGCACGAGGACGGGGCGACGACGATTCTCGCCAGCTCGGCGAAGGCGGAGGAGGTGGAGCACTACCTCGATCTGCTCGAGGCGCGCGATCTCGTCCAGGGCTGGACCAGCTCCGCCGACGTCGAGCGCACGAAGCCCGATCCCGATCTCGTCGATGTCGCCCTGGAGAAGGGCGGGGGTGGGCCGGCGGTGATGGTTGGCGACTCGACCTGGGACGTGAAGGCCGCGGCGGCGGCGGGGGTCCCGACCCTGGCCGTCCTCACCGGCGGGTTTTCGGAGGAAGAGCTGCGCGATGCCGGGGCGGCCGACGTGGTCAAATCGGTGTCTGAGCTACGCGAAGACCGCCCCGCACTGGCAAGACTCGCGCGTCAGCCCTGAAGCCGCTGCGCCAGTAATACCTTGCCCTGCTCCGCGCCCTTGCGACTCGTCTCCTGGGCGCGCCGGAAGAAGTCGGCCAGGTCAGAATCACCCTCGCGGTCGGCATCTTCGACGTAGGTCTCGAGGCGCGCAACATTGCCCAGGCACTGCTCGGTGAACCAGATCACGTTGTAGTCCTTGTCCTTGGTGCCGGTGATCTGTCCCGTCTCTTGGGAGCCCATTTCTTTCCTCCTGTTTGCGGTGTAACCCGCGGCTACCCCCGCGGCAATCAGGCAAACGATTCGCTCGCGCCGCGGAGTCGGCTCCGGTGTTCGATCCGCCTCAATCTGGGTAGGAAAAGCAGCGCTTGATCCCAATCGAAAGGAGGCAGGAAATGGCCGAGTTAACGACGTTGGAGGAGAAGCTCGCGGAGGTTCTGGGCTTGGCCCAAGCCGCGCAGGGCGCCACCGAAAAAGTCGAGGGCATGGTCGAGGACGAGGAAATCGTCGCCAACCTGAAGCAGATGCGCGACGAGGCCGAGGAGACCGAGCGCCGCTGCACCGAGGTGGCCGACTCTCGCAACGGTAAGAAGACCGCGATCCTCGAAAAAGCCCAGGAAACGAAAACCGAGGCGACGGAGATGATGTCGACCTACCTCGGCGGCGAGTCCGATGGGCTCGACGGGTTCGAGTTCCTGACCATGGCCGAGGCCGGCGAGGTCGGACACTGGGCGGTACTCGGCAAGCTGAACGAGTCGGCTCAGGAGAGCGAGATCTCCGAGCTGGTCGAATGGGCGCTGCCGATTCAGGAGCGTCACTTCGCCGCGGTGAAGGACGGCTCGCTGAAGTTGGCTGGCGAGAAAGACCCCTACGAAGAGTCCTAGGGCAGGAGTTCCGTTTGAGGGCGATGGCGTTCATCTGGGGCGGCAATCCTGGTTGACGGCATCGCCTCTCCCTCTTTCTCATCTTTTCTTTTCAGTCATGTTTTGAGACAGCCTCCCTCTGGGTAAATCGTCGCCATGCTGCGGGAGAGAAAAGTGGGAGCTGAAGCGCCGGGAATCCGAACGGCGCCTCCCCTCACCCGTACGGTCCAGGCTCTGCGGCGGCTCCGTAGTCGTCCCTCGCGCGATCTGGATACCCGTCGGCTTCACCCTCGCTGAGCATGGGCGACCGGCTCGGCATCTACCTCAATGACCACTTCGCGGGAGCGACGGCGGGGGTTGCGCTCGCGCGGCGGTTGCGGGCGAGCAACGAAGACGATCCCGACTTTGGCCCGGCGCTGGTCGAGATCTGCGAGGAAGTCGAAGCCGACCGCGAGACGCTGAAGGCGGTGATGGACCGGCTCGGGGTGGGACAGAGCAAGCTCAAGCCCGCCGGCGCGGTGATTGGCGAGCGGCTGGGACGGCTGAAGCTGAACGGGCAGCTGCACGGCTACTCGCCGCTGAGCCGCCTCGATGAGCTGGAGCTGCTGCAGGTTGGCGTCGCCGGCAAGCGCCGGCTCTGGCGGGCACTCGAACATACCCACGCGGACGATCTCGCGGCCTTCGAGCTGGGCACGCTGGCGGAGCTGGCGACGGGTCAGCTGCGCCGACTCGAGACGCTGCATCTGAAGGCCGCCTCGCTCGCCTTGTAGTTTCGGAACGGCGGCCCGGGGAACCTGACCAAAGTGAACTGGGTTGCGACGGAGGTGGGATCGGGAACGGCATTGCCCTCAGCGGGGCCGATCTGCGACCTGGTCGTGGGAATGCTCTCGGCCCCACCGGCAGAAGCAACCCTTTCCACCGAGCCCGCCGAGGAAGCGGCCCGGCTCGTCGCCCTGGTCGAGGATCCACTCGGCGATGACGACCTGCAGTTGGCGCTCTACCTTTGCTTCGAGCTGCACTACCGTTCCTTCCCCGCTGTCGATCCCGCTTGGGAGTGGGACCCGAGCCTCCTGGCCCTGCGGGCGGTGCTCGAGGCGGCTTTCTTCGAGGCGCTCGGGGCTGCGGTGGGCAGCGGTGCACCGGTCGACCCGGCGCGGGTCGGGGAGCTGCTGTTTGAGATCGAGTCCGAAGACGACGGCGTCTCGCTCTCCCGCCATCTCGAGATTGAGGCCGACATCGAGGAATTCCGCGAGTTCGTCGTCCACCGTTCCTACTACCAGCTGAAGGAGTCCGACCCGCACAGCTGGGCGATCCCGCGCCTCGATGGCCCGGCGAAGACGGCGCTGCTCGAGGTGCAGGGCGACGAGTACGGAGGCGGCCGGCCGGAGCGGATGCACTCGCGGCTCTTCGCGAAGACGATGCGGGCGCTCGGTCTCGACGACCGCGAGAACTTCTACCTCGCCCACGCCACCGGGAAGACGCTGGCGACGGTCAACCTGATGTCGGCCTTCGGCCTGCACCGCAGCCGTCGCGGCGCGATCGTCGGCCACCTGGCGATGTTCGAGATGACTTCCGCCCTGCCGAACCGCCGCTACGGCAACGCGCTGCGGCGCCTCGGGTTCGGCGAGGAGGCGACCGACTTCTACGACGAGCACGTGGAGGCCGACGCGGTGCACGAGAACATCGCCGCCTACGACCTGGCGGGAGGGTTGGCCCGCCAGGAGCCGAAGCTGGCCGCCGACATCCTCTTCGGCGCCCGGGCGCTGCTGTTCCTCGAAGACCGCCTCGCCAGGCACCTGCTCGAGGCCTGGGAGGAAGGCCGGACCTCGCTGCGACAGCCGCTGGCCGGCGCCGAGACCTGAGCGATGGGCGAAGCCCGCGCCCGCGTCTCCTATGTCGTGCCGCTGCGCTGGGCCGAGCCGGGCCCGATCGAGGAGCTGAGCGCCTACCTGGGTTCGCTCACCGAGGTGACCGATGAGATTCTCGTTGTCGACGGCTCGCCCGAGCCGGTCTTCGCGGAGCACGCGGCGGCTCTGAGAGGCATCGCCCGCCATCTGCCGCCGCATCCCGATCTCGCCTTCCGGATGGGAAAGGTGAACGGGGTCCTTACCGGGGTGCGCGAGTCCTCTGGACAGCGGATCGTGCTCGCCGACGACGACGTCCGCTACGACCCCGCTTCGCTGCTGCGCGCGGTGGCGCTGCTTGACGAGGCCGACCTCGTGCGACCGCAGAACTACTTCGACGCGCTGCCCTGGCACGCTCGTTGGGACACCGCCCGCTCACTGCTGAATCGCGTTTTCACCGGCGACCTAACCTTCCCGGCCGGCGATTTCCCCGGCACCTTCGCCGTTCGCCGCAGCGCCCTCCTCGCCACTGGCGGCTATGACGGCGACGCGCTGTTCGAGAACCTGGAGCTGATGCGGACGATCCGCGCCGCCGGCGGCAGGGTGGTAACGCCGCTGGACCTCTACGTGCCGAGGCGCCCGCCGAGCACGGCCCACTTCCGCTCGCAGCGAGTCCGTCAGGCCTACGACGACTTCGCCATCCCGGGCCGGCTCGGCGCCTTCCTCGCGTTGGCTCCCTGGGCAGCCCATTCCTTGCGACGCGGTCGTAGTCATCGCGTCTTCGCCGCCGCCGCGATCTTGGTCGCCGCCGCAGAGGTCGGTCGCAGAAGAGCGGGAGGAGCGGCTCGCTTTCCGCTCAGCGGTTCGCTGCTGGCACCCGCCTGGGCAGCCGAGCGCGCGGTCTGCTCCTGGCTGGCCGTGGCGGCGAAGCTACGAGGAGGAGTCCTCTACGGAGGGCGCCGGCTTGGGCACTCGGCGACTCCGCTGCGCCGACTGCGCCGGCGCTACTCCGGGACCCTCGACGGAGACGGTGGGCCCGCTGTCGGCCCGGAACCCGATCGTCTTGTGGGTGCCGTCGCAAAACGGGCGGATCTTTGAACGGCCGCAGCGGCACAGTGCCACCACCCGCCGTTTGGCCTCGATCTCGTTTCCGTTCTGGTCGACGATCGAGAAGGGACCGCGAATGAGGTACGGCCCGTTGCGGTAGGGGGTGATCTTCGTCGCCGAGGTCTCCATCCCAGAGGCCCTTACCCGGCCGCTCACGTTTCCACCCCGCCTCCGGGGGTACACCGGCAGAGAGGCCTAGGGGAGCGATTGCCGCTCACTCCTCGCCAGTCCGAACCCCAGATCCACGGAAGGCGAGCAGAAAGATGAAGGTAGTGGTCACCGGTGCCACCGGGAACGTCGGCACCAGCACGGTCAAGGCTCTTGGCAAAAGCCAGGAGATCGATGAGATCGTCGGCTTAGCGCGGCGGAAACCAACCTGGAACCCGCCGAAGACCACTTGGGTCGAGGCCAACATCCTCAATGCCGACCTTGAGCGGATCTTCGCGGGCGCCGACGCGGTCATCCACCTCGCCTGGGCGATTCAGCCCTCCCGCGATGGGGAGACGCTGGAGCGGATCAACGTCGAGGGCAGCCGCCGCGTCTTCGAGGCCGCCGCCGCAGCCGGGGTGCCGAAGCTGGTCCACGCCTCTTCGGTGGGCGCCTACTCTTGCGGGCCCAAGGATCGCGAGGTCGACGAGAGCTGGCCCACCGAGGGAACTGCAACCTCCTTCTACTCGCGCCACAAGGTCGCGGTCGAGCGCGAGCTCGACCGCTTCGAAGCCGAACATCCCGAGACCCAAGTGGTGCGCTTGCGGCCGGCGCTGATCTTCAAGGACGAGGCCGCGACCGAGATCCGCCGCCTCTTCGTCGGACCCTTCCTGCCCAACTTCCTCCTCCGTCGCGGCCTGCTGCCGGCGCTGCCCCGGGTCGACCGCCTGCGCTTTCAGGCGGTCCACTCCGAGGACGTCGGCCGCGCCTACCTCCAGGCCGTTCTCGCCGACGTCGACGGCGCTTTCAACATCGCCGCCGAGCCGCCGCTCAGCCCCGAGGAGATGGCCGAGCGGATCGGCGTGCGCAGCTTCCCGGTCCCGGCCCGGGTGGTGCGGCGACTGGCCGACCTGAGCTGGCGGCTGCGTCTGCAACCGACGCCGCCGGGTTGGCTCGATATGGCGCGGACCGTGCCGCTGATGTCCTCGGACCGGGCCCGCGCCGAGCTCGGCTGGGAGCCCCGCTACACCAGCGTCGAAGCGCTGGAAGAGCTGGTCGAGGGGATGCGCGGGGGTCACGGAACCGAGACTCCGCCGCTCGAGGCCGACAGCGCTGGCGCCAGACTCGAGGACCTGAAGACCGGCGTCGGCGCCCGCCAGTGGAGTCGCGATCGCGACGAGCAGGTCGTCAAGTACCTTGCCGACGTTCACTCGATCGAGCTGCAGGCACTGGCGCAGCTGCGCGCGGCGCCGCAGATCGCCGGCGACGAGCGCCTTTGCGAGGCGTTCGAGCAGCACTTGGAGGAGACCGAAGACCAGGAGCGGCGGGTGCGCGAGCGCCTGGAAGAGCTCGGCGGCAAGCCCTCGAAGCTGAAGGACGCGGCCGGGACCGGCGGTGGTTGGGCGATGGCGACCTTCGCGGCCAGCCAGCCGGACACGCCGGGGAAGCTGGCGATGCACGCCTACTCCTACGAGCACATGGAGCTCGCCGCCTACGAACTCCTCAAACGCCTGGCCGAACGCACCGGCGACGAGGAGACGGCGCGGATGGCGGCCGCGATCGCCAGTGAGGAGAAGCGGATGGCCGAGCGCCTGGAGCAGTCGTTCGACACCGCGGTCGAGGTATCGCTGGGGGCGGTCGACGAGGACAAGCTCGACTCCTTGCTGCTCGCCTACCTGCGCGACGTTCACGCCCTCGAGGGGCAGGCGGTGAAACTGCTCGAGGCCGGCGCCGAGCGGGTCGATGACGAGTTTCTCGAGCAAGCCTTCCGCGACCACCTGGCCGAGACGCGGGGCCACCTCGAGGAGATCGAGGGGCTGCTCGAGGAGCGCGGCGCCCGGCCCTCGCTGGTCAAGGACACGATGCTGAAGGCCGGCGGGCTCAACCTCTCCGCCTTCTTCGGCGCCCAGCCGGACTCGACCACCAAGCTCGCCGGCTTCGCGTTCGCCTTCGAGCACTTGGAGATCGCCGCCTACGAACTCCTGCAGCGGGTCGCGGCCCGGGCCGGCGACGAGGGTGTGGTCGCGACGGCGGAGGAGATCCTCGCCGAGGAGCGAGCGGCCGCCGAGCGGGTCGCCGCGAGCTGGGACCGCCCCGACGTACCTCTCGGGATGGCGTCGTGAACAACCACTTCCAACGAGAGGAACACCGATGAAGGCACTGACTTTCCACGGCAAACGCGACGTCCGCGTCGACGAGGTCCCCGATCCCTCGATCCAGGACCCGACCGACGCGATCGTCCGCATCACCTCGACCGCGATCTGCGGCTCGGACCTGCACCTCTACGAGGTCTTGGGGATGTTCATCGACGAGGGCGACATCCTCGGCCACGAGCCGATGGGGATCGTCGAGGAGGTCGGCCCCGGGGTGAAACACATCAAAGCCGGCGACCGGGTCGTGATCCCCTTCAACATCTCCTGCGGCAGTTGCTGGATGTGCGAGCGCCAGTACTTCGCCCAGTGCGAGACGACCCAGAACCGCGACGCCGAAAAAGGCGCCTCGCTGTTCGGCTACACGAAGCTCTACGGTCAGGTTCCCGGCGGGCAGGCCGAGTTCCTGCGGGTGCCGCAGGCCCACTTCGGCCCGATCAAGGTGCCGGAGAGCGGCCCCGACGAGCGCTACCTGTTCCTCTCCGACGTGCTGCCCACCGCCTGGCAGGCGGTCGACTACGCGGCGATCCCGAAAGGCGGCTCAGTCGCGGTCTTTGGACTCGGGCCGATCGGCCAGATGAGCGCCCGGATCGCTCGTCACCAAGGCGCCGAGAAGGTCTTCGGCATCGACAACGTGCCCGAGCGCCTGGAGATGGCGCGGCGCAACGGGGTCGAGGCGCTCGACAGCGACCAGCACGACGACATCTCGGCGGCCTTGCGCGAGCTGACCGACGGCCGCGGCCCCGACAGCACGATCGATGCGGTCGGGATGGAGGCCCACGGCGCCCCCGGCGCGGAGACCGCGCAGAAGCTCACCGGCCTGTTGCCGGATGCGGTGGCGGCAAAGGTGACCGAAAAGGCGGCGGTCGACCGGCTCTCGGCGCTGCTCGCTTGCATCGACAGCGTTCGCCGCGGGGGAACCGTCTCGATCTCCGGCGTCTACGGCGGCCAGCTCGATCCGCTGCCGATGTTCCAGATCTTCGACAAGGGCCTGCAGTTGCGGATGGGCCAGGCGCACGTCCGCCAGTGGACCGACGAGATCCTGCCGCTGCTGGAAGGCGACGAGGACCCGCTCGGGGTCGATGACCTCACCACCCACCAGCTGCCGCTGGCCGAGGCGCCGAACGCCTACGAGATGTTCCAGAAAAAGGAAGACGGGGCGATCAAGGTGGTGCTGAAGCCGTAGGGAGGAGTCGGTGCGCCGTCTTCCAGCGCTGGAGGTTTCGCCACCGCGGCGAAGAAGGGAGCGGCCATGCCGACCGCTCGCAACGTTCCCCGTGCCCTATCCACCCGCATTGTGCTGGCCCTGGGAGCGTTCGCCCTGGCAGCGTTGGCGCTGCCAGCTCTCGTCGTCGCAGCCCCGAAACCGGCGGTGCTCAGCTTCACGGTGGCCAAGGTCGGTGCACCGGGCAACCCGCCGGTCGGAATCATCCCCTTCGAAGACCTTCTTTTCAGGAACTGCGCTGAAGCGCCCTCGGTTCCGAACAAACCGTGCATGGAAGTCGGCGGGGTCGGTTACCGCTACGGGATCGGCCAGCTCGAGGTAACCGTCGACCAGTACGTCGACTTCCTCAACACGGTCGACCCTAAAGGGGTGAAGAAGAAGCTGCGGCTCTACAGCAGGACCGAGAGTTCAACCGCCTGGCCGCGCTTCGGCCAGATCAACTTCGCCCGCAAAGCCAAACCCGGCCGCCACTACTCGGTCGCCTCGCCGGAATGGGCGGATAAGCCCTACGGCTTCGCCAACTTTCTCCGCACCGCACGCTTTGTCAACTCGCTCTACAACGGCGCGGTGCTGGCGAAGAAAGAGAGCAGCGCTGGGGCCTTCAAGTACACGACCTACCGCGTCCGCCTCTCGCGTGAAACCGAGACCGGGATGTACGAGATGAGCAACCCGGAAACCACTCGCCAGGCCAAGGTCGGCTTCGTCGTCCCGAGCCAGGATGAGTGGATCAAGGCTGCCTACTACGACCCCAACGGCACCGGCACCTTCTCCTACTGGAAGTACCCGACCAACCCCGGCGAATTCGGCAAGAAGATGACCGACGGGCCGATCCAGGCGAAGTTGGATGCGGCTACTGGCGACGTCACCAACGCCGGCAGCCAGCCGCTGGCGATCTTCCACAACCTCGGCGAAACCGCCCCGCCGCCCCCGTACTGGTGTCCACCCGCCTTCACTGCGGAAGTCTGCGCGAGCACCAACCCCTTCGGGCTCGACCCCGAAACCTACGGAAAGGCCTTCATGGGCAGCCTCGGCACGGTTGGCCAGTCCCTCACCCTTTCCCCTTGGGGCACCCTCGACCAGGGTGGGAACGCGGTTGAGTGGACCGACACGATCACGCCGCCGCCGTTTGGAGTTAAAGGGGCGCGGGTCTGGCGCCGCCTCCACGGCGGTATCGCCAATGCCCCCAGCTACCAGCTCTGGATCTCGGCGGTGGGCCTACAGCCCCAGGACAACGCCTTCTTCACCGCCACCTATCCCTGGCTGGGCATCCGCATCGGCGTGATCGGAAACCTGAAGCTGAATCAGGGCTAAGCAGCGGGGCCGGTACCTCCGGCTTCTTGCCTGAGGTCACCGCGACGCCGCGCCCCAGGCGGGGCTCCCCACGTGGCTGCCGAAGCCATCGGTTTCGACGATGCCGCGGTCGAAGCTCCTGCGGTGACTGCCGTCGGGGCGCATCACCATCAGGACGCTCGAGCCGACGTTGCCTCTCTTCTCTACCGCCGCCAGGTGCTTGCCGTCGGGCGCCCAGGTGGGGCTGCCGTAACACGGCCTGCATTCCGGTCCCGGTTTGTCGTCAAGCGAGCGCAGGAACCTTCCGTTGGCGCGTGCGATCCTCAGGTTCCCGTAGCCGAAGTACGGACTCTGCTGCACGACGTAGGCGATCCGTTTGCCGTCAGGTGAGACTTCCGGGTTCACCTCGGCGCCGGGTCCGTTGACCAGCGCCTTCAGGTTGCGGCCGTCGGAGCCGATCGCCCAGATGTCGCTTGAGTCGTGCTTGCCGCCGCTCTGGTCCCGGTTGCTGGTGAAGAGGATGCGCCGCCCGCTCGGGGTGAAGACGGGCTCGCTGTCGTCGGCCCGGCCGAAGGTGAGCTGGCGCTCGGCGCCGGTCGCGATCGTCAGCAGCCAGAGGTGATGGGAGCGGGCGAAGACCAACTTGCGCCCGTCGGGAGAGAAATACGGCCCGCTGGCGCCCGCCGGGTCATCGGTCAGCTGCCGCACGGCCGTGCCGTCGGAGCGCATCAGGTAGATCTGGCTGGTCCGGCTGAGGCCGAGCTGGCCGCGGGTGCTCACAAAGGCGATCTGCCGTCCGTTCGGCGAGTAGGCCGGATATGCGTCGCTGGCCTCGCTCGTTAGCTGGCGCGGCCGTTCCTCGAAGCGCGGACCGTGGACGAACAGCCCGCCCTCGGGATGGATCTGTTCGCTTTCACCCACGATTTCGCCGACGTCGCGGTACTTGTTGTAAGCGATATCTCCCGCCTTGCCGGGATAGGCGGCACCGGCTTGCGAGGCCATAACCATCAAGGCGAAGACGATCGCCGCTGCATTTATCAGTGCGTGTTTGCGTAGCCGAGTCATGTAGAGTGCCCGCTTCGGGCGGCCCGACCCGGGCCAACCTTGGCCCGTCACCGCTTCGCAGGGATCTCCGGCGGGCCGGCTAACGGCGCCGAATTCGCCACCGGGTGCTGCGCTGTTCCTCGCGCCGCAGCGCGTCCCCGATCAGCCAGAACATCGGCGGCCAGAGCCCGACGAAGAGGGCGCGACGTTCGGCGTTTCCCCGTTCGTCCTCGCCGATCGTCTTGGCGCGAAGCCAGAGCGCGATGCAGAGCACGATCGCTCCAAGCGAGAGCCCGTAGAGGTGATGACTGCGCGGAGCCAGCTTTTTGGGATCGCGAAGGGGGAGGGCCATGCAGTGGACCTACCCGGATGTCCCCCTCGGTCAACCGGTGCTCGGCCCAGTGAACGGGTAGGCAGGGGTATGGGCAAACCTCACTTGCAGAGCGCGGGCCGACGATGGTCGACCGCGGTGCGCTGGCCTCTGGGGCTGATCCTGGCCGCCTGGCGCTATCTGTGGAGCATTACCCCGGTGCACCGTTGGGAGATGACCGGCGACTGGCCCGCCGACGCACCTCCCCAGCTGCCCGCCGGCACCGACTCCGCCGAGCTGCAGAGCTCCGAGGATGGAGTGGGGCCGTTGATGCACCGGATCTATCGCGTGCGGATCATCAGGTCGACGCTGACCCCCGAGCAGCTGATGGCGCGGATGTCACAGAACCTCGACGGCGTCGCACCCTCGGAGTTCGCCACCTTCCAGAAGGTGGAGGGGGAAAAGGGAGATCTCAAGAGGGGTAATAGCTACGTAGTCCGGATGGCCGGGCCCTGGGACGGGCCGGTCCGAGTCATCGCCGCGGATGCGACCTCGTTTCGGTTGGCGACCCTGCCGGGACACCTGGAGGCCGGTCAGATCGAATTTCGAGCCCGCTCGGACTACCGCTCGCTCTGGTTCGAAATCGAGTCCTGGGCTCGCAGCGGCGACCGCCTCAGCGACCTTCTCTACTCCCGGCTGCGGATCTCCAAGGAGGTCCAGTTGCACATGTGGTCCTCGGTGCTGCAGCAGGTTGTCGAGCTGGCTGAGGGGGAGATGGAAGGCGGGATCGTGATCACGACCCGCGTCGTCGCAGCCGACTCCCTGCCCGGCGCCCGGCGCGATGGTCGCCTTAGCCGCAGGTCGCGGGCCCGCGTGGCCGCCCTCGCCGACCGTCGGGTCAACTTCGACAACACGAAGACCGACACCTACGCCGCGGAGTCGGGCTGGCATCTGGACGACATGGTCGAAGCGCTGCCCCACGAGGGCCCTGGCCCTCCCGCCGAGGAAGGCAGCTGGCAGGTTGCCCGAGGGGTCATGGACAGCTACCAACTTGCCGACCCCCGGGTCGTCACTGCCTCCTATGACAAGGATCGCCCGCTCGCGGGCCGGGACATGATGCTGCGGATCAGGTTCGCCGGGCTGCGCCTCCGCGTCGGAGTCCGGATCGGCGATGTCTACGAGGAAACGCGCGAAGTCGACGGTCGCGCGGTCCGGGTCTTTGGCTGGAGCTACAGCACCTTGGAAGGCCACTTCGAGGAAGGCCAGATGCACTACGAGCTCTGGAAGTGGGAGGACCTCGGCGACGTCGAGTTCCACCTGAAAGCGGTCTCGCGGGCGGCCCAGAAGGGTCCGCTCCTGCTGCGAACCGGCTTCCGCCTGCTCGGTCGCAGCAAACAGTTGCGCTTCTATCGCCAGGTCTGCAGACGGATCAAGCGGCTCACGGAGGCCCAGCTTGAGACCGAGCGCGCCGCCTCTGCGCGCTGACGGGAGTGATCTCACATTGTCCTAAGTCGAGAATCTTGATTAACTTAGACAACAATGAAGAGCGTCGACGTCCATCAGCACCTTCTGTCCGAGCAACTGATCGCCGAGCTGGCTCGGCGGCAGAAGCCGCCGATGCTGATCCGCCACCGCGACGGCTGGACGTTCCGGGTCAGCGGCGAGCCCGACAGCGACCTCTCGCTCGACGCGACGAACGTCGCCCTGCGAACTTTGGAGCTGCGGCGCGAGAACCTCGATCGCGCGCTCGTCGCGCTTTCCACCGCGCTGGGGATCGAGACGCTGCCGGCCGAGGAGGCCCTGCCCTTGCTGGAGGCCCACCACCGGGGCATCGAGGAGCTGCCGGATGATTTCGGCGGCTGGGGGGCGGTGCAGCTGGAGGTGCCCGACCCGGCTGAAGTAGACGCCGCGATCGCCGGGGGCTGCGTCGGCATCTCCCTGCCGGCGACCGCCCTTGCCACCCCAGAGGCCCTGGAGCGCGTCGGGCCGCTGCTGGCTCGGCTCGAAGCGCACGACGCGCCGCTGTTCGTCCATCCCGGCCCGGTCGGCCTCCTCGCCCAGGCGGGTCCGAGGCCGCCGCTGCCCGTTTGGTGGCCGGCGCTGACCGATTACGTCGCCCAGATGCAGGCCGCGTGGTTCGCCTTCCTCCACGCTGGCCGGCGCAAGCATCCGCGCCTGCGGATCCTGTTCGCGATGCTGGCCGGCGGCGCCCCGCTGCACCTGGAGCGATTCGTCGCCCGCGGCGGCACCGCACCTCTCGCACCCGACCCGTCGGTCTTCTACGAGACCTCTTCCTACGGCGCGCGCATGCTCGAGGCAATGGCCGGAGCGGTTGGCGTGGAGCAGCTCGTCTACGGCTCCGACCGGCCCGTTGTCGATGCCGCGCCTGAGCTGGACCCCGAGCTGGGGCGGCTCCTGCGATGTACGAACCCGCATTCCCTGCTGACCCCACGCCAGAAAGGAGACTTCGCATGACCAAGGGAATTAAGGACATCGCTCGGCCGCACGGCCAAGACTTGACCAACGAGGAGCTGCTCGCCGTCGCGAATGAGATCGCGGCTCGGCAGCCGCTCTGGTCCCACCACGTAGCGCACGACCCGACGCAGCGGACCTACAAGCAACTGCTGCGCGACGAGCACCTTGATGTTTGGCTGCTCTGCTGGTCCCACGACCACGACACCGGCTTTCACGACCACGACCTCTCGGCCGGCGCCGTCGCCGTCGTCTCCGGCAGCGTCCGCGAGGAGCGCCTCGTCCTCGGCCGGCCTCCCGAGGCCCCGATCGCCCGCACGGCGCACGCTGGCTCCTCCTTCTACTTTGGAGCCAGCGACATCCACCGCGTCCTTCACGCCGGCACCGAGCCCGCCGTGACCATCCACGCCTACTCACCCCCACTGGTTCGCATGGGCAGCTACACGATCGAGTCCAACGGCCAACTCCGCCGCCACGCCGTCTCACACGAGGAGGAGCTGCGCGAGCTCAGCGCGACGAGCTGAGGCAAGGTCCGGCGGGACCAGGCGGATTTAGGCTGGGCGCCAAGCGAGCCAGTAAGCCTCGAAGCGACTTCGGAATGCCTTCGGCTTCTCCGCGAAGAGCCGCTCGCCCACTTCGAAGGCGCATTTCAAAAGCTCGCCCTGACGGCGGTCGATCAGGTCCTTGGCCGCGTCGCGATCGCCGTTGATCTCCCTGGCCGCCAGGTCGTCGGCGAGGACGGCGAGGTCGTGGTGGTCGCCGAGCAGGTCAGCCAACTCGTGAGCCTGTTCGGCCGTCGCGGTAATGACCGGCGGCCAGGCATCGCGCAGAATCCGCAGCTGGTACCAGAGGTCCTTGGCCCGCTTTCGCCACTCGTGGACGTTCTCGGGCGCCGGGTTTGAGCGAGTGCGCTTCATCGCTCGCCGACTGCGACGGTAGCTCTGCAGCAACCCGGCCTCGACCAGCTCCCAGGAGTCGCTTTCCAGGGGCCATCGAGATATCTCCTCCCGCCCCGCTTCAACCGTCGCGATCATCTCGGCGATGAGGGAGTCGGCGTCACCGCCCGAGACTCCTTCGATGATTTCGTTGCGTTCGCGCTCAAGCGCGGCTAGCCAAGTTGCGGCGAGGTCGGAGGGAAACTCGTCGTCGAAGCGCTCGCGAAGCGCGCCCAACGTCTCCCTCTTAACCTCCGCGTCCCGGCTCTGGGCGAGCCGTCGACCGGCATCGCGAAAGCGTCGGTTCTCGGTCCGGTAGACCTTCTTGCCCAGTTCGGCTCGGACCAGCCGCAGAACTGCACGCAGCTTCTTCAGGTCTTTGCGCGCGGCGTGAATCGAAGCGGCGAAGTCACTTCCGGTCCTCGCCTCGCCCAACTCTTCGGCGGCCTTTTCCGCTCGTCCGCAGGCGATCCGCCGGATGCCCTGGGTCGCAGGCTCCTTGCCCTTCAGCCGGTAGGAACGGGACTTTCCCTGGGCGCCATCGCTCGCGGCACGGGCGAGCGATCTCGTTGCGCGCGTGGACATCTGAGCTAGCGCGAGCGGTTGTCAGCCTCGGTCGGGGTTTGACGGCCGTAGCGGTCGCTGAGGCGAACGACGTCGTCGAGGTGGGGGGTCGAGACCTCGAGCACGGTCGAATCCTCCAGCGCTTCCAGGGTGTGGACGACGCCGGGCTCATTGCGCCAGGAGGCGCCGGGGAGGATCTCGCGCTCGCGCAGCTCCTCGGCGCTCGGCCCCTGCAGAACGAGCAAGCGGCCGCTCAGCAAGTAGGAGGTCTCGTCCTTTTCGCGATGGAGCTGAATCGACAGTCGCTCACCCGCGTTGACGACCAGGAGCTTGCCGGCGTAGTGGGGCGTGTCAGCCCACCAAACCTCGTGGCCCCAGGGCTTCTCGACGATGGTTTGGGGGTCGCTGCCGGCGGGCGGGGCGGCTGCGTCGGGGTTGGACACGCGGGCGACTCTACCCATCTAAATGCCGATCGCAATCGAGTTTTGGGTAATTCACCGGTTCTTTACCAACAACTCGAAAATTGGACGAATGTTGGGCGGGAGATTGGCCGAAAGTTGGCTACTATGCTGCGCTCGCTCGCCGAACGGGCGTTCGATTTCTCCTCGCCACCAGTCTGAAAGTAGCTCGTCCAATGGACCAAGAAAACGCAATTCTCCAGAAGTTGGAGGCGCTGAAAGAAGAGCTGGGCATCCGGCTCGACGCCATCGACCGGCGCCTCGCGGCGTTGGAGGGAACTCCGGAGGGGGCTGCGGCGACGCCGGCGAACGGCCGCACCGAGCCCGATCCCGGGATGCCGTTGCACACCGTCTCGGTCACGGTCACCCCGCTGCACGACGTCAGCAAGGTGCGCGTCGTCGAAGACGCTTTCGCCGCGATCGATGGGGTCGAGTCGGTCTCGCTGCACACCCTGCGCGGCGACGCCGCCCACCTGGAAGTGGAGGCGCGCGACGACGTGCCGCTGATCGCCGGCCTGCGGCGAACCCTCCAGCTCGCCTTCGATCTCGTCGAGTCCGATGACTCGTCATTCACCATCGCGCTCGCTCAACCGCGAGCCGAGCGCGAGGGCGGCGTGGCCGCCCCCGGCACTTGAGCGGCGGTAACTCGGCGACTGCGACGGCGATCACCGTGCTCACGGTGATCGGTGCGCTGCTGCTGTTCTGCCTCCTCTTCACCGCCTTCCTGCTGGTCCCGCTCTTCGTCTTCATCTTTGCCGCAATCGCCCTGGTGATCGCCGAACGCAACACGAGGATCCGGGCCGAGCGGCCGCAAGAGCCGCTCGAGAGCGCTGGGAGCGAGAGTTGACCCAGGATCCCCTGCGCCTCGTCGTTCGCGACCCCGCCAGCCGGCGGGAGAGCATGGTCACTGTCTCGCCGATGGTGATCCGGCTGGTGCCGGACAGGATCCGGCGCGAACTGCGGATCGTCCCGCTCGAGTACCACGAGGGGAAGATCACGGTGATCGCCGAGCGGGTCGGCGACGAAGCCGCCGAGAACGCGATCCTCGACGCAACCGGCTTTCGACCGCGCTGGCTGCTCGCAGCGCCGGAGGAGATCGCGCGGACGCTGAACCTGATGGGCTCAGCTGTCGAGCAGGGAGGCGAGTCGGCGGCGGGAGCCACCTTCGACGCTGAGTACCTGCTCGAGCACGGCCTGGCGCGGCTACCCCGCCTCGGCGAGGAGCTGGCGAGCCGAGGCTTGATCACCGAGGAGGAGCTCGGCGAGGCGATCGCCGAGCAGGAGCGGGCCGGCGGCCGGATCGGCGAGATCCTCGTCCTCGGCGGCGCCCTCGAGGAGCACGCGCTGCTGCGGGTGCTGGCCGAAAAGCAGAGCCTGCCGACGGTCGACCTCTCGGAGTTCGACCCGGCGAAGGCGCCGGTCGACGCGATCCCGGAGCCGCTGGCGCGGCGCCTGCAGTGCGTGCCGATCGCGATCGACGACAGCTATCTCTACCTCGCCGTTCCCGACCTTCCCGATCGGGGGCTGATCCAGGAGGTCGAAGAGCACACCCACCTGAAGGTGCGGCCCTTCCTCGCGCCGGCGAGCGAAATCGCCGCACTGCTGCGGCAGATTCACGGCGCCGAGTACAGTCGGGTCGCCCGCTTCGACCTGCTCGAGCGCTTCCCCGAGAGCAGCGCCCACACGATCCTCAGCTCGCGCCAGAAGGGCTTTCTCATTGCCATCACCCTGGTCGCCGCGCTCGCCGCCGCGCTCTTCTTCGTGCCGACCGCGATCGTCGTCTTCGCGCTCGCCAGCCTCGCCTACACCGCTAACTCGGGCTACAAGCTGGTCAGCGGCTACGCGGCGCTCGACCACCGCTACGAGTTCTCGTCGAGCCCAGCGGAGCTGGCCGCGCTCGACGAGCGCAACCTGCCCGTCTACACGGTGCTGGTGCCGCTCTTCCGCGAGGCGGCGGTGCTCAATCAGCTGATCAACTCGATCGAATCGCTCGACTACCCGCGGCGCAAGCTCGACGTGCGGCTGCTCTGCGAGGAGGACGACACGGAGACGATCGAGGCGATCCAAGCCCTCGACCTGCCACCGCACTTCGAGCAGATCATCGTTCCTCCGTCTGACCCGCAGACCAAGCCCAAGGCCTGCAACTACGGCCTCGTCGGGGCGAAGGGCAAGTACGTCGTGATTTACGACGCCGAGGACAGGCCCGAACCCGACCAGCTGAAGAAAGCCGTGGTGATGTTCGAGCGCGCCGGTGAGTCGGTCGCCTGCATCCAGGCCAAGCTCAACTTCTACAACCAGAACACGAACCTGCTGACGCGTTGGTTCTCGCTGGAGTACTCGACCCTGTTCGACCTCATCCTGCCGGGGCTCGACGCTCGCAACGACCCGATTCCCCTCGGTGGTACCTCCAACCACATCCGCCTCGACGTACTGGTCGATGTCGGCGGCTGGGACCCCTACAACGTGACCGAGGACGCCGACCTCGGCATCCGCCTGCACCGGGTCGGCTACCGCACGATCATGATGGACTCGACGACGCTCGAGGAAGCGAACTCGGAGATCGCCAACTGGGTGCGCCAGCGCTCGCGCTGGATCAAGGGCTACATCCAGACCTGGCTCGTCTACATGCGCCACCCCTTGCGCCTTATCCGCGACGTTGGCTTCAAGGGCTTCATGAGCTTCCAGCTGATGGTCGGCGGCGCCTTCATCTTCCTCATCAACCCCTTCTTCTGGGCGTTGACCACGGTCTTCTTCCTCACCCAGGCGGGGGTGATCCAGGACGTGTTCCCCGGTTGGGTCTACTTCCTGGCCGCGGCGCAGCTGTTCCTCGGGAACTTCGTCTTCATGTACCTGGCGATGGCCGCCGCCTCGCGCCGCGGCTACTACGGCCTCGCGCCCTACGCGCTGATGCTGCCGCTCTACTGGGGACTGATGTCGCTGGCCGCCTGGAAGGGGTTCCTGCAGCTGTTCACCAACCCGTTCTACTGGGAGAAGACCGAGCACGGGCTCGACATGTCTTCGCCCGGAACGATCGTCTGACCGGAACCGGAACGCGATGACTGAGACCACGATTGAGCTCGAGCAGATCTATGCCCCCTCGGAGCAGGAGGAGCAGCAGGAGGAGGTAGTCGGCAGCAAGGTTTTCCCCGACACGCGGCGCGAAGGCTGGCTGATCGCCGCGATCGCCGCCGCGGTCTACGCCGTGCTCGGCTACTTCACCATCGTCAACGGGCACGTCGTCCAGTTCGATGGCCTCGAACGGCTCACCGACGCCTATATGGCCTGGTGGAACGACCCGCCGAAGCTGGCCGCGATCGGGCTCACCGTCGCCCCGATCGGTTCCCTCGTCTACCTGCCGCTGACTTTGATCAAGCCGCTGGCTACCTCGCTGGTGGCCCTGCCGATCGTCACCGCGATCGCCGCTGGTGGGACGCTGGCGCTGCTCAACACGCTGATGGCTCGTTGCGGGCTCGGTCGCGTCGTCCGCCTCGCGGTCGTCGTCCTGATCGGCCTCAACCCGATGTTCGTCTTCTACGCCGCCAACGGCGCGCCGGAAACGCTTGGGCTGCTGGTCGCCGCGGGCTCGCTATTGGCTCTCATCTCCTGGCGGGCGACCGACGAGACCCGCTACCTGGTTGGCGCCGGGATGTGCATTGGCGTCGCCGTGATGGTCGACTACACCTACATCGCCTGGGCGCTCTCGATCATGCTCGCGATCGCCTTCATCGGCCCCGGCCCGCGCGGCGGCCAGACGAAGCTGCGGTCTTCGCTGCTCCTCTTCCTCACCCCGGTCTTCTACTCGGTCCTGATCTGGACGATCCTCAACGGCGTCATCCTCAACGACCCGTTCCGCTGGCTGGAGATCGGCTCGGTCCAGTTTGCGCCCAATGTCGATCCCAGCATCGCCCAAGATCCGGCCGCCCTCGGCACCGCCCTCGGCGACCTTGCCGAGGTCGTCTTTGGGGTCGCGCCACTTGCCTTCCTCGCTCTGCCCTTGCTCGTCGTTTCCGCCTTCGGCCGGCGCGACGCGCTCGGCGTCGGGCTGATCGGGATCGTGCTGATCGCCGGCGGCGCGACCATCGTTACGGCGCTGCTCGACGACCGCGCCAGCTTCGTCTCGCTGAGCACGGGGCTGCCGATCCTGATCGCCGCCGTCGCCGCGGTCGCCTGGCTCTTCCGGATCGAGAGCAGTTGGCGCTTCGTCCTCGTGCTCGCCACCGTGGTCACGATGGTGCTGGCGATCCCGCTCTCCTGGAACGCGATGCGCACCTACGACTACCAGGATCAGGAGCAGGCCTTCACCCGCTTCCTCGAGACCCGCGACAGCCAGGAGGGCAGCACCTCTCTCGGCGGCTACAAGGTCGGGATCGACCCCGAGCTTGGCATGGCCGACTACATCGACAACCGGCTCAAGCCGCCGCCGAACTCGATCCTCACCGACAGCTCGATCACCTACGGCGTGATTCTGCTCAGCGGTAAGCCCGACCTCTTCGTCGACCGTGCCGACTACGACGAAGGCGAGTGGCTCTCGATCCGCGACAAACCCTTGGGCGAGGTCCGGTACATGCTGGTCGCCAACCCCGGCAGCGTTGACCTTGTGCGCCAGCGCTATCCCGGCCTCGACCTCGGCGCCCAGGCCGGACTGGTTCCGATCTTCCACACCGACCGCTACGTCCTCGTCCAGATCGAGCCGGGTGTGATCCCGGCCGCCTCGGTCGCGACGCCCGACAGGCTGCGCAACCAACCGCGGCTGATCACTCCGCCCGAACCGCTCTCGCCGCCGCCGGTGCGGCCGGTGGAACCGGGCGAAGCCGGTCTCTCGCCGCTGCCCGAAACCCAGGGCGGCACCACGCCGAACGGCGACGGGCTCAGCTCCGAACCGGAGGTGGTGGGCGAATGAGCGCCGGATCGAAGGCAACGGTCCTGGTCACCGTGGCGCTGGGGCTCGGCATCTTCCTCACCGCCTGCGGTGGCGATGGCTCCGAGGAGACCACTTCCACGGCGAAGTCGAAACAGGCCGCGGCGCGCCTGGTTGCGCTGCGGCGCGACGGCGTCCTCTTCGCCGCCGACAGCCCCTGGAACACGCCGGTGACCGGGCTGCCGACCGAGCCGCGCTCGGCCGAGATGCTGGAGCTGGCGCAGCGGCGGCAGGCGGTAATCGAGCTGCCCGGCGAAGAAGGCGTGGCGACGGTCGAACGGACGGTCGAGAAGGGCTTCCACATCAACGCCGAACGCTGGGCCCCGCTGGTCGTCGAAGCGGGTGGCACCAACGTCGTCAGCACCAAGATGGTGTGCCGCCAGAGCGAATGCGGCGGCGAGCCCGAACGGGTTCCGCCGACCCTGGCGCTGCCGCCGGAGACGCGTCCAGACCCCCGCTTCGACGGGTGGCTGAGCGTGATCGACCGCCGCAACAACGTCGCCTATGACTTCTGGCGCGCCCGTCGCCAGTCCGACGACACGATCTCCTACCAGTACGCCAAGCGGTGGCGGCTCGACGGGCCGGGCTTTAGCCGCCCGGTCTCCGAAGATCCGCGGCGAGCGGCGGGGGCCCGCAGCTCCGGACTGCCGCTGTTTGCCGGCGTGATCGGCCCCGCCGAACTGCGGCGCGGCGAAATCAGCCACGCCCTGGCCGTCTCGGTGCCTGGTCTGGCCCGGCGTAGCTACGTGCAGCCGGCCTCGGTGACCGACGGCGTCGGTCCCGTCAACTCGCTGCCGGCCGGCGCCCGGATCCGGCTCAAGGACACCGCGCTGCTCTCCTCCCGCGAGGCGGGGAAGGCCCGTCCCGCGGTGGAAGCGATCCTGGTGGCCCTGCGCAACTACGGCGCGATCGTCGTCGACCGCGCCGCCTCACCGACCCTCTACGCGGCGCAGGGAACGCCTCCGACTCTTCTGCGCGAGGACGAGCTCGACTGGCTTGGGCTTGACGATTTCGAAGTCGTCGCCCTGCCCCAGGTCCGCAAGGATCCGCCGCTCGGCCAGGTCCAGCAGTACGGCCTCGCTTCGAGCTTGCCGCCGCGTCCGGCTGGGGGTGGGGGATGAGCGCCCACCGCCGCATCCTCTGTTTGGTTCTCTTTGCGGCGCTGCTTGCCCTGACCGGCTGCGGCGTCAGCCTCGAGGGCGCGGCCGAGTCCGGCGAAGCCGGGCCGCTGGAACGCCGAACCGCCGAGGTCTCGTCCGAAAGCCGCGAGGAGAATGGCTCGAGCCTGCCGCCGCGACCGCCGGGAACGGTGCGAATCGAGGGCCAGGCCCAGGGTTCTCTCACCGAGACTTTGCTCGCCGCCTATGAGGAGCGTGGCTCGAGCGTTGAATTCGAAGTCAGCCCGAGCCGTGAAGAGGAAGCCTTCGGGGCGTTCTGCGAAGGAGAAGCCGACATCGTCGACTCGGCGCGGCCGATCTCGCCCATGGAGTACGCGCTCTGCCAGGCCAATGGGGTCGAACCGGTGCAGATCGAGATCGCCGCTGACGCCGCCGTGCTGGCGATCGCGAACGAGACCGACGTCGGGGTCGACTGCCTCTCGGTCGAGGACGTGCGGGAAATCTTCCGCGCCGCCTCGCCGATCACGAGTTGGGCGCAGGTCGGCTGGGGCGGTCGTTCGGACCCGAGCGTCGACGCGCTGCCGATCAAGGTCGCGGGTCCCGACGCGCGCTCCAACGTGATCGGCTTCTTCGGCCAGTTCGTCCTCGGCGACGACGACCCTTCGCTCCTCCTGCTGCGCGGTGACTACCAGGCTTTCCCCAACGACAAGGGCGTTCGCCTCGCCGTCTCCGGCAACCGCGAGCAGCTCGAACAAGCCGCCCAGAGCCAGTCGAGCCAGCAGGTGGCCGCCGATCTCGCCGAGGCACTCGCCGACGCCGAAGCTGCGGTCGCCGTCGCTGAACATGAAATTGAAAAAGGGATCGAAGACAACCGCTCCGAAGCCGCCCGGGCCAACGACGCCGACCGGCTCAGCGAGGCCGAAGACAAGGTCGCCGAGATCGGGGCGGAACTGGAGCAGGCCAAGGACCAGTCTCGGGTCGACGACATTGCCGCCGCGGAAATCGCGCAGCGGCTCGGCACCTTGGGCCTGATCCGCTACTCCTACTACGAGCTCTGGGAGGAGCGGCTGCGCCCGATGGAGGTGCAGGCGATCGACGCCGAAGGCAACCCGGAGTGCATCTTCCCTTCGCAGTCAACGGTCACGGACGCGACCTACCCGCTTGCGCGTCAGCTGCTGCTCACGGTCGACCTGAACACGATGAAGGAAGCCGAAATCAACGAATTCCTCTCCTTCGCCGTTGCCGGATCGCGACAGCTGGCAATCGAGAAAGCACTGGTGCCGCTTCCCGACGAAGTCAGGAACACCGAGCTCGCGTGGCTGAACGGGGAGATCGCCCCTGACGTCGTCTACTACCCCCCGGCGCGGATCGTCGCCGACGAAAAAGAGGAGGCGGCTGAGCGGACGGGCAGCGGTTGAGCCCGATCGGCCGACCTCGCTTCGTCCTCGCGGCGCTGACGCTGTGCCTCGCCGCCCTGGTCCTGCTCGCCCATGACGGCGGCGAGCCCGCCGGCGCGGCGGCGAAGCAGCGCGCCAAGCCCGGATTGCCGCTGCGGGCGACGCCGGTCAGCACCCGGACCGAGGACAACGGCCGCCGGGTGCGGCTGATCTTGCGGCCGGTCAAGCGCGCCAAGGTCGGTCCGGTGGTGGTCTCCTTCCGCAACTCGAGCGGCCGGCTGCTCTCTCGCAAGCGGGTGCGCCAGCCCAACGGTGGCGAGAAGATCGTCGCGCTGCCGTTGAAGCGGAAGCTGCGTCCCGGCCGCTACCGGGTCCGGATGGTCGGCCGCAAGGCGCGCGGCGGACCGCTGCTGAGCGCCGACCAGAAGCTCGTCTTCGTCGAAGGCGGTGGCTGGGGCGGCGCCGAAGTCGTCGGCGGCGCCTTGGTCCAGCGCACCATCGTCTCCTGGTCGGGGGGCGATCCCGGCGGCAGCGACCGGGCCGGCTTCGTCGCGCCCGGAGTTGGCTACGGCGAAATCGTCTGCAACCCCGAAGCCCAGTACGTCCGCTTTTACGGCAGCAGCGGCGGCCGCGAAACGGCGATGATGAACTGGACCTACAAGGACTGGGGGGGCTTCCAGGAGAAGTCGCTGCGCGAAGCCGTCTACACCTCCGGCACCGGCTTCGACTTCAACGAGGGCCTGAATAAGTTCAGCCCGGCGGAGAAGACCTCGACGGGGATCTTCGAGGGGGTGATCTCCGACCGCGGCCCGATCGGCGGTCCCGGCGGCCCGCCCTTGGGGCCGGTGACCAGCCTGAGGCTCAGTTGGGAGTGGGACTTCACCACTCCGGCCACGGCGCGTTGTTACGTCGAGGCTGTCTTCCGCACCGAAGTCGAAGAAGCGGCAACCGCAGCGCGATCGGTCCAGATCGCCTGGCGCGGCGAGAGCAACGCCGCCACGAACGGCTACGCCAGCGTGGATTTCCCCGGCCTCGGCGTCGTCTCGCTGCGCTGCCAGCCAGGCGAGCCGCGGCGCCTGCGGATCGAGTCCCCCCGCGGCGCCCGCGTCATCACCCGCGAGAGCTCCAACGACTCGAGCATCGTCGAGCCATCCGGCCCAACCGAAGCCAACCTGCCAAACAACGGCATGGTCGTAATGGAGGTAGAAGGAGGCGAGCGCATCGTCGTAGCCTCCCGCTGGAAGCTCAACGACCCCGACCCCAGCAAGAACTGGTGTTTCTTGGCGGGTCAGGTAACGCGCTGATCAGTTAACCGCGCGCTGTGCCTCGTACCAGTTGGTGCCGTCGCAGATGAGGGTGATCGTGTCGTCTGCGGTCGCGACCAAATTGCCGGCGAGACGCAGATTCGACCCATCCGTAAAGGTCGGCGTGGAGGCGAAGCGCAGAGTCACCTCCCGGCCGTTCCAGGAGGCCGTTAACGAGGTGATGTTGGTGGTTCCGGTGATGCGGAACAGGGATCCGAGCGGCGGCAGCGTCACCGTCGCGGCGGAGGCGACGTCCCGCCAGGCAAGCCCGCCGGAGGCGCCGTGGTTGGCCTCCGCGTGGTAGTTGGCCGGCAGCGTCCCGGCGAAACTGACCGAGCGGTCGACGTTGTCCTGCGAGAAGTCGTTGGCGATCACGGCGAGACGACTCGGCTTACCAGAGGCACACCGGACCGCGTAGCCGGAGGTGCTGCGCAGCTCCTTGAACTCGTTGCCTTCCACGAGCACCGTCCCCAGGCCGGTGAGCTCGATCGCGTAATCGACTTCTGAGGCCTGGTCCCAAGTGTTGCCAATGACCCGGACCGTGGAGGTCGCGTCGAGTTCGCTGTCGCAGAACACGCCCACGTCGCGCTGCCCGCGGAAGTCGCAGCCTTCTATTCGCCACGATTGCGCTCCCGCGTCATCGATGGCGATGTTGTCGCTTCCGGTGGCACTGCCGAAGAAACGGCAGCCGCGGATCGTCACCTCGTAGGGAGGGACCGCTTCACTGGTGTTGGCGATGTCGGGGAAACCGTTCGCCACCGCCTCGAAGTCGCAGTCGACGATCCGCGCCGACCCCACCACCTTGATCTGCAGGTTGGTGGCCGCGACGCTGAACTGGCAGTGGGCGATCACCGTCAGCGTGTACTTATTGGTGATCATGGCCCCCCGCATCGCGCCGCGGAACATGCAACCGCGCACGCGGCAGTAGTCGCCCCCGGAGCTCTGCCCGAAGACGTGGACCCCATACCCCGAGAGGTCGGCGAAGCTGCAGCCATCAACGTCCAGCGAGTGGTTGTTCGGCACGTATATCGCATGCTCGGTCGTCGTTTCGCCGAGGTCGTGGAAGTAGCAGTCGCGGACGCTGATGCGAATGTCGCCCGGGCTTGACCCTGAGGTCAGGATTCCGAATTCCGATTGCTCCGTGAACTCGCAGCGCGCCACGGTGATGCTCTCGGCAGCGGCGTCAACCTTGATCGCGGTCCCACCCTTGCGCAGGAAACAGTCAAGAACCAGCAGCGAGCCTCCACCACCGTTGTGGTGGAGGAGTCGGACCTCACCTTCCGCCCCGAGTTCCTCGGGACCGTCGAGCCACAGGTTGCGGACCTGCACGTGTGAGCCGTCCACGCAACGGAACATGTAGAGCAACGAGTTCGTTTCCTCGTTCGAGCACTTGACCTTGGAGCCACGTCCCACCCCAACGAGAGTCACGTTGTCTTCGACCGTGATCGTGCTGGTCGAGTCGATCGAGTAGGTCCCGGCGGGGAAGAAGACAATCCCACCCCCGGCTTCCGCCGCAGCATCACAAGCGGACTGGATCGCAGCCCGATCGTTCGTCACTCCATCTCCCGCTGCCCCATGGGCAACATCAGTCACGCTCACGTAGTCACCGGCACTAGCGGCAAGAGCGCTACCTGGGGATGCCAGCGACATCGCCGCCGCTCCCCCCGCAGCGACAGCAACACCAGCCATCAAATCTCGGCGCGTACTCTCCATCCACCACGAGGGTACGAGTAAACATCTGAGTACACAAGAAATTTATAGGAACACGATCCGCGCTCGTTGGAGACCCCACAGATCAGCCCACGCTGGTTGAAATCGCTCCTTGGTCGATGGCAGGGGACGGGTGGCGATGGAGCGAGGCCGATTCGAACCACGGACCTCCTGGGTGCGATTTACGCCGCTGGTTACTCGCCGTCCGCCCGAATTCCGCATGACAAGCCGCTTTGCGCCGCTCGCGATTTGCCGCTGGATCGAGCCAGATATGTGCGGATATGCGGCGATTGTCGGGGTGTTCAGGCAGAAACGCCGATTTCTGCCTGATCGGGCCACCTAGGGTTTAAAGCCATTCAGGCCCGGGAGGCCCTACCCGAGGGAGAAGCGCTGACGGGTCTTCAGACGCGTCTCGCCAGAGCAGCTGGTTCTGGCCGCTGATGGTTCCGGTGTTCGTCATCGGCGGCGTTTGCAGCTCAAGTCCCGTCGCCTGGGTGGGGTTGTCGAATTCGCCGCCGGCGACCTTCACGCGCGCTCGAATCGATCCTCGGGTCCAGGCCAGTCATCGGGCAGACCGAAGATCTCGGCGGGGCTGCCGTCGCGGCCCTCGTAGGTGACCGCGCCACGCTCCTCGGCGACGGCGGTTGGAAATGGCAGTGTCGTCGAAAGGGGCCGGGCGGCCCAGGGATTTGGCCAGAGCCGAGGCCAGGTCGTTGCCACACTCCAGGGCATCAAGCTCTCCCGGTGAGGACGGCGGAAACCCGGGTTCCCCGTGCTTGCGCCCCCTTCATCCAAAACCCGTTTCGCTGGCGGATCCCATTCACCCTCTGCCTCGAGGTCCTCGGGATTGAACCTCCAGGCGACCCGGCCCAGGAGGGCTCCCTCGATGTCCTCGTTATCGACCGGCGACATCAGGAGAACGGCGAAAACGAGGGGCTCAGCGGGTTTTCCATACTGGGGCCGCTTTCGCTCCAACGTCCGCTCGAGCATGTCGACATCGTTCACATAGCCGGCGCTCACCGGCCCGAAGCCGAGGACGCGATGGCCGGGCTTCCCCCGCGACTCGGGCTTAACCGGTATCGCCGTCAGCTCAAACTCCCAATCGCTCACTACAAAGCCACGCTTAGGTGAATCGTCGAGCGTCGCCGAGGTGATCGAGTCGGGGTCCAGCTCGTTGAGCCAGCCCTCGACCCGCCCCACGATCTCCCGCACGCCCGGGCGCTCCATACCGACCTTCTCGAATTCGATACCGACGAAGAAGTCGGGAGCGTTGACCTCTTCGATCGCGGCCAGGATCCAACCCTCGCGCGTGCCGTCGCGCTCCTCGTCCACGATGCCCGAGAAGGTCGTGGCAGCCTCGATCAGGAAGGGGCCGTCCGGACCCGTAACTCGGAAGTCGGGACGGCCTGAGACCTCAGCCAGCTCGGGATGAATTTCGACGCGGAACCCGAGCTGCTTGAAGAGACGATGCAGGTAGAGCTCCCACCATGCTGCAAAGTGCTGGGCCGGATCCTTGTCGCGAAAACGGCCCCGAAGGTCTGCTGCGCCATCGGCCGGATATTCGGCAAACCACTTTTCCAGCTCGTCCCGAATGCGGCCCCAAAACTTCTGATCGACTCTGTCCAGAAATGAAAAGCCGTCCTCGCCATATCGGGCTGGACTCGGATCGTTGCGCGTTCCCTGGCCAAACAGATGCACTCGCCGCCGTCCCCCGGGTTGGTCGACTTCAGTAACGCGGAAGCGCCAGCAGGTTGTCGTTCCAAATCCCGTCCGCGTAGGTCCGGATGTAAGGCGGGTTTGCCTCCACCACGCCGATCCTTGCCTCCTCGCCCGCAGCGTCCTGTACCCGTGCGTCGCCGCCCTCGTTCTTGATCCAGTTGACCATCACCTCGCGGGTCGAGGCACCGCTCGCCTCGGTTTGCGGATTACGCCACCTGACCTCGGCGATGCGCTCGTGCCCGCGGTGCCGCCGGCGCTCATATGGACTTCGGTGACGTAGATCAATTGGATCTCCCTCAAATGAGAACTGAACAAGCGTTGATTACTAGGTGGCCACCCTATTGACCTCTCGGCAGGCCGGAAATCCACGGAAGATCAAAACCTGCTCTTAGCGGACCCATCTCACACTCGTAAACGGCGGTCGCTGTAAGTTCCCTGCGTGAGGGGAAGCGTCTCGGAAAGGGCAGTAGCCGGCCTCGGCGGGAAAAGCGCGTTTGAGCGGAACCTGCTCCCTGGCTTCGCGGAATGGATTCTGGAGCAGTTCGATCGCTGGCAGCCGGACTACCTCGTGCCGGCGGAGACCAAGGGCGCACGCGTCCTCGATGCGGCGCTCTCCTTCGCCCGGCTCGAACTGGGCGAGCGAACTGCGGCCCCCGTCCTCTACGGCAGCGCCCTCTCCTACATCCCGCCCGAGGAGCTGCGCGATGCCCGGGTGATGATCGTCGACGACGCGGTCCGGACCGGCTCCAACCTCTGGCGGCACTGGCAGCAGATTGCCGGCCACAGGGTCGAGGAGATCGAGGCGCTCGCCTGCATCGGCTGTGAACCGGGGACCGGTCGCAGGCCCGAGGTCGCCTGCTACCTCCACGCCGAGCCCGAGCTCTACCAGCGCTATGTCTGGCAGCTGACCGAGCTTGTGGTGGCGCGGGGACTGCCGCCGGAGGTCGACCACTTCCTGCTCGAGCTGCAGCTCGGTGACCGACTGGCTGTTTCCTGGCCCGCCTTGCTCGACGCCCTCAGCGCTTACGGAGTCCTCACCATCGACGGGCCGGCTACCCACGCCGAGCAGATCCAGCCGGCGACGCTCCACTTTCCGCGCCTGCCCGGCGCCGCCTCACACCCGCCCGAGGTGGGCGACGGCGCTTACAAGGTCCGCTTCTTCCCCGATCTGGAGACAGAGCGCATCTACGTGGTGCCGATCTCGCTGCCGACCCTGGCTCTGCAGGGCGCCGAGCCAGGTGCCCAGATCTCCAGCGCCGACGGCATCGAGGCCCTGACCGCCGAGCTCGGCTTTCTGCCCCCGGTGGGGGAGGTTCTGGTCGAGCGTGCATTCGACCTCGATCCGAAGACGCTTTTCCGGGCTGTCTCGGCCGCGCGTGAGGTGGAGATGATCGACGGTCTATCCCAGGTCCTCGGTGAGTGCATGCCGGACTCCATTCTCAAGCCCCAGACGGAGGTCTGCGAGCGTCTCTTCGGCCCTGACGTCGGCGCCCTGGTAAACGAGGCGGTCGCCGGCGCTCTCGAGGCCCCAGTAGAACCTGAGCGGCACTTCGCCGAGGGGGCCGACCCTCACCCGGAGCCGCGGCTCTACCTCGACGCCGACGTCGAGGCCGCCACGCACGGAGTTGCGCAGGAGCTGAAGCGCCTCTACGACAAGGCCGCAAGCGACCCGGGGCACGATCCCGGAGCGAGGGTGGGTTGCTCGATGAGCGAGCTCGCGGCGCTCCTTCAGGGGGAGGACCCTCTGCTGGCGAGCCGTTGCGTCGACCGCGGGCTGGCGCTGACGACGCTCGTTCCCTACATCGATGAAGTTCCAGGCGACGGCGGCTCGCTCTTGGTTCAGCGGCGCTACCGAGTCTCGGAGAACAACCGAGGTAGTGATCGCTCCTACCTCAGCCTCGACTCGATCCGCCAGGAGAAGTCCGAGGAGGCGATCGCCCTCATCTGCAAGCGCCTGCGCGAAGCGCCCATCGAGGACTACCGGGAGCGGCCGATCCCACAGGCGCTGATCGCCTCGATCGTCGCCATCCTGCGCCCGCTGACCTTCGAGAGGCAGGCGATTGCCCTTCAAGCACTTCCGACCCCGGGGCCCGGTTTGGAGCTGGCGCTGTTGGATGCCGTCTCGCCGGTGCCGCCCGAGCAACAGAGCTCCGGTCATTTCAAAGTGAAAGACGACGGAGCCGTCGTTCCCACCGCGGGGTTCGTCGTCCGCTATGACGCCGAAGACCTGGAACTCGACCTGGACGGTTGCACCGAGGAGCTGGAGGAGAACCTCGACAAGATCATCGACCTGATCAAGGGCCTGGAGGGACCCGAGCGCAAGAAGCTGCTCGACGGCTGGGCGATGTCAACCGACCGGCGCCTCGGCCTCAGCCACGTCCGCCGCTCCCTCGAGCAGGCGTTGGACGTACTGCGTCGTCCCCTCAACCTGATCCGCGCCGGTGAGCTCCACGAACGGACCCCCGAGATCGTCGAGCGAGTTAGCTCGGCTACCGGAGCCGCCCGGGGCAAGCTCGAGCTACAGGCCGACGACTGGGCCGCACCAGCCCGGCGGGCCATCCCGCAGGCCAGGAGTCGCGCGCAGGGGAGGACCCTTCGCTCGCTGGCCGCGGCTGAGAAACCCGGAGAGATCTACGGATTCGCGACGGTGCTTGCGCGGCTGATTGACGGATTGGCGACGGTGGTCGACCGGCTCGATGCGGCTTCGGCCAAGGGCTGGGTCGAGGAGGACGGGGAAGAGCAGAGGCAGACTGCCTTCGAGACCCTGGAGTGGGCGGCGGCGATTCGCAGCGCCCTCGGGAGCTTCAGCCAGGACCAAACCCCTGCCGTCGAGCTGCCGGCTGATCCACGGGAGGCGATCCTCGCAGCCGCCGAGGAGGTGCGTGATCTCCTCGAGCTCCTGGCTGCCACCGCGGCAGCCCTCGCTGGCGCCTACTGCGGTCCCAAGGGCAAGCGCTTGCCCTCGCCTCATGCCGAGGACGCGCGTCACGCCGCCATCCTCTACCTCGACGTCGACGGCTCGACGGCCAAAGGGGAGCTTCTCGACGCCCGTACCAACAGGCGGTGGTTGAACGAGGGTCTGAACCTCGCCGCCCAGTGGACCCGCGTCTTCGGCGGCTATGAGTATTCCGATCGCAAAGGCGACGAGCTGGTCGCCGAGTTCGCCGAGGGCGACCGCGCCGCACTGGCCGCCGCTGCCGTCCTCCATCACACCGCCGCCCTGCGCTCCACCGGCATCGACAATTTGAGCTGGACCTTCCATTCCGGTTTCGACTGCGGCGAGGTTGACGATGAGGATGGAGGGAACCTGATCGGCTCTCCGATCAACCGAGCCGCGAAGCTCGCGAAGTGCCTCGAGGGAGCCGATCAGCTGGAGAGGGTGCCGGCGGGCGAAGAGGGAATGCGCCACTGCTCGACCCCTCTCGGTCAGGAGCCCCTCTCCGAGCCCGGCTCAGAGGTCGAGGTCGGCGGCAGGCGCCTCCGTCCCCAGCTCATCTCGAGCGAGAAGACGATCCAGCATTTGATCGCCGGATTGAATGAGCTCGCCGGTCGCTTGAACGCCGACGTCGGCGGCGCCGCTGAGCTCGAGCGCACGCTGAATGCCGAGGAGAGGCCGGCATCCGAAGCCCCTGCGGCGGAGGCCGCCGGCTAGGCCGCGCTTCGAGCGAGCAGCACCTTCAGTGCCCACTCCGACATCGAGCGGGCCTCCATTCGCGCCGCCAGCTCCCAGCTGATCATCTCCTCGACGACCCCCTCGTGTAGGGCGGTTTCGGGCACGACGCCGTTCGCTCTCGCCAGCAGAGACGGGGGAAGGTCGACCGCGATCTCCTCACCGGGTGAAGCGGCCTCCACCGCACGCTTCGCACCGAGCTTTCGCACGCAGGCCGCGTCCTCATCAGGGAGCGGAAGGGAAGGACGGGCCGCGGCCGCGGCCTGGCGCAGGATTCGCCGGCCGCTTTCGACGTCGAGATCGGTCAGCTGGGTGTCGCGCACGACCAGCGCTCGTTCGACCCCCAGTCGGACCGCCTCGGAGGCTGAGAGCCCGCACCGGGCGGACGCTTGGAGGAAGCGGTCGAAGCGCGGAGAGGTCGGAATCATCAGGCGCTCGAGTGCCCCTGGGGACCCCTGCGCGCTTCCCACGAGCCGGAGGCGGCGATTGTCCGTATGCGCGCGAGCGGACATTCTTTATCGAGTGTATGTCTAGATGCGGACGTATTCTGCCACTCTGTATGGGTGGCTACATACACTTCTAGGCCATTAGTCGTGGCGGCTCCGGAGCTGCCGGCGCGTCTTTCCGCGGCGATGGACGCTCAGAAGATAAGCGTGCGCCGGCTCGCTGCTGCGAGCGGCGTCGACAAGATGACGATCCAGCGTTGGAAGCAGGAGGATCACGAAGGAGGCGTCGAAGTAGAGGCAGCCCGCAAGGTGGCCGAAGCGCTGGGCACGAGCGTCGAGGCTCTCCTCGACCTTCCGGCGGGGCCCGAGACACCTACGCAGCCTCCCGAGCCGCCCATCGAGCTGAGTCGCCTGCGTGAGTTGGCTGCTGGTCTTGACCCGGAGGCTCTCGCCACCTTCGAGCAGACGCTTCCCACTATTCGGGAGGCCGTCGAAGAGCTGCGAAGGCATTGACCCTGCGAAGAACGAGCGGAATCAAGGGCATCCCTCAGCCACGGCCATCTTCCGCCAGTCGCCCGAAGAGCGCCGCGATCTCGCGATCTTCTCCGTCATGATGGTCCGGCCGTCGGGCTTCGTGATCGGCCTGCTGGGTCTCCAGGTGCTCTTCGATCTGGCTAATCCGACGCCTCACCTCGTCTCGCACGAACTCGATCTCCATCGGCTTGAGGTCGACCCCCAGCGCTTCACCCAGCGAGATCAGCGAGTCGACTTCCTCCACCTCGTCGATGTCGTCGTGGGCATCGGTGAAGTCCCCCGCGAAACCCTCGAAGCGGCTTCGCAGATCGCCCCGTTCAGCGAGGGGAAAGATGTCAGGCTCGATCTTGCGCAGTGCGAGGAACTGTTCCCATGCATAGACGCTTCGGAGTCGAGTAAGGAGATGCTGCTTCGCCCGCTCGGCGACTGTGCGGGTTGGTCTTCCGGCGTCGCGAAGCGCCCGCACCAACCCGACGGGTTCGGCAGCGTTCGGGATGTGCCGCTCCTCCCAGGAAGCGCTCTCCTCCTCGATCCGCTCATCAAGCCACCGTCCCAGCTCCTCCTCAAGCTCGGGCGCCTCAGCGATGAGCCCGACGAGGAAGACCAGGCGGGCACATGGAGCGTTATCGGTCCGGGTGAGGACAGCTGGCGAGTGGACGCTGCCGAAATGCATCATCTGCCAACGGGGATCGCCTCCGGCGAAAAGCCGGCGTACGCCGGCCGCGAGGTGAGCGAGCTGCTCGGTGCGAAGGGTGCCCGCCCCGAGATGCGGAAGGACCGACCGGGCCACCCATTCCAGCTGGGCAAAGAATGCCGCGCCGTCGCAGAGGGCGAGCGCCTCGGCGGGTGCCTGGATGAGCCATGCGGCGACGAAGTCCACTATCGACGGGTTGGCCGGGGCGATGAGGCTCTCGCTGTTATCTGGATTTATCTCGGCGAAGCTCCCCTCAAGCACCCTCAACGAGCGGTGGAAGAGGGTTCCCTGGAGGGCGATTCCGGCTGCCGCGCAAAAGGCTCTGAACCCGGTCTCCAGATCGGCAGCAGTGACCTCGGTCTGCATCGAGGCGAGTACGATTAAGAGTCCTCGCTCGGCGGGCTCGAGCTGGTTCTCGAAGGCTTGACGCCAGATGCGCTCGGGGTCATCGAGCACTCCGACAGCGAAGCCGAGGAAGTCGCGGTTCTCCCTTTCGCCGAGCTCGAGCGACCCGAGCCCGGTGATGTACTCGATCAGACGTGGGTTGTATTCGGGGTGGTCGATAATCCGTGCGTAGCCTGCGTCGTTGATCAACGATGCGGCGGCCGCTAGGTCGAGTTGACCCGAGGCCCAGATGTGGTTGTAGAGAATCCGCGCGCGATCCAGCCGCGCGTACTCGGAGAGTTCCAGCAGATAACGGCGCGCGTCGAGCCGCTCGCGCGCGAGCTCCTCGTAGAACTCCAGCGCTTGGCGCAGGATGTGCTCGCGAGTGCTGAGCAGGAAAAGGCTCGTCTGGCTGTCGGCGACGCGGCGGATCAGCTGGGTCAGGCGACGGTCCTCATTCTTAGCGAGACGCTGCTGGAGAAAGGTCGAGCCAAGGAAGTCGTCGTAGTAGAAGACTTGGCGCTCGTCGGCTCGGTAGACCTCGTTCGCCTCCTCGGCATCAGCGGAGATCTCGATTGGTTGGTAGCCGTCAACCACCGCGTCGGCGAGGAGCATTTGAGAGAGGGTCGTCTTGCCGATCCCCGGCTTTCCGGCAATGATCAGGACGCGCTCCTCGCGCAGTCGCTCACGGGCGATGTGGAAAGCACCGGTCTCCACGTAACGGGGGAGTGAGTGTTTCGTCTCCTCGAGCAGCTGGCGCGAGCGGTTGTAGACGCCGGCGTTCAGAATCTCGTCGAGATGGGTACCGCCCGCCAGCCAGAGCTTCGGGTGACGACGCTCGACCTCAGGGTTTTGGTCGAGCATCGCCTCGAGATCGTCGGCGCCGAAGATGTCATCGTCGTTCCTGGCAAATCCACGGAGGATTTCCGCCAGCTCACTCTTTCGGTCTGGAGTGAGCGGCAGGGTGGTGACCAAGCGGTAGCTTCGCGGCGCTGGGTCCATCGCCGCCAGCGCCAGCGCCTCGGCGCGCGCCGCCCGTTTCAGGTCCGACCAGCTGCTCTCGATGTAGCGCTTGCACTGCACGATGTTGGCCGCCTCGCCCTCAGACGGGAAGTGGCGCAGATCGATTCCCCTGTCCGCGCCACGTGCGAAAACCTCGTAGCGCACTCCGTCGGCCGCGCCGAGCAGATCGGCTGCGAAGAGCTCGAAGTCGTGGTCGGAGAAGTCAGCGAAAGATCTCATCGCGCGGTTGAGGCTAACCAGGGATCGGCGTTCAGGAGCCCAGCGGGTGTTCAGGCTCGCGCCCGCTCGGCAATGCGGTCGGAGACCTCAGCGAGCAAGGAGGGCAACCCACTAGCGCCCCGTCGCTCGAGCAGCTCCGAATAGACCTCCGGGGACTTCATCTTCCATCCCATCTCCTCCGCGATCTCCCTCGCCAAATCTCCGAAGCCGTCTATCTCCGATTCGAGATAGGCCTCCAGATCGATTGAAAAGCAGGCGAAGCTCTCGTGCACTGCGGTCTCGGGAAAGTTTTCTGATGGCGCTCCGACCGCGGCAAGGATTCGTTCGTTCTCACCGGCGACGGCGGCTCGACGTCTGTCCCTGCCCCTGCCGCAGGCCTCGCAAGGCTCAAGATCTGCGGCAGCTGAATCTCCGTCGAAGAGGACGAAGTGTCTGATCTCGAGCGCGTCGAGCACAGCCGTGGCGATCGGGATTGAAGTCTTGCCCGGTGCGGCCACAACAATCCCCAAGGCTGAAAGGTCGATGTCACGAAGATGGGCAGCTTGGCGAAGCACGGCTGCGTCGGTTGCGCCCTCGACGAGTAGGACAGCGTTTGCAAACAATGCCTCGCCAAGTGAGACATCCAGAGTCCGTGCGACGAATCGAGAGAGTTCTTTCTGCTCCGGCATATGAGATCGCACTACCTCGATGTCGCCCACGGTGATCTTGGTCTCAAGACCTTCCTCTGGGCTGCCGTTAAGACGGGACTGGCGGAAGCGACGAATCCCGGCTAGATCACTTGGGCCGACGAAATAAGGAGAGTGAGTTGCGTAAGAGATTTGGACCGCGGGCCTTGCAGCGAGGGCATGAAGGGTGGAGGAGAAGTGCCGGGCTCGCGGAGGATGTTGGTAGAGCTCCGGCTCCTCGACTGCCAAATGGAGGGTCGGTGGATCCCCGTCGACGATCTCCTCGGTTCCTGCAAGGTATTCGAGGGCGGAAATGATGAAGGTCCTTTGGAAGCCATGTCCTTGCCTCCCGAGGTCCGTGAGATTCTGAGCTTCTCCCGCCCGCAGTATTACGTTGGGCGGCGAGATCGATAGTTCCGGGGCGTGAGGTTCGACTAGGACGTCCGCAGCAGGAATGTATCTGCGCATCTGCTCGGTCAAACGGTCGCCAAGCGCGCTTAACGTAGGGCCGTGGGAGCTATCGACCAAATCTGCGTACCGGGTACGCATCTCCCCCTCAAGGTCAGCGAGTTGTCCATCGGCCTCCGCGCGTTGCTCTGCAATTGCCGCGAGTAGCCGCTGAAGGATGGTCCCCTTTCTCTCGACTGCCTCAGAGGCAGCGTCTCGAACAGCTGGCACGAGCACGAACTTGTAGCGGTCAGCAAGTCGTTTTTGCCCGACACTTCTGAACCCGAACAGGCTGCCCGCATCGGCGTCGACCGGATCGCATCGATCCCCGTTCTGCATCTCCCACGTGAGCAGTTCCTCTTCGATTTTGTCGACAGTGGTTGCCTCGCCGAGACCCATGTCAGGGTTCTTTTCGCGGTACTCGCGGTAGACGCGCCGACGGGAGTTCCCGGGCGCGGCGCGGATCGCCTCGAAGCCTGAAAAGCGACGGCTGCGCCCGGTGATCTTTTCCTCCCCCTCGTCCCAAGAGCGGCGGAGGATCATCCGTTCTCCGCGGGCGTAGATCGAGAATGCCTCTCGATCAGCGGCAGTCAACTCATCAAAAGTTGCCTCTACTGAGATGCTGTGCCCGGACCCAAAGAAGCGGTCGTCGTCGGTGAGATTCGCTCCGTTGAAGAAGAAGTCAAGGGCGGCTAGAAACGTCGACTTGCCAACGTTATTGCTGCCGAGCAAGATCGTGAGATTGGCCATTGGGATTTTGATGTCCCGAAGGCATCTGAAGCCCTTGACCTCAACCGATGCGAGTCGCATCCCCGGAAATCTAAGGTTGGCTCAGGCGGATCGGCGCTAGTGAAAAAAACCCTTGTGTAGAGACCGAGTGGGGCCGACTCGTTTACGTTAATCGCACGGCTTTTCACGCCATTCCTCGGCGCTTAAAATCCAGGTGGCGTGTGTCGATCGGGATCATCGGCCTCTAAGGTGAGCCACTGCGTCATTCGAGGTAGCGGGATTTAGCAGGGCCGCGAACCTACTCTCCGTCATTCGCTCGCGGATCCCACGGGCGTGGCGAGCGTCGTCGAAGAGGTGGGTGTAGACGTCGAGGGTGATCGCGATGCTGGCGTGGCCGAGGATGCGGTCCGGTTGGGCTTGCTTTTCGTTGCGGTGGTGCTCATCGCGATCTCCTGATTCCGTTGGGGCCGCGCCGTTGCGGGGCCGATACGGATGTCTTAGCTCTGGCCGCCAACCAAAGCGAGCGGAATCAAGGGCAATCGCGGGCAATCGCCGCATATCTAGCCCCGATCAGGCAGTTTCTGCCTGATCGGGAGCGGATTTTGGGTCTCGGTTTAAACGGTGGCCGAAAACCAATATTGCGACATGCAGGGGGTTCTGCTGATGGAGCTAGGCGGATTCGAACCGCCGACCTCCTGGGTGCGATCCAGGCGCTCTGCCAGCTGAGCTATAGCCCCGGGTGGTGGAGGGGTGGGAAGTTGTTCCCACTGCCTCGCAAGCGACAGGATAACCGCATAGTCTTTGGCAGCCTCCTCGGGCAGTGGCATGAGCATCCTCGACGACGCAATCCGCGAGCACCTGGAACTGAAGCGCCAGCATGGCGCTGATGAGTCTGAGCTGAAACGGCTCGAGGACGAGGCGTTTGGGCCGCCGAGCCGGCCTGAGGAGCCGGATCCGCTGGCCGAGGCGCCGACCGAGTTCATGACGACCCCGGAGTCGCCCGCGGCTGCGGAGTCGGCGGACGAGGAGTCGGGCGGCCGTCGCATCAACATCGCCGACCTGCAGGAGCCGCCGGAGCCGGAAGCGCCCGCGCCCGCCGAGGACGCGGTTCAGGCTGCGCCCCCGGCCGAGGAGCCGCAGGCGATGGAGCACGAGGTCGTCGCCCCCGAGGCCGACGCCCCCGACGAGTCAGCCAGCGAGGTCGAGATCGATGCCGGGCACTCGACCGAGGAGCGCCACGCGATCGCCGAACAGCCGACCGAATTCTTTGACGTCGAGGCAGAGATGGACGAGGACGCTCCCGTGCCGCCGGCGACCGAGGCGCCGAGCCCCTCCGACGAGGAGATCGCCGAGGCCGAGGCCGCCGAGCCGATGCTCGCCCCGGTCGAACCGGCGACCGAGATCCACGCCTCCCGCACCGACACCCCCGTTGAGGAGCCCGCCCTCGAGGATGAAGAGGACGAGGAGTTCTGGAGCGACCAGCGCCTCTCCGATGAGCTTGACCAAGCCCTCGAGGCCCCCCTTGAGGTGGAAGCGGACGAGCCCGCCGCCGTTGCCCCGGTCGAGAGCGAGCCTGAGGGCACCGAGCCAGAGGCCGAGCAGGTCAAATACGACCCCGACACCGGTCACGAGGACGTGCTCGAGGACACCCCTGAGTTCCTCGAGGACGCCCCCGAGGACGACGAGCTCTGGTTCGAGCAGCGTCCTCCCAAAGACTTCGACTTCGACGACTGAGATTTCACGAAGTTGGCGCAGTTACGTGCGCCACACGTGAAGACTTTCCTCATACGCTCGGGACGATGGCGTCCCTCAAGCAAAAAGGTGATCTGGCGGAGCTCAAAGTCGCCACCGATCTGATTGACCGCGGCTGTCGTATCTCGATTCCGTTTGGCGAGGACTGCGACTACGACCTGATTGCCGATTACGAAGGACGGCTGCACCGCGTGCAGGTCAAACACACCCGCTCGGATGGGCGGGTTATCTCTGTCCGCTGCTTCTCTCAGTCGCTCACCAACGGGAAGGTACGCGCGATCAAGCTCTACACGCCCGCGACCGTGGACTGGATCGCGGTTTACGACTGCACGACCGAACGCTGCTTCTACTGCCCATCCAGAGAGCTTGGAGAGGGGCGCAGACAGTTGAGCCTGCGCCTTCTGCCAGCCCGAAATGGCCAGCGGGCGGGTATCCACAATGCGGAGGCGTACACGGAACCAGACTTCAGTTCCGACCCAGGAGTGGAGCCAGCCGGGCTCGAACCGGCGACCTCGTCCGTGCAAGGGACGCGCTCTTCCATCTGAGCTATGGCCCCGCTCGGCAGATTGTAGGGCCGATTCGACTTCGGACCGGGGCCGGTCGCCAGTTGATTTGCCCGTTTGGGAACAGACTTTCGTCCGGCGGCGCAACCCCAGCCGACCTCGCGGGTTTGTCACCATCTACGTGTTGTTCTGCTCTTGGAAGGACCAGTCGATTAGCGGTAGGGGAAACATCGATGCTCGTGCCCGCGCTCTGGCGGTGACCGTGACGCTGCTCTTTGCGGCGCTGGCGGTTCCCGCGCTGAGCGAAGCGGCGGTCAAGCGCGGCACCTCGAAAGCCGACACGCTGAACGGCACCGCCGGCGCCGACACCTTGTCTGGACTGGGCGGCGCCGACACCCTCAACGGCAAGGGCGGCGCCGACAAGCTGATCGGCGGCCCCGGCGGGGACAAGCTCTCCGGCGGTCCGGCCGCCGACAAGCTGAACGGCGACGCCGGCAACGATCGGCTCTTGGCCCGGGACGGCACCGCCGACACCGTCAACTGCGGCGGCGGATCCGGCGATGTCGCCGTCGTCGACAGCGCCGACAAGGTCTCCGCCAACTGCGAGCGGGTGGAAGCCCCGGTCATCGACCAGCCGCCGACGCCGCAGCCGACCCCGGCCGCCGCCACGCCCTCGAACCCGAACCCCGATCCGGAAGAGCCCGGCGAAGAAGAACCCACGGGCGAAGACCCCGACGTCGAATTTGAAGAGCAGCCGCTGGCGCTATTCCCCGTCGGGCACGGCTGGACCGGGGTCAACGGAGAACTAAGTGACCAAGGCGGCCCCTTTGCCGTCAATGGCAGCCGGTCCCTGAGGATCATCAGCGAAGGCATCGGCACCACGGCGGTCGCCAGCTCGCCCGAGCTGGCGAAAGTCGACTTCACCCACTCCCACGTCTCCGTGCAGGGTCAGGTCGGCTTCAGCAATCGAATGCAGACCGTCAAACTGCGCCTTTCCTCCGGCAACATCGCCACTGAATACGCCGAGGCCACCGTCTGGCAGGAAGACCTCGATCCCACCATCCTCGGCAGCACCTTCGAGTTCCAGACGCTCGCCCGCGGCGACTTCGCCGTCACCGGCCAGGTCGACTGGTCAAAAATCAACCGCGCCCAGCTGCTGGTCACCGACAACGGCTCCGGCCCTCTCTACTTCTATGCCGCCGGCATCTACGCCGTCCCGGACCAGGAAAAGGCGACCGTCAGTTTCGCCTTCGACGATGGCGACGCCTCGACCTACAGCATCGCCCGCAGCAAGCTCTCCGCCTACCGCTATCCCGCCACCGCCTACGCGATCGTCGACACCGTCGGCACCGGCGGTTTCCTCAGCCTCGAACAGCTCGAAAAACTGCGCGACCAGCATCACTGGGAGATCGCCGGCCATGCGCTGCACATCGCCAGCCACAACCTTCCCGACGGCCTCGACGACCTCACCCCGACGGAACTGAAAACCGAGATGGACGGCCTCCGCGACTGGATCTACGAGAATGGGTTCAGCCGCGCCAGCTTTGCCTACCCGAAGGGGGCGGCCTCGCCCGAGGTCCGTCACTACGTAAAGCGCGATTACTGCTCCGGGCGAGTGACGGCGAAAGGGCCGGAAACGCTGCCGACCCGCAACAAGTACCTCCTTCGCGGCTGGTCGATTAACGGCCTGGTCAGCAAACAGGCCGAGGTCGAAGACATCGTTGACAAGGCGGTGGCCGACAAGACCTGGGCCATCCTCAGCTTCCACGACATCGTTGGCGGCACTCCGGCCGCCTCGACCGACTTCAAAGAAAGCGAATTCAACGCCGTCGTCGACTACGTCCACACCCTGCAGCAGGAAGGCAAACTGCGGGTCCGCACCGTCGGCGACGCCGTCGCCCCCCAGTGCATGGACTGAGCCCGGCGCGGCTCGCCGGGCTCAGGGTCTGACCGCCGCTAGCCGGCGAGTCCGATCATCAACTGCGAGTGGTCGTTCGGATCGACCTTGACCGGGACGGTGGCGCCGGGCTGCAGCTGACCGATGATCGCGGGGGAGACGACCTGCACGTGGGTCACCTCGGAGCTCTGGCCGTTGACGTCAACCGTCATCTGGAACTGAAGCTCGGGCTGCATGTTCACGGTCTTGCCGGTGGCGACCATCTGCTGGATCGTCGCGGTGCCGTCGACCCCTTCGTTGGCGAGCCGCTCGGCCAGCGCCTGGTCGGACTGGACCTGCTGCATCGCTTCGTTCGCCTGCGCGAGGCCGTCCTTCATCATCTGGAAGCTGCCGCCGCGTTCCTTCTGCATCTGCTTGCCGGCCTTGCTGAGGTCCCTCATGTCCTTGAACATGCCCATCGGATTTCGCTCCTTGCTGTCGGTGGGGCTCCCGCTCCCCCGGGGTTGATGCTCCGACCCTAACGTTCCCGCAGGCCGCTGGGATAGATTCGACGGGTGTTCGTCGCCGGCGTTCTGCTGATCCTCCTCGGCCTGGCAATGGTCGTCGGCGGGGTCCTCGCCCCGGTTGATGCGGCCAAGCCCGGCCTGATCATCGGCGGCATCGGCGTTGGGATCGCCGGCCTCGTCAACGCTTACCTCGGGGCGCCCAGCCGTCCCGCCAAGGCCCCCACCGGAATGCAGAAGGCGAAGGCGACGGTCCTCGACGCCGCCGTCCTGCCCGGCTCGGTCGCCGGCTACCAGATGGTCGAGCTGACCTTGGAGCTGCAACCCCAGGGCGGAGTGCCGACCCAGGTCAAGCGCAAGTTCTCCAGCGGCCGCCTCGGCCGCATCGAGCAGGGGCGGACGATCGAGGTCTTCTACGACCCGGCCGATCCCCAGCGAATCGACCTCGCCTAGCAATACAGAAGGTTTCTTTATTGATGGTAAGTTGCTGCCCGATGCAGGGGAGAAGCTCCTGGCGGCACGGCGCCGCCCTCGGTCTTGTCGTGAGTTTCACCCTCGCGATCGCCGTGTCCAGCTTGCCGGCCAACGCCGCCGCGGCGATCACGATCTCGGGCACCGTCCGCTGTCCCAGCGGCGCCAAGGTGGTCGGGGTGTGGGTCCAGAGTTCCGGCGGTGGCAGCAAGTTCGCGAGCCGCTCGGGCTACCCCGGCAACTCGACGATCAACGGCTACAGCGCTTCGGTCAACCCGGGATCGGTCGAACTACACATCGGCTGCGGGGGCTCGGAAGCGAGCTGGGCTTCCGACCAGTACACGACGAAGGTCACCGCCTCCTCGTCCCGCAACCTGAACGCGACCTGCAGCGGGCCAGCCGGCACCTTCCGCAAGGTCGCCTGCGCGTTCCCGGCGCGCCCGAACCTCGCTGCGCCCAGCACCAACACCTTCGCTGGCGGCAACTGCACTTGGTATGCGGCAGACAAGTGGCGCAAGGCGACCGGCAAGTACCCGAGCTGGTCCGGCAACGCCCAGTATTGGAACAACAACGCCAAAGGTTGGACCGTCACCTCTGTCCCGGCCCCGCGGTCGGTCGTCGTCTTTGAGCCCGGCATCCAGGGAGCGAGCAAGGACGGGCACGTCGCCTGGGTGGAGTCCGTCAGCTACCGCTCCGACGGCTGGTACCTGAACGTCTCGGAGATGAACTTCACTGGCTTCAACCGCGTCTCCACCCGGACCGTGAAGCATGTCTCCGGGATGAGCTACATCTGGGCTCCGGGCTGAGCCGGCGCTAAGCGATCAGCTGCTCGGCCCGGTGCGACTCGGGCAGGTTCTGGTCGGCGTGGTAGCTGGAGCGGACCAGAGGGCCGGCGGCGACCGACTCGAAGCCGAGGTCGTAAGCCGCCTTCTCCAGCGCCGCGAACTCGTCGGGGTGCCAGTAGCGGACGACCGGGAGGTGGTTCTCGGTCGGCCGCAGGTACTGGCCGACGGTGAGGACCTGGACGTCGTGCTCGCGAAGCAGGCCGAAGGTCTCGACCATCTCCTCGAAGGACTCGCCAAGGCCGACCATCAGCCCTGACTTGGTCACCACCTCCTCACCGCCCATCTCCTTCGCCATCTTCAGGACGCGGGCGGAGCGGAGGAACTTGGAGCCGCGGCGGGCGATCGGGTACAGCCGCGGCACCGTCTCGACGTTGTGGTTGAAGACGTCGGGCCGCTCGTGGATCACCTTCGCCAGCGGCATCTCCTGACCGCGGAAGTCGGGGGTGAGGATCTCGACCTTGCAGTCGGGCGCCAGCATCCGGATCGAGCGGATCACGCCGACGAAGGCGCTCGCCCCATAGTCGGGCAGGTCGTCGCGGTCGACCGAGGTGACGACGGCGTGGCGCAACCCCATCGCTTTCACCTGGTTGGCGACGCGCAGCGGCTCCAGCGGGTCGTTCCAGGTCGGCTTGCCGGTCTGCACGTTGCAGAAGCCGCAGCGGCGGGTGCAGACGTCGCCGAGGATCATGAAGGTCGCCGTGCCGCGCTCCCAGCACTCGCCGACGTTGGGGCAGTTGGCCTCCTCGCAGACGGTGTGGAGGTTGTCCGACCCGATCTTCTCTTTCAGCCGCCGGTAGTTAGGTCCGCCCGGGGCCGGCACCTTCAGCCACGGCGGCTTGCGGGCGCGGCGGAAGGGGACGGTGCCCTCGGCATCGGCAGCGGTCCCGCCCGGCTTGGCGCGGGAGCGGGTGACGTGGATGCGTTCGGCGTCGGACACCGACGCCTACGTTAGCGAGGCGTCGGTCGCTGCCTGGCGGCCGTCAGCCGCCGACCTTCTCCACCCGCCAGCCGAACTGCGCGGGAGAGCGGTCGACGTTGCCGAAACGGTCGATCGCCCGCACCTTGAAGAGGTGCTTGGCGCCGGCTTTGACCTTGCGTTTGAACGGGTTGCGGCAGCCTTTCCATGGGCGTTTGTCGACCTTGCACTGGAAGCGCGACTGCGCCTCGGTGGAGGCGAAGCGGAACTTTGCCTGGCGCTCGAAGGTGATCCGGGCCGGCCCGCTGACGATGCGGGTGTTGGGTGGCGTGCGATCGCCCTGCACCGCCTGGACGAGGATCGGCGAGGCGGGCACGAGAGGGGGAACCTGCAGCTCGAAGGCGCCGAGGTCGGAGCCATCGCCGCCTTCCTTGTTGCTGATCTCCGGGAAGTCGCTGGGGCGGGGGAGGCCGCGCTGGTCGCTCGTCTGGCCGAACGAGTTGCCGCGGTCGATGGCGATGCTGCCGGCGAGGAGCGCGTGGGTGGGGGTCGGGCCGCCATTGTCTTTCAGCACCGGGTCCAGGCCCGCCACCACGCCGACGAGATCGCTTCCCTCCCCGAATTCGCAGCTGCCGTCTTCATCGAGGTTGAAGCCGCTGGAGTCGATCTCTTGGCTTCCGGGCGGACCGGCGCCGCTGCAGCTGTCGGCCCCGCCGAGCGGGTTGGCGACGAGCGTTCCCCGAACCGAGGTGCTGAGGATCGAGTGGAGGTTGGCACCCAGAGCGAGGCCTGCGGAGGTCGCCGAGTTGCCGGCGAGCGTGGAAGTGGTGATCGCCGCTTCGTAGGTCTGGATTCCGCCGCCCTGGGCCCGCAGCTGATCGGCCCCTCCGTCCGCGTCGACAGCGTTGCCGCTGATCGTGCTGCGGCTGATGGTCGCTTCGGTCCCCCCGAGAAGCCCTCCGCCCTGGGCCGTAACCGTGCTGCCGTCACTGCTGGCTTCGGCGACGTTGTCGCTGATCGTGCTGGCTTCAACCGTCAGCGGCGCGGTCACCACCACGCCCCCGCCCAAGGCTTTCGTCAGCGTCGAGCCGTCGCTGGCCCGCGCGGCGTTTCCGCTCACCACCGTTTCTCGCAGCGTCAGGGGCCCTTCGCTGTAGATGCCACCGCCTTCGGCGCCGGCTTCCGTCCCACCTTCCTCGGTTGCTTCGTTGTCTCTCACCACGACCCTGGTCAGGGTGAGGCTGGCCTCTTCCGAGATCCTGATCCCCCCGCCGAAAGCGGCCTGGCCATTGCTGACCGTGAGTCCGGTCAGGGACGAGCTGGCTTCCGAGAAGCCGAAGACCGAGAAGCTGCCGGCGCTGTCGCTGCGGCGGACCTCCAACTGACCGGCACCGGGGCCGACGATCGAAACGGGGCGGAAGATCACCTGGAGGGCGGTCTGCAGGTTGATCGTTCCCGTGGCTTCGATCGGGATCGTGTCCGCCTCCGGGTCGGCGTTGGCGGCGAGGATCGCCGCCCGCAGGCTGCCGGTGCCGCTGTCGTTCGTGTTCGTCACCGGGTATGGATCGGCCATGGCGCTACCCGCCGGTAGGCAGGTGATCCCCAGGACGAGCAGCGCGAAGAGTCCGATCTGACGAAGCATCCGTGGAGCCTACGCGGCGACGCTGTCGTCGATGATCGCTTCGCGGTCGAAGACCTCGGCGTAGCTGTCGACGAGGGTGGCGGCGAAGGCGGCGAGGTCCTGCTCGGCACCGAGCTCGCGGCTGAGCGAGGTCATCGAGGCTCCTTCGATCCCGCACGGGACCACCCACTCGAACGGCTGCAGGTCGTTGTTGACGTTGATCGCGAGGCCGTGGGTGGTGACCCCGCGGCTGACGTGGAGCCCGATCGAGCCGATCTTCCGGGTCCCGACCCAGACCCCGGTCAGGCCCTCGATCGTCCCCGCCCGCACCCCCGCCTTGCCGAGCGCGCCGGTCATCGTCTGCTCCAGCCCGCGCACGTACTTGTGGACGTCGTCGCCGTAGCCGCGCAGCTGCACGATCGGGTAGGCGACCAGCTGTCCCGGCCCGTGGTAGGTGACGAGGCCGCCGCGGTCGGTGTCGAGCACTTCGATCCCCTGCGCTTCGTACCAGGAGACCCCCATCGGCAGCTCCTCCGGCTGCGAGCGGCGGCCGCGGGTGTAGACGGGGGGGTGCTCGAGGAGGAGCAGGACGTCGCCGATTTCTTCGCGCTGGCGCTTCGCTGCGAGCTCTCGCTGCAGCTCCCACGCCTCCGCGTAGGGCACGGTTCCGCGGCGAATGACCAGGATCTCGTCGCTCATTTCACAATCGTTGCAGGAGACGCCCTTATCCTTTTGAGCGCCGCCCATGGTCCAGTCCAAGCCATTCCGACCCGATTGGCTCCCGGCCGTGGCGCTCAGCTTCGCGCTGGCGCTTGTGATGTTGGCCTGGAACCCCCCTGTCGGCGACCTCGCCGCGCAGGTCTTCCGCACCGAGCTCTTCGAGAGCGCCGGTCTCGCGATCTGGAATGGCAGCTGGTACGGCGGCCACTACACCCTCACCTACAGCGTCCTCTTCCCGCCGCTCGCGGCGCTGCTCGGTCCGCAGGTGGTGGGACTGCTCGCCGTCGTCGCTTCCTCCTACCTCTTCGACCGTCTGGTCCGCGACCGCTGGGGGGCGGAGGCGCGCTGGGCGACGCTCTGGTTCGGCGCCGGCGTCGTCACCCTGCTCGCCGATGGCCAGCTGACCTTTGCCCTCGGCGTTGCCTTCGGCCTGGCGACGCTGCGCTGCCTGCAGACGGGACGGGCGCCGCTGGCGATCGCCGCCGCCGCGGCCTGCCCGCTGGCCAGCCCGGTCGCCGGTGCCTTCCTCGCCGGGGTGCTGGTGGTTGGCGCGATCGAACCGGGCCGCCGCCCGAACCGCTTGGCGCTGGCGACCGCTGGGCTCTCGCTGGCCCTGGTCCTGGCGCCGAACCTCGCCTTCCCTGAGGCCGGCCACTTCCCCTTCGTCTTCTCCTCCTACGTGGCGATCCCGCTCTGGGTCGCCGGCGCGCTGATCCTTACCCAGGGGGTGCGGGAGGAGGAGCGGCAGCTGCGGCGGGTGCTGATCGCCTACCTGCTGGCCTCGACCCTGATCTGGCTCACACCGAACGCGATGGGCGGCAACGCGGTGCGGCTCGGTGCCCTCTTCGGCGGGCCGGTGCTGGCGGCGGTGCTGCTCTCGCGGCGGCCGCGGCCGACCGTCCCCACCTGGTTCTTCGTGCCGCTGCTGGTGCTGGCGATCCTCGGCAGCCTCTACTGGCAGCTGACCGCGAGCGTCACCCAGATCGCCCGCTCGGTCGGCGACCCCTCGACCCAGGCTGCCTACTTCCACCCGGCGTCGCGCTGGCTGCGCGAGCACGGCGCCGTCGGGATGCGGATCGAGGTCCCGCCGACCGCCAACCACTGGGAGTCGGCCTACCTCGCCTCGAAGTTCGAACTCGCCCGCGGCTGGCTGCGCCAGCTCGATACCACCCGCGAGGACCTCTTCTACGACGAGAAGAAGCTGAACACGGCCACCTACGGCCAATGGCTGCGCAACAACGCGATCTCCTACGTGGCGCTGCCCGACGCCTCGCTCGACTACTCCTCGGTTGAAGAGCGGCGGCTGATTCTCAGCGAACCCTCCTACCTGGAGCTGCGCTTCCGCTCCGAGCACTGGCGGATTTATGAGGTGCAGAAGCCGAAGCCGCTGGTGGCGCCGCTCGGCACCGCCGCGGCCGAGGTCCTCTGGTTCGGGCGCCAGGGCTTTGCCCTCGACGTCCAGCGGCCGGGAGAGTTCCTCGTCCGCGTCAACTTCACCCCCTACTGGTCGATCGCCCGCGGCTACGGCTGCATCCTCCGCCACGGCGACTGGACCGTCGCCCGCGCCTCCCGTCCCGGCGTCTTCCGGGTCAACGCCGACTTCTCGGTCGGGCGGGCGTGGAACGCGGTCACGGGCGCCCGCAAGACCTGCTGAGGTGGCCCGTTAGCGGGCGCCCTCGAGGGTCGCGAGGGCGGCGCTCACTACGTGCTCCTCGTGGGGGATTGCCGCCTGCTCTAGGCGTTTGGAGTACGGCATGTGGACGTCGGCGCCGGTCACCCGCTGCACCGGGGCGTCGAGGTAGTCGAAGGCCTGCTCGGTGATCAGGGTCGCGAGGTTGGCGCCGACGCCGCCGTGCGGCCAGCCCTCCTCGACGATCACCGCCCGGTTGGTTTTGCGGACCGAGGCGAGGATCGTGTCGAGGTCGAGCGGGCGCAGCGTCCGCGGGTCGATCACCTCGGCCTCGACCCCGTGCTCGTGGGCCAGCTGGCTCGCCGCCCCCTCGGCCACGTGGGCCATCTTCAGCACCCCGATGATCGTCACGTCGGTGCCCTCGCGCCGCACCGCCGCTTCGCCGAAGCGCAGCGGCTTGGCGCCGTTCTCGCCCTCGCCCTCGGGCACCTCGCCGCGCGTCCCGTAGAGGCTCTCGTGCTCGATGAAGACGACCGGGTTGTCATCGCGGATCGCCGCCTTCAGCAGCGCCTTGCCGTCGGCCGGGGTCGAGGGACAGGCGACCAGCAGCCCCGGCACTTGCAGGTAGAGGGCCTCGAAGCTGTGCGAGTGGGTGGGGCCGAGCTGGTGGCCGCCGCCGCCCGGCATTCGGATCACCATCGGCACTTTTGCCTGGCCGTTGAACATGTAGGGGATCGCGGCGGCGTGGTTGACGATCTGGTCCAGCGCCAAGAGGCTGAAGTTGACCGTCATCAGCTCGACGATCGGCCGCAGCCCGTTCATCGCCGCGCCGACGCCGGTGCCGACGATCGTGTTCTCGGAGATCGGCGTGTCGCGGACGCGGCGCTCGCCGAACTCGTCGAGCAGCCCCTCGGTCACCTTGAAGGCGCCCTGGAAGACGCCGACGTCCTCGCCCATCACGAAGACCGCCTCGTCGCGCCGCATCTCCTCGGCCATCGCGTCGCGCAGCGCCTCTCGCATCCGCAGCTGCGCCATCAGTCGCCGTCCTCGTCGTTGATGGCCCGCTCTTCGTTCCCTTGGGCGTCGCCCTCCTGGATGTCGCCCTGGGTGGCGGGGTTGGGGCGGTCGCCGGTCGGCTGCCCGGCGTAGGCGGCGCCCGCTTCGGCCAGCTCGCGGGCGGCGGCGGGCATGTGTCCCTCGTCCTCGCCCCGGTGCGGCTCCGGACTGCGCTCGTCGACCGCGTACCAGCCGCCCGGCTCGGTCTGGGCGTAGAGGTTTTCGTACATCGTGTCGAGCTCGGGCTCCGGCGATTGTTCAGCGAACTCGACCGCGGCTTTGACCTCCGCCTCGGCGGCGTCGCGTACCTGCTGCACCTCGCGCTCGCCCAGCACCCCGGCCTCGACGCAGCGCCGCGCGAAGCTCTCGATCGGGTCTTTCTCCTGCCACTCCTCGACCTCCTCGCGCTCGCGGTAGACCTCGGGGTCGGCGGCGGAGTGGCCGCGGTAGCGGTAGGTGAAGGCCTCAAGCAAGGTCGGCCGTTCCTCTTCGCGGGCCTGCCGGATCCCCGCGGCGACCCCCTCGCGGACCTCGATCACGTCCATCCCGTCGATCCGGGTGCCGGAGATTCCGTAGCCCTCGGCCTTCTTCGAGAGATCGGTCTGGGCCGAGTGGCGCTCGACCGAGGTCCCCATCCCGTAGAGGTTGTTCTCGACCAGGAAGAGGACCGGCAGCGTCCACAGCGCCGCCAGGTTCATCGTCTCGCCGAAGTTGCCGGTGTTGGAGGCGCCGTCGCCGAACATGCAGACGGTGACCGCGTCTTCTCCCTTGTATTGGGAGGCGAGGCCGATCCCGGCGGCGATCGGCAGGTTGCCGCCGACGATTCCGTAGCCGCCCATGAACCGTTTCTCGGCGTCGAAGATGTGCATCGAGCCGCCGCGGCCGCCGCTGGTCCCGTCGACCCGGCCGAGGAGCTCCCCCATCACCCGCTTCGGGTCGGTGCCGCGGGCGATCGCGTGGCCGTGGGTGCGGTAGGTGCCGATTAGGAAGTCTTCATCCCGCATCACCGAGGTGGTGCCGACGATCGTCGCCTCCTCGCCGATCGCCAGGTGCAGGAAGCCGCCGGCCCGGGCCCGCTGGTACTGGCGCCCCGCCTCCTCCTCGAAGCGGCGGATCAGCGCCATCCGCGCGAGCAGCTCGTAACAGGTGGCGGCGTCAGGCAGATCTGCCATCGAGTTCACCTTAGAGAACTACCCGCTGCGGGCCCCCGTGTCGCCTTTGTAAGGCATAGCCGTACAAAGGCGACATTTCCTAGACGCGCTTCGCTGCCTCCACCGCTTCCTCGAGGCGATCGTCGCCCCAAAAGACCTCCCCATCGACGACGACGCTGGGCACGCCTTCGACGCCGAGGTCGCCGGCGCGGTCGGTCGCCTCGCGCAGCGCGTCCTTGACGACCCTGGTTTCGACCGCTTTCAGCAGCGCCCGCGGGTGCATCTCGCAGGCGGCGCCGGCGATCATCACGTTGTCGGCGTCGGTCAGATCGCGGCCGGCGGCGAAGGCCTGGCGGAAGGCGGCGAGGGAGAAGGCGACGGTGCGGCCGGTCTGCTTGGCAAAGGTCGCCGCCCGCATCGCCACCAGCCCGTTGCCCGGCCACGGCTGCGGCCAGGCGATCGGCGGCAACCCGTACTCGGCGGCCCGCCGCTCGACCTCCGCCATCCCCTCGGCCCGCCCCGGCGTTTCCGACCACGACCCCCGGTCGAAGCGGTGGAACAACCCTCCGAGCAGGACCGGCTGCCACTCCGGCTGCTCCAGCCCTGCCTCGGTGAAGAGCCCGCTGATCCGCTCGGCGCTGAGGTACGCGTAGGGGGAGCCGAGGTCGTAGTAGAAGGTCGCCTTAGTCATCTGAGCGTCCGAAAATCAAGCAGATCGGGGGACGCAGGGAAGTGAGGGGAGGGGAGCGCACTTTTGTGCGTGACCCGATCCGAACGACCGAGAACCCCGAGATGCGCCGATTTGCAGGACGCTCAGGCGTGGATCGCCCAGCCGTCGACGGCTCGGGCCGCGTCGCCGACCGCCTCTGAGACCGTCGGGTGCGGGTGGACGATCCGCGAGAGCTCCTGGTAGCCGCCCTCGAGCGCCATCGTCGCCACCAGCTCGGCGATCATGTCGCAGGCGCGGTTGCCGACGATGTGGGCGCCGAGCACCTCGCCGTACTTGGCGTCGACGACGAGCTTGACGAGGCCGTCCTTGTCCTCGTAGACGATTCCCGCGCCCTCGGCGCCGATTTTCTGCTTGCCGACTTTGACCTCGTGGCCGGCCTCCTTGGCCTGCGCCTCGGTCAGGCCGACGCTGGCGACCTGCGGTTGGCAGAAGGTGGCGCCGACGATCTGGCCCTGGTCGACCGGGTGCGTCTCGACCCCGGCCGCCGTCTCGACCGCGACCACGCCCTCCTCCGAGGCCTTGTGGGCGAGCGCCTTCTGGTTGACCAGGTCGCCGATCGCAAAGACCTTGGGGTTGGTGGTGCGCTGGTAGGGGTCGACCTTGATTTTGCGGCTGTTCGCCTCCAGCTCGACGCCGGCCTCCTCCAGCCCCAGTCCCTCGGTGTCGGCCCCGCGACCCCCAGCGATGCAGAGGTAATCGACCTCGGCGCTGTTGTCGCCGTAGGTGAACTTCACCGACGAGTCGCCGGCCTCGACGTTTTCAACCGGCGTGCCGGTGGAGATCTCAATCCCCTGCTTCTTGAAGACCCTTTCGACGACTTTGGCGATGTCCTTGTCCTCGGCCGGGAGGATCTGGTCGAGCATCTCGATCAGCAGCACCTCGGTGCCGAGCTTCGAGTAGGCAGAAGCGAGCTCGGCGCCGGAGGCGCCGGCGCCGACGACGGCGATCTTGCCGGGGCGCTCGGGCAGCGACCAGGCGCCCCAGGTGTCGAGCACGCGGCCGCCGAACTCAGTGCCGGGGATGGGCAGCGAGACCGAGCCGGTCGCCAGCGTCACCGCCTTCGCCTCGTAGACCTCGTCGCCGACCTTGACGTTGCCCTCGGCGGTCAGCGAGCCATCGCCGTGGATGAACTCGATCTTGTTTTTCTTCCACAGCCCTTCGACACCGCCGGAGAGCTGGGCCGAGACGTCCTCGCGCCGTTTCTGCAGCGCCTCCCAGTCGAGCTGGACGTCCTTGCCGACGACGCCGAGGTCGGCGCTCGCCTGGGCCTCGTGAAAGATCTCGGCGGTGCGGAGGACCGTCTTGGCCGGAATGCAGGCGTAATTGAGGCAGCGGCCGCCGGCTTTATCGCGCTCGACAACCGCGGTCTTCTGGCCCAACTGCGCGGCGCGGATCGCGGCGACGTAGCCGCCCGGGCCGCCGCCGATGACGATCTGGTCGAACGCTTCAGCCATGCGTGCTGAGCCTATAGAAGGTGCGGGGCCGGCACCCCCGACTCCTGCCCACGCCTACTCCCGCGGTCCCCGGGTCGGCATCTGGATCCGCGCCATCGCCTTCACCATGAAGAAGAAGAAAGTGCCGGCGATGATCAGCAGCGCCAGCGTGCCGATCACCTCGCCGACGCTGCCGGCGCCGACGACGAGACCGAAGAAGGCGCTGAAGAGGACCACGACCAAGATCAGCTGGAAGCCGAGTACGGCCCAGTAGCGGGCGTGCCACATGCCCCAGGCCATCATCCCCATGATCACCGCCGGCGCCACCACCTGCGGCAGTTTCGGCTGTTCGCCGTTGACCTCGACCCCGCTCGCGTAGCCGATCACGACCGAGAGGGCGATCAGGGCGGCGACAATCGCGCCGATCGTGACCACCGTCGGCCGCTCGCCCTCAGCCAGCGGCTGCAGCGCTTCCCGCGCTTCCTGGTTGCGCTGCTCGGCCTTGGCATAGCCGCGGGTCATCGGGTTGGCCTTGGGCGCGGCGCCATTCGCCGCCTTCGCCCCGCCCCGGTGCTTGCGCTTAGTTCGCTCCTCAGCCACCGGGCGCCACGCCCTTCTCTCCGCTGGCGAACGCCTGCCGCAGCTCCGCCGCCGCGGCTGCGGGATCGGCGGCGTCGCGGATCGCCCGCACCGCGCAGAGCCGCTCGGCTCCGGCCTGCACCACCTGCTCGGCGTTCTCGGGGTCGATACCGCCGATCGCGAAGAAGGGGTGGGGGGCCTGCTCGACGGCGTGGGAGATCAGCTCGAGCCCGACCCCGGGGCGGCCCGCTTTGGTCGGCGTCTCCCAGATCGGGCCGACGCTGATGTAGTCGACCGGCCGCCCGGCGCTGGCCGCGATCTGCTCCTCGGAGTGGGTGGAGAGGCCGATGACCGCGTCCGGTCCCAGCAGCTCCCGTGCCTGCTCGGCGCTGACGTCGTCCTGGCCGACGTGGACGCCGTCGGCGTCGCAGCGGCGAGCCAGCTCGGGGTCGTCGTTGAGGACGAAGAGGGCGCTGAAGGTGTCGGCGACGCGGCGGAAGGTGGCAGCGGCGCGCTCGACCTCAGCCATCCCCAGCTCCTTCTCCCGCAGCTGGACGATGTCGGCGCCGCCGGTTAGCGCCGCCCGTAGCAGCGCTTCCAGGTCGCCGCCCGGGGGCCGGGCGTCGCAGACGAAGTAGAGGCGGGCGGTGCGCAGGCGCTCGCGGCGCAGCGGTCCGTCGCCCTCGGGCAGGGAGAGGCTCATATCGCTCGATTATGGCTGGGAAGAGGTTCGGCCGGGCGCCGCAGACGGGTAGCATCGGAGCAGCACGGGAGCCCGCAAGGGCTGAGAGGGTGGCATCGAGGCCACCGACCGTTTCGACCTGATCCGGGTAATGCCGGCGGAGGCAATGGTTTTGAGCGAGAAGCGCAGTTTCGATTTGGTGGTCGTTGGCGGCGGCGTCATCGGTCTCAGCTGTGCCTGGCGAGCGGCCCAGCGGGGTGCGCGGGTGGCGGTGCTGGAGCGCGGCGCGCCTGGAGACGGGGCGACGCGGGTCGCGGCGGGGATGCTGGCGCCGGTCGGCGAGCTGACCTTCGGCGAGCCGGAGCTGCTGGAGCTGACCCTGGCGGCGGCGCGGCTGTACCCGCAGTTCGTCGCCGAGCTGGAGGCGACGACGGGAGCGAGCACCGGCTACGAACGCCTGGGGGCACTGCACCTGGCGCTCGACCGCGACGAGGCGGCGCAGCTGCGGCGCGTCCACGACCTGCAGCGCTCGCTGGAGCTGGAGGCGGAGTGGCTGCCGCCGCGGCGCTGCCGCGACCTGGAGCCGGGGCTGACCCCCTCGTTCCACGGCGGCGTCCTCGCGGCGGGGGAGGCGGCGATCGACCCGCGGGCCTTGACGCAGGTCCTGCGGGCGGCACTGGTCGGAGAAGGCGCCGAGGTGCGGACCGGAACCGAGGTGGTTGACGGGATCTTCGAGAGCGAGCGACTCGTCGGAGTGCGCACGGCGAAACGAGGATCCGACACCCAGGAGGTGTCGGATCCTGATCTCGAGGAGGTCCGGGCCGAGACCGTGCTGCTCGCCGGCGGCGCCTGGTCGGGAGCGATGGCCTGGCTGCCGGAGCACGCCCGTCCTGCCGTCCGCCCGGTCAAAGGACAGGTCCTGGAGCTGCGCGCTCGCACCGGGGGACGGCCGGCCCACCACATCCTCGCCTCTGAGCGCGTGTATCTGGTGCCGCGCGCCGACGGGCGCCTCGTCGTCGGCGCCACGGTCGAAGAGATGGGCTTCGACACCGCGGTCACTGCCGGCGGTGTCCACGAGTTGCTGCGCGAGGCCTACCGCCTGCTCCCCGATGTCGCCGAGATGGAACTGGTCGACGCGATCGCCGGCCTGCGGCCGGGAACGCCGGACAACCTGCCGCTGGTCGGCCCGGGCGCGATCGAGGGCCTCGTCCTCGCCACCGGCCATTACCGCAACGGCATCCTCCTGGCGCCGCTGGCTGCCGAGACCGTCGCCGAGCTGCTGGTAGGAGTGCCGCAATGAGAATTGAGCTCAACGGCGCGCCCCGCGAGCTGCCCGATGGCGCGACGCTCGACGTTGCCGTGCGCGAGTCCGGAGCCGGGGAGGGAGGCCGCGGCGTCGCGGTTGCCCTCGACGGCGAGGTCGTCCCCCGCGGCGAGTGGGAGCGGACGCCGCTGCGTGAGGGGCAGGCGATTGAGGTGCTGGCGGCGATCCAGGGCGGCGCCGAGACTTGGGAGCTGGGCGGCCGCGAGTGGGGCTCGCGCCTGATCGCCGGCACCGGCGGCTTCCGCTCGCTGGAGCAGATGGAGGCGGCGCTAGCCGCCGCCGGGACCGAGATCGTCACCGTCGCCCTGCGCCGGATCGACCCCGCCGCCGAGGGTTCGGTGCTCGACGTGATCGATCGCCTCGGCCTCTTCGTCCTGCCCAACACCGCCGGCTGTTACACGGCCCGCGACGCGGTCCGCACCGCCAAACTCGCCCGCGAGGCCTTCCAAACCGAGTGGATCAAGCTCGAGGTGATCGGCGACGACCGCACCCTCTACCCCGACGCGGTCGAGCTCGTCGATGCGGCCGAACAGCTCGTCGCCGACGGTTTCACCGTCCTCCCCTACACCAACGACGACCCGATCCTCGCCCGCCGCCTCGAAGAGGCTGGCTGCGCCGCGGTGATGCCGCTCGGTTCGCCGATCGGCTCCGGTGCCGGAATCCGCAACCCGTACAACCTCGCGATCATCACCGAGCGCGCCGAAGTACCCGTGATCCTCGACGCCGGCGTCGGCACCGCCTCCGACGCAGCCCAGGCCCTGGAGCTCGGCTGCGCCGCGGTCCTCGCCGCCAGCGCGATCTTTGGCGCCGAGGACCCGATGGCGATGGCGACGGCGTTGCGTCGCGGGGTCGAGGCCGGAGCCCTCGCCCGCCGCGCCGGCCGCATCCCCCGCCGCACCCACGCCGAGGCCTCGACCGCCTACGAAGGCCTCCCCGACCTCTCCTGATTCGGCGTTCGTCCTTTCTACGCCTAAGTCGGAGAAAGGACGAACGCCGCGCTCGCGCGGTGCCGTCTACCAGTCGCACCGCGCCCCTGTAGCTCAGTTGGTTAGAGCGGCGGCCTTTTAAGCCGCGCGGCGCGGGTTCGAATCCCGCCGGGGGCATTTGGGAGCGCTGATCCTCACTGGACCGCCGGGGGTCGGGAAGACCACTGTCGCCGGGATCCTCGCTCGCCGCGACGAGCGCGCTGTCCACCTCGAAGCCGACCACTTCTTCCACTTCATCCGCAGCGGCTTCATCGACCCCTGGGACCCCGACTCGGGCAAGCAGAACGAGATGGTGATGAAGACCGCGGCTGAGGCTGCCGCCAGCTACGCCACGGCCGGTTACGCGACGATCTTCGACGGCATCGTCATCCCCCGCTGGACCCTTGGTGTCATCCGCGAGACCCTCGAAGAGGCCGGCGTGCCCGTCTCCTATGCGGTGTTGCGAGCGCCGCGATCAGTTTGCCTCGCCCGCTTCCAGGAGCGCGAAGGCGATCCGGATCTGCTCGAACCGAGCATCCTCGTCGGGATCGGCGCCGAATTCGACGACCTCGAAGCGTTCGAGCGGCACGCGATCGACGTTGCCGGGATGGATGCCGAGCAGGCCGCGGCCGCGGTTGCCGCACGACTTGCCGGGGGCGATCTTGCCCTCTGACGAGCGCCTCCTCCGCGTCCCCTGCGACATCGAGGCCGATGACGAGAAACGCCTCGACCGCATTCGCACGGAGATCGACACCGCCTTTGACGCTCTGCGCGACGTCGAGGAGGGGGTCTCGGTCTTCGGCTCGGCCCGGATCGCTGAGAACCACCCCTGGTACGCGCTCACCCGCGAGACCGCCACCTGCTTAACCAAGCACGGCTACGCGGTGATCACCGGCGGCGGCCCGGGCCTGATGGAGGCGGCCAACCGCGGCGCGATCGAGGCCGGCGGCGAGTCGATCGGCCTCAACATCGAACTCCCCCACGAGCAGCAGCCCAATTCCTACCTGACCCGCTCGCTGCAATTCCACTACTTCTTCGCCCGCAAGCTGATGTTCGTCCGCTACGCCCGCGCCTTCGTGATCATGCCCGGCGGTTTCGGCACCCTCGATGAGCTCTTCGAGGCCCTGACCCTGATCCAGACCAATCGCATCCAGCACTTCCCGGTCATCCTCGTCGGCTCCGAGTTTTGGGCCCCGCTGCTGGAGTGGATCGACCGCGGCCTCGAGGACCAGGGCCTGATCTCACCCGGCGACAAAGAGCTGCTGATGGTCGCTGATGAGCCGGAGCAGGTTTGCGAGCACGTGATCCGGGCGAGCGAGCGGCAGCGGAACCTGACGTAAGCACAGCAAGGATCCTCGATTAGTGCCCGATTCTTGATCTGACCTCTCCTCTCTGCTACGGCTAGTCGCATGCGACCCAGTCCCTGGGGCGCGGACTAAGGGAGAGAGAACATGAAGCACCTCAAGAGCCTAGGCCTGGCTGTGATAGCGGCGCTGGCCATAGCGGCGTTCCTCGGAGCCGGCTCGGCCTCGGCGACCGTCCTCTGCAAAGTGACAGCGACGCCCTGCGGCGCCGGCAACATCTACAGCGGTGCGCTCAAAACCAGCACGACCTCAGCGGTTTTCAAAAACTCGGAAGGGACCGCTGTCAGCACCTGCACGGGATCGGAACTGGGGGGCGAAATCAAAGAAGCGGGCGGCGCCTCGAAACCGGTCGTGACAAATACGAACCACCTGGTCTTCACCGGATGCTCGACGAAAACTTTCGTCATCAGAAACGCGGCGACGCTGAACATCAACCACATCGCCGGCACCGACAATGGCGCGATCGAAGGGAAAGGCGAACTGACAGTAACGATCAAAATCGAAGGCACCGAATGCAATTTCGTGCTCGGAGCCACGATGATCGAATTCGGCACCTTCAAAGGCGGGAAACCGGCCGCGATAGAACTCAGCGCGATCCTGTCGAAGTATTCGTTCTTCGAATTCTTCTGCCCCAGCCAAGTTACGTGGGAAGGCAAATACTCCGTCACGGAACCCGCCAGCACCACACTCCACTCTCAGGCGGAATAGTCAGCTAGTGCCGGAAGTGGCGGTGCTTCGTGAAGACCATCGCCACGCCGGCCTGCTGGCAGGCCTCGATCACCTCGGCGTCGCGTTTCGATCCACCCGGTTGGATCACCGAGGTGGTGCCGGCCTCGATTGCCAGCTCGGGGCCGTCGGCGAAGGGGAAGAAAGCGTCGGAGGCTAGGGCTGAGCCGGTTAGGAGGGCGTCGGCCTCCTCGCCGCGGGCCTCGCGGCACTTCTCGACCGCGAGCCGGACCGAGTCGACGCGGCTCATCTGGCCGGCGCCGATGCCGAGCGTGGCGCCGCCCTTGGCGATCACGATCGCGTTGGAGCGGACGCGCCGGCAGACCGTCCAGGCGAAGAGCATGTCCTGCCACTGCTCCTCGCTCGGCTCGTTGCCGGTCACCGCCTCCATGATCTCCCGCGGCTCGGGGTCGCCGTCGCGGTCTTGGATCAGGAGGCCGCCCATTACCCGCTTGACGTCGCGTTCGCGCACGTCCGGCTCGCGGCGCTCCTCCTCGCAGAGGATCCGGATCGCCTCCTTCTGCTGCAGCACCTCCAGCGCACCGTCCTCGTAGCCGGGTGCGCTCAGCACCTCGACGAAGTTCTTGTGCAGCTCCTCGGCCAGCTCGCGGCCGATCGGGCGGTTGATCGCGATCACGCCGCCGTAGGCGGAGAGCGGGTCGCAGGCCAGCGCCTTCAGGTATGCCTCAAGCGCGTCGGCCCCGATCGCCACCCCGCAGGGGTTGTTGTGCTTGACGATCACGCAGGCCGGCTGCTCGAAGTCGCCGACCAGACTGCGGGCCGAGTCAAGATCAAGGACGTTGTTGAAGGAGAGCGCCCGCCCGTGCAGCTTCGAGCAGCGGGAGAGGATGTGGCTGCGCAGCCCCACCTCCGAGTAGAGCGCCGCCCGCTGGTGCGGGTTCTCCCCGTAAGAGAGGTCCATCTCCTTCTCATAGGCGATCGCCAGGTGTTCCGGGAAGTCCTCGTACTCCATCGAGAACCAGCGGCTGATCGCGGCGTCGTAGCGCGCGGTCTGGGCAAAGGCCTCGTTGGCGAGCCAGTGCCGGGTCGCGGCCGAGATCTCGCCGCCGCTCTCTTCCAGCTCGGCGCAGACCGCGTCGTAGGACTCCGGTTTGACGATCACGGCGACGCTCTCGTGGTTCTTGGCCGCCGCCCGGATCATCGTCGGGCCGCCGATGTCGATGTTCTCGACCGCCACGTCGTGCGCCACTTCGTGGGCGGAGACGGTCTGCTCAAAGGGGTAGAGATTGACGCAGACGATGTCGATTGGCTCGATCCCTTCGCGCTCCAGGGTCGCCATGTGCTCCGGGTCGCCACGCCGCGCCAGCAGCGCCGCGTGTAGCCGCGGGTGCAGCGTCTTCACCCGGCCGCCGAGGATCTCTTCCTGGCCGGTGAACTCGGAAACATCGGTCACATCGAGCCCCGCCTCGCGCAGCGCCGTCGCGGTGCCACCGGTGGAGAGGATCTCGACTCCGAGCGCCGCCAGCGCCTTGGCGAAGTCGGCAACCCCGGTCTTGTCGGAGACCGAGATCAGCGCCCGGCGCACCTTGACCTGGCCGTCGCCGAGGCTGTCCTGCTGGATGTCGGTGGCGGGGTCAGTCATCGATCGCGACCCTCCGCGGGTCGCTGGGGTCGATCCTAACCCTGCCTTCCGCGATCATGCGGATCGCCTCCGGGTAGAGCTGGTGCTCGACCGTGTGGACGGCGGCCTCCAGCACCCCACGTTCGCGGCCAACCGGCACCGGCACCCGCCGCTGCAGGATCACCGGCCCGGTATCGATCCCCTCGTCGACGAAGTGAACGGTGACGCCGGTCTCCTGCACCCCCGCGTCGAGCGCTTGTCCGATCGCATCGAGGCCGGGGAATGAGGGCAGCAGGGCGGGGTGGACGTTGATGATCCGCCCCGCGAAGCGGGCGACGAACGGTTCGGTCAGGAGCTGCATGTAGCCGGCGAGGACTACGAGGGCGGGGCGGTGGGATTCGACCCAGTCGCCCATCGCCGCGTCGCGAGCCATGCGGTCGGGGTAGGCGTCGGCGGGGAAGACGGCGGTGTCGACGCCCAATGCGGCGGCGCGCTCGAGCGCCCCTGCCCCCGGCTTGTCGGAGCCAACCCCGACCACCTCCACCAGCCCCTGCCCGTGCAACTGGTCGAGGATCGCCTGCAGGTTGGTGCCGCTGCCCGAGGCGAGAACGACGATCCGGAAGGCGCTCACGCGCGCATCTTCTCGAAAGCGCGACCGATCAGCTCAGCGCCCGGCAGACCGCCCGCCCCTGTGCCTGGGTGATCGCCTTGGCGATCAGCTGTGAGCCCGAGCCGGGGACGATCTGGGAGTTGGCGACGAAGACGATCGAGCGCCTGCCGTTGGCGCTCGCGGCGACCAAGATCCGGTAGCCGGGGAACGATCCGGTGTGGCCGTAGACGGTGCCGCAGCCGGTTCGGTAGCGGAAGAGCCCGAGCCCCGCGAAGTTCTTCCCGGGTCCCGGCGGCGAGGAGGAGCCGAGGCGGAAAGGACCTTCGACGGTGGCGGTGGCGAGCACGGTCGGCACGTAGCGGCGCGCGAAGCGGGCCATGTCGAGCGGCGTCGAGACGATCCCGCCCGAGGCCCAGGCGCCGGCCGGGTTGATCAGTTCGCTGACGTCCTCCGGCTTTTCACCCGGCTCGACTTCGTAGCCGTGCAGGAACGGCCGCGGCATCTTGATCGTGTTCGGCAGGCTGCTGTTGCGCATTTTCAGCGGCCCGAAGATCCGCCGCTGCAGGAGCTGTTCGTAGGAGAGGCCGCTCGCTTCTTCCTCGATCAGGCCGGCGGCGATGTTGTCGGTGTCGGAGTAGTGGTACTGCGATCCCGGCGCGAACTCAAGCGGCTCGTCGCGGACGAACTCGGTCAGCTGCAGCGGGGAGAAGTAACGGGCCGGGTCGGCGAGGAGCTGTTCGACGAAGGTGGGCGAGCGGATGTAGTCGGCGAGGCCGCTGGTGTGCTGGAGGAGCTCACGCAGTTTCACCCCTTCGGCCGCCGGCAGCACGCCGGGGATCTTCTCCCGCAGCGTCGTGTCGAGCGAGAGGGCGCCGTTGCCGATCAGCTTCGCCGCCAGGTAGGCGTTGAATCCCTTCGAGACGCTGGCGATGCGGAAGGCTTCGAACGGGGTCGGCGGCCGGCGGTTGCTGACGTCGGCGACGCCGGCTTGGAGGAACTCGGTGTGCTTGCCGCGGTCGATCAGGACCGAGATCCCGGGCGGCCCGGCCGGCGACTCGACGATCGCCGTCAGCGCCTTCTGCAGCTTGGAGTTGGGGGCGCCGCGGAACTTGGCCGGCGCCGATGGCGCGACCAGCAGACCGACAAGGACAACCACGCTCGCGGCGACCATCGCCGCCTTCAGCCGCTTTCTCAACTTGCTTACCCTCCCGCAGGTGCTGCGGCGATCGTCTCCAGGGCGAATTTGCCATCCGCCTCGTCGGGGTCGCCAAGTGGATAGTTACCGGTGAAGCAGGCGTCGCAGTGTTCGCTCGGATCGCCGCCGATCGCCTCGTAGACACCGGCGATTGAAAGGTAGGCGAGGCTGTCCGCTTCAAGCTCGTCGGCGATCTCCTCGATCGAGCGGTTGTGGGCGATCATCTCCTCGCGGGTCGACATATCGACTCCGTAGTGGCAGGGGTTGCGGATCGGCGGCGCCGAGATTCGCAGGTGCACCTCGCTGGCGCCGGCGTCACGCAGCATGCCGACGATCTGGCGGGTGGTGTTGCCGCGCACAATCGAGTCGTCGACGACGACCAGGCGCTGGCCGGCGACGATCTCCGGCAGCGGGTTGAACTTCAACCGCAGCCCGTGTTTGCGCAGCTCCTGCCCCGGCTGGATGAAGGTCCGCGCGACGTAGCGGTTCTTGATCAGCCCGTCGTCGCGGGGGATCGTCGAGGCGCGGGCGAATCCAGCCGCCGCCGGGTTGCCGGAGTCCGGCACCGCGATCACCAGGTCGGCCTCGACCGGCGCCTCGCGCCAGAGGATCTCGCCCATCCGCCCCCGCGCCTGCTGCAGGACCACGCCCCGCAGGCGGCTGTCGGGACGGGAGAAGTAGATGTGCTCGAAGACGCAGCTGGCGCGACGCTCGGTCTTGACAACCTGGCGGGTCTCCAGTCCGCGCTCGGTCAGCGAGACCATCTCGCCAGGGTGGACTTCGCGCATCAGTTCGGCGCCGATGATGTCGAAAGCGCAGCTCTCCGAGGCGACGACGAAGCGATCGCCGAGGCGGCCGAGGCTGAGCGGCCGGATCCCGTGCGGGTCGCGGAAAGCGACGATCGCCCGCTTGGTCATCACCACGGTCGAGTAGGCGCCTTGCAGGCGCGGCATCACGTCGGCGACCGCGTCCTCGATCATCTTCCCCTCGTGGGAGGAGAGCAGCGCCGCCATGATCTCCGAGTCGGAGGTGCCGCGGAAGTGCAGTCCCTTCTCTTTCAGCTCGCCCCAGAGCTCGACCGCGTTGGTCAGGTTGCCGTTGTGGGCGAGGGCGACCTCGCGACCGTCGTCGCGCCAGATCGGCTGCGCGTTCTCCCAGGAGCCGCCGCCGGTGGTCGAGTAACGGACGTGGCCGATCGCCATGTCCCCCTCCAAGGCCCGCAGCTTCTCCTCATCGAAGACCTGGGAGACCAGCCCAGACTCCCGCATCGTCGTGATCATCCCGCCCTCGCAGGTGGCGATCCCGGCCGACTCCTGCCCGCGGTGCTGCAGCGCGTAGAGCCCGAAGTAGGCCAGGCGGGAGACGTCGTGGCCGGGTGCGTATACGCCGAAGACACCGCATTCCTCGCGCGGTCCTTGGCGATCGAAGCTGAACCCCTGGTCGGGAGTCAAAAGCGCGTTTTCCTCACTGCCGATTGAAGACGGACGCGCAGGCAGACAGAGTGCCTACCGGGGGAGGGTAGCAGCGCCGCACGGCTACCCTCCCCGTCTTCGACTCCCGCTATTTGCGGGCGCTATGCGAGCTGCAACGCGGTTTCGACCGGCTCGCCGATCACCAGGTTGAAGCGCTCCAGCAGCTCGGGCACGGTCTCCGGTTTCATTTCGAGGCCGTAGCGGTCGCTCAGCGCCGCCACTTCCTCCGGGGGTGCTTGCAGCACTCCTCCCATGTCGACCAGCTCCTCGAAGAAGTGCTCGAAGCCGGCCGGGGCGATGATCTCGAGGATCCGGCAGGGATCCTCGCCGGCGTTCCAGAAGGTGTGCCACTCGTTGCGCGGCTTGAAGACGAGGTCACCGGGACCGGCCTCGACGACATCCTCGCCGAGCAACCCACCCATCCGGCCCTCGAGCACGAAGCTGTACTCGTCCTCGCGGGTGTGGCGGTGAAGGGGCGCCGCCAGCGCCCGCGGCGAGAGCGGGTGTTCGACCAGCGAGAAGTCGCCGCCGGCACCCTCGCCGTCGATCATGAATCGCACCCCGATGCTGCCGAGGAAGCCCGCCTTGCCGTCGTTGGGACCAATCACAGTTGCCATCTTCTTTTCTCCTTTTCAAATTCAGTGAACAGTAGTGTCGCGCGAAAAGGTAGCGGCTGTTGACGGATCTGTCAATATTGGTCGTACACCTATGTCCGAGCAAAAACGCAAGTACGAGAAAAAGGCCCGCGCCGAAGCCGAGGCGCAGACGCGCCAGCGGATCACCGAAAGCGCGGTCGAGCTACACGGCTCCCTCGGTCCCGCCAATACCTCGATGAGCGCCGTCGCCGAGCACGCCGGCGTCCGCCGCTCAACCCTCTACCGCCACTTCTCCGACGAGCGGGCCCTGTTCGGCGCCTGCTCTGCCCACTGGGCCGAGGAAAACCCAGCGCCCGAGATCGGCGCTTGGGCCGCGATCGCGGATCCCGGGGAGCGCCTCGACGCCGCCCTCCTGGACCTCTACGCCTACTACCGCCAGACCGAGGGGATGATGGACAAGCTGCTCCGCGATGAAGCCACGGTCGAGGTCGTCGGCGAGCTGATGGGCGCCTATCGAGGGATGCTGGAGCAGTCGGTGGAGATCCTGATGCGGGGGAGGGGACTGCGCGGCAACGCCGCCAAGCGGACCCGCGCCGCGATCGGCCACGCGCTCGCCTTCCGCACCTGGCAAGACCTCACCGGCGTCCAGGGCCTGGATGACAAGGGAGCCGTGGCGCTGATGGCAGACCTGGTCGCGGGCGCCTAGCGCCGGCCCCAGATCGCGATCCGCATTCGCTTTTCGCTCTTCCAGCCATCGCGGTCGGTGATGTAGATCTCCATCCGCGCGACCATCGACTGGGCCGGGCTGAGCCGGTTGAGGCGGCGCAGGACTTTCCCCGGCAGCGGCACTCGGAAGGTTCGCGGCTCGTTCGCTCCGGCCACCTTCCTGTGGGTGTCCCGGTCGGTGCCGACCAGGCGCCCCTCTTCGCCGGGCCGCTTCGAAGGCTCCCGCCAGAGGTATTCACCCCTGACCTTGATCCGCGCCCAGGCCTTGGGCGTGATCTCGAGCAGGATCGCGCGACGGTTGACCGTGACCGCCGTGACGCTGACGCCAATCGGGCAGTCGCTGTCCTTGGAGGCCTCGCCGTAGCAGCGGTCCTGGGTTTCGTCGCCGTAGCCGTCTTTGTCGTAGTCGATCTCGACCACCGCATAGACGGGCGAGCCGATCCCTGATTCGGTGGTGAAGCTCCGGGTTTCGCCAACCGCCGCCGCGCCGTCGGCGCCAAGCGAGGTCTCTCCCTCCTCCTGGCAGGCGTACGTCCCGCCGGGGCCGAAGAGCCCGATCGACTCGCCGCCGTCAAGCACGATCCGGGAGTTGAAGCTGCTGGACCCGTCGCTCACCGTCTTCGTCTCGCTCTCGGCGACCTTCCGGTATTCCCCCTCGCCCTGCGGCGCGTAGATCTCGAGCCGCTGAGGTATCGCGCTGAGGCCCGGAGCCCTTCGCACTCCCCAGCGCGTGATCACCACATCACCTTCGGAGACCTGCGGGATGTTCCGCAGGCCAGAGCTGCTCAACTCGTTCGCCAAGAGAGTTCGGTTGGGGACGACGGCGTTTGCTTCGCAAGCGTCACCGACCACGATCGGCGGCGCCTTTTCGGCGCCGGCGGAGGCGGCAAGCGAGGCAACTGCGACCGCGAGGGCCGCAAGTGCGGCGAGGAGGAGACGTTTATTCATGCCGCCCGCAAGAACCGTCAGCGGGCGGGGAAGTTGCGGCTATTTCGCGCGCAGGCTGTCGCCGCTCTCGGGATCGAAGAGGTGCAGCTTCGCCGTGTCGGCCCAGAGCTCGGCTTGCTCGCGGCGCTTGACTTTGCTGGTTGGGTCGAGGCGGGCGACGATCTGCTCGTGGCCCTCGCGGATTTCGCCGGCGCCGGTTTCCTCGAGGCTCGCTTCGACGATGTCTGCGAGCTGGTCGGACTGGACGCCTTCGGACTCGATGTGGAAGTAGGCGTAGAGGTCTGAGCCGAGCGACTCGACGAGGTCGATCTCGGCCTCGAAGGTGATCCCGCGCTCCTCCTTGAGGTCGCCGATCACCGTCACGTCCTCGAAGTTCTCCGGCCGCAGCCCGGCGATCACCTGGCCGTCGCGCTGCTCGACCCCGAGGTCGCTCAGGTCTACCTCGCCGATTGGCAGTTGTAGTTTGCCGCCGCTGATTTCCCCCGGCATGAAGTTCATTGCCGGCGAGCCGATGAAGCCGGCGACGAAGAGGTTCTTCGGGTTGTCGTAGAGGTCGGCTGGGTTTCCCACCTGCTGCAGAACTCCAGCCCGCATCACCGCCACCCGGTCACCGAGGGTCATCGCCTCGGTCTGGTCGTGGGTGACGTAGACCGTCGTCGTCTCCAGTTTCGACTGCAGTCGCGCCACCTCGGTCCGCATCTGCACCCGCAGCTTCGCGTCGAGGTTGGAGAGCGGCTCGTCCATCAGGAACGCCTTCGGGTCGCGGACGATCGCCCGCCCCATCGCCACCCGCTGCCGCTGGCCGCCGGAGAGGTTGGCCGGCCGGCGGTCGAGGTGCTGCTCGAGGTCGAGCGTCCGCGCTGCCGCCTCGACCTTCTCGTCGATCTCGGACTTATCGGCGCCCGCCAGCTTCAGCGCGAAGCCCATGTTCTCGCGCACGGTCATGTGCGGATAAAGCGCGTAGTTCTGGAACACCATCGCGATGTCGCGATCCTTCGGCGTACGGTCGTTGACGATCTCGCCGTCGATCTTTAGCTCGCCGCTGGAGATGTCCTCGAGCCCGGCGATCATCCGCAGCGCGGTCGACTTGCCGCAGCCCGAGGGGCCGACGAGGATCATGAACTCCCCGTCCTTGATCTCGAGGTCCATCTCCTTGACGGCTTCAAAACCGTCGGCAAAGGTCTTGGTGACTCCGTCGAGGACTATCTCTGACATCGGTGTGGCTCCTTTATCCCTTGACGGCGCCGGCGGTGAGCCCGGCGACGATTCGGCGCTGGAAGAAGAGGACGAAGACGATGATCGGCACCGTCACCACCACCGCGGCGGCGGCGATGCTCCCGGTTGGGGCGGTGAATGACGATTCGCCGGTGAAGAAGGCGAGGGCGGCGGGAACGGTTCGCGAAGCATCCGAGCTGGTCAGCGAGATCGCGAAGAGGAAGTCGTTCCAGCAGAAGATGAAGACGAGGATCGCGGCGGTGAATACACCGGGCGCGGCGAGCGGCACGATCACCTTGGTGAAGGCCTGGAACGGGGTGGCGCCATCGACCTGCGCCGCCTGCTCCAGCTCCCACGGAATCTCTCTGAAGAAGGCGACGAGGACGTAGATCGCCAAGGGCAGGGAGAAGGTGAGGTAGGGAATGATCAGGCCGAGGTAGGTGTCGTAGAGCCCGAGCGCCCGCCACATGTCAAACAGTGGCCCGACGGTGGAGATCGGCGGGAACATCGCGATCGCCAGCGCCCCGGCGAGGATCAACCGCTTGCCGGGGAATTCGAGCCGGGCGATCGCATAAGCGCAGAAGCTGGCGAGGACGATCGCGATCACGGTCGTGATCAGGGCGATCAGGATCGAGTTGATCAGCGGCTTGATGAAGGGGCTGTCGTCGATCCCGCCTTCGAACAGGCTCTTGTAGTTGTCGAAGGAGATGCTCTTGGGGATGAAGCTCTGGTCGGTCAGCTCGTCCGGCGGCTTCAGCGAGATCGAGATCAGCCACAGCACCGGGATCAGCGCGAACAGCACCACCAGCAAGATGGTGATGCTCCAGAGGGCGTAGTCGCGGCCTTGGTGTTCCATCTCAGCCTCCCGGTCGCCCTTCCTCGAGCTTGGCCCCCAAGCCTTTGACGAACAGCAGCGCGATCAGGAAGACGCAGATGAAGATCAGCACCGAGACCGCCGACCCGAGGCCGAGGTTGAGGCGTGAGATCAGCTGGTTGTAGCCGAGGATCGAGACCGATTCGGTGTCCAGCGCGCCGCGGGTCATGATGAAGATCGAGTCGAAGACGCGGAAGGCGTCGAGGGTGCGGAACAGCAGCGCGACGAGGATCGCCGGCTTCATCAGCGGCAGCGTGATCCGGGTGAAGCGCTGCCAGGCACTGGCGCCGTCGACCCGCGCCGCCTCGTAGAGCTGGCCGTCGATCGTCACCAACCCGGCGAGCAGCAAGAGCGCCATGAACGGGGTCGTCTTCCAGACCTCGGCGAGGATGATCACCACGAAGGAGGTGAAGCGGCCGCCGAACCAGTCGGTTTCACTGCCGATCAGGTCGTTGACGAATCCGGTTTCCGGCGCGAAGGCGAACTGCCAGGCGAAGGCGGCGACGACGGTGATGATCCCGTAAGGGATCAGGACCGAGGTGCGGACGATGCCGCGGCCGAAGATCGCCCGGTGCATGACCAGCGCGATCGCCATCCCCAGCACCAGCTCGATCGAGACGGTGACGACCATGATGAAGACGGTGTTGAAGATGTCCGTCCACCAGAGGTCGGAGGTCAGCACCGTGACGTAGTTGGAGAGCCCGGCGAAGCTGTTCTCGTCGGGGAAACGGAGGTCGACGTTCTGCAGCGAGAGGATCACCGCGTAGGCGATCGGATAGGCGGTGACCAGCAGCATCGCCAGCACCGCCGGCGCGCAGAGCATCCAGGCGAGTTTCCGTTCCGAGCGGGTTCGCGAGGAGGTCTTCTGGGCGTGTGCCTCCATCAGAGCAGCCCTTCCCGCTTGACCGCGTCTTCGACGTTCTCCTTCAGTTCGTCGAAGATCGATTCGGTGTCGTCGGGGTCAATCTTGTCCGGCGGGTGCAGCGAGCGCTGGACCGCCAGCGAGACGTCCTGATAGGCGGGGGTGGTCGGCCGCGGCCCCGAGCCTTCGATCGATTCCTTGACCAGCTCGGCGAAGCCCGGATAGGCCGTGGTCACGACTTTGTCGGTGTAGAGGTCGGAGCGCGAAGGCGGCAGGCCGTCGAGTTCGACCGCGGTTTTCTGGCTTATGTCGTTGGCCAAACACGCTGCCGCGTCGAAGGCGACGTCCTGGTTCTCGGAGAAGGAGCTGACCGCGAGGTTGAAGCCGCCGAGCGGCGGTTTGCTCGGGGTGTTCGCGTCGACCCGCGGGAAGCGGGCGAAGCCCATCTCTTTGCCGATCTCCGGCGCTTCGGCTTGGGCGCTGGCGTAGGCGAAGGTGTAGTTGGTCATGAAGGCCGATTCGCCGGCCTCGAAGCCGAGCCGGGCGCTGTCCTCGTCCGAGGTCGAGAGGCTCGGCGGCGCGGCACCTCCGTTGGCCAGCTTGCCGATCACTTCCAGCGCCTTTTCGGTCGGGCCCTGTTCGAGGTCGACCTCTTCGGGCCCGGAGAGGATTTCGGTGCCGGCGCTCTCGATTAGCGCGTTGACGAAGACCATGTAGCCCTCGTAGCGGTTCGCCTGCACCTGGATCGAGCCGGCTTCTTTCAGCCCTTCGGCAACTTCGATCATCTGGTCCCAGGTTTTGGGCGGCTGTTTGACCAGGTCTTTGCGGTACCAGAGCAGCTGGGTGTTGGTGTTGAACGGCGCCGCGTAGAGCTTGCCGTCAAAGGAGGCAGTCTCGATCACGTTGGGGAAGACCTTTTCGGTCACCTGGTTCTTCAGCGGACCGGTCCACTCTTCGACCCAGCCGGCGTTGGCGAACTCGCCGGTCCAGATCACGTCCATGCCGACGATGTCGATCGAGGAGTCCTCGGCGCCGAGCCGGCGGACCAGCTGTTCGCGCTGCTGGCTGGCGTCGGTGGGGAGGAATTCCGGCGTGATCGTGTATTT